>NZ_OX366385.1:0-672902 GCF_947251795.1 Wolbachia endosymbiont (group A) of Anoplius nigerrimus | reverse complement strand
TCTCTCTAATTTGGTGCTTGTCATGCACACCTCCTGTGTAATTCATCGTGACAATGCCCATGTAACAAAGATAAATTTTTGATCATATTGTTTCGTCTATTCCGGTCTTTATGATGTATTTCTATTATATCATCACTTTCAAACCATAGTCTACAATTACCGCATTTACTTTGTTGTAACTTCAATAGTTTTATTACTCTTGATGGCTTATCTGGTATTTCTCTAAGACGATTACCCCAATAAACCCAATCACCATCATATGGAGATCTGGTTTTTTGCACTTTGATATGTCGTTTAATAACATGATCGCTGTGTATAATAAGATGTATCTTGTTACTTGTCATAAAACGCCAGTTATCGTTATTATACTTTTTAAAGTATTTTCTTTTTATCCAGCATTTCCCTTTGTTTGGGTGCCTAAAGACTGCCCACTTCCAGAGCTTTCTATGTATAGTATTATCCAATGAGCTAAAGATTTT
Organism: Wolbachia endosymbiont (group A) of Anoplius nigerrimus; assembly: GCF_947251795.1. Taxonomy (GTDB): domain Bacteria; phylum Pseudomonadota; class Alphaproteobacteria; order Rickettsiales; family Anaplasmataceae; genus Wolbachia. The sequence goes on along the minus strand of NZ_OX366385.1, from coordinate 672,423 downwards.
ACATGAAACTACTGAAGAGTAATATTGACTCCACCCTCTAATGATTGGATTGAGATTCCTTATTACTACTTCCTGTGGCGCCCCACGCATTTCTCTAAGTTTATGTTTAATAGCAAATATATGCTGCTTTATAGAATTACGACTTGGTTTTATTAATAATTTGTAACCTTTCTTACTTTCTTTTGTTGGATATTGTCTTATTGAAAATCCAAGAAAATCAAATCCTGGTTTTATTCCATTAATGATTTTTAATGTATGAGAAACTTTTGTCTTAGAAGGCTTTAATTCTAATCCAATGGTTTTTAACCATTCTTCAACTAGAACTTTTGCCCTAAGAATAATTTCTTCACTTTCATGTATGACGACAAAATCATCACAGTAGAAAATTACACTAATAGACTTTTGCGCATTTTTATGCGATATCCTACCATATTTTCTTTTCATGCATTGAAAGAGTTCGTTTGTTAATGCTTTTTTGATATGTTGCTCTAATCCGTGTAATGCAACACAAGCTAGCAACGGTGAGATCGTCCCTCCTTGAATTGTACCACGTTTTGTGGATTGAAACTTTCCATCTTCCATAACGCCTGCCCTTAACCATCCTCTTATGATTTTCTTTAACGTTGGTGTGGTATTGAGCTTTTCAAGCAGTTTATTATGGTTAATATTGTCAAAACATCCAGAAATATCAGCATCTAAGAGCATGTCTTCAAACTGAGTAGAAAGAAGTTAAGAAGTATGGTATAAGGTACATTTTAAGATGTACCCAAGCGATATAAGTGACAAAGAATGGAAGACAATAGAGCCATATTTTGAACCTAAAAAGACCGGCAGACCAAGAAAACATAGTATTAGAACAATTATTAATGCAATCCGCTATATGATGAGAACAGGATGTCAATGGAGACAACTGCCTAAAGATTTTCCACCATGGAAAACCGTATATAGTTGTAATTCGCGCTTGAAAAAAAGTGGAATATGGCAAGAAATTCATGATTTTCTAGTTAAAAAAGTAAGAGAGATGATTGGTAAAAATAAGACTCCATCAGTAGGTATAATTGATAGCCAGTCAGTGAAAACTACTCAAAAAGGGGATCCAGAGGATATGATGCTGGCAAAAAAATAAAGGGCAGAAAACGCCATATTATTGTAGATACTGTGGGTCTTGTAATTGCTGCTGAAGTACAGAGTGCAAGTATTCAAGATCGTGATAGTGCTCTAAATCTTTTTGCCCAAGCTAAATGCAAAGTTCCAACTTTACGTAAGTTTTTTGCTGATCAAGGGTACATAGGTAAATTACAAAACAGATGCTTATTGGAAACGGGATGTTTATTAACGATTGCCAAGAAAATAGTTGATACAGGATTTTAAGTTATTCCCAAACGTTGGATTGTTGAAAGAACTTTTGCCTGGCTTTCCAATTTTAGGCGCATGAGTAAAGATTACGAGCATTCTCCTCTCACCTCAAAAAACTATATCTTCTTTAATATGATCACTATTATGCTTCACAAATTAGCTCATTCTTCAGTTTGAAGACATGCTCTAATACATATGCTGTTTTCTGTTTTAGCACATCAAATATGGCTTCAATTGCATCATGACATGATCTACCAGGTCTAAAACCATAAGTGTTTGGCTCAAGTTTTGCCTCCCATTCTGGTTCTAAAGCCATTTTTACAAGTGTTTGTTTTGCTCGACACGATATAGTAGGTATACCAAGCGGGCGATGCTCCGATGGCTTACCAGGTTTTGGGATCCAGACGCGTCTTGATGGCTTTGCTTTTTCTTTTATATCTAAAGAATATGATAGTTGTAATCTTTCTTTTTGATTAAGATTAGCCTTTCCATCAATACCTGCAGTCTTCTTCCCCCTATTGTCCTGTGTTACTTTCCTAACAGCGAGTGTTTTTGCACTTGTTGATTTGAGTAATAATCTCTGAAGATTATGCATCTTTCTGATATCATTACATTTAGAAGCTTGGTAAATTCGTTTTTGTAGCTTAAATGAAGATTTCTTCAGCTTTCGCCAAGGAATTCCATTCCATTCATACCTAGGCTCTGTGGACAAAATTTTAGAGAAGCCATACAAGAGCTCCAACAAAATTGAGAAAACCCATAAAAACCTCAGCAGTTTTATCAAATCTGGAAAAAATGCGCCTAAAATTTTTAATTTTACCAAAAAAACACTCAATCAAATGACGTTCTTTGTAGATATGCTCATCGTAATACCTTTGCACTTTTCGATTCCGTTTTGGCGGAATAACTACTGTACATCCCTTGTCTTCAAGACTTGTAACAAAGGCATTGCTATCGTAGCCCTTGTCAGCTACTACAGTAGAGTTATAGATACTTTCGGTCAACACTTGTGCCTGCGTAATTTCATTTCTTTGACCAGGAGTCAGAGTAAATTTAAGTGGATTTCCAAGTGCATCGACAAGCGCATGTATTTTAGTTGTAAAGCCACCTTTGCTCCTCCCTAAAGCTTCTTGATCCTTGGAGTTTTTTGTATATCCAGATGAACATGGATGGGCTCGGATGATCGTACCGTCGATTATAGCAACTTCTAAATCAGGCTCTTGTTTAGTATATTCAAGCAATTTTTTCCAGACATCTCTTTCACACCATCTTTTAAATCGCTTATGTATACTCCTGTAATTACCATAAGTTTTTGGTAAAAGTCTCCATTGGCAACCACTTCGCACTATGTACCACACTGCCTCTATGAATATTCTTAAACGTTTTTCATCTTTGCTGTGCATTCCTTTTACGCTTTTTATGAACTCTAAAATTTGTTTCCAATTTTCCTCTTTGATGTAATATTGCATATGGTAGTTTCTCCATTTTTTACCTATTAGGCTAAACTACCATCTTTTTCTCTCTTTTCATATTTTTTGTCCACAGAGCCTAGCTTTTTGCTGGTCCATAACATATTCACTACTATTCACCACTTTACCTTCCAAATTAAAGTGTTTACGTCTGCGTATCCCAGATATTACTTTGGGCATTAGCTTCTTAAACAATCCTTCCACATAGCAGCTTGTGGTTGGCTACCTACTTATATTTTTATGAATATAAGAGCTTTTATGTGGTTACTCCGTTCCATGGCTTCGTTTCACGTTAAACTTAGATTCCTACTATTTGCCGGAAGCTGGGAACATCAATAACTAAAGTCTTCAATCTTTAGTTCCCCTTTTGCTTCGTACCATTTTGGTCTATGCGTAGTTCAACCTCTTTTCGCATACTATGCTTTGACGACAATTCAAACATAGGTTCCTCTCGTAATCATATCTAACTCTGTTTGCAGGGATTCACCATGAGGTTTAGTGTTACCTGCTTTTATCTCATGCTTGCATCCCAAAGGTTGCCACCCTTTAAAAGGTGAGATATACATTATCCCCGATGTCTAGGGAAAGTGGAATTTAACCACCACAAAACCACGACTTTCAGGGTCGCACTAAAGAAAAATAGCCAACGGTCTACTACACTTTCTAGTTGTTCTTCTCTACTCTTAGGGAATTTTGGCAGCTCTATGAAGATAAATTGAAAATCTTTTAAGTCATGCTCATTGGTTTTCTCATCTCTTATGGTATGGCTAGATATATAGTCAAGCTTATCAGGGAATAAGGTGCAATTTGAAATCGCGATAAAGAAAATCTTCTTTAAATCAACGTATTTACCAGATTTATCAGCTTGTCTTGAGTAAGCCTTAGCAGCATATAGTTGAGCGCGTTTCTCAAAACCTTTATCACGAGCCAGTTGCATCTCAATCACAAACCTATTACCAATAGAATCCTTGCAGAGAACATCAACAATACTTTGTTTATCAGAGGCAACTTCGGGATCCATAATAGTGCTAAGAAACTCAACTTCTTGTATTGCATTTATCTCAGTAAACCCTAAAATATCATTCAAAAAGTGGATCAGGATATTCTTATTTTTTTCCGTTCCAAAGATTTTTTTGAAACACAAATCATTGCGAGGATCGAGAAATTTTGAAAGAGCCATGGCAAGAATGCTTAAAAATATTAATAATTATACACTATTATTAACAATTATTCAACCATATTTTTGAAGATAGCTATGCTGCCGCGGTATCTCTTAGCATCTTACTATTACCCACAAATAAATACATGGTATTGTATTTACTCAAATAATTTAATTTTATTAACCTGAAAGCTTATTGGATTAAAATTATTAAATTAAGAGTTATAATTTTAGCAACTAAAAGCTGTAAATTGCTCCATATAAACAGTTATTTCAAGCAAAAGTTATGCCATTAAGAGCTATGCAACAAACATTTATATTTGTGGGTAATAGTAAGTAGCGGATGAGATACCGCGAATGAATCGCGGTATGACGGTCTGCTGCTTGTTAGCGGCTAAGAGCATGTCTTCAAACTGAAGAATGAGCTAATTTGTGAAGCATAATAGTGATCATATTAAAGAAGATATAGTTTTTTGAGGTGAGAGGAGAATGCTCGTAATCTTTACTCATGCGCCTAAAATTGGAAAGCCAGGCAAAAGTTCTTTCAACAATCCAACGTTTGGGAATAACTTGAAATCCTGTATCAACTATTTTCTTGGCAATCGTTAATAAACATCCCGTTTCCAATAAGCATCTGTTTTGTAATTTACCTATGTACCCTTGATCAGCAAAAAACTTACGTAAAGTTGGAACTTTGCATTTAGCTTGGGCAAAAAGATTTAGAGCACTATCACGATCTTGAATACTTGCACTCTGTACTTCAGCAGCAATTACAAGACCCACAGTATCTACAATAATATGGCGTTTTCTGCCCTTTATTTTTTTGCCAGCATCATATCCTCTGGATCCCCTTTTTGAGTAGTTTTCACTGACTGGCTATCAATTATACCTACTGATGGAGTCTTATTTTTACCAATCATCTCTCTTACTTTTTTAACTAGAAAATCATGAATTTCTTGCCATATTCCACTTTTTTTCAAGCGCGAATTACAACTATATACGGTTTTCCATGGTGGAAAATCTTTAGGCAGTTGTCTCCATTGACATCCTGTTCTCATCATATAGCGGATTGCATTAATAATTGTTCTAATACTATGTTTTCTTGGTCTGCCGGTCTTTTTAGGTTCAAAATATGGCTCTATTGTCTTCCATTCTTTGTCACTTATATCGCTTGGGTACATCTTAAAATGTACCTTATACCATACTTCTTAACTTCTTTCTACTCAGTTTGAAGACATGCTCTAAGAGATACCGCGAATGAATCGCGGTGAGACGGTTCGTGGCGGTATGACGGTTAAGCAATTCGTCATCCCGCTACGTGTTAGCGGGATCTAGAGATACCGCTGTGGTATGACGGTTAAGTAAGGTGTCATTCCAGCGCGTGACGCTGGAATCCAGGAAACTTAACTTTACACTAGGCTCTGTGGACAAAAAATATGAAAAGAGAGAAAAAGATGGTAGTTTAGCCTAATAGGTAAAAAATGGAGAAACTACCATATGCAATATTACATCAAAGAGGAAAATTGGAAACAAATTTTAGAGTTCATAAAAAGCGTAAAAGGAATGCACAGCAAAGATGAAAAACGTTTAAGAATATTCATAGAGGCAGTGTGGTACATAGTGCGAAGTGGTTGCCAATGGAGACTTTTACCAAAAACTTATGGTAATTACAGGAGTATACATAAGCGATTTAAAAGATGGTGTGAAAGAGATGTCTGGAAAAAATTGCTTGAATATACTAAACAAGAGCCTGATTTAGAAGTTGCTATAATCGACGGTACGATCATCCGAGCCCATCCATGTTCATCTGGATATACAAAAAACTCCAAGGATCAAGAAGCTTTAGGGAGGAGCAAAGGTGGCTTTACAACTAAAATACATGCGCTTGTCGATGCACTTGGAAATCCACTTAAATTTACTCTGACTCCTGGTCAAAGAAATGAAATTACGCAGGCACAAGTGTTGACCGAAAGTATCTATAACTCTACTGTAGTAGCTGACAAGGGCTACGATAGCAATGCCTTTGTTACAAGTCTTGAAGACAAGGGATGTACAGTAGTTATTCCGCCAAAACGGAATCGAAAAGTGCAAAGGTATTACGATGAGCATATCTACAAAGAACGTCATTTGATTGAGTGTTTTTTTGGTAAAATTAAAAATTTTAGGCGCATTTTTTCCAGATTTGATAAAACTGCTGAGGTTTTTATGGGTTTTCTCAATTTTGTTGGAGCTCTTGTATGGCTTCTCTAAAATTTTGTCCACAGAGCCTAGGTAATAAGAACTGGATCCCAGTGTCTGGGCACTGGGATGACAAAAATAAGGAGGCTACTCGGATGACAGGAGAAGGCACTGCCGTCATAAAGGAACCAGTGTCTGGGCACTGCCCACTGGTGGCCCCAAACTACAACGTTCGTACAGTTGTGCGTGGCGCTAACTAGTAGCGGAATGACGGTTTTTCAAATTGTCGTAAGTCAGTTTAGCTATAGGTAGCAATTTTCTGTATTTATTTTAAATTGAAGAAAGCTCAAATGAAAGATCGTGCTTTGCTAAAAATCACAGAATGCAGTCTGGTTACACATATAGTTGAAGTAATTCAGATTTGTAAGATATGTTTATCTGCAGTTATAGCTTCAACAGTAGGCAAGGTTGCTTTTAATTACCTCAACATTTTCTCTTGGCAATTCTTTAATGAATCGAGAAGTGCGCATCGGTTGCCACTGGTTGTTAATTTCCCTCCTATCTGCACATGAAATGATTAACCTTTCCTTTGCCCTGGTTATGCCAACATATGCGAGTCTCCTTTCTTCTTCTAAAGCTTTACCACTTTTGTCATCAAAAGATCTTTGATGAGGAAATAATCCCTCTTCCCAACCAGGTAGAAACACGCACGGAAATTCAAGTCCTTTGGCTGCATGAAGAGTCATAACATATACAGTGTCATCGTTATTCATATTATCCACTTCCATCACCAGACTTATATGCTCCAAGAAAGTTGTGGCATTATCGAAATTTTTTAAAGATGAGATGAGCTCTTTGACATTTTCTATTCGTGCTAAGCCTGTTACCTCCTCATTTTCAAGCACTTCAATATACCCTGATTGGTTTGCTACGATTTTAACGAATTCATGCAGTGGTTTTACGCTTACTATTTCTTCCCAAGCTTTAATTTTATTTAAAAAATCATTTAGTGAGAGTTTAATTCTTTCGGTTACTTGATTACTATTAACTAATATTTTTGCTGCCTCAAAAAAAGAAATTTTGTTATCCTGAGCAGTCGTGTATATTTTCTTTAGAGTTGTAGCTCCTATGCTTCTTTTTGGCCGGTTTACGATCCTTTCGAAAGCTAAGTCATCGTTATTGTTTGTAACGAGTCTTAAATATGCAATTATATCCCTGACTTCCTGACGTTCGTAGAATTTTACGCCACTTATAATCTTGTAGGGAATTGAATATTTTATAAAATACTCTTCCAGAACTCTAGTTTGAAAAGTGGCCCTTACCAGCACTGCAATGTCACTAAATCTGTATTTATTGAGCTTTAATATCTGTTCGCTTATGAACCTTGCTTCAGCTTTTCCGTCCCATAATTTTATTAGATTTACCTTTTCCCCTTCAACGTTTGTTGTCCACAATTTTTTTTCTAAGCGAGCCTTATTGTGATTGATAACATATGACGCAGTTGCAAGTATGTGGGATGTTGACCTGTAGTTACACTCTAGTTTAACGGTTTTTGCATTTTTAAAATCATCGGAAAACTTCAAAATATTTTCAACTTCCGCACCACGCCAACTATATATCGACTGGTCATCATCTCCTACACAGCAAATATTTGAATGCTCTTTTGCAAGGTATTTTAGCCAAAGATATTGTATCGCATTTGTATCTTGATATTCATCTACCATGACATATTTAAACTTGTTTTGGTAGTAGGACAGAACTTCGGTCTTTTGATTAAAGAGTTGTATGTTATATAGCAATAAGTCACCAAAATCGACAGAGTTAAGGAATTTCAACCTTTCCTGATATTGGTGATATACTTTGAGCGCAGTTACGTACACTGGTCTAAATGATTGAATATCTTCCACTTCAGATGGCAATAAGCACTTTTCTTTCCATTGCTGAATAATATTCATAATGGTCTTACATTTTTCTGATAGGTAATCAGGGCTTATTTCATTCATGACGTTTTTTATTACCTGTAATTGGTCATCCACACCAATGATTGTAAAATTGGGGTTTAAGCCCACAATTTCTGCGTGCAGGCGCAAAATTTTTGCTGCAATTGCATGGAAAGTGCCAAGCCATGGTATGTTTGTGCCCGTTAGCTCAAGTACCCTTGATACCATCTCATTTGCTGCTTTATTTGTAAATGTAACTGCTAATATCTCATCAGAATAAGCGTGACCGTTTCTAATTATGTGCGCTATTCTTGAAGTGATCGTTCTTGTTTTTCCGGTTCCGGCTCCTGCCAATATTAAAATCGATCCATCTATGTTAGTTACAGCTGATTGTTGTTCTGGATTTAGCAGTGAGAGATAATCGTTCATCGTAGCCCTATAGATTATAACTTCGTAAAGTTAAACCTATGATCAAAGTATTGTAAAGGTTTTATTGAATAGAGCAGTTAAAGAATGCTTCACTCAAGTACTACATATTTAAACGTAGATCTATCTTGTTGGGGTAGTTTCAAGTGTATGCTGAGTAACAACAACTTGATTTAAGTCATTGGCACCAGTTGTTGGGTGGATAGGTGGAGTTCGGAATGGCTTATATGTACAATCTGGTTCCTCCACTCCTATTTCTTCAACAAGGGGTTTTTCTTTTGGGGTATAGTGATTATGCGTTGCAGGTCGTTCAGTGAGATTTTCATATATTTCTTTCAACCAAGTTCCGATATCATACATAAATCCATACGCTTTTTCTTTAAATTCTCTCCATGATCTACTGAAACTTGCTAGTGTGTTATTAAAGTAAATTGTCACATAATCTCTTGCGGTGTATTGATAACTTTCTCCATCTAGTCTGCTACTTTGTGCGTTAGAACTATTGTTGCTTTTGAAATAACCAAATATGTTGTACATTTTGAGCCGCCATTAATTACTAACATACACATATTATATATTGATAAATTAAAATAGTCAAGGATAAATTAAGGATTTAGTGTATTGATTAAGCACTTAGAAAGCGCTCTGTATAATAATTTAAAATGGAGCTGGAGCTTTGTAGTACAATGTTTTCAAACGTTTAATATAATATTGACTTTACCACGATAGTCACTTTAAATTAGTAACTATTGTTGCAGTTAAAGTATCGATGCCTTTTTTCTTTTATTTTTTCGCAATTCTTAGCATTTTATCTGCTGTTTGTGTAATTAGCGTAAGAAATCCTGTGCATGCAGTATTATTTTTAATTTTCACCTTCGTTAACTCTGCAGTGCTTTTTATTCTCCTTGGAGCTGAATTCATTGCTATGATGGTGCTGATAGTATACATCGGCGCAGTTGCAGTGTTGTTTCTCTTTGTAGTTATGATGCTCGATATTGACTATATAAGGTTGCGCCAGGGTTTTGCGAAGCATTTCACTCTTGGTGCTATATTATGTGTTGTGTTTTTTCTAGTCATCAGCTTTGTAATCCGCAGCTCAGCACCCAATATAAGCAATGTTATAAACTATAATACTAATAACGTGAAAGCTATTGGTAATTTGCTCTACACTGACTACATGTACGCTTTTCATCTTTCTGGTATTCTGCTGCTTGTTGCAATTGTCGGTGCAATTGCTCTTACTTTGCAGGACAAGAAAAAAGGAGTTAAAAAACAGAATGTATTAAAGCAATTGACACAATCTTCATCTGTAAAATTGGTTAAGGCTAAATTTGAAAAAGGAGTAGAATGGAAATAGGATTAAATCATTTTTTGATAGTTGCTGCTATTTTGTTCACTATTGGGGTATGCGGTATTTTCATTAACCGTAAGAGCATAATCAATATATTATTATCAATAGAAATATTATTGCTGGCAATTAACATCAATTTAGTTGCTTTTTCTGCCTTTATGAATGATATAGTTGGGCAAATTTTTGTGATGTTTGTGTTGACTGTTGCGGCAGCAGAGTCAGGAGTTGGACTTGCAATATTGGTTGTATATTATAGAAGCCGTGGCAATATAGACGTTGAACAAGCAAATTTAATGAAAGAATGAAAGTATGATGGATATACTGAAATTAATAGTATTTTTGCCACTCTTTGGTTCGCTACTTGCAGCACTTTTTAGAAGAGATGTTTTTAGTCAGTTAGTTACAACGGCAGGGATTGGAATATCTGCAGTTTTATCTTGGTATGTTTTTCTCACCTTCTCTGAAAATTATCACTTGAGTTTATTTCCTCTATTTTCATTAAGTGTATTAAAAGTAAATTGGGCAATTAATGTGGATGCTCTCTCATCCTTAATGCTTATTGTTATTACCACCGTTTCACTGGTAGTACATCTCTATTCTATCGGTTATATGGAGCATGATAAAGGGAAGTCGAGGTTCTTTTCTTACCTATCGCTATTTACGTTTTGCATGATTGTGCTGGTTGTGAGCGATAATTTCGTGCAGCTTTTTTTTGGCTGGGAAGGGGTTGGCCTATGTTCTTATTTACTCATAGGATTTTGGTTCCAAAAATATTCTGCAAATAATGCAGCAATTAAAGCATTTGTTGTGAATAGGGTAGGAGACTTTGCACTATTAATTGGAATTTTTCTTATTTATTATACATTTCACTCTTTGGAATTTGCTGAGGTATTTGGTGCCGCTGATTTTCTTGGCACTCAGAACATTAAAGCATTCTGCTGTGAATTCAAAACTATTCATATAATATGTATATTACTTTTTATTGGCTGTATGGGTAAATCTGCTCAACTTGGCTTACATGTTTGGCTGCCAAATGCAATGGAAGGGCCAACCCCCGTTTCTGCACTTATTCATGCAGCAACTATGGTAACAGCAGGTATATTTTTAATAGCAAAATGTTCTCCACTGTTTGAATTATCAAGCGTTGCAAGGGAGTTAATAGTTATTGTTGGAGCAATTACTGCTTTTTTTGCAGCTACTGTTGCGATTACTCAGAATGATATAAAAAAAATAATTGCTTATTCAACGTGCAGTCAACTTGGTTATATGTTCATGGCATGTGGCCTTTCTGCTTACAACGTTGCTATTTTTCATTTAATGACACACGCTTTTTTTAAAGCTCTACTATTTCTTGGTGCTGGCAATGTGATTCATGCAATGCATCATGAGCAAAACATTCAGAAAATGGGAAATTGCTGGAAGAAAATCCCTTGCACTTACACTCTCATGTGGATTGGGTCTCTTGCGCTTTCTGGAATATTTCCATTTGCAGGTTTTTACTCAAAGGATTTGATAATTGAACATGCTTATAGCACGGATAGCTTTGCTTTTGTAATAAGCTTAGTTGTTGCATTCTTCACAGCGTTTTACTCTTGGAGGTTATTGCTTCTTGTGTTCCACAGCCAAAAACAAAGTAAAATTAATATACATGAGGCACCAAAGATTATGCTTATACCATTACTGATACTTGCTTTTGGATCGGTATTTTCTGGAGTGTGGGGAGCAAATATTTTGAACATAACTAGTAATGCGTTTTGGAAATCAAGTTTAATGGTGATTGATGAGCATGGAGTTCATAATTTCTTTATAAAATTACTACCAACCTTGGCGAGCCTAAGTGGAATAGCACTTGCGTACCTAATTTACCAATATCAAGTAATTAGGCAAATTAAGAGTAAATTTTTACTTAAGTTTTTGCAGAATAAATGGTACTTTGATGAGGTGTATGAGTTTGTTATCATTGCACCGATAAGGTTTATGTCTAGGCTTTTATGGAAGTTTGATGTTAAGGCTATTGATTCATTTGGGCCAAATGGTGTTGTAAGGTTGGTTAATGAATGTTCAAAAAGTTCTATAAAGTTGCAAACTGGTTATATATTTGATTATGCATTTATTATGTTTGTTACTCTAATAATCGGTGCTTTATATATTATTGGAATTAAATAGAAGGTGTTGTTACTTAGTATATTCTTGCTTCCACTGATAGGAGCATTGATTTTATCCTTAATCAGGATTAATCATCAATCTATACACTTAAGATTCCTTGCTCTATTTTTTGCTGTACTTCCATTTTTGCTTAGCATTGTAGCTTGTATAGAATTTGATTATAACGATGCGGACTTTCAGTTTGTCAGCTACCCAATTAGAAATGTTGGAATAGGGATAGATGGTATATCGTTGCTTTTCCTTCTGCTTACAACTTTCTCGTTTGTAATTTGTATACTCTACAACTGCAAAATGAGTTATACAACCCTTAGGCCATATATGGCATTGTTTCTACTGCTTGAGAGTTTTGTAGTCGGTTTTTTCGTTTCACTGAATGCTATAAGCTTTTATGTGTTTTTTGAAGCTGTTTTAATACCAATGTTCTTTATTATTGGCATTTGGGGAGGAAAACACAGGGTATATGCAACGTTTAAGTTGTTTCTTTATACATTAACTGGCTCATTATTATTTCTACTTGGACTGGTTTACATCTATAGCATTTTTGGGACGTTTAATATACAAGAATTAGCTACATTAGTGCCAAGCCTTGATCTTGAAGTGCAGTCATTGCTGTGGATTGCATTTTTTATTTCCTTTGCAATAAAAGTTCCAATGTTTCCATTTCACACTTGGCTTCCTGATGCACATGTGCAATCACCAACTTCTGGATCTGTGATTTTAGCTGGCTTGCTTATTAAAATGGGGGGATATGGATTTTTAAGGTTTTCTATTCCAATGCTTCCTCAGGCAAGTTTGTATTTTTCAAATTTCGTTGTTGTGCTGAGCATTATTGCGGTGATATATGCTTCGCTAGTTGCGTTTGCTCAAGATGATATAAAGAAGTTAATAGCTTATTCTTCAATAGCACATATGGGGATCGTTACCGCTGGCCTCTTTTCATTTTGTGAGGAAGGAGTACTGGGTAGTATATTTCAAATGATTAGTCATGGCCTTATTTCTGCTGCTTTATTTTTATGTGTTGGAATGCTATATACTCGAACTGGGACTTTGGAGATTGCAAAATATTTTGGCATAGTAAACACAATGCCAAAATTTGGTTTTATGTTCATTTTATTTTCAATGGCTTCAATAGGGCTACCTGGAACATCTGGGTTCGCAGGTGAGTTTTTGGCTATGGTTGGGATGTTTAAGAGCATAGGGTTTTTTACAGGATTTATCGCACTTGGCACTATTTTAAGCGCAGTTTATATGCTGAATTTATGTAAACAAATAATATGGGGGGTTAGCTATTCTAAATTATTAAATAACCGTTTGGATAGCATAGAATTTTCTGTCTTAATTCTGCTTGCAGTGTTTGTTATTTTGCTTGGATTCTACCCAACCCTTGCACTGAATTATTTGAAGCCATGTATGGCAAATTTGTTAGTCAAATATGATGCGCTATGAATTATATACAGATATTGCCGGAAACGTTCTCTATTATCTCCTCGTTAGTGTTGCTACTGCTTGGAATTATATTTAACCGCCGAACTATCAACTTATTAGCACTTGGCTGCACAGTGGTAACTTTGATTATTTTAATTATTTCGGCAGAAAACAATGAAATTTTTCTCTTTAATTCGTTGTTAAAACTCAATTTACACATCAGGTCAGCCCAAGGGTTAATTCTCAGCACAGGAATTTTAATACTTTTGATGCTGAATTTATCAAAATATGACTATAAATATGAATTTTCAATACTGATTCTTTTTGCACTATTTGGCATGATAACTTTAGTTTCAGCAAATAGTCTGATTTCTTTTTACTTAGCTTTTGAGTTGATGAGTATATCTTTATATGTTCTTGCGAGCTTTAATAAAGATTCAGCTTATTCATGTGAAGCAGGAGTGAAATATTTTACACTTAGTGCACTATCTTCCTGCATTATGCTATATGGAATGTCGCTGCTTTATGGATATACAGGACAAGTCAATTTCTCTGAGCTCGGTTCATTCTTGCAAAGCCATCAGATAACTTATGGAATAGTTTTTGGGTTAGTTTTTATCCTTATTGGTTTGTGTTTCAAGCTTGCTATTGCTCCTTTTCATATGTGGGCTCCAGATGTCTATCAAGGTGCACCTACCATAGTAACTGCGTTTTTTTCTACGGCCCCAAAAGCTGCACTTGTAACATTTTTAATTCGATTGATGAATGAAGAGTTAGTAAATGTAAAAAGTTATGTTCAGCCTATTTTCTTATACGTTTCAGCATTGTCTGTGCTTATCTCAGCTTTTGGGGCTTTGCGTCAGCAAAACTTAAAAAGGCTGCTTGCTTACAGTTCAATTGGTCACATTGGTTTTATATTTGCTTCACTTTCTATTTTTACACAAGCAGGAACAGATAGTGCCTTAATGTATCTGGTGATATATATCATCACAAGCATAGGGCTATTCTCATATCTCGTACAAATTGACGATGACGATTGTGATATTGCAAACTTGTCTGGTATAGGGAAGAAACGCCCAATTGTAGCATTTCATCTTTCTGTGCTGTTACTCTCGATGTCGGGAATACCTCCACTTGCGGGTTTTATCGCTAAATTTTTTATATTCAAAAGTTTAATAAATTCTGGCTTTATCACCCTGTCTTTGATCCTTGTAATGGCAAGTGTTATATCGTGTTACTATTATCTAAATATTATAAAAGCTATGTATTTCGATAAAGCTAGTGGTAATAAGGTTACTTATTCTAAGGGTCTATTCATTATCACTTCGGTGGCTTCACTGATTAACCTCGTTCTTTTCTTGTACGTTTTACTCACTCATTGAACTAAAGGGCTGACAAGGTGATCCCTGAGGGTTTTCATATTCATCATTACAAAGAAGTTTTAAGCACTAATGGAAAAGCACTGGACTTAATTAACAGAGGAATATCAAATGAAACTGTTATTATTGCCGATAAACAAACAGAAGGCAGGGGGCGCACCGGAAAAAGTTGGGTTTCTCCAGAAGGTAATTTCTATGCGAGTTTGGTGATAAACCTCTTTAACGATTATCTGAATGAAAGCCAGCTTTCGGTGCCATTCCAGTGCGTGACGCTGGAATCTAGGAATCAAGAAGCATGGATCCCAGTGTCAAGCACTGGGATGACATCGGATGGTACTGGGATAACAGTAGGCTTAACGAGTCAAGTTAAAGACATCAGCAAATTAACAGAATTGACTTTTGTGACTGCTCTTGCTGTAGGGAATACTTTACTGTCATTTATGAATGATAGTAACATTCAACATAAATGGCCAAATGACATTCTAATCGATGGCAAGAAAATAAGTGGAATATTGCTTGAAAAAAGATCCAATTCGAATTGGCTTATTGTAGGAATTGGAATTAATGTCAATCATACACCACTTCCAGGAACAACGTGCATTAGCAATTATGGTGAGTCTGTGTCTAACATGGATCTATTAAAGGAATCAATAATAAATTTTAATAAGCTAAGAAAGCAATGGCTATTTGATGGGTTTTATGCTATAAGAGAAATGTGGTTAAAAAAAGCATTCAAAATGAACGAGCAAATCAGTGTAAAGCTAGCTGACAAATTGTATGAAGGAATTTTTGCTGATATAGATAACAGTGGTAAATTGGTGTTGCAGCAAAAGGATGGAAGCTTAATTTATTTTGATGCAGGTGAGTTATTTATTGATAATGCATTATGAATACATATGTAATTTTTGCTTACCTTATTAGTTTTACGTTGATTACCGGAGAACTGATTTTTACCATTTCTTGCTATACTAAAAGTAAAAAAATTCTAAAAAGCCTGAAAGATAATAATGAAGAAGAAACATAAGCGATTACTTATAACTTCAGGAATTTTCTGCTTTTTAAGCTGCATAGTCTTTTTTATTTTAACAACGCTCAAAGAAAATATCTCATTTTTCTATACAGTAAGTGAGGCAATAGTTTTACCAAATAGTCAAAAGCCAATCCGTGTTGGTGGAATGGTTGTTGAAAATAGCGTGATACGCAATGAAAGTGAAGTGATTTTTCAAATGACAGATTTTAACAAAAGCGTTGTGGTAAAATACCAGGGAATACTTCCACCAATATTTTCAGAAAAAAGTGGTGTTGTTGTGCAAGGTAAAATGTTTGATAATAGTACCTTTCTTGCAGATACGGTGTTTGCAAAACATGATGAGAACTATATGCCGAAAGTTTTAAAATAGATTCCCTAATTCAGCTGTATTGAAACGATATATAGAGAGGGTAACAGCCTGCTAGCAAGCTGTTGCCTTTTTTATTAAAGCAAACTGTTCTCTTCGCCAGTAACATGGAATAATGGAGGAGCTGCTGGTGGAGGAGCAATATCGTCTAAAGCTTGTTTTAAATCACTGAGATCTTTTACTAAACCACTCTTTTGATCACCAACATCTTTAATTAGTTTTGTAACTTTTTTCTCTTCATCTGTTAATATCGTATTTAACTTACCAATGAGGTTTTGATTTATACTATCGACCATCTCATCAATAACATTTTGAGCATGAGCACCTGCTATAGTTTTTGTTAGTTGTTGCTCCGTGAAGTCTTTCCCCTGGCTTTTTAGCTTGAAAGGTCCAATGGTATTAACTTTTTGCTCATTATTTTCTGTTGCAAAACCTTGTACATTGTTTTGTAGACTTTTATCTGTTCTCATATGAGTTACCTCCATAATATTATTAATAATTTAAACTAGCTGCTACGCACATCAGACAACCTTTTTCCAAACTCGTAAGCACTGGCTTACAAATACTCAGATTCATGGTAAGCGTATTCTTCAACTGCTATAAATTCGGTGTTAGTATCTTGGGAAATACGGGGTGATGAACGCAAACTTTTCAACGCTTCGCTGTACACAGGTGGCGGTAGAAGTTCTTCTAGCTTCTCATAAACCTCTTTTAGCTTTTCATTTTGTTCTTCAAGTTTCCCTTTTAATGCATCAATAATAGCTTTAGACTGATCTTGATTGCTGAGATCACCAATCACAGCCGTTACTTTCTCATAAGGCAGTTTATGAATAATCTCTTTAAGCTCTTCTGCACCTACGTTATCCAAAAGTTCCTTAAACTGCTTATTAGACATATTGCGAGCAAAGGCTTGAAGTTTACCTGGATTGTCAGCTAAAGACTTAATAATAGTTTGAATCCTATTAGGATCAGTTAAGTCCTGAGCTATTGCTTCGAGTTTCTTATGGTCGAGTTTATTAACTAAGTCTTTCAGTTGGTCTTCCTGCAGGTTATTTACTAAAGCTTTTAACTGATCACCTTCTAATTCTTTGGAGAGTATTGTCAAGTGGTGCTCAGCCAAGTCTTTTGCAAGCACTGTAAACTGTTCATCATTTAAAGTTTTAATAAGTGCTTTAAATTGATCCACCTTTAAGAGCATGTCTTCAAACTGAGTAGAAAGAAGTTAAGAAGTATGGTATAAGGTACATTTTAAGATGTACCCAAGCGATATAAGTGACAAAGAATGGAAGACAATAGAGCCATATTTTGAACCTAAAAAGACCGGCAGACCAAGAAAACATAGTATTAGAACAATTATTAATGCAATCCGCTATATGATGAGAACAGGATGTCAATGGAGACAACTGCCTAAAGATTTTCCACCATGGAAAACCGTATATAGTTGTAATTCGCGCTTGAAAAAAAGTGGAATATGGCAAGAAATTCATGATTTTCTAGTTAAAAAAGTAAGAGAGATGATTGGTAAAAATAAGACTCCATCAGTAGGTATAATTGATAGCTAGTCAGTGAAAACTACTCAAAAAGGGGATCCAGAGGATATGATGCTGGCAAAAAAATAAAGGGCAGAAAACGCCATATTATTGTAGATACTGTGGGTCTTGTAATTGCTGCTGAAGTACAGAGTGCAAGTATTCAAGATCGTGATAGTGCTCTAAATCTTTTTGCCCAAGCTAAATGCAAAGTTCCAACTTTACGTAAGTTTTTTGCTGATCAAGGGTACATAGGTAAATTACAAAACAGATGCTTATTGGAAACGGGATGTTTATTAACGATTGCCAAGAAAATAGTTGATACAGGATTTCAAGTTATTCCCAAACGTTGGATTGTTGAAAGAACTTTTGCCTGGCTTTCCAATTTTAGGCGCATGAGTAAAGATTACGAGCATTCTCCTCTCACCTCAAAAAACTATATCTTCTTTAATATGATCACTATTATGCTTCACAAATTAGCTCATTCTTCAGTTTGAAGACATGCTCTAAGTGAGGTAAAATTTCTTTTACTTGCTCTGGATTTAAGTCTCTAACTAGAGCTTCAAGCTGAGCATCATTTAAAATAGGAACAATTATTTGTAACTTTTCTGGATTTAGTTCCTGAGCGAGAGTTTGTAATTGGTGGTTGGTTAGATGATCCACTAAAGTTTGGAGTTGTTCATCTGTTAAGTTCTCTGCTAAAGCTTGCAAATGGTTTGAACTCAGTTCAGGAATGATTTTTTGTAGCTGTCCATTCGTTAAATTCTGTGCAAGAACCTGCAGTTGATTTGAATTCAGTTGAGGAATTATTTTTTGCAGTTGCTCGTTACTAAGAGTATTGGCAAGGGTCTTTAGTTGGTTTTCTGTTAGGTCCTGAATAAAGATTTTGGCAAACGCGCTTGATAACAGTGTGCTCTTTTGTATACTAGATAGTGGTATATCTTTTATATATTTTTCACAGTAGTATGATATAATATCTTGTAATGCCTTATTGTCAGGTGAATCTATTATATTTCCTGCCTCGTCTGAAAAATAATATTTATTGTTGTCAGTATCTGAATCTTCCCATGTTACATATTTGTATTCCAATTTTTTTGATTTAATAGAACTGCTACAAATAGTTGTGAAAGGCTGAATAAGTTCTCTTGTATATGATAACTTAGCCAACTCATTACCGTAATATACAAATGTATGGTTACTTTTTACATAATCTAAGTTAGAATCACTTTTATAATCTTTGTCTACCAGATTTCCTTCATTTTCTTCCTCCAGACATATGTAACTGTCTATGCAAGAACTGCTGCAAAGTTTTATAGGTAATAAGTCTAGTAGTACATCGTTTTTATCATCCAGCGATACAAGCCCAACTTTTTTAATAGACATTGTAGGATTATAACCTTCATCAGGCCACCTTATCAATTTAGTCGGGGTTTTTCTAAACACCTCTTTTCCAGGCACCATCTTAAAAACATGTTTTTTTCCACTCATAGGCATTACCAATAAATTAATTGTTAGTATTCTAACATTTATTGATTAATTTATTGTTAAGTTAGTATATATTAGAATTATAATAACAAACATCGCTTGTGCAGAGAAAAATCATGAAAAGAAATAGGGATTTTTAGGAAAGTAGATTAAAATAAGCTGTTTTGACAGGTTTTGTGGTGTGCTAGAGCTAATATAGACTGGTGGAGGCAAGCGGGATCGAACCGCTGACCTTCTGCGTGCAAAACAGATGCTCTACCAGCTGAGCTATGCCCCCAATTCTTGCTTAAAGCATAATTCACTCAGGCTGAAATGCAAGAAATATTTATCTGTTATAGCTAAACTGACTTAGATTTACTGACAATTTGAAAAACCGTCATTCCGCTACGTGTTAGCGGAATCTATAGCTAAAGTGACTTAGATTTACCGATAATTTGAAAAACAAAAATTCGTCATCCCGCTGCTTGTTAGCGGGATCTAGAGATACCGCGGCGGTATGACGTAGGAAAACCTTTCTTGGGTTAGCTATATGCTGAGGCGGTATAACGTGTTAGCTATAGGCTATTGCTAAGCATTATAATAGTGCACAAATTCTGTAGGGTATATACAGTTTTCTATTTTTCTTGTCTCCTTAGCGTTATACTTCACACCATCCAAATAAATCTGTGAACTGAAAATTAACAAGAAGTTTTCCTTTAAAAATTTTTTTAAATTATCTATAGATTTTTTAACTACTAACGCAGTATATTATATAATTTATTTAACCACACATGAAAATTTTAGTTTGATTAAAACGGATAAAAACTGTATTGATGTTTAGTATAGCTGAAAAATGAAATGATCCCGTAGCTCAGCCGGTAGAGCAACTGACTTTTAATCAGTGGGTCACGCGTTCGAATCGCGTCGGGATCACTCACAAATTTTGAAAAACATGCTAAAAGAACAAGACAAAATATTCACAAACTTAAATGGTAAAGAAACTTCACTACTTGAGGGTGCAAAAAAACGTGGTAGCTGGCAAAAAACAAAGGAATTACTGGATTTAGGATCAGAAAAAATCATTGATGAAGTAAAGAAATCTGGCTTGAGAGGTCGAGGGGGTGCAGGATTTTCTACTGGCCTTAAGTGGAGCTTTATGCCTAAAAATCTTCCAAAAGCATATTTAGTAATCAATGCAGATGAGTCAGAACCTGGTACATGTAAAGATAGAGATATATTGCGATATGAGCCACATAAGTTACTTGAGGGAATTCTCCTAGCCGGCAAAGCGATCAGCGCATCAGTTGCGTATATTTATATCAGGGGTGAATTTTATAATGAATATTTAGTTCTAAAAAAGGCACTTGAGGAAGCCTATAAAGAAAACTTAATTGGAAAAAATGCCTGCAAATCAAGCTATGATCTTGATGTGTTTATCCATAGGGGTGCAGGAGCTTACATATGTGGGGAAGAAACAGCTCAACTCGAATCAATTGAAGGAAAAAAGGGCTTTCCTCGCATGAAACCTCCATTTCCCGCAGGTGTTGGACTTTTTGGCTGCCCAACCACAATAAACAACGTTGAAACTATAGCCATGGTTCCAGATATTCTAAATCGCGGAGGAGAATGGTTTGCATCTCTTGGTAAACCAAATAATACTGGTACCAAGGTCTTTTGTATTTCAGGGCACGTAAACAACCCGTGTAATGTTGAAGAAGAGCTCGGAATTCCACTACGTGAATTAATTGAAAAGTATGCAGGTGGAGTGCGGGGAGGTTGGGATAATTTACTTGCTGTAATACCTGGTGGGTCTTCAGTGCCATTAATTCCAAAATCTATATGTGATACTATTGAAATGGATTTTGATTCATTAAAAGCTGCACAATCAGGGCTTGGTACTGCTGCTGTAATAGTGATGGATAAATCAACTGATATAATAGCTGCAATAGAGAGGTTATCACACTTTTATATGCATGAGTCCTGTGGGCAATGCACACCATGCCGTGAAGGTACTGGATGGATGTGGAGGATTATGAGGAGGATGGTGGCAGGAGATATTAAGCCTAATGAAATAGATAAACTGCTTGACCTTACGGCTCAAATAGAAGGACATACAATTTGCGCGCTTGGCGATGCTGCAGCTTGGCCGATTCAAGGATTAATAAGACATTTTCGCCATGTTATCAAAGAGAGGGCGATAATTTAACTCTACTTATACTTCTTAAGCCGTTTTGCTACTTAGCAACCAGAGCTAAAAAATATTGATTCCCTTCTCTTTTAGGTGCCAATTCTACCTTTGCGATATCTTCAGTGTCTCGAATTAGCCGTTCTAATTTTTCCAGTCCAACTTCAGTGTTTATAAGCTCTCTCCCTCCAAATCTCATTGTGACTTTAATTTTATGTCCGTGGGCAAGTAAGTCTCTTGCTTGACGCAATTTTGTTCCGTAATCGTGATCACCAATATTGGGACCCAGTTTAATTTCTTTTATAGTTAATGTTTTTTGTTTCTTTTTTGCTTCACTTGCTTTCTTTTTTATATCATACTTTTGTTTGCTATAATCCAGTATTTTACATACTGGAGGGGTTGAATCAGGTGCAATTTCTACCAAGTCTAAACCAACACCCTGTGCAAGCTCCAAAGCTCGTTCTATTAGCACGATTCCGATCATTTCACCACTGTGATCAACTAAGCGTACCTCCTTAGCTGTGATGAATCCATTAATTCTGTTTTTATTGTTCTTTTTAACTTGCAAACTTTAACTCCCTTAATTCAAATTAATACTTTTTAACAACAATTCAATAGCCTTCTCCAAAGAAAAAGACTCCTGTCTTTCCGATCCTAAATTTCTCACTGACACAGTTTTACTTGTAACTTCATTTTTGCCTACAATCCACAATATAGGAACCTTGTTTAGACTATGCAAACGTATCTTATAACTAATTTTTTCATTGGTCAAATCAGTCTTGACTCTCACACCTTGTTCTTTTAAGACATTGCTGATTTCTGTGGCGTAACCGTCAGCCTCATTTGTAATGGTCAGAATAGCAAGTTGCGTTGGAGCAAGCCAAACTGGAAATTTTCCTGCGTAATTTTCTATCAAAATTCCAATAAAACGCTCAAAAGTCCCAAGAATTGCCCTATGTAACATGACAGGGTGATGCTTGTGTCCATCTGCCCCTATATAAAAAGCTCCCAGACGTTCTGGTAAAATGAAATCAACTTGTAATGTTCCACATTGCCAGCTTCTGCCTATTGCATCTTTTAAAACAAACTCTAACTTTGGACCATAAAACGCACCTTCACCAGGGCTCAGTTCATAACTTAAGCCCGCTTCTTGAACGGCTTCAAGCAGCGCTTTTTCAGCTCTATCCCACACTTCATCATCTCCTGCCCTAACATCTGGACGGTCTGAAAATTTCACAGAAATTTCATTGAATCCAAGCTCTGAATATACTTCTTTTAAAAGGTCACAAAACCTTATAGTCTCAGAATTCACTTGTTCTTCCATACAAAAAATGTGTGCATCGTCTTGCGTAAAACCACGCACTCGCATCAGTCCGTGCAATGAGCCTGAGCTTTCATTTCTATGGCATGTGCCAAACTCTGCCATACGTATTGGTAAATCACGGTAGCTCCTGGTGTGAGAATTAAAAATCTGCACATGACAAGGACAATTCATGGGTTTTATTGCTAACTTTTTATTCTCAGATTCGTCAACAATAAACATATTTTCACGAAACTTATCCCAATGTCCAGATCTTTCCCACAGCTCTTTACTTACTAAAATAGGAGTTTTTACCTCAAAATAGCCATTATTTATTAGCTTCTTTCTGATGTAAGACTCAAGAACATTATATAGAATATATCCTTGTTCATGCCAAAAAACCTGCCCAACAGCTTCCTCTTGAATGTGAAATAAATCCATATCCTTAGCAATTTTGCGGTGATCACGTTTTTCTGCTTCTTTGAGGCACTCAAGGTAAGCGTTTAATTCATCCTTATTTCTCCATGCTGTACCATATATTCGCTGCAACATTGGGCCCTTTGCATCACCTCGCCAGTATGCACCCGCTACTTTCATAAGTTTAAACGCTTTAACTCTGCCGGTTGATGGTGAGTGCGGACCACGACATAGGTCAATAAAATCACCTTGCCTATAAACAGTTAGGTTTTCACTCTCTGGTATAGAGGATATAATTTCAACTTTATATTTTTCGCCTATACCACTAAAGAAATCAACTGCCTGCTTGCGAGTCCAAACTTCTCGAACAAATCTGTGGTTACTTTTTACAATCTCTTTCATTTTCTTTTCTATTGCGGTAAGATCGTCCGTAGTGAAGGCACGATCTGTAGCAAAATCATAGTAAAAACCGTCCTGAATTGTTGGGCCGATAGTAATCTGAGTATTAGGAAATAGCTCTTTCACTGCCTGCGCCATTATGTGAGCAGCATCATGCCTTATTATATCCAAACCCGCTTCGTCACTAAGTTGTATCACCTCTATCTCTACATCAGCTTCAATTTCACATGAGAGATCATGCAACTCACCATTTACCTTAAAGGCAATTGCTTCTTTCAAAGCATCCGGTTGTAATATATCAAAGCCAGTAACTTTACCACTGTATTCTTTTACTTTTTGTTCGGTTGAAAAAGTAACTTTAATCATTCATCGACCCTTTTGTCATCCAAGTAACCCTATCCTTGTCATCCCCTATGATGTCATCCCAGTGCGTGACACTGGGATCCATCTTATTTTTATAATGGAAATTAGTTTAACGTATGCTTCTAAAAGCTGTTGTCCATTGCACAATTTGCAAATATTTTTATACCTGGATCCCAGTGTCACACACTGGGATGACAAAAAAAGGAACACTGAAATGACAGAAAAAAAGCACCTGGGTAACAAAGGAATGATTTGAAAGCTATAAATTTTTAACATCAGTAGTACGGCCTATTCTTTTTTAACCTGAGTGCAATTGCGTCTTCCCAAACTTCACCATTACGCAATAACTTTTCTTTATTGTACATTAGCTCCTCTCTTGTTTCAGTAGCAAATTCAAAGTTAGGACCCTCCACAATTGCATCAACTGGACATGCCTCTTGGCAAAGCCCGCAGTATATGCATTTTGTCATGTCAATATCATAGCGTGTGGTGCGACGACTACCGTCTTCTCTTTCCTCTGCTTCAATAACTATTGCTTGAGCAGGGCAGATAACTTCGCATAATTTACAAGCTATGCATCGTTCTTCACCGTTTGGATACCTACGCAACGCATGCTCGCCACGAAACCTTGGACTTAAAGGGCCCTTCTCCATAGGATACCTCAAAGTAACCTTTGGCTTGAACATATATTTCAATGTAATAGCAAACCCTTTAATTAACTCTACAAAAGACCAGTACCAAGCTAATTTCTTGAGCATAAAATGTCTAAAACCTGTATTTATAACTATAATGTATATTATCAGTTTTCAAAATAAATATTTTCATCTGGGTGACTTTTACAGCTTTTCTATATAATACATTCACTAGTATGATAGTACTGCATTAATATAAACTAGCAAGATAGATAGAAATTTTGAATATTTTCAAATTAGGTATTTTGGTTTCTTAAGTGTAAGATTGCTAAGTAGTTTATATAAATAATGACAAACACAAATGAAACTATTTTCGCTTTATCGACCATATTGGGTAAGTCAGGAGTTGCAGTAATCAGAATTTCAGGCAACTACGCGCTTAAAGCTTTAAATCATTTTCATATTAAGAAAGAAATTAAACCAAGATTTGCTACTTTAGTTGATCTATATGATGATTTCAATCAATTGATAGATAATGGAATAATCATCTATTTCCCTGCTCCAAACAGTTTCACTGGCGAGAATGTTATAGAGTTACAAGTGCATGGAAGTAAGGCAGTCATAAAAATCATCTTGGAGGAATTATCAAAAATTTTCGTTATGGCCAGGCCTGGAGAATTCTCACTTAGGGCTTTTCTAAATGGTAAATTTGACTTAACTCAAATAGAAGGAATTGCAGACTTAATTGATGCTGAGACGAAAATGCAAGCTAAACAAGCGATTAAGCAGATATCAGGAGAATTGGAGAGACTATACAGCAATTGGAGGCAAAGATTGATAACGATACAATCCAAAATCGAAGCATATATAGACTTTCCAGAGGACATTTGGGCAGAAAAAAGTGAATTGGAAAAAATTAATAATGAAGTGCAATCTCTCGTGCGATTGATACAAGAGCATTTAAATGATAATAGACGGGGCGAAAGGTTGCGTGAGGGTTTACATATTGTAATAACTGGTGAACCAAATGTCGGTAAATCAACTCTGTTTAATTTCTTAGCCAAGCGTGATATTGCCATTGTTTCTGAATATGCAGGCACAACAAGAGATATACTTGAAGCTCATATTGACATTGGCGGATACCCAATCATTCTCTCTGATACTGCTGGAATTCGTGAGAGTTCAGACCCGATAGAATCAGAAGGCATAAGTCGAGCAAAAAAGAGGTCTTTTGAAGCTGATTTAAGAATAGAACTATTTCCTTTTGAACAGCGTTATAATATCAATTGCAACGTTGTAAATAGCGATACTATTTATGTATTGAGCAAAGCTGACGATGTTATCAATAATCACAATATAAAAATTAATGGCATAGATCTTTTACCCATTTCTATTCTAAAGGAAATAGGTACAAACAAATTGATCTCTCTCATAAAAGAGAAGGCAGAGGAAAAATTTGGGCGCGATAGAGACACTCCTGTGATTACTCGGCAAAGACATAGGAGTCACATGCAGAAAGCACTGGAACATTTACAACGTTTTAATATCGATAATCCAATTGAGTTGATATCTGAAGATTTGAGGCTTGCTGCATTTGAACTTGGTGCAGTAATTGGAATTATTGATGTTGAGGAAATATTGAGTAGTGTGTTTAGCAACTTTTGCGTGGGCAAGTAAAGCTTTTATAGATTGCTTAAAATAAAATGTTGTGATAGAAAAGAAATGGACGGATGGCCGAGCGGTTTAAGGCACCAGTCTTGAAAACTGACGTACGTGATGAGCGTACCATGGGTTCGAATCCCATTCCGTCCGCACAGCATCTCGCTATGTTAGCTGATTTTTAGAGCTTTATGTGGTTCATAACGCTGGAAATCTTGTCTAATCTAGCCACATCTTTTAAAAATACATCCCTTTGTAAATTGACCTTGTTAGCAAAGAAAGCTAATATCTATAAATAGATCACCATCTGAATATGGAAACCGATATCGTAATAATAGGTGCAGGGCCTGTTGGAATATTCACTGCTTTTCAAGCGGGAATGCTTGATATGAGATGTCACATAATAGATGTTTTGGATCAAGCAGGAGGACAATGCACAGCTCTTTACCCAGAAAAGCCAATATATGATATACCTGGTTATCCTGTAATTACTGCCCAAAAATTAATTGAGCGACTAATGGAGCAATCTTCGCCATTTAAGCCTATTTACCATTTAAGTCAAAAAGTAGAAAAGATTTCGAATAACTGCGATCAAAGCTTTATTATCATAACTAATACAGGCACAGAGGTAAAATGTAAGGCTGTTATTGTTGCTGCAGGTAACGGAATGTTTGAACCTAACCGTCCACCCTTAAGTGGTATATTAGAATATGAAAATAAATCTGTATTTTACAGTGTAAATAAAATTTCTGATTTTCAGGACAAAACTATAGTCATTGCAGGGGGGGGTGATTCTGCAGCTGATTGGACTGTAGAACTTTCTAAAGTTGCAAAGAAAATTTATGTGATACATAGGAGAAAGGAATTTCGCTGCACTCCTGAAACTAGAAATAAATTAGAATCACTTGAAATTGATGGAAAAATAGAACTTGTAGTGCCATATCAATTACATGAACTAGCCGGAAATGACGGGCAGTTGAGCGCAGTGATAGTAAAAAACATTGCCTCTAAGGAAGAAAAAGAAATATCCACTGATTTTTTGCTGCCATTTTTTGGATTGTCAATGAATCTTGGGCCAATAAACAGTTGGGGTATAGAGTTAGAACATGGCCGCATAGTTGTTGATCCGACTACCTTAAAAACCAGTAGAGATAGAATATATGCAATCGGAGATATAGCTACTTATTCAGGCAAACTCAAGTTGATACTAAATGGTTTCGCCGAGAGCGCCATGGCTTGTTATGACATATACAAAGTAATCCACAACTCTCCAGTCAATTTTCAATATTCAACTTCAAAGGGAATTCACGGGAAAGAAAGTGAGTAAATCTAGAATAACCCGGGGCATCTGTTTTCGAAGGCAGTTGCCTAAAACACAAAGATGTTACCCAAGTAGAAACGAAAAAACTTACTTGACAAACTCCGCCAGCCCCCTTATCATAAAACTGAAGCTATTTATTTATCTTCGCAATCTGCAGATTAAAACGACAAAGGGAACTTTGTATTTGGCGTAAATCATGCTTAATTTTTTGCACTATGTGCACCTCATGTCTTTATAAAACTTTTAGGTTTTTACCTATACAAGCCAAAACGCGCTTATAAAGCGTTTAAGACAGTAAAAGACGTCAAATAGACAAGGGAGAATTTGAATACTAGCTACCCTAGGTTTTCTTTGCCTTTTTTTCTGCTTAGTAAATTTCTTAACGTTTATAATTTAGATTAGTTGCGGCTTAAAAGCAGCTAAATTGCAGTGTTTAAGACTTAAAAAACGCCAAATACTGAAAATAGACAATGACTAGGGCTTCTTTTGCCTTTTTTTTCATTTGGTAAATTTCTTAATATTTATAGCAACATGAACTGGGCAGGAAGGTGTCATTCCAGTGCTCCTGTGATGTCATCCCAGTGCTCAGACACTGGGATCCAGTTTTCCATATAATCTCATCGAAAACGTTGTGTTTTAACAACCACTTTCTGTGCTAGGCTCTGTGGACAAAAAATATGAAAAGAGAGAAAAAGATGGTAGTTTAGCCTAATAGGTAAAAAATGGAGAAACTACCATATGCAATATTACATCAAAGAGGAAAATTGGAAACAAATTTTAGAGTTCATAAAAAGCGTAAAAGGAATGCACAGCAAAGATGAAAAACGTTTAAGAATATTCATAGAGGCAGTGTGGTACATAGTGCGAAGTGGTTGCCAATGGAGACTTTTACCAAAAACTTATGGTAATTACAGGAGTATACATAAGCGATTTAAAAGATGGTGTGAAAGAGATGTCTGGAAAAAATTGCTTGAATATACTAAACAAGAGCCTGATTTAGAAGTTGCTATAATCGACGGTACGATCATCCGAGCCCATCCATGTTCATCTGGATATACAAAAAACTCCAAGGATCAAGAAGCTTTAGGGAGGAGCAAAGGTGGCTTTACAACTAAAATACATGCGCTTGTCGATGCACTTGGAAATCCACTTAAATTTACTCTGACTCCTGGTCAAAGAAATGAAATTACGCAGGCACAAGTGTTGACCGAAAGTATCTATAACTCTACTGTAGTAGCTGACAAGGGCTACGATAGCAATGCCTTTGTTACAAGTCTTGAAGACAAGGGATGTACAGTAGTTATTCCGCCAAAACGGAATCGAAAAGTGCAAAGGTATTACGATGAGCATATCTACAAAGAACGTCATTTGATTGAGTGTTTTTTTGGTAAAATTAAAAATTTTAGGCGCATTTTTTCCAGATTTGATAAAACTGCTGAGGTTTTTATGGGTTTTCTCAATTTTGTTGGAGCTCTTGTATGGCTTCTCTAAAATTTTGTCCACAGAGCCTAGCATATTCACTCCAAAATTAATTACTATGCTGGTTAATTACGCTATAGTTATTAAGATGTAGTAAATACCAATTTACAGATAATGTATCTGTTTAGCAGAGTGGCAAAATAAGGTAGACGAGAAAAGACAACTATAGGAACAAATGGGTGTCATCCCAGTGCCCAGACACTGGGATCCAGAAAATTTGATTGTGTACTATACAACATTTTCGATCAAAAGCTGGATTCCAGTGTCAAGCACTGGAATGACATCACAGGGGCACTGGAATTTTTGTTTCAATATTTGTACATTAGCCATGTATCTGAACAGATACATTATTAGTATAGAAATTGTCTATCAAAGATCCTTTCATTCAGAGGGTAATCTTTGTCAAAAAGCAAAGTTATTGTGTTTTCATGGTCTTTTTGTATTTTTATCTGTGATATATTATGAAACTCCTTGTAATCTGATACTACAAGTGCTGGACGGTTTTTTGTGTCGTTAATGTCAATTTGTACGATTGTATCGTTTGATATTAACGCTCCACTCCAATGCCTTGGGTAATAGCTATTGATAGAAGTGAGTGCAAGTAAATTTGAATTTAGCGGCAAGATTGGGCCACCGGCAGAGAAGTTGTATGCAGTGCTGCCTGTGGGGGTAGATAATATTACTCCGTCCCCTCTAAATTTTTCTACTTTTAGCTTATCATTAATAGTAATATTCATCTCTACTATTTGGTTCGCTTTTCTAAAAACGTATACTTCGTTTACTGCTATGTAATGATATCTCTTGCCACTTGTGTCTGTTGCTTCCATTTTTAGCAAAGTTAACTGAGTTGAAGTTGCATGCTCTATATGATCAATTAAATCTTCACTGCAGCTAAAGCATTTATTCATCAAAAACCCAACATTGCCAGTGTTTACTCCGTATACGTGTGTGTTTTTGTTTTCTATAACGTAATTATGCAAGGTGCGTAGCATAAAGCCATCACCGCCAACAACTATCAATAGATCGATTTCGGACTTATTTTCTTCTGTTATATTGATAAAATTAAGTTTCTTTAATAGTTTAGATACTTCCTGCGATTTCGGTGATGGAGAAGCAACATAGCCTATATTTTTGTATTTATGCATGCTTCAGTAAACTCTCTAAAACTTAAAGAGGAGGAAAATTAGAAAATGCTTCCATATTTATCGTTAAACTTAGCTAATTTGCTAGTTTTACTTGCTGACCCGCTTGTCAAGCTTCCAGTCCATGCAGGGTGAGTGAGAGGATCCCTATCGAGTTTTATCCTATTTCCCTCCTTTCCATAAGTGGAACGAGTTTCAAACTCTTGACCGTCTGTCATAACGATGGTAACTTTATGATAATTGATTTCTGTCATTGTTGCTTATAAACTTTTAGTCAGTTAATATTCTAGTGAACTTAATTCACTAAGTCAATCATTATTCTAAAATATTGACAAAAAATAAATAAAGTAGTATATTTAATAAGGAATAAATAATAACTATCATGATTTTTGCTTTCCCTGGTCAAGGCTCTCAGTTTGTAGGAATGGGAAAGAGCTTATATAGTGAGTTTTCCGTTGCAAGACAAGTATTTAATGAAGTGGATAGCATATTAGGTAGAAAGCTGTCTCATTTAATCTTCAACGGTCCTATTGAAGAATTAACCATTACAGAAAATGCTCAGCCAGCTATAATGGCAGTGTCAATCGCGACGCTACGTGTTACCGAGCATGTGTTTGGTGAATCTCTTTTTTCTAATTATGGAATTAAATATGTTTGTGGGCATTCAGTCGGTGAATATACAGCGCTATGCGCTGCAGGGGCATTGACTCTTGAGTCTGCAGTCAAGCTGCTAAAAGTTCGCAGCGAAGCAATGCATGAGGCTTCAGTGAAATGTAAAGGCGGAATGGTCGCATTGCTTGGAGCAGAGATAAGTGAAGTAGAAGATATATTGAAATCAGCTCAAATTGAAGGAATTTGTGAAATTGCAAACGATAACGGTGGCGGACAAGTGGTTATAAGTGGCACTAGAGAAGCTCTTGGAATGTTACCTGATTTATTCAAAAACTCGAGTGTGAGGAAATTAATTAAATTACAGGTTAGTGGGCCTTTTCATTCATCTCTTATGAAACCTGCTGATGAAAAAGTTTTGGAATTTTTGGAGGGTATTAAAATAACCCGTCCTATAGTTCCTTTGATATCAAATGTTACAGCTAAAGAGGAGAGTGATCCCAAAGTTATAAAAACTTTGCTTGCTAAACAAGTCATAAGCAGAGTGAGATGGAGAGAAATGGTTTTGTATATGGCAAGCCATGGCATTAACAAATTTGTTGAAATTGGCCCTAATAAAGTTTTATCTAATTTGGTCAAAAGAATTGACCAATCTATCAGTACAAAAAATATAGATAGTATTGGTGATATTGACAGCTTCTTTAATGAATCATTAGTACTAACAGCGAAAAATTTAAAAGTTGGATTAAGTTAAAACACATCTATTTGATGTCATTCCGGTGCATAACGCTGCCTAGCTGGAATGACAGAGGGTAATGCAAGAAATCAACGAACTGCCTGTCATTTCATCCGGTTTCTTAATTCCAAGTAGCTGTAAAATAGTAGGGGCAATATCAGATAACCTTCCGTCTCTTAGTTTTAGATTATCGCAAGACACAATAAATGGCACTTTATTTAGAGTGTGTGCTGTATGAGGTGTATTATTTTCTTCATCGAACATGCATTCCACATTACCATGGTCTGCAGTAACAATTAATGCGGTGTTGCTTGACTTTTTAACAGCACTCAGCACTTTTGCAAGACAATCATCTACAGCTAGCACAGCTTTCTCGGCTGCTTTTATATTACCTGTATGCCCTACCATATCAGGATTAGCGTAATTTACAACTATCAGTGCAAATTCTTGGGAGTGAATTTTTTCTACAAGCTTTTCTGTGAGCTTGAAGGCTGACATTTCGGGCTGCAAATCATAAGTTTGAACTTTTGGTGAGGGAATAAGTATTCTTTCTTCACCAGAGAAAAGTTCTTCTTTCCCACAATTGAAAAAGAAAGTCACATGAGCGTATTTCTCGGTTTCAGCGATACGTAATTGTTGCAATTTATTGTCTGCTATTACCTGTCCTAAAGTGTTAGCAAAAGATATAGGAGGAAAAATATAAGGAATTTTGAGATCTTCTTTATATTTCATCATGCTTAAAATTGAAGAGAGTTTTGCTATTTCAGTATGGTTTGTTTTACTAAGCAAAATACTTGCTAATTGTATCATTCGATCAGCACGAAAGTTAGCCAACAGCACTCCATCTTCTGGTTCTATACCTTGATATTCACCTATTACTGCGGGTTTTATAAACTCATCAGTTATGTTATTTTGATAATTTTCATCAATCAACGATACTGCATTATCATGACGAGGTGCCTTTGCAAATGCGATAGCCTCATAAGCTTCAATTGTTCTCTCCCACCTGTTATCACGGTCCATAGCATAATAACGCCCGGAAACAGTAGCAATTCTTATGTCATTATTCTTTATATTCTCTTCAAATTCTTGAATGCATTTTTTTCCTGAATTCGGCAATGTGTCTCTGCCATCTAAAAATGCATGTATCACCACTTTGATTCCATGCTGTGATATTTTGTTTGCTAAAGTTGAAATATGCTTTTGATGCGAATGAACACCGCCATCTGACACCAATCCCACTAGATGGCATATACCATTCTTACTTTTTAGATCATTAATAAAACTTTGTAGATTTACATTGTTTTCTATTGTTCCGATTTCTTGATTAATACGCTGAAGGCTTTGCATTACCACTCTACCGCTGCCAATATTCATATGGCCAACTTCTGAATTACCTATTTGACCACCAGGTAACCCAAC
This sequence comes from Wolbachia endosymbiont (group A) of Anoplius nigerrimus, assembly GCF_947251795.1. Taxonomy (GTDB): domain Bacteria; phylum Pseudomonadota; class Alphaproteobacteria; order Rickettsiales; family Anaplasmataceae; genus Wolbachia. Next base: position 639,520 of record NZ_OX366385.1, on the reverse strand, counting down.
ATCAGCTCCACAGGCGGATAAACTGCATTTTGGATAATTAGAGCTAATATATTGCCAGCAGGGTGGATTTGCGTTGCTGATAGCATTGTATTTACTGCTTTCTACTCCATTTCCCCAGCCATCTAGTATACATAAAACGACTGATTTAATGCCCATATAAGATTAACACTAGAATTTCATAGAGAAGAGCTCCCCGGGCCGGATTCGAACCAGCGACCAATTGGTTAACAGCCAACTGCTCTACCACTGAGCTACCGAGGAATAAACCGTCTTTAATTTATCACGTTGAACGTTGATTGTAAACGTTTTTTGTACACTTTGTAAGAGCCTGTTCAAATTCACTTCGCTTTATTACTTCAACAGTTGCACCAAAATTCTCTCCTATATAGCCCGCATCAACCAGTATATTTTTAACTCCAGAAAGGTTTTCTTTTGCATTATTGACCATCCTCACAGCACTGCTGCGGTCAGTTGTTCCTGCAGTTGTTACATAAATTGCATGTCTTGAGTATCAACTGCGATATGGCTCTGAGATTTTTTTACCAGCGTCATAGCCTTTTTCTTCAGCAGTATCTGCGTTCTTTACACTCTGAGCATCAATTATGTACAGGTTCTTAGCTATATTTCTAGGCTCTGTGGACAAAAAATATGAAAAGAGAGAAAAAGATGGTAGTTTAGCCTAATAGGTAAAAAATGGAGAAACTACCATATGCAATATTACATCAAAGAGGAAAATTGGAAACAAATTTTAGAGTTCATAAAAAGCGTAAAAGGAATGCACAGCAAAGATGAAAAACGTTTAAGAATATTCATAGAGGCAGTGTGGTACATAGTGCGAAGTGGTTGCCAATGGAGACTTTTACCAAAAACTTATGGTAATTACAGGAGTATACATAAGCGATTTAAAAGATGGTGTGAAAGAGATGTCTGGAAAAAATTGCTTGAATATACTAAACAAGAGCCTGATTTAGAAGTTGCTATAATCGACGGTACGATCATCCGAGCCCATCCATGTTCATCTGGATATACAAAAAACTCCAAGGATCAAGAAGCTTTAGGGAGGAGCAAAGGTGGCTTTACAACTAAAATACATGCGCTTGTCGATGCACTTGGAAATCCACTTAAATTTACTCTGACTCCTGGTCAAAGAAATGAAATTACGCAGGCACAAGTGTTGACCGAAAGTATCTATAACTCTACTGTAGTAGCTGACAAGGGCTACGATAGCAATGCCTTTGTTACAAGTCTTGAAGACAAGGGATGTACAGTAGTTATTCCGCCAAAACGGAATCGAAAAGTGCAAAGGTATTACGATGAGCATATCTACAAAGAACGTCATTTGATTGAGTGTTTTTTTGGTAAAATTAAAAATTTTAGGCGCATTTTTTCCAGATTTGATAAAACTGCTGAGGTTTTTATGGGTTTTCTCAATTTTGTTGGAGCTCTTGTATGGCTTCTCTAAAATTTTGTCCACAGAGCCTAGTTATTATCAGAAGATATGAATACTACCTCTAGTCAAAATATGTGTTTTCTAACCCTTTTTTGATAATTGAACGAACGAAGATAAGGTACCTTATTGCGATCAACTTTTCTTCCTTTTCTTACCACCAAAGTGTTCATCAAAAATAGTTTTATCCATAATGCAATCAATGTCTGATTCCGTAGCAAAAATGTCGAAAGCCAAAGCAAGTTTTAAATTTTGGTCTTGGTAGTACAAGGAAACCACACCTTCGTTAATTTCTGAAAATGCACTGTGTTTCATTTTTTTTCTTGCTTGACTAAAAGCACTAGCAGTAACGGTATAGTCTTTTTTCCTATATAAAATAAATTCGTTCTTGCAGCGACTTTACACTTTTTCTTAAAATTAAGATAAATATGTCAATAAAAGATACCTTCCTCTTTCTCATAAAATCTTTTGAAGATGATTTATGGGATTCTATAAATTCTAGGCTTGCCAATTCATTTTGAATAAATTTTATTACTCCCTTTTTTACTCATACTACCTTTAAACTTATTGGTATACATCATTATCCCATAAAATCTATCTTTTTTCCTTAACTTAATGGCAGTGGGCCTACCATATACCCCCATACTTGACATAATAAAACAAGAAATTCTAGTTATAGTGTGCTCGCGTGATCTATAAAGTCAATAGTTAAATTGCAAGATTTCGGTTATAATTTACTGTGTATAGAAGGTGCTCTTAAATTATGCTAAAAATCGCTATAGTAGGCCTACCAAATGCTGGTAAATCAACTCTTTTTAATAGATTGGTGGGAAGAAAAGCAGCGGTAGTCAGCAATATTCCAGGGGTCACACGAGATAGAAGAGAAGGAATAGGCAGAATTAGCGATTTGGAGTTTAAAGTTATAGATACAGGAGGATGGAACGACCAAACTAATTTTTCACTACAAGTTATTGAACAAATCGAATTTTCTTTATTGAGTACAGATATAATTTTCTTTCTTGTTGATGCAAAAGTGCAAAGTGAGCGAAACAAAGAATTTGCAAAGTGGCTGAAGAGAAAAATAAATAAACCTGTGATACTGATAGCAAATAAATGCGAGAGTCATAAGTCTGAAAATGTTGATTATTTGCAGTTTTTTGATTTTCTTGGCCCGGTATACATCTCAGCTGAACATAATCTTGGCATGGTTGATCTTTATGATGCGTTGGCTAGTGTTATTGAAAATATCAGTGCAAATAGTCCTCCTTTCGGTGTCATTCCAGTGCTTGACACTGGAATCCAGAAAAAAAATAGTATGGATCCCAGTGTCAAGCACTGGGATGACAATAAGAGCTCTAATGAGTCCGGTAAATTAAGAATTTCGATAATCGGTCGCCCAAACGTAGGCAAGTCAACTTTTTTAAATGGTTTACTTGCAGAAAACAGACTAATAACAAGTTCAGAGCCAGGCACCACACGTGATTCTGTAGATATTGTATATGATCATAATGGAGAGTTAATTACTCTAATTGACACTGCCGGAATCCGCAGAAAGGCGAATGTTATAGATGGCTTAGAATCAAGATTTGTTGAAAAAAGCTTAGAATCAATCAAGCGCTCTCATGTGGTAGTTTTAATGCTAGACTCCCTGCTTGGTATTGAGCAGCAGGATTTATCAATTGGTGAAGCTGCAATTAAGGGAGGGAAAGGGATTATTGTTGTTTTAAATAAGTGGGATTTAATAGGTAAGGATGACAGAAGTAAGTTAATAAAATTTGTCAAACAACAGGAAGTGACTCGGTTATTCTTGGAAGTGCCAACTATAACAGTTTCTGCGTTAAAAGGCATGCGCTGCGGTGATGTGATAGATAAGTGTCTTGAAGTGAGTGAATCTTTGAACAAGAAAGTCAGCACTGCAAAACTGAATAAGTGGCTAATTAATGCTTTAGATAGGCACTCTCATCCGCTTGTAAAAGGCAAAGCAGTTAAAATGAAGTATATCGCTCAAATTGGTACTAAACCTCCAGCTTTTTCTTTGATATGTAACATACCTGAAAGTATTGATGAAAGTTATAAACGCTATTTAATTAATGACCTTAGAAAAAATTTCTTCGTAGATGGTGTGCCAGTTAGGCTACTTTTGAAAAAAAATAAAAATCCCTATGCAAAATGAATACTCTGCTTTATACTTTCAGAGGTAATTTACTTAAAGTCGTGTGTAATAACTCCAGAATTCCTACAATCTTTCTGCTATTAAGTGCTTTTGCTCTAATTTTTGCATATGTGCTAGAATATTTTTTCAACATGCTGCCATGCAAGTTATGTACATACGAGCGGGTAGTTTACTATGTTGCAGGGTTACTTGCAGTAGTATGCATGCTTAAAGACAACAAAATTCTAATCTATGCAATGTTTTGCAGTTATCTCGTAGGTGCAATAATATCTTTTTATCATGTAGGCCTTGAACTCCACTTATTTCATGATGTTTTAGGTTGTACAGAGCAAGCAAGTGGTAACGTTAGTATAGAAGAGCTCAGAAATAATCTACTAAACCCTAATTACTCTCCATCTTGTGACAGACCTCATTATGTTCTAGGTGTTTCTTTAGCAACATGGAATTTAATTTATCTCATAGTAGCTCTGTTCGTATCAGGTAAGGTGTATTGTGGAGAAAGGAAGAAATCTAAATAATTTAAGGTACAGCAACAATCGGTTCTTGCAACAGGCAATTAGAGTAGATCATGCTGGAGAATATGGAGCTATTTGCATTTATTCTGGTCAAAAATTTATTCTTAAAAAATCTTCTATAATCAATGAAATAATTGAAATGGAAGAGCAGGAAAAAAAGCATTTTCACTATTTTAATGAGAAAATCAAAGAGCAAAAAGTTCGTCCTACTGTTTTGTTGCCAGTTTGGCGTGTGTTAGGAGTGTCACTTGGCGTTGCAACTGCCATTATGGGCAAAAAAGCTGCTATGGCTTGCACTGCTGCAGTTGAAGAAGTTATAGGGGAGCACTACAAAGAGCAAGTTTCACATTTAGAAGATGGGGAATTAAGAGAGACTATAAGTAAATTCCGCGATGAGGAGCTAGAACACAGAGATATTGCAATTCAGCACAATGCTGAAAGCGCATTTGGCTACAACATTTTATCTTCATTCATAAAAACAGGCTGCAAAACTGCTATTTACTTGTCCAAGTTAATTTAACTAAGCAGCTTTCTTAAAGTGTTTTTAATGTTATGATGACAACAGAAACCAGGAAGAAATTCAATTGTAACAATTATTTTATAACTATATTTACATATCACCATTATTAATAAATAATTAGTATTTGTAAATTAACTACATTTAAAGTATAGAACGTAAAGGAGGCAAAAGTGCGTTTTAATTTAGAACCAGGAGATACTGCTTGTGATAGTAGAAGTAAGCTCGTAGCTGTCAAAATAAATAACGAAGAAAGAATTAACTTACCTTTCACATCTTACGTTTTCGATAAGGATCATTTTGTCATATCTAACTTTAGACACAATCCGATGAACAGCATACTAACCAATTTATCTCAAGGACTACAATTAAAGCTAGGCTCTGTGGACAAAATTTTAGAGAAGCCATACAAGAGCTCCAACAAAATTGAGAAAACCCATAAAAACCTCAGCAGTTTTATCAAATCTGGAAAAAATGCGCCTAAAATTTTTAATTTTACCAAAAAAACACTCAATCAAATGACGTTCTTTGTAGATATGCTCATCGTAATACCTTTGCACTTTTCGATTCCGTTTTGGCGGAATAACTACTGTACATCCCTTGTCTTCAAGACTTGTAACAAAGGCATTGCTATCGTAGCCCTTGTCAGCTACTACAGTAGAGTTATAGATACTTTCGGTCAACACTTGTGCCTGCGTAATTTCATTTCTTTGACCAGGAGTCAGAGTAAATTTAAGTGGATTTCCAAGTGCATCGACAAGCGCATGTATTTTAGTTGTAAAGCCACCTTTGCTCCTCCCTAAAGCTTCTTGATCCTTGGAGTTTTTTGTATATCCAGATGAACATGGATGGGCTCGGATGATCGTACCGTCGATTATAGCAACTTCTAAATCAGGCTCTTGTTTAGTATATTCAAGCAATTTTTTCCAGACATCTCTTTCACACCATCTTTTAAATCGCTTATGTATACTCCTGTAATTACCATAAGTTTTTGGTAAAAGTCTCCATTGGCAACCACTTCGCACTATGTACCACACTGCCTCTATGAATATTCTTAAACGTTTTTCATCTTTGCTGTGCATTCCTTTTACGCTTTTTATGAACTCTAAAATTTGTTTCCAATTTTCCTCTTTGATGTAATATTGCATATGGTAGTTTCTCCATTTTTTACCTATTAGGCTAAACTACCATCTTTTTCTCTCTTTTCATATTTTTTGTCCACAGAGCCTAGAAAAAGCAGGAGATGATTATAATCTAGCTTTGGTTAATGATTCAGGTCAATATTATTACTTCTATTACCATGATCCAAACACTGTAAAAATTGCTACTTTCGATTCCATACCTAGCAATTTCATAGAATATCGAGGTCATGAGTACATTTACTCTTATACTAACGAATGTTCAATCAACCTTGTACCGTTAATAAAGAGTAAGGTCCTGATAGATCCAAAAGATATAATGAGTAGTGAAGACATAAATCTTATTTTAAAAGAACTTGAAAGTTCACCTGATAAAAGGCTTAGAATAAGCGCTGGAGAAAATTTTTTAATATCGCACAATTACAAGAGTGTCAAAATATATAATCCCTCTAATAATTCTATAGGAATATTGAACAATATTGCTGCTAGTTTTAATAATGAAAAGCTGCTGTTATCCTCTAGAAATGCTACAGTTGTAACAGATGAGTTTGGCACTAATCTTAAAAGAACTAACCCCCGCTTTAGAATAAAAAGATTAAATAACGACAATTATGTTGGATGCATATTAAGTGAATATGGTAAATGTGAGAGATTTTATGCTCTGACACCTGAGAGCTTTGAACAAGACGAGCATCTTCTCTTAGAACCTGTTCATAATCTTTTGAGGAACAAAGCAGTGAAAGCAAGAACTACCATTTGCAAGCTGGTGTTGAGTTTACGCTCGCAATTTTTCCATAACCGTCTACATTTTTCCAACCAAGCAAAAGAACGCTCTACAACCCATCTTTTTGGCAATACAGCAAAGGTATGTAATTCACTGCGTTTTATTACCTCAACAGTTGCACCAATAGTTGCTTTTATTTGTGTTGCAAAATTCTCTCCCGTATAGCCTGCATCAACCAGTACATTTTTAACTCCCGAGAGGTTTTCTTTTGCATTTTCTACCATTCTCACAGCACTGCTACGGTCAGTTATCTCTGCTGTTGTTACATAAATTGCATGTGGCAAACCTTGCGTATCTACTGCAATATGGCGTTTTATTCCTGAAATCTTTTTGCCTGCATCGTAGCCTTTTTCTTCAGCAGTATCTGCATTTTTTACACTCTGTGCATCAATTATGCAGAAGCTGGTTTTTTCTTTCCGACCATTGTTTTGTCGGACTACGCCAACTATTTTTTTTTAACACCAGCTCCAGAACACTTTCTTTATTTGCATCTGGTTTTTCACTCCACTTCTTAAAATAGTCGTAACAATTGCGCCATTTTGGAAACTCTTTTGGTAGCATTCTCCACTGACAACCGCTTTTCAGAACGTATAACACTCCACAAAATACATCATACAAATCAAGTTTTCTTGGTTTTGTTTTTTTTCTACAGGACTCTAGATCTGGTAATATAATCTCAAATCTTTCCCGACTTATATTACTTGGGTATAAACTCCTCATATATCCTAACTTATATGCATTATCTCTTAGTTTATTCCTTTCTTGAGATCATGTACAGGTTCTTAAATATCAGATATAACAATGTTAATAAGCTAGCGAAAGGATATTATGGAAAAACAAAGAACACAAGCATTTAAGTGGTTCTGTGCACTAAGAGATAAGATCATAGAATCTTTCTTATTAATTGAAAAACAATCATCCGTAGAGCCAAAGATCGAAAAAAGAAAGTGGGATCGCCCAGGTGGTGGAGGTGGTGAATCTACAATTATTTTTGGCAATGTTTTTGAAAAAGTTGGAGTAAACGTTTCAAAAGTACACGGAAAATTTGCAGATTCAGCCATCAATGAAATTCCTGGTGCAAGTGAAAGTAACGGAGAGTTCTGGGCAAGCGGTATATCTTTAGTGTCTCATATGCAATCGCCCCTTATCCCTGCAGCACATATGAACACAAGGCTGATATATACTTCAAAACAATGGTTTGGTGGAGGGATGGATTTTACGCCAATATATAAAAATGAAGAAGATTGCAAGTATATTCATGAATCAATCAAAATGACATGTGATAGATTTGACACCGGATATTATCCAAAATTTAAAGAGCAATGTGACAACTATTTTTTCTTACAACACAGAAAAGAGCCGCGTGGCATTGGTGGTATTTTCTATGATAATCTGAGTTCTGGCAATTGGAGAAATGATTTTGAGTTCACAAAAGCAGTAGGTGAAGCCTTTTTGGAAATTTATTTGCACATCATACGTAAACATATACAAAAATCTTGGACAAAAGAACAACGAGAAAATCAATTAATAAAACGTGGCAGATATGTAGAATTCAATCTGTTATACGATCGTGGCACAAGGTTTGGTTTAATGACTGACGGCAATCCAGATGCAATTATGATGTCAATGCCACCACTTGTTAAGTGGGTGTAAATCACTCTTATTATAAATTGGGATTTCACAAAAACTACTTGTGTCGTAAAACAATTGAATTGACTTTATGTGCATAATCAATATAACTTGAATTAATTCGCATTGACTCTTTCGTCTAGTGGTTAGGACACCACCCTTTCACGGTGGTAACACGGGTTCAAATCCCGTAAGAGTCACTCAAGTAGAATATAATTAAAGTTTTGAATGGGAAAAATTAGGCTTTATGTTGAAGAAGCTTTATCACAAGGCGTGAGTTTAGCACTTAATCCACAACAAAGTCACTATATTTGCAATGTAATGCGGCTTAAGAAGTATGATAATCTCTCTCTTTTTAATGGAAAGGATGGAGAATGGTTAGGAGAAGTAGTTAATATATCGCGTAAATTGACAGAAGTCACACTCAAAGAATGCACTAAACAACAGCAACATGAGGAAAATTTATACTTATATTGTGCCATGGTAAAAAGTGCCGCTTTGAACAACATAGTAAGACAGGCAACTGAAATGGGAGTAACCTGCATTCAATTTATTTCAACGGAACGTACAGTAGTAAAAAACATTAACCTAAGTAGAGCAAAATTACAGGCAATCGAAGCTGCGGAACAATCCGGTAGGATGAGTATACCAGAGATTTTGCCTCCTATTAATTTTTGTGAGTTGCCTGATTCCCAGAGTAAAAATTTTGTTTTATGTGATGAAACAGGTAAAGCTGATAAAGTGCTGAAAGGTAAGAAAAATGTTGCTATTATTGTTGGCCCTGAAGGTGGTTTTTCATCTTATGAACTTGATCTTGCCGATAAGTTTTGTCAAAAATTGAGTCTAGGAAAAAGAATTTTAAGGGTCGATACTGCTGTAGTTGCTGCACTAACTTTCACCAATTGGTGTAGCTAGATTTTTAAATATGGCTAAGGTTTGGGCCATAGAGAAATCTGATTCAGTGTTGCACGCGCTAACTGTACAAACTCTATAGGCCGCCTGCGAAGCAGTTTGCTACTAAAGAGGAGCTAATAAAAAACATATTCTAAGATAATATTAAATCTTATATTATATTTTTTCTAAAATAAACAAATGAATCTTGCATTTTGCCTGAGTTATTGATACTCTGAGTAAAGAAGTCGGGGCGTAGCGCAGCCTGGTAGCGCATTTGGTTTGGGACCAAAGGGTCGGGAGTTCAAATCTCTCCGCCCCGATGTTAGTACGATTGTAAGAACGCTGTAACATAAGAGCAATTTCCATCAGTAAGCAAGTAGCTGACACTGGAATGACATCATTTGCCATGTAAATTACGGCATATTACATTTTAACGCTCAAGTTTATAAAATAATTGACAATGTTAGTTTTCTAATTTATAAATAAATTTTGAAATGATTACCGAAGGAGGTATAGAGTTTGATTGAAGTATCAGTCCATTATGGTGATGTAGATAGAGCTCTTCCAGTATTGAAAAAAACAATTCAAAAGGAAGGAAGAGGGTTGAAAATGAAAAAACAATATCATGAAAAAAAATCAGAAAAAACAGCTAAAAAGAAAGCTGAAGCGAGAAAAAAGAGGCACCAGCAAGAATGCAGAAGGCAGCGTTATGGTTGGTAGTTTGTACTCAAGTTAATAGTTTATCATTGGTTATTTTATGAATATTCACGAATATCAAGCGAAAGAAGTTTTGCATAAATTTAATGTCCCAGTGCCAAAAGGTTTTGTTGCTACATCTGTGGAAGAAGTAAAGACTCAAGTAAGTCAATTAAAATCTGACGTGTTCGTGGTTAAAGCTCAAATTCATGCAGGTGGTAGGGGTAAAGCTGGTGGCGTAAAGCTAGCAAAGTCAGTTGAAGAAGCTCAACAGTTTGTAAAGGACATGATTGGTATGACTTTAGTTACTCATCAAACAGGGCCAAGCGGGCAGCAAGTAAGAAAAGTGTACGTTGAAGAAGGCTCAAGCATTAAGAAAGAGTATTATTTAAGCCTGGTAATCGACCCGAAGCTCAGTAGGCCAATATTCATATTTTCCTCAGAAGGTGGAATGGACATCGAAGAAGTGGCAAAAAATTCTCCTGCAAAAATTGTGAAATTTGATATTGATTCTGCTACAAGTTTTGATAGCAGCAAGTTAAGCAGCAGTTTTCATTTGAGTCCAGAACAAATAGAAAAGATATCAAATATTACAAAAAAAATATATGATGCATTTATTGCAACTGACGCGAGCCAAATTGAAATTAATCCACTGGTTGAAACAAATTCTGGAGATTTTATTGCGCTCGATGCAAAAATTAATTTCGATGATAATGCTTTATATCGTCACCCAGAAATTATGGAACTTCGTGATTATGATGAAGAAGTAAAAGAAGAGATAGAGGCTTCAAAGTATGGGCTCAGTTACATCAAAATGGATGGCAGTATTGGTTGCATGGTAAACGGCGCAGGTCTTGCCATGGCAACAATGGATATAATAAAATACTACGGAGCAGAGCCTGCTAACTTTTTGGATGTTGGTGGTGGAGCGAGTAAAGAAACTGTAACTGAAGCATTTAAAATCATATTGTCTGATAGCAACGTAAAAGGAATTCTGGTTAACATATTTGGTGGTATAATGCATTGCGATATTATCGCAAGTGGAATTGTTGCTGCTGCAAAAGAAATGAGCATTAAAGTTCCTTTAGTGGTTAGGTTATCAGGTACTAATTTTGAGGAAGGAAAAAAAATCTTAGAAGAGTCAGGATTAAATATTATTGCTGCAGATGAACTGGGTGATGCTGCGCAAAAGATAGTAAAAGAGGTAAAATAAAGCATGTCCGTTTTAGTAAATAAAGATACAAGATTAATATGCCAGGGTTTTACTGGTGCACAAGGTACGTTTCATTCAGAGCAAGCTATTGACTACGGGACAAAAATGGTTGGCGGTGTAACTCCTGGAAAGGGTGGTAGCACTCACCTTAATTTACCGGTTTTTAATACTGTAGCAGAAGCTAGAGAAAAAACTGATGCGAATGCCACGGTAATATATGTACCTGCTAAATTTGCTGCTGCTGCAATACTTGAAGCAATAGATGCAAAAATAGAATTGATAGTTTGTATTACAGAGGGCATTCCTATACTTGATATGGTGAAAGTTAAGCGCGCGCTTGTTGATTCAAAAAGTCGATTGGTTGGTCCCAACTGCCCGGGAATTATTACGCCTGAAGAGTGCAAAATAGGAATTATGCCTGGCCATATCCATAAGCGTGGACACATAGGAATTATGTCTCGCTCCGGAACTTTAACTTACGAGGCAGTAGCACAAACAACCGCTGTTGGTCTTGGTCAATCCACGTGTATCGGAATTGGGGGGGATCCAGTTCATGGTATGACATTTGTCGACTGTATGGAGCTCTTTTTAAAAGATGACGATACTCATGGTATTGTAGTTATTGGTGAAATAGGTGGAAACGAAGAAGAAGATGTATCACATTTTGTGAAAACAGAAAAAACTAAAAAGCCAATCGTTGGTTTTGTAGCAGGTCAAACAGCACCTCCAGGAAGACGTATGGGACACGCTGGAGCAATCATCTCTTCCAGTGGTGGAAGTGCTGGTGCAAAACTAGAAGTTATGCGGAGCGCCGGGATTGCAATTGCTGAAACCCCTGCAGTGATTGGTAAGAAGGTATTGGAAGTAATACATTAGTGCCTAATCTAAAACGCAGCTGTACGAACGTTGTGATTTGAGGAGCAGTTTCTGCTAGAAAGGGTGTCACTCAAGTAGCCGACACTGGTTCACTCTATAATGGTGTCATCCGAGTAGCTTGACTACTTGGATTCAGGAAAGTTTGCTTGTAAGCAAGCAAACTGATTTGGTGAGTATAAAAGTGTTGTGTTATAGCTAATGCTGATTCTACGTCATACCGCGATTCATTCCATAGCTGTACGAACATTGTGATTTGAGAGCAATTTCCATAAGGGAGGATGTCATCCCAGTGCTCCGACACTTGGATCCAGCCTTTCCATAATCATCAAAAACGTCGCATTTTAACATAAAACAGCTACTTTTATACTCACCAACTTAATAAAATTCCTGGATGCCAGTGTCAAGCACTGGCATGACACCCTAGGCTCTGTGGACAAAAAATATGAAAAGAGAGAAAAAGATGGTAGTTTAGCCTAATAGGTAAAAAATGGAGAAACTACCATATGCAATATTACATCAAAGAGGAAAATTGGAAACAAATTTTAGGCTCTGTGGACAAAAAATATGAAAAGAGAGAAAAAGATGGTAGTTTAGCCTAATAGGTAAAAAATGGAGAAACTACCATATGCAATATTACATCAAAGAGGAAAATTGGAAACAAATTTTAGAGTTCATAAAAAGCGTAAAAGGAATGCACAGCAAAGATGAAAAACGTTTAAGAATATTCATAGAGGCAGTGTGGTACATAGTGCGAAGTGGTTGCCAATGGAGACTTTTACCAAAAACTTATGGTAATTACAGGAGTATACATAAGCGATTTAAAAGATGGTGTGAAAGAGATGTCTGGAAAAAATTGCTTGAATATACTAAACAAGAGCCTGATTTAGAAGTTGCTATAATCGACGGTACGATCATCCGAGCCCATCCATGTTCATCTGGATATACAAAAAACTCCAAGGATCAAGAAGCTTTAGGGAGGAGCAAAGGTGGCTTTACAACTAAAATACATGCGCTTGTCGATGCACTTGGAAATCCACTTAAATTTACTCTGACTCCTGGTCAAAGAAATGAAATTACGCAGGCACAAGTGTTGACCGAAAGTATCTATAACTCTACTGTAGTAGCTGACAAGGGCTACGATAGCAATGCCTTTGTTACAAGTCTTGAAGACAAGGGATGTACAGTAGTTATTCCGCCAAAACGGAATCGAAAAGTGCAAAGGTATTACGATGAGCATATCTACAAAGAACGTCATTTGATTGAGTGTTTTTTTGGTAAAATTAAAAATTTTAGGCGCATTTTTTCCAGATTTGATAAAACTGCTGAGGTTTTTATGGGTTTTCTCAATTTTGTTGGAGCTCTTGTATGGCTTCTCTAAAATTTTGTCCACAGAGCCTAGTGGTAGGCTCAAATCACAATGTTCGTACAGTTGTGAACTGGATCCCAGTGGGCTTTGTTGCATCGCACCTTATACTGGTAGTAATTTACGATAAATATCATGTAGCCATTTCAAATTTAGCCATACCAATTTCAGTAAATTGATTAAGCAAATAGCACTTAATCAGCAATTCTTTTTCGCGATTTACTTCGGATTTATTCCTAAAGCTGAATCCAAATATTTGCTTTAATCTTGAGAAAAACCCTTCAATATAAGATCTTTTCCCATAATTTACTTCTTTTTTCCATTCTTTCACGCCATCTTCACCGTATAATTTTATTAACCTAATAGCAGCATTTCTGTCAGACATATAATCTATTTCTGGATGTTCTGCCGCATTGTTTATTGGTGGAATTTTTGCCTTTATATCATATTCGTTACACAATTTATAAAACTTGTGCCTATCATATGCCCTATCTGCATATAGTGCTTTTATGACATGAACTTCTTTAAGCAAATCGCAAGCTCCATAGTGATCAGACCGTTACTGTATTTTACAGCTATGGCTTTTTTGCAGTTTATATTCAACATTACATGCAATTTTCTTGTCTGTTCATAGCCACTCTGTCAGCGCTATTTTCCTTCAGGGGTATTGTTGTAAATGCTGATACCTGTACTATCTATAGCAATTTCGATGTCTTCCATATTATTTTCTGCAATCATTGATCTTAATATTAAGTTTCTTTTGATGCTTGTGAATAGCTGCAAATCTCTTCCTATTTGTTGCAGATATCCTTTTATAAACCCCACCGTTTGTCTTAAACCAATTCTAAAAAGATTGACAATTATATGCACCAAAATCACAACTTTATCACTGTAAATATAGTTGCCGCCTTGCATTTTTGGACTATTTTCATACCAATTTTCTATGGCTTCATTGATATAATGAAAAATATTTCCTCTTTCCTGGAGAAATTTGTTATATTCATTTTGGTTACTGACTTTCATTTTCTGTGGCATATTTTTTCTTCAACAGTTAAATGGTTATTTATAATGAATTTTGTCAGTAGCCACCAGATTTTTTCGGTTGCTACGCAACAAAGCCATCCCAGTGTCAGCTACTCGGATGACATCATCCTTTTTTTGGGATTCCAGCGTCACGCGCTGACCTCTCTTGGGCTCTCTTAGCCATAAATATTTAAGAAATTTACCAAGTGAAAAAAAAGGCAAAAGAAGCCCCGTGGTTGGCTAATTACTTACATTATACTTTCAAGTATGGCGTTTTTTTATTCTAAACGTTTAATAACCGCGATTCAGCTGCTTTTAAGCCGCAACTAACCTAAATTATAAACATTAAGAAATTTACTAAACAGAAAAAAAGGCAAAAGAAACCCTAGGGTAGCTAGTTATTCACTATCCATTTTTTAAGTTGGCGTTTTTTTATGTTTTAAATGCTTTATAAGCGCATTTTAGCTTATATTAGGTAAAAACCTAGAAGTTTTATAAAGACATAAGGTGCACATAGTGCAAAAAATTAAACATGAGACGCCAGATACGTGAGTTTTTTTGTCATTTAATCTGTACAGAGAAGATAAATAAATAGCTTCATTTTCATGATAAGGGGGCTGGCGAAGGGTGTCAAGCAAGTTTTGCATTTAATCCGTTTCTATGGGTAGAACAATCTGCATACCACTTAGCTAACATGAGTTTTGTTTTGACTTTTTGTGTTAATTTTGCAGAATATTAAGATTATCATTTAAATAAAATACATGACGAAAGAGGATTGGGAAGCGGTAATTGGGCTTGAGGTGCATGCTCAAGTTTCTTCTAATACGAAGCTATTTTCTAGCTCATCAACGGAGTTTGGTGCTGAGCATAACACTCAAGTTTCTCTAGTTGATGCGGCAATGCCAGGTACGCTGCCAATACTAAATTATTACTGCATAGAGCAAGCAATACGCACCGGTCTTGCACTTTCTGCAGAAATTAATAAGTGTTCTTACTTTGATCGGAAAAATTATTTTTATCCTGATTTACCGCAAGGTTACCAGATAACCCAATTTTTTGAGCCAATAGTTAAAAATGGTAGAGTATTTATCAACGACAATGAAAAGGAAATAAGAATTGCGAGAATTCATTTAGAGCAAGATGCAGGAAAGAGCGTTCATGAGGAAAACAAAACTTATGTGGATTTAAATCGTGCAGGGGTTGCTTTAATGGAAATTGTTTCAGAACCAGATCTCCGTTCATCTGCAGAAGCTGCAGAATGCATGAAAAGATTGAGGCAGATTTTGCGTTACATTGGTTCATGTGATGGTGATATGGAAAAGGGATCACTTCGTTGTGATGCAAATGTTTCTGTCCGCCTAAAAGGCAGTAGCACATTTGGCACTCGTTGTGAGATAAAAAATCTGAACTCGATACGTTATATTGTGCAAGCTATAGACTATGAAATACAAAGACAAATTGAAATTTTAGAAGGTGGGGAAGAAATAAGTCAAGATACCTTATTGTTTGACGTTGCTTCGGGAAAAACAAAAGTGATGCGAAACAAAGAAGATGCAAGCGACTATAGATACTTCCCTGAGCCTGATTTATTACCTGTTGAGGTAAGCCAGGAGAAAATTGATTTAATTCAATCATCTTTGCCTGAGTTGCCAGAGCAGAAAAAGCAGCGATACATTGAAAAATTAGGTATCAACGAATACGATGCGGATGTTATTACTTCCGATAAAGCAACCGCTGATTACTTTGAGGAATTGATAAAAAAACATGATTCAAAGCTCGCGGTTACCTGGTTAACTGTAGAGCTTTTCGGTCGTTTGAATAAAGCAGGTATTGATATTGTGAGCTCTCCAATCAAAGCGGATGCTTTGTCCGAGCTCTTAGATTTTATCGTTGATGGAACAATCTCTGCTAAACTTGGCAAACAAGTGTTCGATAGTATGTTTGAAACTGGCAAACCTGCATCTTCAATTATAGAAGAGCAAGACCTAAAGCAAATAATCGATAAAGGTCAAATATCAGAAGTTATCGACACAATCATCAATAGCAACCAAGATAAAGTTCAAGAATACAAAAGCGGTAAAACAAGATTATACGGATTCTTTGTCGGTGAAGTTATGAAACTTACCAAAGGAAAAGCCAGCCCCGATGTGGTGAATTCAATTTTGAGTGAAAGATTAAGTAATTAGTCACATTTTTTTATTTACATAACAGCACATCTCGTAGATATTCCAAGGTCTTTGTTACGATATCTGTATATCATGACATATAACTTTTTTACTATTTGTCGGTACTATTTTTAAAATTATGTGAGGTTGAGGATGCTTGAAACTTATCCTGTTTGTGGGTCAAAATGCTCTCGCCATGGTATTGACTATCAAGAGTTGTGGCTCATATTATTTCTCATGCGTGTGATGGATAAAAAATGTCCTTTCCGCCTAGGCTCTGTGGACAAAATTTTAGAGAAGCCATACAAGAGCTCCAACAAAATTGAGAAAACCCATAAAAACCTCAGCAGTTTTATCAAATCTGGAAAAAATGCGCCTAAAATTTTTAATTTTACCAAAAAAACACTCAATCAAATGACGTTCTTTGTAGATATGCTCATCGTAATACCTTTGCACTTTTCGATTCCGTTTTGGCGGAATAACTACTGTACATCCCTTGTCTTCAAGACTTGTAACAAAGGCATTGCTATCGTAGCCCTTGTCAGCTACTACAGTAGAGTTATAGATACTTTCGGTCAACACTTGTGCCTGCGTAATTTCATTTCTTTGACCAGGAGTCAGAGTAAATTTAAGTGGATTTCCAAGTGCATCGACAAGCGCATGTATTTTAGTTGTAAAGCCACCTTTGCTCCTCCCTAAAGCTTCTTGATCCTTGGAGTTTTTTGTATATCCAGATGAACATGGATGGGCTCGGATGATCGTACCGTCGATTATAGCAACTTCTAAATCAGGCTCTTGTTTAGTATATTCAAGCAATTTTTTCCAGACATCTCTTTCACACCATCTTTTAAATCGCTTATGTATACTCCTGTAATTACCATAAGTTTTTGGTAAAAGTCTCCATTGGCAACCACTTCGCACTATGTACCACACTGCCTCTATGAATATTCTTAAACGTTTTTCATCTTTGCTGTGCATTCCTTTTACGCTTTTTATGAACTCTAAAATTTGTTTCCAATTTTCCTCTTTGATGTAATATTGCATATGGTAGTTTCTCCATTTTTTACCTATTAGGCTAAACTACCATCTTTTTCTCTCTTTTCATATTTTTTGTCCACAGAGCCTAAGAATAATAGGGGAATGACAGCATTACATTATGCCACTGATTTTGATCATAGGGATCTTGTGGAATTGCTTTTAGCTCATGGTGCATCCCGTGACTATTGAAATTTTGCATTTAATTTATAGCTCCGCTTCTATCAGGGCATAGGATGACAGAAGTGGGCTTTAATAGCTGCAGTACTATAGCTGTTATACGCCAAAAGTAAGTATTAGATATAACAAATAGAAGAAATTAGATAGAATGATTAAAGGGGCAAGGATATAAAGGTTTAACTTGAAATAACCTGATAAAATTTGAATCACACTTCCAAGTGCTGGCACCCACGAAAGTAATGCAACTGCACAAATCAGTAGATTTCTTACGATTTTTGGTGTTTTATGCTCGTTCTCTAGTTTGTGGTATGATTTTCGTATAGAGATTGTTATTCTACCTAAGTACCAATTAACTATTCCACCAAGGCTTGATCCTAGTACTCCAAAAAATAACATAAGTAGTGGAGTGTAATACGACCTGAAATAAAGCATGGTATTGAACACAAAACCTTGATGTATGGGTAAGACTAATGATGATACTAGACTATCTGTGAATAACAGAAAGTAATTTTCCATATGAGTTTACCAGGTTGTTGTACCATCTTCATTGTCAGAAATTGTAATCCCCATTTGTTTCAACTGATCCCTTATTTTGTCTGCAGTATTATAATCTTTATTTTGTTTTGCTACTCTTCTTAAATCTATCAATCTTTCTATTTCTTGATGACTCACACCAGCAGCAAACCACTCTTGATAACTTGACTCAAGAAGACCAATAAATCTGGCGCTCTTAACAAAACTCTCAGTTAATTTAAGCTTTTCACTTTCATTACTCATTTTGTTAATTTTTGCAGCCATTTCATGTAATATAGCTAGAGCTTCAGGAATGTTTAAGTCGTTTTTTAAAGCGTCTATAAAATCTTCAGAAATCTCTGCGTTACTTTCATCAATATTTATTGTATCTAAACCACGTGATAGCCGATAAAATTTATTTAAGGTTTCCTGTGCGTCAGAAATAACGTTTTCTGTCCAATCAAGTGGTTTTCTGTAGTGAGTTTTGAGCAGTGCATAGCGTATTACTTCACCCTTTATTCCACTATCTAGCAAATCCCTTACTTTGACTATATTAAATAAGGACTTGCTCATTTTTTCTTCATTTACTGTAAGAAAGCCGTTATGTATCCAGTATTTTGCAAACATTGATCCAGCAAATGCAGACTTACTCTGTGCAATTTCATTTTCATGGTGAGGAAATTGTAAATCTATGCCGCCACCATGAATATCAAAATCTTTGCCAAGGTAAGCATATGACATTGCTGAGCATTCTATATGCCATCCAGGCCTGCCCTCTCCCCATGGGCTATCCCAATAACTTGAAAGTTTGTAGTCAATATCACTTGCAGGCTTCCACAGCACAAAATCTCCAGGGTGCTTTTTATTTTCATTAACTTCAACTCTGCTACCTGGAACCAATTCATCAGTTTTTTTTCCTGATAAAGCACCATACTCATAGTAAGATTCTATATTAAAATACACGTGTTTGTCAGATTCGTAAGCGTGGCCCGATTGCAGCAAATGTTCAATTAATTCTATAATATAATCTACGTTTTCCGTTGCTTTTGGCTCGTGTGTTGGCTCTGCACAATTTATGCTTTCCATATCATCATGAAAAGCTTTAATGTAATATGTGGTTATACTTTCTATGTTGCTATTTTTTTCACTTGCTGCATTAATTATCTTATCATCAATGTCGGTTATGTTACGCACGTAGGTAACTTTGCCATAACAAAACTTAAGTAGCTGAAATAACACATCATACACAACAACAGAACGTGCATTGCCTATATGTGCTGTGTCATATGCTGTTGGTCCGCAAACATACATTTTCACATGATCTTGATCGATTGGTGTAAAAAGTTCCTTTTTTTTTGTTAAGGTGTTGTAAAGCCTAACCATATACGAAGCTTTTGAGAAAAGAAAATGCCCCAATGATAAGTTGTGGCCCTTTGACTACTACAACAAGAGTAAGCAATAGCCCACACAATGATATTAAAACTCCCAATATGGATAAAAATCCATCTTTACTCATAATGCCAAGCGAAATAAGAGTCGTACCAATTGCAGGAATGAAGTTGGTAAGAGGCAATGGAAGAGCTATCGATAATGCAGAAAGCAACATTACAAAAGCTAAAATCTTTTCACCTGGCCCATAGAAAATAAAAGACATTCTTGGTCTCATGAACTTTTCTATTTTTTTTAATGCTGGAGAAGTTTTTTCCACCACAAGAGCTAGTGTTGAACGCTGAAAAGATTTTCTTTCTAGCCAACTGGGCATCCAAGGAGAATCAAATCCAAATAAAAGCTGCAGTGAGAATAAGATTAAAGGTATAGAAAGAATAGTTGTATAACCAGGTGGAACCGGTATAGGCACCGATAGCGGCAAGGAGAAGATGATTATTAAAATACCAAAACCGCGTTCATGCAAAGCTGTTTTAATGTCAAACAAAGTTACTTTATCGCTATCATTGTTATTGGTATCTGCAACCTCTTTTAGAATATCAGAAGCTAATTTATCACTTTTAGTCAACTTATCATTTTTTGACACGAAAAACCTTTGATAAAAATAATTCTTAACACAATTATTGTTTTATTTCAATATGCATTATTCATTTTGTGCTAGTAATTCGTTCTTTTGTTAAAGTGTTGTAAAGCTTTTAAGAAGAGAAAGTGCTCCGGTTATAAGTTGTGGTCCTTTGACTATTACAACAAGAGTGAGCAACAATGCACACAATGACACTAAAACTCCCAATATGGATAGAAACCCGTCTTTACTCATAATACCAAGTGAAATAAGAGTTGTGCCAATTGCAGGAAGGAAGTGAGTAAAAGGTAATGGAAGAGCTATTATTATTGCACAAAGCAACATCATAAAAGCCAGAATCTTCTCACCAGGCCCATAGAAAATGAAAGATAGTCTTGGCTTCATGAATTTTTCTATTTTTTCTAATACAGGGGAAGTTTTCTCTACCACAAGAGCTAGTGTTGAACGCTGAAAAGATCTTCTTTCTAGCCAACTGGGCATCCAAGGAGAATCAAATCCAAATAGAAGCTGCAGTGAGAATAAGATTAAAGGTATAGAAAGAATAGTTGTATAACCAGGTGGAACCGGTATAGGCACCGATAGCGGCAAGGAGAAGATGATTATTAAAATACCAAAACCGCGCTCATGCAAAGCTGTTTTAATGTCAAACAAAGTTACTTTATCGCTATCATTGTTATTGGTATCTGCAACCTCTTTTAGAATATCAGAAGCTAGTTTTTTATCTTTAGTTAGTTTCTCACTTTTTTGCACAATTATCCTTTAATAAAATATTCCTCCTAAGCTAACATAGTTGTTGCTGTATTTCAATATTTGTTATTTATTTCATACCAACACTTCATCTCTTTCATTCTTTAACCTGACTAAGTTTTTAAACAGATGACATGCACTAAGGTGCATGTCACGAAGTATGAGGACGCTAACGATCTGGTTCATTAGACGATAATTTTTCTGAGTCCTTAAGCTCCTGTTTAAGGTTTTTGATGCCTTTTCCTAAATCACCCATAACTTGCGGTAATCTGCCTGCACCAAACAGAACTAAAATTATTATTAAGACTAGAAACAATTGCCATGGTCCTAAACTCATTTTCACCTCCATTTAAAATATTGACCTTTAAATATTAAAACTTGACTAGTGTCAAGTAACACATAGATTATATCACCTTTATTTAATTATAAATCAAGGTTTTTTAATTATTTTATAACAATCCCAAACTAGATTATTTTCTTGCAGCGAATAAGTGGAAACTTTTCGCTTAACTGTAGAGTAGAAGAGAGCTCACTAAAAAACTTTGCTAGCGTATCGTCTTTAGGCTTATGGTATATATCGCTAGAAACTCCTGATTGAATAATTTTACCATTTTTCATTACGTAGATAAAATCTGCAACTTTCAATGCTTCTTGCGGGTCATGAGTTACCATTAGCACAGGGATATTTTTACTTCTAAAAAGGGACAATATATGTTGTCTTATTCGGCACTTGAGCAGTATATCTAAATTAGAAAATGGTTCATCTAACAACACAACATCAGGGTTTTGTGCCATCACTCTTGCTATTGCAACTAATTGTTGCTGTCCTCCAGATAAGGCGTTAGGGTACATATTTTCATATTTTTCTATATTGAGTAACTTCAAGATTTCCAATGCAATTAGGTGCTTTTCTTTCTTGGAAGAGCTGCGGATAGCAAAGGTTATATTTTCTACTACTGTTTTATGAGGAAATAATGCAGAATGCTGAAAAATCAATCCGATATTTCTATGTTCTATAGCGACTGATGCCTTATTGCTTGCAACTAACCTATCATTTATAAAAATAGTTCCAGATTTTGGATTTTCTATCCCTGCAATTAATTTCAAAATTGTTGACTTGCCACAGCCAGAATGCCCCAATAAACATGCAACACTTCCTTTTTTTACTTTAATGTTTATATTGCTTAAAGCAAAGTCGTCTTGATTGTTATAGAAATAACCAATGTTGTTAACTAGCATTAATCTTACTTAAACCATGTTATTAAATATAATAGCATTATACTCAAGAAGTACAGAAATATTTCTTGTCGTCATAAATTGGTTATGCAAGAAATCTAGAAAAGAGAAGGATTTTTTGCTATAACTTTACATAAATGGTAGAAAACATGGGACTATAGCTCAGCAGGATAGAGCGTTGGACTCCTAATCCGAAGGTCGTGCGTTCGAATCGCACTAGTCCCACCACATTAAATTTCATGGAGATTTTTTTTCACAAATACACACACCTATTCCAGTGTCAAGCACTGGAATCTCGGCAACCCCTACGTCATACCGCCGCGGTATCTCTAGATCCCGCTAACAAGCAGCGGGATGACGAGATGCCACCGCGAACCGTCATACCGCGATTCATTCGCGGTATCTCTTAGCATAGATCCCGCTAACACGTAGCGGGATGACGGTTGTCAGGGTGTCATCCGAGTAGCCCCTTTTTTGTCATCCCAGTGCCCAGACACTGGGATCCAGCTTCTTTTTTTCTAGATCCCAGTGTCAGCTACTCGGATGACACCCTACTTAACCGTCATACCGCCGCGGTATCTCTTAACATAGATCCCTTACTTAACCGTCATACCTTAACATAGATCCCGCTAACACGTAGCGGGATGACGATTGTCGTTTAGCCATAAATATTAAGGAATTTACCAAATAAAAAAAAAGGCAAAAGAAACCCTAGTCATTGTCTATTTTCAGTATTGGCGTTTTTTAAGTCTTAAACGCTGCAATTTAGCTGCTTTTAAATGCAACTAACCTTAGCTATAAATGTTTAAGAAATTTACTAGGCAGAAAAAAAGGCAAAGAAAACCCGTGGTAGCTAGTTATTACACTCTCTATTTTAAAATTTGACGTTGGGTGATGTCTTGAACGCTTTATAAGCGCGTTTCAGCTTGTATAGGTAAAAACCTAGAAATTTGATAAAGACATACGGTGCACATAGTGCAAAGAATTAAACAATAGTACGCCAAATACAAGTTTTCTTGTCATTTTAATCTGCTGCAGAGATTGCGAAGTTAAATAAAATAGCTTCAGTTTCATGATAAGGGGGCTGGCGAGGTTTGTCAAGCAAGTTTTTTCGTTTCTATGTTGTCAGCTACCTGAATATTGATCATACGGGTTCCATCTGTTATATATAATCTTTTTGAATACGAAGAAAACTGATGAATGAGTATGATATTACGGTTATAGGTAGCGGTCCTGGTGGTTATATAGCGGCAATTAGGGCGGCACAGCTTGGGTTTAAAACTGCAATTGTGGAAAAAGAAAAAAATTTAGGCGGTATATGCTTAAATTGGGGATGTATACCAACAAAATCACTGCTTAGAGCATCTGAGGTTTATAGGCTAATAAAAAGATCAAAAGAGTTTGGTATAGAAGTAAAGGGAGCGGGTTTTGATATACAATCAATAGTGAAATACTCAAGAAACGTTGTTGATAAATTATCAAGTGGCGTTGCATATTTGATGAAAAAAAATAACATCAAAGTTCATCAAGGTTTTGGTAAACTTGCAGGCAATAGTACTATAAAAGTCGTTAGCGATAAGGAAGAACAAGAAATTGTTTCCAAGCATATCATTTTAGCAACAGGCGTGAGGGCACGGAATCTGCCTGGAATAGAGGCAGATGGAGATTTAATATGGAATGCGCAGCATGCTATGACTCCAGAGAGATTACCAAAATCGCTACTAATTATAGGGTCTGGTGCAATTGGAATAGAGTTTGCAAGTTTTTATAGTACTTTGGGAGTTGATGTAACAATTGTAGAGGTAAAAGACAGTATTTTGCCGCTGGAGGATAAAGACATTTCAGATTTAGCACAAGAAATATTCACAAAACAGGGAATAAAAATATATACAAGCAGTAGCGTAAAAGCTCTTACTAAAAGTAAAGACTCTGCTCAAGTGCTACTAAGTAGTGGTGAAAGCAAAGAATTTGATAGGGTGATTGTTGCAGTTGGAATTCAAGCAAATATTGAAAATATAGGTTTAGAAAATACAAAAATTAAATTAAGCCCTTCTGGCTTTATTGAAACGAATGAATGGTATGAAACTAGTGAATCAAATGTGTATGCAATAGGTGATGTAGCTGGCCCACCATGTCTAGCACATAAAGCGAGCCATGAAGCCGTGATCTGCATTGAAAAGATTGCTGGTAAAAATGCTCATGCGTTAAAAAAAGAATGCATACCAAATTGCACTTATTCTCATCCACAAATAGCGAGCATCGGCCTTACTGAGGAACAGGCAATAAAAGGTGGGTATGATATAAAAATAGGAAAATTTCACTCTAACTTTAATGGTAAGTCTGTTGCACTCAGTGAAACTGAAGGGTTAGTGAAAACAATTATAGACAAAAAGACAGGCGAACTTCTGGGTAGCCACATGATAGGTGCAGAAGTAACGGAGTTAATTAGCAATTTTGCTCTTGCAAAGCAACTAGAAGGAACAGACTTCGACATAAAATCTACGATTTTTCCTCATCCAACCATTTCAGAGATGATACACGAATCAGTGCTTGCTGCAGATGTTAAATAGTTGAACTAACGTTCCATCGTTTTAGAGTTGTCAATGTCTTGAGTAGTAGTTTGATTAGGCACTTTAGTTTCAATAGATTGATTACCACCAGCATCAGAATTCTGTAACTCTTCTTTCAATCCCTTAGCTGCTTCTTTGACTTTAAGCTTTGCCTTTGGATGAAGATCTTCTGGGCCTTTTCCTTTAGTATCCAAACCTTGTTGTAGATTAGTGCCTTTCATTTTATTATGCTGCTCGTGTTCAGGTAGGTCAACAACCGAATTGAAAAGAATTTTTATTATATTTTTTAGCAGTTCTAAAAAACCTCCGCTTCTGCCTTCTCTTTGTTCTTGAGATTTATTTTTCTCATTAGGTTCTTTTTTACTATTACTTTTAGGCATTTTTAACTCAACTATCATAAAGCTTAATAAAATTCTACGTGCAAATTGTTAAATAACAGTTAACAATCTAGGATTTATTATTTACAGATGGATATTATTTTAGCAACAGGTGGCACAGGTGGGCATATCTTTCCGGCCATAGCTTTAGCAAAAGCACTAAAGACACAAGGATACAATTGCATATTATTCACTGATAAAAAAACAAATAAAAATACCGACATAGAAAGCTACACCTTACCATTACGTAGATCAAGCGGCAACAAATTTAAGTTTTTCCTTTTCTTGATATACAGCTCTGTGTTAGCACTGTATCAAGTAAGAAAATTAAAACCAAAATCGGTCATTGGTTTTGGTAGCTATGCTTCTTTTCCAACTCTTCTTGCAGCAAGAGTTCTTTCTATACCTATAATTTTACATGAACAAAACACAGTTTTAGGGAGAGTAAATAGATTCTTTTTCAAGAGTGCAAAATTAATTGCAACCAGCTTTCCGGAGACTAAATATGCAGAGGGCAATAAATGTATTTTTACAGGAAATTTTGTTGATATAAAAGCACAGAGCCATTCTAGCACTGAGAAAATCCTAAATATATTGGTCATAGCAGGCAGCCAAGGTGCAAATTTTTTTGATGATGTAGTAAGCAGCGTAATTTGTGATTTACCTATTAAAATGAAAAAGAAAATTAGAGTGACGCAGCAATGTACGAAGAAAAATGTAAACAAGGTCAAGAGTCTATACAAAAGTGAAAAGATCGATTGTGAATTGAGTGAATTTTTTGATGATATGGAGAATAGACTGGCCAATGCTCACTTGGTAATTAGCAGAGCAGGAGCAACTTCAATAGCAGAGATCACTCTTGCTAGGCGTTCTGCTATATATATTCCTTATCCTTACTCAAAAGATAATCACCAATTTTATAACGCAAAATATATTGAAGACTCGAGAGCAGCTATAATAGTTGAGCAGAATAGTGAAGCAAAAAAAAATCTAACAGAGGTACTATTTGATCTATTAAATAATTCTCAAAAATTGCGTGATATGACCAATAGTACAGAAAAAACAGGGATAAAGAATGGGACTACTGAGTTTGTTAAGGTGATTGTTCACAGGTTTAGTTGATGGCTGCTTGCTTTTTCTTCAAACACGTTCCAAAGATCCTTTTCTAGCGATATATTGTACAATTTATTGATATAAACTACTCCCGTGGGTGAAGTTGTGTTAATTTCGAGCAGGAAGTCATCTATAATATCAATACCAACAAATATTAGCCCTCTTTTCTTTAATTCAGGACCAATTTTGTTACATATTTCATTGTCTCTATCGTTCATTTGAGCGGGCTCAAAACTTGCTCCAAGTCGCATGTTTGTTCTGATCTCTCCACTGATTTTTGGAATTCGTTTCATTACACCAATTGGTTGGCCATAAAGTAGCAATATTCTTTTATCTTTATCTATGTTTTTACAAAATGATTGTGCAATCACAGGGCATTCGTATTTTGCTATCATGAGATCCACTACTACTTGAATACTATTCTCATCTTGTATTCTTATTACATCATTTCCGCCATAGCTATACAATGGCTTCAGAATAATATCTTGATAGTTGTGATAAAAATCTCTAATCATCGATATATTTTCAGTGATCAAAGTCGGCGGAATTAGTTCTGGAAATAATGAAGTTATCAATTTTTCAGGACAATTTCTTATTTCTGTTGGATTGTTAATTACCAATGCGCTGGTTTTTTCTAAGATATATGTTGTTGTAATGTAACGCATATCAAAGGGTGGATCCTGTCTGATAAATATGATGTCCATTTCATTCAAGTTGATAGCTACATCTTTTTTGGAGATAAAACTAAAATCATCAACACTGACTTTCTGAGCCAGAGCAATTGGATGGTTTAGCTTTAGTGCTAAATTGTTAGGAGCATAGACAAAAACTTCGTGCTTCCTCCTTTGTGCTTCCTTTATTAGCACGAATGTAGTGTCAGTTTTAAAATTTATATTTTCATCCATCTGAAAGGCAACTTTCATTTATGTTCTCTACCTATTGTCACAACTGTACAAATGTTATAATTCGAAGGCGATTTTTGCCTAATGGCGTAATTTACTGTACCTATATCGTACATAACTTACAACTTGTTTTACTCCCTTTACTTTTCTTGCAATTGATATTACAGCTTTTAATTCCGTTTTATTTTGGGCTATACCCATCAAATAAACAACTCTATCAACCGTATTAACGCTATAATTAATTGATTTAATATTTCTTTTCCCCAAAAGTCTTGTTCTTATTTCCGCTGTTATCATGCCATCTACAGTAGTGTCTAGCATGGAAGCCATTTGAATTGGTATTACTCTTATTTCATTTATCACTTCTTTAATTTCTTTTTGCTGCCAAGCTATTTTTTCTGCTGTAAGTTGTTTTTCAGGAGTGTCAACACTTCCAATGAGCAATACTCTTCCTTCACTTACTTTAACCTTTATGGATGAAAATAGCCCATGTTTTAAGAGCCCCTTATTAATTCTGATGATCATAGTTGTATCATCAATGATATTTCCCAAGGATTTGTCCTGCATTGTTATTGCTGTTGCTGTCGCTGTAGCCACCACACCACCTATTATAAGGGTTGTGCAACCACTTTGTGTAATCAAAAAAATTGCGAGTAAGAAGCTTGTTATTAATCTCATTATTGATTTTCAGGATTTAGAGCTTTCATTAAGAAATGTTAATAAGCTTTTTTGATTGTGTAAATACTATAAATTAAGTAAGACTTTAAACCTTGAATATTTTTAATGGAATACCTATAATAGGGTACTGAAAATTTCTTGCGGATATGGCGGAATTGGTAGACGTGCCAGGTTTAGGTCCTGGTGAGCTTGCTCGTGGGGGTTCAAGTCCCTCTATCCGCACTTTAAAGTCATGTAACTTAGGTTTTAAGGGAAAATTTATAATCACTAAATACACTTTTGTTTGTATAAAAACCTGTTCTTAAGGATTGTGTTTAACTTAAATTCTGGTAAAATGACTCTATTAAGATATGAATTAAAATATTAATAAATGAATTATGGTGTCTAATAATATACCTCAAAATACAGTCGAAGTAAGTAGCGTATATACCTACAAAGAGCTTAGTATAGATAAACTAAAGTATGAGTATGAAATCACAGTTAGTAGTGATTATATAAAACAAAAGGTAAATTCCAGGTTGCAAGAGATAGCAGAAAATGCAAAATCACCTGGATTTAGGGCTGGAAAGATGCCCTATGACCTTGTTGTTGCAAATTATAAAAACGAAGCTTTGGAATATGTGATAAATAATACAATTGATTATTGCTCAAGTGATTTGATGAAAAAAATTGAAGTCAAGTCTCACATTTATCCTAAGGTTGATGTTATATCATTACCAGATCTGGGCAAAGAAAATGAGGAGGGCAATTTTGTATACAAGCTATCTTTTGAGTCGATGCCTGAAGTACCGATGATAGATCTTGACAAAATAAACTTAAAGAAAATTGAAGCAAAGATTGAAGAGGAAGATATAAAAGAATTTATTGATTCTATTAAAACAAAGTTCCCCAATTTCGCCTCTGTTGATGATGCTTCTTATCAAGCGAAAGATGGGGATAAATTGATAATTGATTTTGAAGGGCGGATTAGGAATAAACTCTTTCAGGGTGGAAGTAGCAAAAATTTTGCCGTTAATTTAGGGTCTGGCACATTTATTAATGGTTTTGAAGATCAATTAACTGGTATGAAAAAGGGCGAAACAAAGGACTTTAAGTTGAAATTTCCTGAAAATTACCAAGCCATTTCCCTTGCAGGACAGGAAGCTGATTTTTCTGTGCGAGTTAATGAGATTCAAATTGCCAAAGATTTTGAAAATGATGATGAAATAGCTAGGAGTATTGGTTTTAAAGATTATTCTTTGCTAATAAGTCATGCAAAAAAAATGATTGGTGATCAGTGCACCGAAATGAGAAATCTCTTAATTAAAAAGGAGCTATTTGATTATTTGGATGCTAATTATAGTTTTGATTTACCCACAGACATAGTAAAACAGGAGCAACAAAGAATGGAAGGAGAACTGGGTGCTCAAAATGATTCTCGTAAAGAAGCTGAAAAACGTGTAAAGCTTGCTATGTTATTTATGAAATTTAGTGCAGAACATAAAATATCATTAACTCAAAATGATGTTTTGAATGTTATTGTAAATCAATATGTCAGTAAGGATGTACCGTTTGACAGAGTACTTAAGCATTTTGAATCAAGCAAACAATTTCAAGAATTAGTTAGAGGGCAAGCGCTTGAGTATAAAGTGACAGATTATATAATAGAAAAAGTTAGTAAAGAAGAGCAGATTGCTTCTGTGAAAGAATTAAAGGAATTATTTGATAATATTTAATAGGAAAAGGTATGACTCTTATACCAATTGTAGTTGAACAAACTAGTCGCGGTGAGCGCGCTTATGACATATATTCAAGACTAGTGAAAGAAAGAATAATTTTCGTAACAGGTCCTATTGAGGACAACATGGCCAGTGTAATAGTAGCACAGCTTTTATTTTTAGAATCGGAAAATCCCGATAAAGACATTTTTATGTACATCAACTCACCAGGTGGTGTTGTAACTGCTGGTTTGTCGATCTACGATACAATGCAGTATATAAACCCAGACGTTTCAACTTTATGTATAGGTCAAGCTGCGTCTATGGGTTCCTTATTGCTTGCATCTGGTACAAAAGGTAAGCGCTACTCTCTACCTCATTCAAGAATTATGATACATCAGCCATCTGGTGGTTATCATGGTCAAGCAACTGATATAGAAATACATGCTAATGAAATTTTGCGAGTTAAGAAAAAACTAAATCAAATTTATGAAAAACATACTGGAAATTCGCTGAAGAAAATTGAAGGAATGATGGAAAGAGATAAATTCATGGATCCTGAAGAAGCAAGGAAAATTGGCTTAATTGACAGGGTGATAGCTGAGCGTACAGATATTGAAATTGAAAATATTAAAGTTAAACAAAAGGTGGGTTAATGGATAACAATAATGATTTACACTACTGTTCTTTTTGCAACAAGGCGCAAGATGAAGTAGATAAATTGATTACTAACTCCTCGGATGGTTTAAAGGTGTTTATTTGTAATGAGTGCATAGAATTATCCCATAAAGCAATAAGTCAAAAGAAAGATAGGTCTTTTAATTCAGATCGTATATCTGATATGAAGCTATTACTAAAGAAACCTGAGGATATAAAAAATTTTCTCAGCAAGCATGTTGTAGGTCAAGAACACGCGCAACACGTTTTATCTGTAGCTATGTATAACCATTGTCAATCCATGGTACAATTTCATGCTATAAGTGATATTGAAATCGAGAAGTCAAATATAATGCTTATTGGTCCCACTGGTTCTGGTAAGACTTTGCTAGCCAAAACACTTGCTAAAGTTTCAGATGTGCCATTTGCTATGGCTGATGCGACAACTTTAACTGAGGCAGGTTATGTGGGTGATGATGTAGAAAGCGTGTTGTCGCGTTTATTACAAGCTGCAAATTATGACGTTGCAAAAGCACAGTGTGGTATAGTGTTTATAGATGAAATAGACAAGATTACAAGAAAATCTGAAAGCACTTCAATAACCCGTGACGTTTCAGGTGAAGGGGTCCAGCAAGCTCTGCTTAAGATTATGGAGGGTACAGTTGCTTATGTTCCGCCACAAGGAGGGCGAAAACACCCACAACAAGAGTTTATACAAGTGGATACTAGTAACATACTATTTATTTGTGGAGGAGCTTTTGAAGGCCTCGATAAGATTATTGAAGCGAGAAAAAAGGGAACGTCAGTTGGCTTTGGAGCAGATATAAGTCAGTCTAAAGAGCAAAAGAAAAAGAATGCTTTACATGATGTTCAACCTGAAGATTTAATCAAATTCGGTTTAATACCCGAATTTGTAGGGCGGGTTCCAATAACTGCTGTTTTAGATGAGTTGGATCATGAAGATTTAATACATGTGTTGACAGAGCCAAGGAATGCACTAATAAAACAGTACAAAGCATTGCTTGCGTTTAGCAAAGTAAACCTTGAGTTTTCAGATGAAGCAATATCAGCTATTGCTAAAAAGGCTATAAGCTATAAAACAGGTGCAAGAATGTTACGTGCTATCTTGGAATCACTTTTGCTTGACGTTATGTATACAGCTGGAAACGGAGATTTTGAAGGTAGCACTATAGTAATCACTAAGAAAATGGTAGAATTAGGAAAAGCAACGGTTAATCATAATAATAATGGCAATGTTATAACGGTTAATGATTAATTTGAGGCATATATTATGAACATTGAACGTGCTGTAAGCTCTAGTTTTACTGCATTGCCAGTATTACCTTTAAGAGATGTAGTAATTTTTCCAAATATAATGGTGCCTTTATTCATAGGCAGAGAAAAATCTGTTAATGCACTAGAATATGCAACAAGTAGTAGTCACCAAAATGAGATTTTTCTTGTAGCACAGAAAGATGGCTCTGTTGATAATCCAGAGCCTGAAGATCTTTATGAAGTAGGTGTGTTAGCAAACATTATACAACCATTAATAAAATTGCCTGACAATGCAGTAAAAGTTATAATCCGGGGGATAAGAAGGGGAAGAGTTGTAGAATATATTAGCTCTCATACTTTATTACAAGCCAGGGTAGAGTTAGACAATCATTATAAAGAAGATGAAGACAATATTGATTTAGAAGCTTTAAGGCGATCTGTTATAGACGCGTTCGATAGCTGGTGTAAGCTAAACAAGAAAAATCAGCCTGAAGTTGCCATTAACCCCATTGATCAAATCAAAGAAGTTGATCAACTTGTAGACACAGTAGCTTCACATTTAAATATAAAAGTATCGGATAAACAAAGCATACTTGAGGCTTATGACCCAAAAGAGCGTTTAAAAAAAGCTTTTGCTTTTATTGAGAGAGAAATAAGTATTTTGAACGCACAAAACCGTTTATATAAGACAATTAAATCGCAAGTTGAAAGCACTCAGAAAGTTTACTACCTTAACGAGCAATTGAAAGCTATACAGAAAGAATTAGGCGAATTTGAGAATGGTGATGAAGGGAATATACTCAATGAATTTGAAAAAAAGATAAATGAAACAAAGCTTTCTCAGGAAGCAAGAGAGAAAGCTATAACTGATTTGAAGAGATACAAGAAAATGAATCCCATTTCTCCTGAAGCTACAGTTATATCTAGTTACTTGCATTGGTTGCTTGAGTTGCCATGGGGAAAGTACAAAGATGCAAAAATTAACTTAAATGCAGCTAAGAAAATCTTAGATGAAAATCATTATGGCATAGAGAAAGTAAAAGATAGAATAATAGAATTTTTAGCGGTATTAAAAAGAGTAAAAGAGATAAAAGGTCCTATACTTTGCTTAGTTGGACCGCCAGGTGTTGGTAAAACTTCTTTAGCTAAGTCTATGGCAAGAGCAGTAGGAAGAGATTTTGTTCGCATAGCTCTTGGTGGTGTGCGTGATGAGTCTGAGATACGAGGGCATAGGAAAACTTATATTGGCTCAATGCCTGGTAAAATCATTCAACACATGAAAAAAGCTAATTCATGCAACCCGCTTTTTCTGCTTGATGAAATAGATAAGATGGGTTCTGATTCGCGTGGCGATCCTGCATCTGTATTACTTGAGGTTTTAGATACTGAGCACAATAAACACTTTACGGATCATTACTTGGAAGTTGAGTTTGATCTTTCAAGTGTAATGTTTGTAGCTACGGCAAACAGCTTAAATTTACCACATCCTTTGCGTGATAGGATGGAAATTATACAATTGTCCGGGTATACTGAAGATGAAAAAATCAGTATTGCTACACACCACCTTATTCCGAAGTTAAAGAAGGAGCATGGTTTGTATCAGAAGGAATGGGACATAACTAATGAGGCGTTATACGAGTTGATACGTTTATATACACGTGAAAGTGGTGTGCGGAGTATGGAAAGGGAGCTTGCAAAGCTCATGAGAAAGGCAGTTAAAGAAATATTGACTGATAAAAATAAGAAAATATCCGTAGGGGTTGACAATTTACAAGATTATTTAGGGGTACGTAAATATACCTTTGGCATTGCGGAAAATGAGAGTTTAGTAGGAATAGTAACTGGGCTCGCCTATACTGAAACAGGTGGTGATATTTTGATGATAGAATCAGTCCTAATTCCGGGCAAGGGAGAAATAAAATACACAGGAAAGCTTGGAGAGGTTATGCAAGAATCTATAAAAGCTGCGTATAGTTATATTCGATCAAATTGTTTATTTTTTGGTATAAAGCCCGAAAAATTCCAAAATAATGATATACATTTGCATGTACCTGAGGGTGCTGTACCAAAAGATGGCCCTTCTGCTGGCGGCGCGGTATGTACGTCTATTGTTTCTCTTATGACAAATATACCAGTTAACAAAAATGTTGCTATGACAGGCGAAGTGACATTGCGTGGTAGAGTTTTAGCTATCGGGGGCTTGAGAGAAAAATTGCTTGCAGCGCTCAGAGGATCAATCAAAACTGTGATTATACCAAGTGAAAATGAGAAAGATATGCAAGAAATTCCGGCAAGCATCAAAGAAGGGATCAACGTAGTTTTTGCTAAGAATATTGATGAAGTTATGAAAGTTGCTTTAATGCACCCTACTACTCCAATTGATGGTGATGATAATCAAAATAGTGTGCCTTCCTCTATAGAAAGTAAAGATGATACTTTTCCTATGTCGGAAACATTGAAGCATTAGATTAAAAAAATATTATCAATCTCCATTTCTCTTTTATCCGGCAAAAATCCACCAACTTGCGCATTCCATAGGGATATGACTTGCTTTGTTGTTATGTCATTCATATTTTTTACTTATTCTATCTCCCAGTTTAATTCAAGTAGATGATAACAATCATATTATAATAGTCCTTTTCATGGAAACCTTTTCTGGTAGATTGCTTTCTAGAAAAACATTGGTCAAGGTGCTAACTGTGGTTTATAATAATATAAATTATATCATAGTTGATTTGCGTTTATCAGAGCTGGAGTAGAGATATGTTTTATCTTACAAATTTTTTACCTATTTTACTGTTCCTATTTCTTTTTGTAGGAAGTGGTATATATTTTACTGTTCTTGGCGTGTCAAATGCTTTTTATCAGTTATCTCCACTGGTAGCCATTGTTCCTGCCATAGCTCTGGGTTGGGTTTTATACAAGGGCAATACTGAAGAAAAAATGTATGCCTTTCTAGATGGGGTAAGAGATCGTAATATTATCACTATGTGCATCATTTTTTTACTTGCAGGTGCATTCAGTGAAGTAACTAAAGCAATCGGTAGTGCTGATACCACAGTTAATTTGGCTCTTTCATTTATACCAACACAATTTTTACTCATAGGATTATTTTTTGTAGCAGCTTTCATCTCCACTGCTATTGGTACATCAATGGGCACCATTGCAACAATTGCTCCTATTGCAGTTGAACTGACACAAGCTGGGATTTCTCCTTCCTTAGGAGTTGCAACTGTTGTAGGAGGAGCAATGTTTGGCGACAATTTATCTATTATCTCTGATACTACAATTGCATCTGTGATGTCTCAAAAGGCTGATATAAAGAAAAAATTAAAACTGAATGCAAAAGTAGCACTAATTGCTTCTATATTCACAATAATTATATTATTTTATAGCTCAAGCAATAGTGCTGCTATTTCAGTTAAGGAGTATTCTTTATTGCTTGTGACTCCTTACATAATACTTATATTGCTTGCAAACTTTGGAATAAATGTATTTACGGCATTGGTTTTAAGCATAACTTTTGCTGGAATCATTGGATTTATAAATAACAACAATTATGGTTTATTGTTTTTAAGCCAAAACATCACTAAGGGGTTTATGAGTATGCATGAAATTATGCTACTGTCATTGATGGTTGGCGGGCTTTCAGGATTGGTAGGTAAAAATTCTAAGGAGCTTGCAGATAAACTTTCATCTTGGGTTATGATACAACGTGGTGGACAAAAAACTGCGCAATTATTTATTGCAAAAATAGTCAGCATATTTGATATTTTACTTGCAAATAATACCATCGCTATAATTTTTAGCGGTGAAATTGCTAGAGATATTGCTAAGAAATATGAAATACCGCCTCACTATAGTGCAGCATGGCTAGGCATATTTTCTTGTGTATTTCAAGGATTAATACCGTATGGCGCTCAATTGCTTTTGGCTAGCACTATTGCTGGAGTTTCACCTTTGGCAGTCGTGCCACACGTATACTATTGCTATGTTTTAGGTATTATTGCAGTGTTATATATTGTATTGAACAAAATTGAGAAAAAAGATTGTGCTTAATATACAAGACAACGCTCCGCTCTGTAGAAAATGGATGTTCTTGGCAGTATGTGCTCTTGCTTGCTCTGGGTTACTGTCAATAATTGTTATTTTTCTACGATTGCCTTTTATCTCCTCTCTTGTTCCTTTTGCACAATATATTTTTGATAATGCGCTGGTAATACACGTGAACTTGTCAATTTTGGTGTGGATGTGCTCTATAATATCTCTGCTCTTTATCATAAACCTACAAAATACCAATAGTTGGTTTAACTTTTCATGGGTTCTATCAACCCTTTCGATGCTGCTCATGTTTATATCTGCATTTGTTCCAAACACTGAAGTTATCAAAAGTAACTATATTCCCGTGTTACAAAACAAATTATTTTTACTTGGACTCAGTTTATTTATTGCCAGCATATTAATAAATGCAGTTCTTGCATATATGTCAAATAAGCAAGCCTCATACCTCTGCATGGGACAAATTGGACTGGTTATTATACTTGTATCGTCATTTCTTTGCTTTGTTTTAGCATATAATAATATGCCTCCAGGTCTATATCATTCAGATAAGAATTTGTTTTACGAATATCTCTTTTGGGGAGGCGGACATTTATTGCAGTTTGCTTTTACTCAAGGAATGTTTTTAGTGTATTTAATAATCAGTGATGTTAGTTTAGCTTCAAACAGTAAAATTACTATTTTACCACTATTTATAAACACGATTTTAGCTGTAGGCGCACCGTTTGTATATTTTGTTTATCCAGTTGATAGTGCCAAGTTAATACAGTTTTTTACTTGGCATATGAGGATTGCTGGAGCAGTTTTGCCGTGCTTTTTGATAATATTAGTGTGCTGCAACATCAGAACTTTTTTTAATGATAAAAGCAACTATTTATTACATTCATTTTTGTTGTTCACTTATGGAGATGTGCTCGGAGTGTTGACTATTGAAGGAAATGTCACCATTCCCGCTCATTATCACGGTTCTGTAGTTGGGATCACTATAGCTTTTATGAATTTCATTTATTGGCTGTTACCTAAATTAAACTGTAAAGAGGTAAAAAACTCTATTGTGAAATTACAGATTTATGCCTACAGTATAGGGCATTTTCTCCATATCACTGGCCTTGTGTGGCTTGGTGGGTATGGTGCTTTAAGGAAGGTTGCAGATCTGCCAAGTATTTCATCAATGTTGGCACGTGCTTGTTTTATTGCGGGTGGAGCTATATCAGTTATTGGTGGAATGTTGTTCGTAATAATTGTGCTTTTACATCTGTTAAAAGGCAAAGCGCGTACCAACTAACCCATAGAAACGAAAAAACTTACTTGACAAGCTCCGCCAGCCCCCTTATCATAAACACTGAAGCTATTTATTTATCTTCTCTGTACAGATTAAATGACAAAAAAACTCACGTATCTGGCGTCTCATGTTTAATTTTTTGCACTATGTGCACCTTATGTCTTTATAAAACTTCTAGGTTTTTACCTAATATAAGCTAAAATGCGCTTATAAAGCATTTAAAACATAAAAAAACGCCAACTTAAAAAATGGATAGTGAATAACTAGCTACCCTAGGGTTTCTTTTGCCTTTTTTTCTGTTTAGTAAATTTCTTAACGTTTATAATTTAGATTAGTTGCGGTTTAAAAGCAACTAAATCGCGGTTATTAAGTGTTTAGAATAAAAAAACGCCATACTTGAAAGTATAATGTAAGTAATTAGCCAACCACGGGGCTTCTTTTGCCTTTTTTTTTATTTGGTAAATTTCTTAAACATTTATAGCTAAACGACAACCGTTATCCCGCTACGTGTTAGCGGGATCTCTTGTTAGCGGATGAGATACCGCGAATGAATCGTGGTATGACGGTTCGTGGCGGGATGACGGTTAAGCAATTCGTCATCCCGCTACGTGTTAGCGGGATCTCTTGTTAGCGGATGAGATACCGCGAATGAATCGCGGAATGACGGTCTGCGGCGGAATGACGGTTCATGGCGGAATGACGGTTAAGCAATTCGTCATCCCGCTACGCGTTAGCGCCGTGGCGCATAAGTGTTGAAAGTGCAGTCACACAAGGTGATTAATGGTATGTAAATCTCCTCTTGATATCAACCTTCGTTGTTGGGAAAGCAGATAAACCACGTCAAAAATTCGCTTAAACCTTCTAACCACAGGCAAAAAGGCGCTTTTTTGATTTATTTTATTATCATTGAAATTTATGCCATTAACCACCTTATATAATGCCACTTATAGCACTTTCAACACTTATGCGCCGTGGCGGTACGACGTCTTAGCTATAGTTAACAATAGAAGCAAAACTCATCCTTTTGGAAGAGGAGGAGATTTTTCCGGACCCTTAGCAGGGACTGCGTTTGGATTTGAGAATTCTGTTTTCACATATTCACCTTTTTCATTATATAAATCATGGAAATCATTCATTTGCACGTCAGTTTGAACTTCCACTTCCTTAGTCTCTCTTTGGTCTGTTGAAGATGATGCATCAACTCCTGCATTTTGAGTAGCTTTTTGTTTTAGTTGTTTATTTTCTTCTTGCGATTGTTCCAAAAGTCCCTCTAATTTTTTAATCTTATTCACATTCTGCTTTAATTGTTCTAACATTTGATTATTGAATTCAGCTTGTGTACCTTGGTCTTGCTGCTGCATGCTTGTTCCTCTACTTTCATATTCAACTTCAGTTTGAGTTGCCTGACCTTTTTCCTGCTGTAATATGTTCTGCAGTTGCTCTAGACTCTCTTTGACAGATGCCAGCTCTTCCTGTGTACATGTTAACATTCCTTCCTTTTCCTTAAGCTGTTGTTTAAGCTTATCTATTTCTGATTGTTGCTTTCTGAACGATGTTGAATCTGTACTTTTTGCTCTTAATTGTCTAAATAAATTTTCCTTTTCTTCTGCCAATTTTTCTATTTGCTCAGTCAGCTTATCTTTATTATTGATAAATTCAATCTCAGCTTGTTTTAGTTTACGGGTTAAATTTTCAATATACTCACTATCTTCGTTTTTTACTTCCGAATACTTTGCCCTTAAATCTTGAAGCTTTCCTTCTAATTTCTGGCTCTCTCTTACTATCTGCTGTATCTTTTCATCCTTCTGCTTAATTTCTTTTCTCAAACTCTCTATTTTCTCATTTTTCTCCACTTCTTCTATCTCATCTGCAAGAGACTTTTTACCTATACCAGATTGCTGAATTGCCATTTCTGAATCTTCTTTTTCTTTGTACAGTTGATTTAATTCCTTAACTAACTCTTGATTCTTTAATTGCTCTTTACTCATAAGCGACTCAATTAAAGTACCTTGTTCCTTTATTCTTTGATTTTTTTCAGATATAACTTGCCGTTGTTCATTAACTTCATCTCTCAAGAAGTCACGCTGCTCTGCAAGTTTGTTAATTTCATTTATAGTCTCATCTACTCCTTTTAATCCTTCTTGTTCATACTTTCTCTCATAATCTTTGTGCATTTTTTGTTTATCGTAGTCGTCGTCAATGTATCCATTAGTGATTTCAAACTCTTCATCACCAACCTCGCTCTCAACAGAAAGAGAACTTCTACGCGAACCAGGAGAGGAATACCCACTGCTGCTTGGTGTAGGTGACTGTGGTGATATATGTGGATCTTTTGTAAATATTTCCTCTGCTGGTACTTGCTGATTGTCTACACTCCTGGACATGTCAGTAAAAGCTTGATGCAGAGTTTTTCCATTGATAAAAACTTCTTTATTCTGCTCAACTAATTTTAATATTTTATCTTTTGTTTCCTCTGGTGTGAACTTTAAATCACCAAACTTTGGCTCACCAATAACACTTTGTATACCACCAGAATCCAATTTTACGGTCATGCTACAGTCTATGCTGTTACCTTCAGAATCCTTAGCCTGCCAGTTAATGGTCATTTCACATGAACTGGAACCAGCAAAATCATAGTGCCTTTCGCTGCCTTTTTTGGTTGCAGTTATTTGACTATCTTCCCCTAAAGATATGTTATAAACCTTACCTTCACTGCTGGCCCTTAAAATATTGCTAATTTCTATTGGTCTTTCTTCATTTTCAAATCTAATTTTGAAGTCATTATCTGTTGTTGAGTACACTAAGAAATTTTGATTTGGTAAAGATGCTTCAAATTCTCTATGTGTTTCATTTATTAATTGCTCAAAATTTTGGAACTCCTTTTCCCACTTTAAATTTATCTGTTCTGTAATATCCTCATCTTTGTGTAAAGGACCAATAAAATACCAGATTAAATTTTTTTTCTCCAATTGTTTTATAGTCTCTTGAAAGCTGCTATAAGATTCAATCGCATCTAAAATATCCTTTTTCTGCTGTTCATCTACATTTAAACTTTGACTCTCAGCTATAAATACATTTTCGTTTTTCTGTGGCATAATTTTACATCTTTAAAAAATACACTACAATATTAACAGATTTTTTTAAAAAGTCAACTAATTGTTGAGTAAATAAACTTGAGCACTTGTCCATTATGTTATATAGTAGTTACTCCTTAAGCAGTGCAGTATGGACAATACCATTATAAGAAAATACGATATTAGAGGTATAGTAGGCAAAGATTTGCAGATTAATGATGGGTACGAGATAGGTAGAAAGTTTGGCCAAACCGTAGCTAGTGTTTGTGTCGGCTACGACAGCAGAATAGATTCACCAGGTATAGAAAGAGAATTAATTAGGGGCTTAACTTTATCTGGAGTAAATGTTATACGCGTTGGGCTATGCTCTTCACCTATGCTTTACGCTGCAACACAAATCACACAGGCGGATCTTGGTATCATAATAACTGCCTCTCATAACCCCAGCGAATATAATGGCTTTAAATTTTTTAGTAATAAAAAAGTCTTCTCAGATCAAGAGATAAAGGAAATTATAAGCAGTCCAATTAAAAACAGCACAAGAATTGGAAGCTTAATTAACATAAATATATATAGTGAGTACATTCGCATATTAAAAAGTGCAGTGAAGAATAATACTACACAAAAATTAAAAATAGCCTGGGATTGTGGAAATAGTCCAGCAAGTGGAATCATAAGGTATATTGAAAAGATCTTGCCCGGTCATACGCACATCGTAACCAATAACTCTATAGATGGGGCATTTCCACTGCATGATCCAGATCCCATAGAGGAAAAAAATCTCGCTCAATTAATTGACATTGTGAAGGAATATGAATGTGATCTTGGCATTGCGCTAGATGGTGATAGTGATAGGGTGCGCTTAATTGATAATAAAGGCAGTGTTGTTTCCAATGACCATTTATTTATAGTTTTTGCACGTGAAGTGTTGGAGGAATATCCAGAAAGCAAAGTTATTGCTAACGTAAAAATGAGTATGAAAGTGCATGATTTTGTTAGCAAGTTAGGAGGGCAAGTTATCACCTGTGCTACTGGACATTCACTAGTTAAGAAGAAGATGGTAGAGGAAGAGGCAAAGTTTGCTGGTGAATTAAGCGGGCACTTCTTCTTTTCTGAGCTAAGTTTTGATGATGGGCTATATTCTGCTGTTAAAGCAGTTGGCATTTTGCTTAAGAAAAACCAAAGCCTATCTCAGGTGATTGAGGATTTACCGAAGTTATATATCACTCATGAAGTAAAGATTGTAGTGAAAGATGAGAAAAAGTTTCAAATAATTGAATCAATAAAGAAAACACTGGAGCAGCAAAATATTGTATTTTCAGATCTTGATGGTGTTAAGGTAACCGATAATAAAGGTTGGTGGCTTCTTAGGGTATCAAATACGCAAAACTGCATTACAGCAAGATGCGAAGGAGAGACTTTAGAAGGTTTTGAACTTACTAAAAAGGTTTTGTTCCATTACATTGATGAAGCAAGGTCTTTAAATTGTAGCTACTCACAGAAATAAATTTGATTTATAAAATTGGCATGAAAGTATAAAGATAAATAGGCTAAATGTACTTATCATCTGGTCAGGCTGCAGCATTATTTCGTGTAACCGTTTGCGGGTCCACTTAATTCTGCAATTCTTTGATCTCACTCATGGAGAGGCCAGTAAACTTAACAATAGTGGTGACATCAACATTATTAGCTAGCATTGTTTTTGCAACTTCAATTTTTCCTTCCTTTTTAGCATCATCAAGTTTTTGTTCAAGAACAGCCCGTTCATCACGAATACGTTTTATTTCCTGTTCGTAGGCAATAAATTCTTTCTCTGACCAGTTGAATCTATTTAGTTCTTCATATGCCTTTTTAATTATTACATCACTACCTATTATCTTTTCCAATTCTTCTTCGCTAGTTTCATCTGCATATTTAAAATAATAGATCCATTTTTCAACTATACTCTCCAATTGGTCTTCTTTAGTTTTAGGAAATTTTGGTAACTCAATAAATGTAAAATAAAAATCTTTTAAATCATGTTCATAGCTATCTTTGTCTAACATTACATGATCTGACTTATACTCAGATTTATTAGGAAAGAGAATACAATCAGCAATAGCTATAAAAATGATTTCTTTAAGATCCTGATATTGATCACCTTTATCAGCTTGCCTTGAATAAGCTTTAGCAGCGTAATATTGAGCGCGTTTTTCAAAGCCTTTAGTTTTGGCAACTTGCATTTCGACTATTACTTGCACCCCATTTTCATCCCTGCAAAGAACATCAACGATACTTTGTTTTTTAGAGGCAATTTCAGCATCTTGAATAGTGCTGAGGAATTCTATTTCTTTTATTTCATCTTTGCCAGTGAACCCCAAAATATCATTGAGAAAGTGAATGAGGATGTCTTTATTTTTTTCAGTACCAAAAATACGCCGGAACGCAACATCATTCTTGGGGTCGAGAAATTTAGAAAGAGCCATAAAAAAATTTTTAAATGTATCTTTATATTATATATTCTTATTGATAATAATTCAATAATTTGTCATCTTTTTTGTTAACTTTACTGATGTTGCCAGAAGGAACGTTGTTGCAAAATTTTGTAAAATTTATTATCCTAAGGTTTCAAGTTCTCACAGGTTTATTGGAACTATATGTACAATGTGTTTATCAGTGAAAATCCGGAGAAAATGATGGGGGAAAAGTTAATACATTACTTTAGCCAGGGTAAATGCGAAGGCAATGCAGAAATGAAAAATCTGCTGGGAGGAAAGGGGGCAAATTTAGCAGAAATGTGCAATGTTGGCATTCCTGTTCCACCTGGTTTCACAATTTCCACCTCTGCTTGCGAAGTCTATTATCAAGACAATAGATCTTCTGTTATCCAAGTAGCTGACTACTCGGATCCAGAAAAAAATGTGGTCACGCACTGGAATGACATATGTAGTGGAATCAAAAACTACATGGCGATGCTCGAAAATGACATCGGTTGTAAATTTGGGGATTTAAATAATCCCTTATTAGTTTCAATACGCTCTGGTAGTGTTAGTTCAATGCCGGGCATGCTTGATACTATTTTAAATGTTGGTCTAAATGATGAAACCGTTGTTGGGCTTGCAAAAAAAAGTGGCGAACGTTTTGCTTACGATAGCTACTGCCGTTTCATCATGATGTACTCCAATGTTGTACTACAGCTTGATCATCACCTATTTCAAGATGTTGTTGATAATGAGCAGCAAAAGAGTGGAGCAAAAAGCTTAGCTGATCTTGATGTTGATGTTTTAAAGAGAATTGTTAACGATTTTAAAAAGATAGTATATGAAAAAACTGAGAAACATTTCCCGCAGAACGTTGAAGAGCAATTGTTAAACTCAGTTAATGCAGTATTTGCCTCTTGGAAAAATGATAGGGCTGTTTCCTATAGAAGAATACATAATATTCCTGAAAACCTTGGAACAGCGGTCAACGTGCAAGCAATGGTTTTTGGTAATTTAAATGATAATTCTGCAACTGGTGTGATATTTACACGAAATCCTTCAACTGGAGAAAAAAAGCTTTTTGGTGAGTTTTTGGTTAATGCTCAGGGTGAGGATGTGGTTTCTGGTGTTTATACTCCTATGCCAATTGACGGAGAGCAAAAAAACACCATGGAGAAGTTGCTGCCAAGTGTCTACCGAGAATTATGCGTGGTATGTGAAAAACTTGAAAGGCATTATAAAGACATGCAGGATATCGAATTTACTGTGCAGGACGGTAAGTTATGGATTTTGCAAACTAGGTCTGGCAAGCGCACGGCTGAAGCTGCTATTCGCATAATAGTTGATATGGTAAACGAAGGAACGATTACAAAAGAAGAAGGGATATTGAGAATTGATCCAAAAACCTTTGACAATTTATTGCATCCAGTTCTTGACGTTAAGAGTGACCAAAAAGTAATAGGGAAGGGGCTGCCGGCTTCTCCAGGGGTTGCTTCTGGATATGTAGTGTTTAGTGCAAGTGATGCTGAAAAAGCTGCAGAGCAGGGCAAAAAAGTGATTTTAGTAAGGTCAGAAACGAGTTCTGAAGATATTAAT
This sequence comes from Wolbachia endosymbiont (group A) of Anoplius nigerrimus, assembly GCF_947251795.1. Taxonomy (GTDB): domain Bacteria; phylum Pseudomonadota; class Alphaproteobacteria; order Rickettsiales; family Anaplasmataceae; genus Wolbachia. The sequence goes on along the minus strand of NZ_OX366385.1, from coordinate 595,607 downwards.
GGAATGAATGCTGCAAGTGGCATAGTAACAGCACGGGGAGGGATGACCTCGCATGCTGCTGTTGTAACCCGTGGAATGGGTAAGCCATGCATTTGCAGTGTGAGTGGACTTTATATCAATAAAGATGGAACTTTCTTTTCTATAGGGGATACAAAAGTAAAGAAAGGTGAACCAATTACTATCAATGGAGGGACAGGGGAGGTTATGCTTGGCATTCTTCCTACAATTTCACCTGAATTATCGCAAGAATTCAAAACGATAATCAACTGGATAGATGAAATCAAAACGATCAAAGTGAGAGCGAACGCTGATACTCCAAAAGATGCAAAAATTGCAAAAGAATTCGGTGCAGAAGGTATAGGCTTATGTCGCACAGAACATATGTTTTTCGCTAGTGATAGAATCGAATTCATTCAAAAATTGATAATAGCTGACGATGAAAATGAAAGGGCAAATGCGCTCATTAAACTGGAAGAAATGCAAAAGTCTGATTTCAAAGAAATATTTTCTATTATGGAGGGCAGGGAGGTCACTATACGGTTGCTTGATCCGCCTTTGCATGAGTTTTTACCCAATAATCAGTCTACTATAGAAAAAATTGCTAAATCACTTAGTAAGTCAGTTGAGTCAGTAAAAAATAAAATAGCACAGTTATCAGAAAAGAACCCAATGCTTGGCCATCGAGGTTGTAGACTTGCCATTTCTCATCCTGAAATATATAGCATGCAGATTAGGGCAATACTTAGTGCTGCAAATGAGCTAAAAAAGGAAAAAAGTGTAGAAATCAAGCCTGAGATCATGATCCCTTTTATAATGAATGAGAAAGAATTTATTCTGATATGCGAGCTAGCAAAGAAAGAATCCTCTGTCATCTCACAGACGCAGATTCCAGCGTCACACGCTGGAATGACATCAGACAAGGCTTATTCAATTGGAACGATGATAGAACTACCAAGAGCAGCACTGATTGCTGATAAGTTAGCAAAACATGCAGAGTTTTTTAGTTTTGGCACTAATGATTTAACGCAAACAACCATGGGACTTTCAAGAGATGATTCAGTTAATTTCCTCGATTCTTATAAGGAAAGCAATATATTTGACAATGATCCATTTGAAGTGCTGGACATCGAAGGGGTAGGGGAGTTAATCAAGATAGCTATTGAAAGAGGCAAAAAAACCCGAAAAGAAATAAAGCTGGGTATATGTGGAGAGCATGGAGCAGATCCAAAATCTATAGAGTTTCTCATCAAGTCAGGGGTGGATTATGTTTCATGCTCACCCTATAGAGTACCGGTTGCAAAGTTAGTGGTGGCACAGTCTAGTGTAAAATCTAAGTTTGTTGGGTAAGTGAGAAATATAGCAATAATATAACCACTGGCTCACTTAGACAACTGTGTCAAGCACTGGAATGACACCCTACTTAACCGTCATACCGCGATTCATTCCATAGCTGTACGAACATTGTGATTTGAGAGCAATTTCCATAAGGGAGGATGTCATCCCAGCGCTCCTTTTTTTGTCATCCCAGTGCCCAGACACTGGGATCCAGACTTTAATTGTTATACTTGTAAATAAGTCTGATAAAAATAAACGTTCATCTCAAAATGCAGTATTTTTGTTGAAATAGCTCAACTGGATCCCAGTGTCTGGGCACTGCCTTTGTGTTTGAGGCAAAACCTGCTATAACATTTAACACACTGCTTTCACAAACGAATGTTCGTACAGTTGTGGATTCACTCGCGGTATCTCTTAGCCGCTAACACATAGCGGAATGACGAAGTTATCGTCATTCCACCGCGAACCGTCATACCGCCGCGGCGCATAAGTGTTGAAAGTGCAGTCACACAAGGTGATTAATGGTATGTAAATCTCCTCTTGATATCAACCTTCGTTGTTGGGAAAGCAGATAAACCACGTCAAAAATTCGCTTAAACCTTCTAACCACAGGCAAAAAGGCGCTTTTTTGATTTATTTTATTATCATTGAAATTTATGCCATTAACCACCTTATATAATGCCACTTATAGCACTTTCAACACTTATGCGCCGCGGCGCTAACAAGAGATCCCGCTAACACGTAGCGGGATGACGGTTGTCGTTTAGCTATAAATATTAAGGAATTTACCAAATAAAAAAAAAGGCAAAAGAAGCCCCGTGGTTATTATCCGCTTTAAAATATTGGCGTTTTTTATGTTTTAAACGCTTGACAAGCGAGATTAAGCTGCTTTTAATTGCAACTAACCTACGCTGCAAATGTTTAAGAAGTTTACCAAGCAGAAAAAAAGACAAAGAATCCCCGAGTTAGCTAGTCCTTTACTATCTCTGTCGAGTATTGGCATTTTTTGATGTCTTGTAACGCTTTGTAAGCGCGTTCAGCTTATTTAGATAAAAATCTAGATGTAGATGAAGTTTTGTAAAGACATATAGTATCTATATACTGCAAAAAATTGAACATAAGACGCCGATACATTAAGTAATCCTTACCTTTTAATCTGCAGATTGGCGAAAGCAAATACAATAGCTTCAGTTTCATGATAAGGGGGCTGGCGAAGTTTGTCAAGTAATTCCGTTTCTTATGGGTAAAAAAAAGAGAAACTCTAAGTTGCAGCCGCACAATGTTTCTCTTTTCTGCTGTTGATGATTATTTCGCCTATTGTAACTGCTGCTAGAATAAAGCAGTAATATACCTGTGTTAATAAAGAAACAGGTGATACAGAAGCTATACTTCCTGCTAGCAATAGCTGGGAACCATAAGGTAAGATGCCTTTTGTAGCACAAGCAAAAACATCTAATAAGTATGCACTGCGGTATGGTACAATATCGTGTTTCTGTGCGAGTCTTTTTGCAATGCCACCACTTAGTAAAATAGCAATGGTATTATTGGCAACTAAGGTAGTAAACATAGACGCAATTCCTGCTATCACAAATTCAGCTTTAGTTTTTGTGATATTGCTTTCATCGATGAGTTTATGCAACGCTTTTTGACCTTGTTTGTACATTATATGGCTCAACCCACCGATAAATAGAGCAAATATCACTATTTCGTTTACTTTTTTGAAACCGTCATACACGTCATGAGGAAATTGAACGATGGCATAGTCAAAAAAAGCTATTCCTAGCACACCAGCAATAATTATGTTTACAGTTATTGTTACTAAAGTGGTGACTTCAAGCAGCCCCATGATTATTAAAGAAATATAAGGAATAATTTTGATTATAGAATAATAATCTAAATTTGATATAGAAATAATTTTTGTACTACTTGAAATCACTGCCAGATAGGTGAGTGTTATAATACCTGCAGTAAATGCAACCTTAGAGTTTATTTTAAGTTTATCTTTTGCTGAAGCTCCCTGTGAAGAAACAGATGCAATGGTGGTATCAGATATCATCGAAAGGTTGTCACCAAATACAGCACCACCTACCACAGTTGCAGTTCCTATTTCAAGACCAAAAGCTCCACTTTTTGCCAGATTAACAGCTATAGGCACCATCAGCGCAACAACTCCCATAGATGTGCCAATTGCAGTTGAAATAAAAGCAGAAGCCAAAAATACTCCAGGCAGCAGTAATCTTGCTGGAAGGAAATTAAGAATTAAATTAGCAACAGTGTCTGCGCTACCAATTGATTGAGTAACCGCAGAAAATGCTCCAGAAAATAGAAAAATTAAACACATAGTAAGGGTATTTTTGTCACCCATGCCCTCGATAACAGTATCGATGTTATGCTGAATTTTATTTGTACCACGTGAGACAGCAAAAAATAGTGCTGGTAATAAGCAGATTACTGGTGAAACCTGATGAAGTGGATTATCAGTTCCAATAAAAGAAAAATAAGCACCACTTCCAAGGTACAAGATTAAAAAAATAATCAAAGGGACAAAAGCTGTCATTTCACTGTACCTCAAACTTATAACTATAACTAATTAAGTGGTTTTAAGCAAGTTTGGTTTTCACTAGTTTTGCAGGAAGTTGACAGCAGAGTTTTAAACTTCATATTTAATCTACTAAATAGATAGCACATGTAGCCGAAGGGTTTATATCTTGTGCTATACTTTATTTTATGTCATGCAAACAGTTGATATTAGCATACATCCAAATAGAGTAATGGAGAATATAAAAACCATATCAGTAGAAGACGATAACGTTAGGTTGGATAGGTACATCAGAAGAATCTTTCCTGATTTAAAGCAATCTGTAATTGAAAAATCTTTAAGGAAAGGATTAATCAAAGTTGATGCTTGCAAAGCAAAGTCTAGTGATAGAGTAAATTCTGGACAAACTATAACGCTGAAGCACTTGAATTATATTGAAAACGCTAATTCTGATCGCAAATATAATGAAAAGTTAGTGAATTTACTAAAAGAGAACATATTATATGAAGACGAATATATACTAGCTATAAACAAACCCGCAGGAGTAATCGTTCAAGGTGGCGTAAAAGTAAAGATTAGCATTAGTGATTTGCTTGACCAAATAAGAGAGGGAGAAACATTTAAAATTGTCCATAGGCTAGATAGAGATACGAGTGGAGTGATAATATTCGCACGCAATGCTAGTGTTGCGAGATATCTTATGGAGGAATTTAAAGGACGAAGAGTAAAAAAAACTTATCTAGCATTAACATCTGGCATGCCAAGCAAGGATAGTGGAATAATAGATTATCCGTTGGTAAAAAAATATATTTCTGGTCAAGAAAAAGTGGTCGTTGATGAAGGCTCACCTCAAAGTGCCACTACGCATTTTTCAATTATAGCAAGGTTAAAACATAATGTTGCTTATTTAAAATTACAACCAATTACCGGCAGAACCCATCAGTTACGTGCACATTTAGCTCATATAAATTGCCCTATTCTTGGTGACGGTAAATACGGTGGTAAAAAAGCTTTTATTGATGAAGTGGCAAATAAAATTCACCTTCATTCGCATTCTTTATCTTTAAAATTGCCAAACAATAAAGAAATTACTATTACCGCTCCTATCCCTAAGCACATTGAAAAGTCTATTGAAGCGCTATTTTTCGACTGAAACGATTTCACCAATCAACTTTTCTGTCTTTGGCTTTGATTTGAAGCACAGATATTAGGCTAATTAATGCGCAGGCAGTAAGATAAATGCCTGCTGCAAGTTTTGTTTCGGTTTTTTCTATAAGCCACATGCATATGGATGGAGAGAGGCCACCAAAAATTCCTGCAGATATATTATTTGCTAAACTTACACCGATGCATCTAACTTTTGTTGGGAATAGTTCACAAACAATAGAGCCATACATTCCAAAAGATGCGCCTACTGGTATAGTGATCAATAAGTAAGTTATTATTACAACGTAGTGGTTGATAGAAGACAATAATAGTAACACAAATAAACCAATTAAAGATAGTATTATTAGTATAGGAACCATTACACGCTTTCTTCCAACTTTATCAGATAGAATTGCAAAAAGTACTGCAGATACTGCAAATACAATCTGTATTACTATCCTCATTAAATCTTTAATACTAATAGATAAAATAACTAGCTCTTTTATTGATACATTATAAAACATTATTGCTGCGTAGACAATCGCATTCTGAGCAATCCCCAGATTAATTGAAATGATAAGCGGTCTTTTATAGTTTCTTATTAGTTCTAACAGTGGTGAACGTGATAAATTATCAGCATACTTATTAGTTTTATATGCTAAGCTTTCTTTTAATATGTACCTAGTTAAAAAACCTATTGTCCCCAAAAAAAAGCAAAAATAAAAAAGCAACTTCCATCCCCATATTTCATAGTTCTCACCTGTAACTCTTTTGCAGATAAATATCATTGTTATGCATAAGAGCGTTCCAAGGGCTCCGCTAAAGGGCTTCATACTTCCTAAGAAACCTAGATTTTTTTTATCTTTTGAATGCTCTATCGTAAATGCTGTATTAATGCTTGTTTCACCTCCTGCAGTTATTCCTTGCACTATTCTACAAAACACAAGCAATACAGGTGAAAGCAACCCTATTTCTTTATACCCAGGTATAATTCCCATAATTGTGGATGATATTGAAATTAATATTACTGAAGTAAGTAAAGTCTTTCTTCTGCCATACTTATCTCCCATGTAACCAAAAATTACTGCACCAATTGGTCTAAACGCAAAACCAATTGCAAAAACACCAAGGAATTTGAGTGTACTCAAATAATGATCTTCTGATGGGAAAAAAACGTTGATGATTGTATCTGTTAATACTCCAAAAAGAGTGAGTTCATACCACACAATCATGTTACAGATCATGCCAGATAGTATTGCTTTTTGGATATTATTCATGGTCTTTCAATTTAACATAACCTAATATATCATTAACCGGTGCTCCTTGCTATAAGATTTTTCATTCAATGATCTGCAAAAACAGTTCACGTAAGTGTTTATTGTCCACTTTGGAAGGGGCGCCCATTAGAACATCTTCACCCTGCTGATTCATAGGAAAACAGATTACTTCACGAATGTTTGGCTCATCCGCAAGTAGCATAACCATTCTATCAACTCCTGGTGCTATACCGCCATGAGGTGGTACTCCAAATCTGAATGCACGTACGAGTGCGCCGAATTTTGTATCGACTTCTCCCCGGCTATAACCTGCAATGGCAAAAGCTTTATACATGATATCCAGTTTGTTATTGCGAATCGCCCCGCTTGACAGTTCTATTCCATTGCAAACAAGATCATATTGGTAAGCAAGGATATCGAGTAGATTCTTTTCCTCTAAATCTTTCAGACCACCGTGTGGCATAGAAAATGGGTTATGAAAGAAATCGATTTTTTTACTTTTATCGTCATATACAAAATAGGGAAAATCAATGATCCAACAAAACTTGAAGATATTATCATCTATAAGACTGAGTTCTGACCCTAAAAGAGTGCGTACTTTTCCTGCAATTGTTGCTGCCTCATTCTCTTTGTCAGAAGCAAAAAATACGCTGTCTCCAGACTTTACATTCGTTGTTTCTTTTATAGAGTTTAGCCTATTGTCATCGAGGAATTTAGCAATTGGGCCTTTCGCAGTTCCATCTTTATCAAACGTTATATATCCGAGACCCTTAGCACCGAATTCTCTTTGCGCATGTTCTATCTTTTTATCAAAGAAGCTGCGTGGTTCCTCTGCTGTTTTAGGTGCAGGGATGGCTCTCACTACCATACCACGCTCAATATTGCTTTTGAAAATATTGAACCCTGAATCACGGAAAATTTCTGTAACATCGCTGATTAATAATGGATTGCGCAGATCTGGCTTATCAGAACCATATTTGAGCATTGCCTCTTTATATGTGATACGTGGAAAATCTTTATCGACAGACTTACGAGAAAATTTAGCAAACACTTTATATAAGGTAGACTCAATAATCTGAAAGATGTCCTCTTGAGTCACAAAAGACATTTCAAGGTCTAGCTGGTAAAATTCCCCAGGAGAGCGGTCAGCCCTTGCATCTTCATCACGAAAACACGGTGCGATTTGGAAATATTTATCAAACCCTGAGACCATGAGTAGCTGCTTAAAAATCTGCGGAGCTTGCGGCAATGCATAGAATTTACCAGGATTTAGCCTGCTTGGCACTAGGTAGTCGCGTGCTCCTTCAGGAGAGGAAGCAGTGAGTATTGGAGTTTGAATCTCTAAAAATCCTCGCTCTATCATGAGCTTGCGAAGTTCTGCAATAATTTGTGAGCGCAGAATAATATTGTTGCGGGTGTTTTCTCGCCTTAAGTCAAGAAAACGATATTTAAATCTCATATTTTCTGGGTATTCTTGTTCGCCAGCAATGCTCGCTAATATACTTCTTTCTTCTTTTGCTATTTCTTCATCACAGTGGAACTCAACTTCTGATTCAACGTGTAAATTGCTAACTACAACCTCAATTTTCCCGGTTGCGATAGAGCTGTTTACCGTATCTTCAGTTCTAGCTTCAACTGTTCCTGTAACAGTAATTACACTCTCCAATTTTAAATTTGATATCTCATCAAAAAAGTCTTTGTCATTATTAAATACTAGTTGAGTGATTCCATAGAAGTCTCTTAAATCAACAAAGATTAGGTTACCGTGATCGCGCTTACGGTATAACCATCCAGAGAGGGTGACTTCCTTTCCTACATCATTCTTCCTTAATTCATTGCACGTGTGAGTCTTGTAGCAGTTCATATTTGTTTCACTTCTAAATTCTTTAAAAAGTATAGAAATAAACCTTACTACATACAAGCCCATTTGTCGGATATTTGTCCAATTTACGAAATAGAGCAGTGTTGCTTTTATACTGTCTTTACCTGCAAAAAAATTGCACAATTTCTATAATTATGGTATAATAGTAAGGGTATTTTTAATGAATTAGATACAGGAAATGCCACTTGCACAGGTCATAACATATAGCGTAACATTACTTGCTGTAGCTGCAGTATTTCTCTTTTTGAGAAAAATATACAAAAATCGCATTAGAAAAATCATATTTCCTAGAAAAGTTTTTAAAGAAGAGTGGGAAGAAGATAGAAAATTCAATGAATTATATCAAAAAAATAAGCAAAAAGAGTTGATGAAACAACAAGAAACGCTACGCGAGAAACAAAAAGATGTGCAAGTTTATAAAGAAGATCCAGAAATAGTTGACATAGCAAAACCGGTAGGTAAATGGACAAAGATGGTTATGATGGGTAATGGTTTAATGCAGCGTTTTGCACAATTGATACATAGAGAAGGCGGCCAGAAAGGATTTTGGGAGCTGTTTGTAAAAGCTCAGGCTTCAACTCAAGGTAAACATAAGGGGAAGGGCAGATAATCCATGCTTGAATGTGAAAATTTATCCTGCGCTCGTAATAATAAGGTACTATTTAAGAATCTCAGTTTTAAAGCTGAGCCAAAATCAAAGATTCTAATCACTGGTCCAAATGGTAGTGGTAAAACCAGCTTAATTAGAAGTTTATCTGGACTTTTACCGCCGGTATCAGGCAATATAAGGCACTGCGGAAAAGACATATATGATGATCCAAAATCCTATATACCTTCTATGGTCTATATAGGCCATAAGAATGCCTGCAAGGATAGCTTAACTGTTACTCAAAACATAGAATTCTGGGCAGGAATACGAAATACTAGGGAATTGATTGTGGCAGCTATTTGTTGCTTGCAGTTGCAGCCTGTGCTTAATATTAGATATGGCGAACTTTCTGCAGGCTGGAGAAGAAGAGTTGCGCTTGCTCGCCTCTTGATTTCTAATGCAAACGTTTGGCTGATAGATGAACCATTTTGTAATCTTGATAGTGCAATATGTGAATTAGTGCTGAACCTAATCTCAATACGCTCTGAGCAAAATGGTATAGTAATTATTACAGGGCATAGCTCTACAGAGCAATTTTGTGATTTTACAACGATCGATATACGCGATTTCAATAGACTTCTTGCATAGTTTTTGGCAACAACTGTTATAAACAAAAACTTGCTTGACAAACCTCGCCAGCCCCCTTATCATGAAACTGAAGCTATTTTATTTAACTTCGCAATCTCTGCAGCAGATTAAAATGACAAGAAAACTTGTATTTGGCGTACTATTGTTTAATTCTTTGCACTATGTGCACCGTATGTCTTTATCAAATTTCTAGGTTTTTACCTATACAAGCTGAAACGCGCTTATAAAGCGTTCAAGACATCACCCAACGTCAAATTTTAAAATAGAGAGTGTAATAACTAGCTACCACGGGTTTTCTTTGCCTTTTTTTCTGCCTAGTAAATTTTTTAATGTTTATAGCTAAAAGTTAGTTGCAGTTTAAATGCAGCTGAGTCGCGGTTACTAAGTGTAAAAAACATAAAAAAACGCCAATACTGAAAATAGACAATGACTAGGGTTTCTTTTGCCTTTTTTTCGTTTGGTAAGTTTCTTAATATTCATGGCTAAAGATTGCACGAATGTTGCAATTACAAAAGCGTTTCTACTAGGAGGGTGTCATCCCAGTGCGTGACACTGGGATCTAATTTTTTATGCAAAATTACTATATTTATATATTTGCAAATAGATACAATTTGAAGTAATTTATACTATGAAGTTACGAAATGAGATCCCAGTGTCAAGCACTGGGATGACATCATAGGGGCTCGGATGACAAAAAAGGAGCACTGGAATGACAGGAGAAGGGGCTACTCGGATAACAAGAAAGAGGCTACTTGGATGACACCCTGACAATCGTCATCCCGCTACGTGTTAGCGGGATCTATGCTTTGAGATACCGCGGCGGTATGACGGTTAAGTAGGGTGTCATCCGAGTAGCTGACACTGGGATCTAGAAAAAAAGAAGCTGGATCCCAGTGTCTGGGCACTGGGATGACAAGAAAAAGGCTACTTAGATGACGGGAGAATTGAATGGCATCGTTTACTATACAATGTTTGTACAGTTCTGGATAAAAAAATTAGCTAACAAATTTATAAACATCAGTATACAACTCATCAACGCTTGGTTCTTTACTATTTTTGGCAAAATCTTCCGACTTTTTTACTAAATCACGTACTTCCTTATCAATTACTTTACATTCTTCTTCTGAAGCAATTTTATTATCTATCATGTATTTCTTTAAAGTGCCTATAGGGTCATGATTTTGCTTCATATCTTCAACTTCTTCTTTTAAGCGATAAGTAGCAGGATCTGACATCGAATGGCCGCGATATCGATATGTCTTCATTTCAAGCAGGATAGGCCCTTTTCCGCTGCGTGTGTGTTCCGCTGCTTCGCTTGTAGCCGCATAAACAGAGAAAAAATCCATTCCATCAACTTGTTTTCCAGAAATACCAAAACTTTCTCCTTTTTTATATAACTCTGTTACTAAAGTTGATCTTTGCACAGAAGTTCCCATTGCGTATTCGTTATTTTCTATGATGTAAACCACAGGCAACTTCCACAAAGCTGCCATATTAAATGATTCATATACTTGTCCTTGATTTGCAGCACCGTCACCAAAATACGTGAATACCACGTTATCTTTTTTCTTATATTTATTAGCAAATGCTATTCCTGTGCCAATTGGAACTTGTGCTCCCACTATTCCATGTCCACCGAAGAATTTTTTTTCAACGTCAAATACGTGCATCGAACCACCTTTACCTTTCGAGCATCCTGTTTCTTTGCCAGTGAGTTCTGCCATTACAACATTTGGATCAGAATCACATGCGAGCATTAAGCCATGGTCTCTATAACTTGTGATAAAAGCGTCACCTAATTTTGATGCAGCTTGAGTTCCAACTGCAACTGCTTCCTGTCCTATTGATAGGTGACAGAACCCGCCTATTAATCCCATTCCATATAATTGGCCTGCTTTTTCCTCAAATCTGCGTATGAGTAGCATTTTCCTGTAGAATCCAATTATCTGTTCTTTAGTGAAATTTTCTGCTTTCATATCGATTTCTTTTTCATTAAACTAAGATAATATCAGAAATTTTTAACATTTTATAATAAATCTCAATGGATTACTACCACTGGCTTGAGGCTTTTCACGTTATCTCCGTCATTATGTGGATGGCAGGTATGCTTTATTTACCCAGGCTTTATGTCTACCACGCAACTGTAAAACCGGGATCGGAAAATGATAGCTTGCTTCAAACAATGGAAAAGAGGCTACTTAGATATATCATAAACCCTGCAATGCTTTTCTCACTTGGTTTGGGAATGACATTAATGATTATAAGAGAAGCATATCGCGAAGGGTGGTTTCATGTGAAAGCACTAGCATTATTTTTTATGTTTGCTATTCATGGACTGCTTGCAAAATACAGAAAAGATTTTGCAATGGGTTCAAATGAAAAAAAACACGTTTATTTTCGTGTTTTAAATGAAGCAGTTACAGTATTGATAATAGTTATAGTTATTATGGTTGTTGTAAAACCTTTTTGAAGGTTTACCAATGATTTTTACAGGGGTACTGGTGAATCAAGTTGCAATAGCTGTGTGCTTGACATTGGGATCCAATTTTATAAAAATCTATTGTGCTAGCAAGTTCACTAGCGTCACGCGCTGGTCTGTTGGACATTTAATGTGATTATATGTAGGGTTTTGAAAAAGACATACCAAATATGAAAGGCCTATATATTAAAACTTACGGCTGTCAGATGAACGTTTATGACTCCGTTTTAATGGAAAATATAATTAAACCTTTGGGGTTCAACGTTGTTAGTGATGCAGAAAAAGCTGATTTGGTGATACTGAACACTTGTCACATTAGAGAGAAGGCAGCAGAAAAGCTTTATTCTGAGCTCGGGAAGATTCATTCGTCACGAAAAGAAATTACTATAGTGGTGGCTGGATGTGTAGCGCAAGCAGAGGGAGAAGAAGTATTCAGAAGGGCTCCATTTGTGGATATTGTTGTTGGTCCGCAGAGTATCGCTACCTTACCGGAGCTGATAGTTAAAGCAAGCAGAAGTAAAGGTCATGTAATAAACACTGATTTTCCTGAAGTTGCAAAATTTGATAAATTGCCAGATGAATGCTATGGCAATAGCCAGGGATCTTCTGCGTTTCTTGCCATACAAGAAGGTTGTGATAAATTTTGTACGTTTTGTGTGGTGCCCTACACTCGCGGAGCCGAGTATTCACGACCAGTAAATGAAATATTCCGCGAAGCATTGAAATTAGTTGCAAATGGAGCAAGGGAAATCAATCTACTCGGTCAAAACGTCAATGCTTACCATGGGAAATGCGAAGGGGAAGTGTGGGATTTAGGAAAATTAATTAGTCATATTGCTAAAATTGAAAAGCTAGAAAGAATCCGCTATACAACTTCCCATCCAAGAGATATGCACGAATCTCTCTACTTGGCACATGCGGAAGAGCCAAAACTCATGCCGTTTGTTCACCTGCCTGTGCAGTCAGGTTCGAATAAAATATTGCACGCGATGAACAGGAAACACACTGCAGAGGAGTATTTGGAAATGATAGACAGAATTCGCAAATTGAAACCTGAAATCGAATTTTCTTCTGATTTTATTGTTGGTTTTCCTGGAGAAACCGAAAAAGATTTTGAAGAAACTATAAAATTAGTAGAAAAAGTTAGATATGCTCAGGCTTATAGCTTTAAATATAGCCCAAGACCAGGTACGCCAGGAGCAGAAAGAAAAGATCAAGTACCAGAAGAGGTTAAAACAGAACGCCTTCTTCGTTTACAGAAATTAATTAGTAAGCAACAACTTGAGTTTAACCAGAGTATGGTGGGCAAGACTGTTCCTGCTTTGTTCAGTGATAAAAAAGGTAAACATCAAAACCAAATTATTGGTAAAAGCCCATATATGCAATCAGTGTGCATTGATGATCCTGAAGGTAAATACAGGGACAAAATAGTAAACGTGAAAGTATTGGAAGCTCGGCAAAATAGTTTATTGGGTGTGCCTTTCACTGATTTTAAGCAGCGTTAAATATAAGTCTTAAGCAAAGAGTATTGAAAAAATGCAATCATAATCTTTTTCAAAAATTACAAAGTTTAATTGCTACCTCTGCTGAACGGGTACCTTAAACCTACAAATTTGAGCTTACCTATATCAATTTTTTGTGTAAGATGAGCTAGTAATAACTTTATGTATTAAGTTAAAGAAAAGTAAAAATATAATACTTATTACTAGATTCAATATTCCCAACTTTAAGAAACCTTCTTTATATATTTCTAAAGATTCTAAATAATTTATTTTACCATTTACTGAAGGAACTGACATAAATTTTGATATTGCAACTCCGGCTAGGTTAGAAAACGCTAATGACAGCATTACTATACCCATCACTACTCCTCCAAGGTTTTTGGGGGCTAGTGTAGTTGTTTGTTCGTGGACTAATGGAGCAATACATAATTCTCCCAGTCCCATAAAGGAGATAGCAATTATTAAATATAAGTATTCTACTTTACCTTCGCTGTTAGAGTTTAGGCATCCTATGTACAGTATGAAAAAACACATAGCCATTGTCAAAAGGCCAAGGGTAAATATGGAAGTTGCATATTCTTTCTTAAACTTCATGTATGTTCCAAAAAGAAAGCCAAATATTATAATTGACAAAGGATTTATAGCTTGAAAAACTGAAGCTGGAATTTTTATACCTAATACATTGTTAATAACGTTTCTTTCGGTAAATAAGTTAATCAAGGAGCCAAGCTGCATTTCTAAAGCGAAAAAACACAAGAAAAATATCACAAGAATAGATAATGCCACTAATTTTCGTCTTTGTTCTGCTGATGATTTAGATATTATATAAATAAATATACCTAGAGCTGTTATCCCAACAAACATAAGCACATTAGTAAAAAATTCACTATATATAAGCATTTTAGCAATTATTGATGATAACAGAAGACTTCCTATCAATACTATACCAAAAATTTTAATTCCGAATATGCGCTTATTCATAAGCTCTGGATAAGGAGAAAAGCCGCTATCTCCTAAAAGACTCTGAAATTTGAGAAAAATGATGAGCCCTATGAACATCCCAATACCAGCTAAACCAAAGCCATAGTGCCAGCCAAACAAGTGGGCTACATAACCGCATGAAATGGAAGCCAATATTGATCCAATATTCACACTTACGTAAAATAAAGTAAAGCCCCTGCCACGTTCAGGATTGCCTTTACCATAACATGAACTAAGTAGGTTAGTTACATTTCCTTTAAACATACCAGTACCTACAGCTATTAGAGATAAACTTAAATATAATAAACCTGGTTCAAACTCAACTAATGACATGCAAGCGTGACCTGCTATTGTCACTATCACTCCAAGCAATACCATGTTGCGGAATCCCATCAACTTATCAGCTAAAAAACCTCCAAGTATTGGCATAGCATAAGCTGTTGCAGCAAATAATGAGTAAACAGTAAAGGCCCTCTTATCAGTGAAACCTAAGTGAGAAGTCAAAAATAGGACCAAAAGTGCCCTCATTCCATAGTAAGAGAAACGTTCCCACATTTCAACAAAGCACAACATTTTTAAAAATTGTGGAAACTTATCTGCCTTCTGATTCATAAAATACCTCCCTAAAGCTTGGGTTAATGTTAAGTAAAACAATAAAAACTGCAAGTAAAACTTAAAAAAAGGTATTGGAAGCTCGGCAGAATAGTTTGTTGGGGTGTGAGCTACGGAAATATTTTTGAATTTGTAATTTTTCAGAAAGCCCTATATTCTTTAGTTTTACATAGCGAACATGAAGTCAAAGCATTATCCTGATACAGTAAGTAGTCCTGATTTTTCATCGTTAGAAAAGGAAATCATAAAATTTTGGCAGGAAAATAAAGTTTTTGAGCGGTCAGTTGGAGAACGTTCTAAGGATAATTGTTTTGTGTTTTATGATGGCCCTCCATTTGCAAATGGTCTTCCACATTATGGACATTTACTCACTGGTTTCATCAAAGACGCATTTGCAAGATATCAAACTATGCTTCAAAAAAGGGTTGAACGTAGATTTGGTTGGGATTGCCATGGATTACCGGCTGAAATGGGTGCAGAAAAAGAACTTGGAATATCTGGCAGAACTGAGATAGAAAAATTCGGCATTGAAAAATTCAATAACCATTGTCGTACTTCTGTAATGAGATTTTCATCAGAGTGGGAAAAATATGTCAATAGGCAGGCAAGGTGGGTGGATTTTCATAATGACTATAAAACCATGGATAAATCATTCATGGAGTCGGTCATGTGGGCATTTAAACAGCTTTATGATAAGGGTCTAGTGTATGAATCAGTGCGCGTTGTACCATATAGCTGGGCATGCGAAACTCCATTATCTAATTTCGAAACAAGGCTTGATAACGCGTATAGAGAAAAAGTTAGCAAAGCTGTAACTGTTGCATTTGAGCTTTTAGAAAACCCACAGCAATTTAAAAGTGTTAAACGAAAGTGTAAATTACTTGCTTGGACTACAACTCCTTGGACGTTGCCGAGCAACTTGGCTTTAGCAATAGGAAAAGATATTAAGTATTGTGCAGTGTCAGTCCACCCTTTGATGTCATTCCAGCGCGTGACGCTGGAATCTATTTCTGGATCCCAGTGTCTGGGCACTGGGATGACAGGGAGTAGTGAAGGAAGTTCAATGAATGGTGAAATATACATTTTTGCTGAAAGCTACCTAGAAAAATTTATCAGCCACTGTGAACAAAGCAATATTCCATATGAAGACTGCAATATAAAACTTAAAGCGAATGATCTTGTAGATCTTTCCTATAAGCCGCTGTTTGATTACTTTAAAGATACAAAGAATGCATTCCGTGTTTTTGTTGCTGATTATGTTACAGGAGAAGATGGTACTGGCGTTGTACACACTGCTCCTGGATTTGGTGAGGAAGATTTTTACCTTTGCCAAAGCCATGATATTCCAGTTATTTGTCCAATTGATCACAGTGGAAAATTTACTGCTGAAGTTTCAGATTTGGCAGGGGTTCATGTTTTTGATACCAATGATACAGTAATAAAAAAATTAAAAGGGCAGGGGAGTTGGTTCAAAACTGAACAATATATTCACAATTATCCACACTGCTGGAGAACTGACACTCCTTTGATCTACCGTACTATGCCTTCTTGGTATGTTGCCGTTACAAAATTCAAAAGCAGAATGGTAGAGCTAAACAAGAGAGTTAATTGGATACCAAACCACATTAGAGATGGTCAATTTGGAAAATGGCTTGAAGGGGCACACGACTGGTCAATTTCACGCAATCGATTCTGGGGTACGCCAATCCCTGTATGGAAATCAGATGATGCGAGATATCCAAGAGTGGATGTATATGGTTCGATGGCAGAACTAGAGCGAGATTTTAATGTTAAAATAGATGATTTGCACAGACCGTTTATCGATACTTTAACAAGACCAAATCCTGATGACCCAACAGGAAAATCGGTTATGCGGCGTGTGCCTGACGTGTTTGACTGCTGGTTTGAGTCTGGCTCGATGCCATTTGCGCAAGTCCACTATCCGTTTGAAAATAAGGAGTGGTTTGAATCTGCAGATTTTATCACTGAATACATAGCGCAAACCAGGGGGTGGTTTTATACGCTCTTTGTATTGTCCACTGCTTTGTTTGATAGGGAACCATTTAAGAACTGCATATGCCACGGTGTTGTTTTGGATGTAAAAGGGCAAAAATTGTCCAAACGTTTGAATAACTATGCAGATCCAATGGAGGTTTTTGATAGATACGGTTCTGATGCACTGCGTTTTCTTATGCTTTCTGGATCTATTGTTTGTGGTGGTAATTTGCTACTCGATAAAGAAGGAAACTCAATACGAGATGTTTTGAAAAACGTAATAAAACCTATTTGGAACAGTTATCACTTTTTTACTATGTATGCAAATGCAGATGGAATTAAAGCTGAAGTTTGTAAGGATTATCAAAGTACTATTGATCGCTACATGATTTCCAAATGTTTTGAAGCTATAGAAAGTATCCAAGCTTCTATGAACAGCTATAACTCCCAAGAGGCTTGCAAAATTTTAATGAACTTTTTTGAAGTGCTAAATAATTGGTATATTCGTCGCAGTCGCGAGCGTTTTTGGAAAAGTGATTTGGATCAGGATAAAACTGATGCTTATAATGTTCTATATACGGTTTTTTATTACATACTAAGAGCTGCAGCTCCTTTGTTGCCACTTATAACAGAGAATATATGGCAAGGGCTTAAGTATGAAGAAACATCTGTTCATTTGGCTAATTTTCCACAATTAGAGAAGTTTGATAGTCAGCTCATTGCCAAGATGGATTTAGTGAGAGAGATATGCAACTCTGCGCTCTCTATTAGAAACACTTTTAACATACGTATCAGACAACCACTTAGTAGTATGACGATTTATCATCAGTCTTCCTGTAGTTTTCTTGAAGGTGAGCCGTTTTCTGTCATCCCAGAGTTCTCTCCTGTCATCCCAGAGCTCTTTCCCGTCATCCCAGAGTTCTCTCCTGTCATCCGAGTAGCTGACACTGGGATCCAGAAAGAAAAAAGTGCTGGAATGACACCAAGCATGAATGAATATCAAGAGATGATAAAAGATGAGGTGAATATAAAAAAACTAGAGTTGGTAAACAAACTTGAAGATATTGCGTCACTAGAATTAAAGCTAAACTTTCCTATGCTTGGGAAAAGAATTCCAGGCAAGATCAAAAAATTAGTTCAGTATGTAAAACAAGGGAAATGGTGGCAAGTTGAAGAAACTGTCATCCCAGTGCTTGACACTGGGATCCAGATGCAGATTCCAGCGTCACGCGCTGGAATGACAGAAGGTTCCGCAAAAGGTTCAATATTTTTAGGAGATGAAACAGAGAACTATGTTATAGAAAAAGGCGAATATGAACTATTATTAAAAGCAAACAGTGAATTTTCCTCCGTGTTTGATAACAACAAAGGGATTGTGATTCTGAACACCACTTTAAATGATGAATTGATTCTAGAAGGGCTTGCAAGAGATGTTGTGAGGCTCATTCAGGAAACCAGGAAACAAGCTGATTTTCATATGTCCGATAGAATCAGAGTAATAATCAAAACAGGAGATGAGAAAATTAAGGAAGCAATAAATACGTGGATTGAATATATAAAAGAGCAGACCCTTACCTTATCTTTGGACATTAATACAGAAATTGGAACTAACTTTTATTCTAAGGAATATCAGGATTTAAGTGTTGGTATTAGGTTAAATTATTAGTAGTTGAAAGTTGTCATTGTTTATGCTATACTTAGGTTACTTGAGGTAAGGTTATAATATGAATAAGGCTGTTGCAGATGATTATGAAAAAGTTGTTAACAATAGTGATGGTTTAGGTAAAGTAGAATCTTTTTCCAATGTTGCTTTGGAAGAGGAAGAAGAGTTTTTTGATGCTATGGAAGCTGTTTCTAATGTAGAAGAAGGGAATAATTTAGGTCTTGCTACTTCAGAAGAGGAAGAAGAATTTTTTGATGCTGTGGAAGAACAAGAGCCGTTAGCTAATTTTAACGTTCCACTCAGTATATTTCATTATAAAGATTATAACTCTGATTTTTTTACTTCCTGGTATAATATATCAAGCGAAATATTTAAGGAAATAAATAGAACTTGCCCAGAAAAGAAAATATTAAATTTAGCTCTGTCAGTTTTAATGCTTCCTTATATTGCTTTTACTGCACTGGGATTAGTCGTATGCAGTAGATTTCAAGCAAACAGCAAGACACAAGACAGTGTAGGGGAAGATAAGACAAAAAAGAGTGAAACTGGCGTGCCAAAAAGATTGGCATATGGCGCTCTTGCTGCAATAGCAATCTTTGTTAATGTAACTGTGCTTGTAGCCTTAATTGTTCCTGCAACAGTTGCTTTGGCTACTTTCTATCTTTTAAATAGAGAGCTATCTCATTCTTTAGTTACTGTGCTTAAAATAAGTATGGGGCTGTACTCTAATAAGCACCAAAATATCGAGGTATCTTTTCATGAAAAGGAAGTTTCTAGTACAAGCATTGCATGTGATATGGAAATAAAATTTCCACCACAATTTAAACAATTACTTAGAGATTTATGTGAAGATGAAAATAATAAGTGGTTTAGTGTGACACAGGATGCAGAGCGTAATATCGTACTGAAATTGTCAACTAACATCGATTTAAAAAATGGTCTTAAGCCCTTACGTAATGAAATCAAGGATGTCCTTGCAACTTCTATTCAAGAATTTGCGAAGACTATGGAAGAACTGATAAAGCTAGAAAAGAAAGAGATTACATATGATAAATTGAAGGAATTATTGAACGAATTCAAGTCGAAAGTGGTAGATAGTATAGGTCATAATTTGACAAGTCACTTAATACAAAGTGCTTATCAAGTTGCCTTTATACAAGCAATTAAGTTTCAGCGAGATAGACGGAAAGAAGATTTTTCACTAGAAGATGAGATAAGAAATACTTTGGTAAGACAAGAATTGGAGAATCAAGGTAAGGAATTGCCAAGTGAAAAAGAAATGATAATAAAAGATCTGAAAAAAGCAGGAGCAAAAGTACCGGATGTTTTAGATGATAGTGAGCTTCCTATATTTAAAGCAGAATGGAAGCGGCTTAAAGAAGAAAGGAAGATAGCTAAGAGAACAATTATTGATGTTTATAAATATATACATAGTAGAGAAACAGAGACAGCTCTAGGTAATGCTGAAGAAGAGATTAATCTTTTAAAAGAAGAAGGACAAAAAAGATATATTAGGATACATGAAAAATTGAAAGAAATATATGGAGATGTAAAAAAGAATAATTTAGCAGGTGATGTTTTAAGAAGAAGGTTAGAAGGTCTTTTTAAGTTCGAGTATGATGATCAAGAAGTTGAGCAAAGGCTAGTAAAATCAGTAATGAAAAAAGCCAAGGGTGAGTTAGGCCTATTAGGCATGCTCAGCTTAATAGACCAGTTTCGGAATTTAGAAAAGGAGATAAAAGGTTCTTTGAGTGAGAATTTAAAAGAAGCTTCAGATAAAGTAAATGCTTTTGTAGCAAAGATATATTTAGAAATAACGAAATGCAAAAAACAAAATGTACTCAAAGGCCAAGCAAAGGGTATAGAGGATTCATGTAAGCTGTTAGAGGAAAAGGAGCCGGATTTAGTACAGAGGATTAATGCGCACCGAGCGGAAATTGCAGAATGCTTAGAGCAACCTATATCGTTAAGGAAAGTAATAGAAGAAAATGAGGATTTAAACAAATATTTAGAAGGTGAGCGAAATAGGAAAGGAGAACAGCATCCAAGTACAAAATTAATAGAGAAGCATTTGAAAAATAACCAAGAAATTCTCAAAGCATTAAAACAGTTAGAATTAGAAGAAAAAGGATTGTTGATAAATGAAGAAACAACAAATGATTACAGAGAAGAACTAGAATCTTGTGAAAAGATAAAGTTTGCAATAATAGAGGGTGATTTACTGAAGGCGTTCGAGCATGAAACTTTTAACGAAGAAGCAGTTAAGAAGTTGTTAGAGGAAGCGGAACTTGAATACTATTTGGCAGAAAGATGCATAAAAAGTCCTGTGATAAAAACAAAAAATAATATCAAGCACTTTTGTCAAGATTTATTATCTCCTCTGGTAGACAGGTTAGCGAACCTTATAATAAATAATGTACCAAAAGATAATGAGAGTGGTTTGTGGAGGTCTTGGAACTCTCTCAAAGTTGGTGTTAATTATAATGTGATTGGATGGTCAGCTACCGTAAACAAAGATAATAGCACAGAAGGGAAAGCGTTAAGTGTGGTACGTGGTGCTCATAAAGAAGTAGAGACATTTCTTCAACATTTTCAGTCAAGTTATGAAGAAATCGGAACTTTTTTAGGTAGTTTATTTTCTGATGATGGGGTAACATTTAAAAATGATGTATGGCCTAAAGTAGAAGAGCATTTGCATGGAATGTGGGATAGATTTTTTAAGGATATTGAATTCAAGATTGGAAATAGATTGGATGAAGTAAGTGTGACACAGCAACGGCAGGAAACTATGATTGTGACTCAACGATAAGTTCTCAAAGTTCCTCCGGTATTTTCACATACTAAATTAACTATAGCACTTGATTCTTTTTGGATCTCTTTTTCAGTTAAAGTGTGAGTTGGAGAGCAGAAAGTAACTGACAATGCTATAGACATCTTATTCGATTCTATATTATTTCCATGGTATACGTCAAATACTAAAACTTCTGTGATGAGCTCTGAGCTTTTTTTTACCACATTGATTATGTTACCTACTTTCACATCCTTATTTACAATAAATGCAAAATCACGTTTTACACTTTGGTATTTATAATCGATAAATTTCTTTCTACTTACAGGTAAATTTTCAATATTTTCTAATATCACCTCAAAACCTACAACTTTTTGCTTGATATCAAAAAGATCTAATATATTAGGATGCAACTTTCCAAAATAACCTGCTACTTTATTCTTAAAAGAGAGAGTACCTGACTTTCCTGGGTGATAATGTTCTTTTTCTGCTCTCTCTATCGTTAAATTATCACAATTGACGTTAAAAAACTCCAAAGCTGCTATGCAATCAGCCTTTGCGTCAAAAACATCTACTTTTCTATCAGTATTATAATGGTTTCGCGGTAAATTATTTCCTGTTCTTATCCCACTTAAAACATGTTTAGACCGAGCTTCACCATCGTAAATTGGCCCAATTTCGAAGATTGCAAGATCAGATATTCCATGGGCAATATTATCAGCAGTAACTTGCAATAAATTTGGCATAATACTTGGTCTCATTATATTAAAGCTATTGTTAAACGGATTATCGATGATAAATAACTTATTCGAGTAACCAAATTTTTCAGCTGTTGATTCACTCATAAACGACCAGGTTAGCACTTCATGAAACCCTCTGTTTGTCATCAAAATACGCAAATTGTCGTATGTACTATCTACTTCTTCAACATTATTTGGTAGTGGTTCTTCTTTTATTTTGTCATAGCCGTATATCCTTGTTACTTCTTCGATTAGGTCAGCCGGTATTGTCACGTCCGGTCTCCAGCTTGGTACTTGTACATTCCAATTGCCTTCGGTTTTTTTATCAATACTAAACCCTAGTTTCGTTAAGATATCAAGCACCTCATCAGGCGATACAGACACACTTCCAAACTTGTTCACATCCTGATAATCAAAGCTCACCTTGGTGTCAGCACTATCTAAACTGCCAGCAGACACTACGCTTGAGGTTTCTCCACCACATAAGTCCAGAATCATTTTAGCTGCAAGGTTGAGTCCATCAAAAGTAAATCCAGGATCAACTGAACGTGCAAATCTGTAACTAGCGTCTGTGGAGATGCCGAGCTGCCTTGAAGATTTAGTAATAGAGATGGGATCGAACCAAGCAGACTCTAAAAAGATATCAGTAGTTTCAAGAGTACATTCACTGCACTTACCACCTATAATTCCAGCAATTCCATGAATATTTTTATCACCTGCAATAACGCTTATGTCTTTGTTTAATAAGTATTCTTTACCGTTCAAACCAGCAAATTTTTCTCCGTCGTTTGCTTTGCGTACTGTGAGCTCTCCTTCTATTTTTTTTGCATCATACGCGTGCATTGGGCGGCTGAAAGATATCATAATATAGTTCGTGATATCAACTATTGCAGAAATGGAGCGCATTCCTATCGATTCCAGCCTATCTTTTAACCATTTTGGGCTTTCTTGATTTTTTACATTGGCGATGTATATTCCACTAATAAAACTTTCCCCGTCAGTAACTTCAACATCGATTGGTGAATTTATGGAGCTGGTAAGTTGTGGAATGCTTAAAGTCTTTAATGTCCCAATTCCAGTTGCAGCAAGGTCGCGAGCTATTCCATAAATGCCTAAGCAATCTCCACGGTTTGGAGTAACATTTATATCAATTACAGGGTCACAATTGAAAAATTTATCCCCTACTTTATAATCATCGGAAAGCTCGATTATTCCTTCACTTTCCTCTTGAACCAGCGCAAGTTCAGAAGCAGAGCAGAGCATCCCTTCACTTAGCATTCCTCGTATTTTTGTGGACTTAATTGTGAGATCACTTTCTGGCAACGTGCTACCAAGAGATGCAAGTACAGTTTTCATACCTTCTCTAACATTGTTTGCTCCACAGACTATTTGTAGAATTTTACTTCCATCATTTACTTTACATAATTTTAATTTATCAGCATTTGGATGAGGTACGACTTCTAATACCTCTGCAACAATAAACCCAGTCAATCTGGAATTATCGATCACATCTTCTACTTCTAACCCTATGTGAGTTAATTTATCGGTAATTTCTTCTAAACTAGCATTGGTTTCTAAGTGTTCTAATAACCAAGATAATGTGAATTTCATGGACCTAAAAAGAAGTGAAAAAGTTATTGTAATGTAAAATGTAGTGATTTTAAAGCTTATTGTAGTGGAATGAAAAGTGACTTCTGTATCACAAGCAATGATGCAGAAGTTTTTGTAACTTTATATCTTCTTGTAAAGAGAATTTATCTTCTTTATATCACCTTTTAAATCTATCTCCGTAAAGGATTTAAGATTCATATTGTGGGTATCTGCATGGAAGCTATGAATGTAGCCATCTATAGTTAAGTCTCCTATCATATTATGGCTTTCATCTAGTATTTCGCTTCCTATTTGATAATGGCCAGTATATTCGTTAAAGGAACCATCTGTCAATTTGATGTATCCGTTACCAAATTCCTGCTCTAAATTTAAAGGATGATTAGCGTTAATAAAATCTATTTCGTTCATTATATACCTCACTAAAAATTAAATTATAATTAAAATAAGATGTTAAGTTAAATAATTTAATAAGATTAGTAAATTTTAAAATACAGAGCTGACTGTAATTAACACTCTAATTACATATTTTGTTAATGTATCAATGTTATAATAACACAGAGCCTTATCTTAACCCTTGACTTTGTCCTATAAAATTCATACTTTATTTACTGTTATAGTTCAAGTACATAGGGTCAAAATGGCGTTAAATCCGCTAGAGCAATTTAAAGTATATACAATAATAGAGTTACCTAGGTTATTTGGGTATGACGTAAGCTTTACCAATTCATCTTTTTTCACGATGATTTCGGTGATATTGATGATACTCTTTTTGCTTTTTGGAATAAAGAAGGGGTCAGTAATACCGGGATATTTGCAAGCTGCAGTTGAGTATGTATATGATTTTGTTATTTCAATAATAGAAAATAACACTGGAAGCAAAGGCTTGCAGCACATTCCATTGATATTCACAGTATTTATTTTCATTTTATCGTGTAATTTAGTTGGTGTTCTTCCTTATAGTTTCACGGTCACAAGTCATGTGATAGTCACCTTCGCTTTATCGATGGTGGTTTTTATTTATATAACGATTGTTGGATTTAAAGAAAGGGGAGTAGAATTTTTACGCATATTGCTACCAAAAGGAACTCCTTCGTGGCTTGCACCTATAATAATTATTATTAAGTTGTTTGCTTATTTAGTAAGGCCGGTTAGCCTATCAATAAGGCTTGCAGCAAATATGATTGCTGGTCATACAATCATCAAAGTGATAGCAGGGTTTATTGTAAATATGAACATATTTTTCACTCCTGCGCCGTTTTTGTTCATAATTGCATTGATAGGATTTGAAGTATTTGTTGCAATTTTACAAGCTTATATATTTACTATATTAACATGTGTATATTTGTCAGATGCAGTAAAGTAATTGACTTCCTTGTAGAATATTTTACAATTATATTATAAAGAAATAATTAAAGGTAATATATGGATTTAGTAGCTTTAAAATTTATAGCAATTGGTTTAGCTGTGTTTGGAATGCTCGGTGCTGGTTTAGGTATAGCTAATATCTTCTCTGCTATGTTAAATGGGATTGCGAGAAACCCTGAATCAGAAGGTAAAATGAAAAGTTATGTTTATATTGGTGCTGCCATGGTTGAAATCATGGGATTGCTTGCGTTTGTACTTGCAATGTTATTAATATTTGCTGCTTAACAGATGCCACAGCTTGATGTTTCAACCTTCTTTTCTCAAGTTTTTTGGTTTTTAATTTTTTTCTCTTCACTTTTTTTCGTAGTAAGTTGTTTATTTTTGCCAAAGTTAGATGAAATAATAAGCACTAGAAGTAAAGAAGTATTGGATTCTTTTAATAGTTCTGTTCATCTTTTAAGACTCACGGAAGATCAGGTTGCCAAGTATAATGCCGCTTTAAACCAAGCTAGAATACAGGCAAAAAAAATCATAGATGATGCACTTGCTCAGGTAGAAGAAATGAGAGCTAATGTTAAGAATATATTAGAAGAGGAAGACAAAAAAATGAGCAAGCTTATTGAAGAAAAAGTGGCAAAATTTAAATTTGAGTATACTGATCAGTTAAAACAAATGGCTACTAGTATTGCTTTAATTTATTATACTAAATTGACTAATTCTGAAATTGAAGAGGAATTTATTGCTGACTTGGTGTCCAAAGAATTTTAGGGGTTTTTATGTCTACATCACTGATTATCGGTCTTGCCTTCTTGGTAGGTTTTGTCCTTTCGTATAAATTGCTAAAGAAAGTGATAAAAAATGCGCTTAACAATAAGCGTAATAAAAGCAAATTTTCAAGTGAAGAAACTGAAAAATTCAGGAAAGATATGTTGGAGTATTACAAAAAGTCTTCTAAAAAATACAAAGAATTAGATGCAGAAGTTAATAAAATGATGAATGAAGCACTTGATAAAGCTAATAGTATCATTAAGCACAATAGACAGCAGCTAGATCAGACATTAGATGACAATGCCCATTCTAACTTGAAGAAAGTCACTGACCAAGTTGAAAAAGCTCTTGGAGATTTACAGACTAACACAGCGAATATAGCTGCTGATGCTGTAAAAAAAATAATGCATGAACGTAAAGATGATAAGCGTAGTAGCGAGGTCATATCTTCATTTTCACGTGACTTAAATAAAAAATTGCATTAGGTTTAATGCCTATACTTCAAGCTGATAATGTAGAAAAAATTAAGTTTGATTCTAGTTTGTGCAAAGAGCAAGAGAAACTTTTTTACTATAAATTTAATATAATTCCTTGGCAAAAATTAAATGATACTACTTTTTTTATGGTTGAAGACACAAGCCGAGATATCAACCGTTGGGTCGAAGCTCATTACGGCATTGACTATGTATTAATAAAAGTGGATAGCGAACAGATTTTAAATCTTCTTAACTTGCATTTTGGTATTTCAGAATTTGCAAGCAACTACTTATATTACAAGAATGCTAATTTTTCAGCCAAAAGCATTAAACTAAGCTCAATATTTTTTGCTTCTTTCTTTATTGTAACTTCAATTTTAACACTAACAGAGAAATATACATATTTTGCTTTGATGTTGATATTTATAATCGGATGTTCTAGTTATTTATTCAAGTTTATAGCTACAATTTTTAACTTATGTGAAACCTCCAACCAAAAAGTGGATTATAGTAAGCTGAATGAAGAAGATTTTTCTATATATACTATTTTATTGCCTGCTTTTAAAGAAAGTGCAGTGATAGAGCAATTGATCGAAAGCATTGAAAGTTTGGATTATCCAAAATCAAAATTAGATGTGAAGCTTCTGGTAGAAAGTGATGACCAGGAAACGCTGGCAGCTATAGAAAAGTATACTTTACCGCAGTATTTTGAAGTAATAAAAGTGCCTCACTCTTTGCCTAAAACAAAGGCTAAGTCATGCAATTATGCTATGAGCTTTGCTAGAGGAAAGTATGCAGTAATATATGATGCGGACGATAAACCAGATCCATTGCAGTTAAAAAAAGCACTGATTGAATTTAATAAGGGCGACGATAAGCTTGCCTGTGTACAGGCGAAATTAAATTACTACAATTGTGATTATAATTTTCTCACAAAATTCTTTTCTCTGGAGTATATGAACTGGTTTCAATACTTATTGCCTGGATTCCAAAAAATGAACATGCCGATGCCTTTGGGTGGTAGCAGTAATCATTTTTCAGTAAAAATTCTAAAAAAAGTGTTTTTCTGGGATGCTTATAGTGTTACCGAAGATGCTGACCTCGGTTTGAGACTTGCGTAAATGGGATATAAAACCAGGATGATTGACTCAGAAACATTGGAAGAGTCACCAATTGCTGTATTTGCTTGGATTAAGCAAAGAGCGCGCTGGATCAAAGGCTATATGCAAACTTATATTGTTCATTTAAAAAATATAAAGTCTCTTTATAAAAACACTGGATTTAAGGGAATTTTGCTATTGAATCTTTTTGTTGGCTCTGCAGCTTTTATATTTTTTACTACTCCATTTTTACTGCTTTCATTGATATTAACTAAAGTTTTAAATGAATTATTTTTGTACTACTTTGTAGTGGTATACGTTACTAACCTGATTCTTTTGGTAATAGCTGTCAAACAGCAAAAGATGCCTTTTTATTTTTATATAGTATCGATATTTTTTCCGGTCTATAGTCTGCTACATAGTGTTGCAGCTTTTCTTGCCTTGTGGGAATTTATTCTTTACCCTGAGCGATGGAACAAAACTCAGCATGGTTTATGGAACAAAAGCAATCAAAACCTGTAGCTATTTGGCTTTTTCTCTGCTGTATCATGGTAATTCTCATGGTGGGGATTGGTGGATTTACCAGACTTTCAAAAGCAGGATTGTCAATCACAGAGTGGAAACCCATCACTGGAACATTGCCACCACTGAGTGGACAAGATTGGCTACAAGAAAAATTAAAATATGAAACTACACCTGAGTATAAAGCATTCAACTATGGTATGAGTATGGAGGAATTTCAGGCTATATACTTAATAGAATATGTACACAGATTGGTTGCAAGACTAACAGGTTTAGTTTTTGTCCTGCCATTTATATATTTTACATTAAGAAGAAAAATATCTAAAAAGGTAGTAATAAAGCTATTTGTGGCATTATTATTTGGAGCTTTACAAGCTTTTGCTGGTTGGTATATGGTTAAAAGTGGTTTAGTAACTGAACCTCATGTTAGCCACTATAGGCTTGCACTTCACTTATTATTAGCATTAATTGTCTTTGCATTATTGTCATATCAATTTTTTGATTACCAAATCAGGCCAAAGCAAACTAAACTTAAGATTAGTAGTGACACTATATACTACACAGGGATGATTTTGGCCCTAATTGTAATACAAATAATTTTCGGCGCATTTGTTGCGGGATTAAATGCTGGTTTGATTTACAATACCTTTCCACTAATGGACGGACAAATCGTTCCAGAAGATTTATTTTTCTTACAGCCTATATGGCTGAATATCTTTGAGAACAGAGCGACAGTGCAATTTATACATCGAGCACTGGCATTGCTAATACTAACTTTGGTAGTAATACTCACAGTAAAAAATGCTAGCGTAAAACCGGTATATATTATGCTGCTCTCCGTTATCATTCAGATCATTTTGGGTGTAATTACTCTATTATTGCACATACCAATAGCCATTGCCATAGCTCATCAAGTGTTTTCATTTATCTTGTTTGGGTCAAGTTTATACTTCTTGTGTTATTTAAGAAAGCAGACTACATCACCAATCTGCACATTTTTTCCTTCTTGAACGGGAATATTTTTTATCACCATTGCTGCTTCAGCGCATATAATATTTTCCATTTTCATTGCCTCCACCACAAATAAAGGTTGTCCTATTTCTACCTGATCTCCTGTATTTACGTGCAACTTAACTAATAAGCCAGATATTGGGGATTTTACAGCATCTGCTGAAATCCCTTCTGTTTTATTGTTTAGCATTAACTTACTTAATTCAGCTACATGAGATTTGAATACACAACATTCAGCTTTCATGCCTGCATGTCTTATGAAGTATTTGCTGCCTTGTTTTTCTACTTTAAATGTTATATCAGCATCATCATTAATTGTAATATATAGTAACTTATGACTTGATTTCCACTTGCCTACTACAGAGTATGTATTGTGGTTATATACTGTTGTTAATATATTATCTTGATATCTTGCACTTACGGAGTACTCATTGTCATTTATATTCACTATGAATAAACCTCTTGCATAACCACCTGTAATCTCAGCGCTATGAGATATTGCCCCAATATCATGAGGTGTTATCCCAATACTACAAGATGTCATCCCAGTGCGTGACACTGGGATCCACTCTTTTTCTTTTCTGGATTCCAGTGTCACGCACTGGGATGACACCGGAGAGTGAGTAGCTGACACTGGTGCCCCTTCTTTTTTACTAGATTCCAGCGTCACGCGCTGGAATGACATCGGAGATGTTTCATTCACTGCTTTATGATGGTACCTTTCTTCATTTTCCAAATGAACATATAACGCAGTGAAAATAAATATTTTAATATACTCCTCTGTAACAAAATCGCCGTGAAATCCACTAAGGTAATGGTCTGGAATGAATCTCGTATGGAGCTTTGCTGCAATAAAATTTGGGTGATGGAAGATGGATTCTAGAAATTCTATATTATTTGTTACTCCTTCTATATAGCATTCAGACAATGCTTTTTGCATTCTACTGATCGCTTCTACTCTATCTTTTCCATATGTTATAACTTTTGCAATCATTGAGTCATAGAACGTGCTAATTTCTGAACCTGCAGCAACTCCATCATCTATTCTTACATAATCATTTTCACCCGGTTTATCGTAATATTTTATTCTTCCGCTGGAAGGGAAAAATTTCTTCGATGGGTCTTCAGCGCAAATTCTACTTTCCATCGCAGAACCAGTAAGTTTAATGTCATCCTGACTAAACCTTAATTTTTCTCCACAGGAAGTTCTAATCATTTCTTCTACTATGTCTATTCCAGTGATAAATTCTGTTACTGGATGCTCAACTTGTAATCTCGTATTTACCTCAAGAAAATAGAAGTTTTGGTCTCTGTCTACAACAAACTCAACAGTACCTGCTGAAAAATAGCCAACTTGCTTTGCTAGAGAAACACATTGGGCATACATTTTTTGTCTTACTTCTTCACTAATGAATGGACTTGGCGTTTCTTCCATTATTTTCTGGTTATTCCTTTGTATTGAGCATTCCCTCTCTCCAAGACATACTATATTGCCATATTTATCCGCTATGATTTGTATTTCAATATGTCTTGGTAACTCTATATATTTCTCTATAAAGATACTGCCATCTTTAAAACTTTTCTCTGCTTCGTTTGTTGCTGATGTGAACGCTAGTTCAATTTCTTTTTTGGAATTTACAATTCGCATTCCTTTGCCACCACCGCCTGATGCAGCTTTAAGCATAACCGGAAAGCCAATTTCTTCAGCAACTTGAGCTGCGTGGGCAGCATCGCTGATCTTACCCATATATCCTGGCACTACATTCACTCCAGCTTTTCTTGCCGCTTCTTTTGCTGTTATTTTGTTGGCTGTAACTTCTATTGTTTCTGCACTTGGCCCGATAAAATCTATATTATGTTTTTGAAGAGCACGTGGAAAATCTGGATTTTCTGCTAAAAAACCATAGCCAGGATGAACTGCCTGCGCGCCTGTTTCAACTGCTACTTCACATATTTTTTCAATGTTTAAATAACTGAGACAAGAAGGCGAAGGGCCGATATATCTTGACTCATCTGCTTGTCTTACATGCACAGAATTTACATCTGCATCCGAATATATGCATACACAAGATATACCCATCCTACGAGCAGTTCTGATAATCCTGCAGGCAATCTCTCCTCTGTTTGCTATTAAAATCTTACTGTACTTCTTTTCCGTCATCGTATAAGTATACTTTCTTAAGCTGAGAAAGTAAATTTCTATATCATTGCCTGCAATAGCCTCATACTGGAGCTCTTTCTTCTGAAAATTGCGAAATCTCAGCATTATGCAAGTCGTGTATCTCACTAAACGCCTTGTATGACAAGTATGTAACTCCACCAAAAGCCATTGAAGCTATTGAACTTAGCGCAAAAGCTTCAGAAGACAGATATAGAAAATATAAAGATAAACACAAGGCAGCAATACACGCTATAGCTCCTACTATATATAAACACAGGTGAAACTTCTTATTACATATAAAGCTGTCTTTCATGCCTGCAATTTCTCTTACTTTCTTTTTGTCCTCCTCATTAATCATCCAATCAATAGAAGTCACATTTTTGCTTTTATTGCGCAATGCCTTTCTAATGTAACCCTTGACATTTTCTAATTTTTTTAAATCATATTTTGGATTAGTTTCTTCAGACTCCAAATGCTTAAACATTCCTCTTACTACATCCGGCAACATCCCCATCTTTGCTGCTATATGAAATGGATTTTCACGATCATCATTGTACTCTAACAAATGAACATCACTTTCAACACTTTTCTTGAAAACAGATAAAAAAGCATCAGTGTCTCTTATTCTCGCAGCTAGATGCAAGAGATTGTCCGCCCGCACTATTTGCTTTGTTTTATCAAATGGACCAGTGTAACGCCAATGAACATTATTTTTATTATTTGAGAACAGTGTTGCTATATCTTCATTCATAACTTACCTAACTATATTTAACCAACACTAAATTATACAACACGATTTATTAAAAATAAAGAAAATTTAATCTCTCAGAGCATGTCTTCAAACTGAAGAATGAGCTAATTTGTGAAGCATAATAGTGATCATATTAAAGAAGATATAGTTTTTTGAGGTGAGAGGAGAATGCTCGTAATCTTTACTCATGCGCCTAAAATTGGAAAGCCAGGCAAAAGTTCTTTCAACAATCCAACGTTTGGGAATAACTTGAAATCCTGTATCAACTATTTTCTTGGCAATCGTTAATAAACATCCCGTTTCCAATAAGCATCTGTTTTGTAATTTACCTATGTACCCTTGATCAGCAAAAAACTTACGTAAAGTTGGAACTTTGCATTTAGCTTGGGCAAAAAGATTTAGAACACTATCACGATCTTGAATACTTGCACTCTGTACTTCAGCAGCAATTACAAGACCCACAGTATCTACAATAATATGGCGTTTTCTGCCCTTTATTTTTTTGCCAGCATCATATCCTCTGGATCCCCTTTTTGAGTAGTTTTCACTGACTGGCTATCAATTATACCTACTGATGGAGTCTTATTTTTACCAATCATCTCTCTTACTTTTTTAACTAGAAAATCATGAATTTCTTGCCATATTCCACTTTTTTTCAAGCGCGAATTACAACTATATACGGTTTTCCATGGTGGAAAATCTTTAGGCAGTTGTCTCCATTGACATCCTGTTCTCATCATATAGCGGATTGCATTAATAATTGTTCTAATACTATGTTTTCTTGGTCTGCCGGTCTTTTTAGGTTCAAAATATGGCTCTATTGTCTTCCATTCTTTGTCACTTATATCGCTTGGGTACATCTTAAAATGTACCTTATACCATACTTCTTAACTTCTTTCTACTCAGTTTGAAGACATGCTCTCAGGATAAATAATTTATAGTAATTCTACATTGTTGCAAACGTAGATTTTGGGTATCATAGCCTATACTTTACTGTAACAATAACATGCTAGACGTAGTCACTAGATTCGCTCCATCACCAACAGGGTTTTTGCATATTGGTGGGGCTCGTACAGCTTTATTTAATTGGCTCTATGCAAAGCATCATGGTGGCAGGTTTTTGCTAAGGATTGAAGACACCGACAGAAAACGTTCAACACAGGAAGCAATTGATGCAATTATAGAAGGGCTAAAATGGCTCGGTGTGAGCTATGATGGGGAAATAGTATATCAGTTAAAAAGAATAGAGCGGCATAAAGAAGTAGCAAACCTTTTAGTTGAGAAGGGTAGGGCGTATCACTGTTATTGCCCTGAGGATGAAGTTGCAGAAAAGAAAATAAAAGCAAGAGAAGAGGGCAAGATATACAAGCATAAATGTACTACAAAACCTCCTTCTTGTCATCCCAGTGCTCTTTCTTGTCATCCAAGTAGCCGACACTGGGATCCAGAAAAAAATATGTGGTCACGCGCTGGAATGACATCGGGTGTGAGGTCAGTTATCCGTTTCAAAGTGCCAGACTCACAAGAGATCGTCATTGATGATAAAATATACGGCCAAATCAAAGTAAGTAGCGAGCAGCTTGATGATATAGTGATCTTACGCTCTGATAACACTCCAACATATATTTTTGCCGTAGTGGTTGACGATCATGATGCTGGAATAACTGATGTAATACGTGGCTCTGACCATCTCACTAATACCTTTAAACAGTTGCTAATATACCAGGCTCTTGATTTTGACATTCCACGCTTTGCACATGTGCCGCTTATCCATGGGGAAGATGGGAATAAGCTATCCAAAAGGCATGGTGCCACAAGTGTTTGCGACTACGAAAAGATGGGAATATTGCCAAAAGCGATGCGTAATTACTTGCTGAGACTTGGCTGGAGTCACGGCAACGATGAGATTATTAGCGATGAGCAAGCAATAGAGTGGTTTAATTTAGAAAGCATTGGTCGTTCACCTGCACGGCTCGATTTCAAAAAACTGGAGCATTTGAATAACCACTATATTAGTAATATGAGCAATGAAGATATTCTGACTCTAATGCTTAGAGAAAATACTCTAACTGACAAAAAAAAGGGCTATTTACTGCAGGGACTGACAGAGCTAAAAAAAAGAGCAAACTACCTGATCGAATTATTGGATTTAGCAAAATTTTATATTCAAGATCCGCCACTTGATTTAAGTGAAGAAGCTTGTCAAATTGTCAAATCTAACCTCAATATAATTAAGTTACTCGCATCATTTCTGTCAAAGATCGGTGATGAAAATTGGAATAAGGGTTTTTTATCTTCTCAGATCAAGGAATGTGCAAAATTGCACGATATGAAAATAAGCGATGTATACCACTCATTACGCGCCCCTATAACTGGAGTAATGGATGCACCTGGAATCATTGATATAATGGTGATTCTTGGTAAAGATGAGTGTATAAGAAGGTTACAAGCAATTTAAATGAAATAAGAAAATTACTTGACAAACTCCGCCAGCCCCCTTACCATGGAAGTGAAGCTATTGTATTTGCTTTCGCCAATCTGCAGATTAAAAGGTAAGGATTACTTAATGTATCGGCGTCTTATGTTCAATTTTTTGCAGTATATAGATACTGTATGTCTTTACAAAACTTCATCTACATCTAGATTTTTATCTAAATAAGCTGAACGCGCTTACAAAGCGTTACAAGACATCAAAAAATGCCAATACTCGACAAAGATAGTAAAAGACTAGCTAACTCGGGGATTCTTTGTCTTTTTTTCTGCTTGGTAAATTTCTTAAACATTTGCAGCGTAGGTTAGTTGCAATTAAAAGCAGCTTAATCTCGCTTGTCAAGCGTTTAAAACATAAAAAACGCCAATATTTTAAAGCGGATAATAACCACGGGGCTTCTTTTGCCTTTTTTTTTATTTGGTAAATTTCTTAATATTTATAGCTAAACGACAACCGTCATCCCGCTACGTGTTAGCGGGATCTATGTTAAGAGATACCGCGGCGGTATGACGTAGGGCTACAGGTGTCATCCCAGTGCCCAGACACTGGGATCCAGAAAACCTAACTTTAAATAAGTGGCTGCATAATAAAGACTAGATCCCAGTGTCACGCACTGGGATGACATTATAGGGGCTACTTGCATGACACCATTCTTTTTTCCTGGATCCCAGTGTCTGGGCACTGGGATGACACCCTTTTGGATGGAAAGCTACTTTCATGACATCATCATAAAGTAAACCAGTGTCAGCTACTCGGATGACACCGAAGGGGCTACTTGGATGACACCCTCTTGGATGGAAACCAGTGTCTGGGCGCTGCCGTCATAAAGAAACCAGTGTCAGCTACTCGGATGACACCCTGACAACCGTCATCCCGCTACTTGTTAGCGGGATCTAGGCTCTGTGGACAAAATTTTAGAGAAGCCATACAAGAGCTCCAACAAAATTGAGAAAACCCATAAAAACCTCAGCAGTTTTATCAAATCTGGAAAAAATGCGCCTAAAATTTTTAATTTTACCAAAAAAACACTCAATCAAATGACGTTCTTTGTAGATATGCTCATCGTAATACCTTTGCACTTTTCGATTCCGTTTTGGCGGAATAACTACTGTACATCCCTTGTCTTCAAGACTTGTAACAAAGGCATTGCTATCGTAGCCCTTGTCAGCTACTACAGTAGAGTTATAGATACTTTCGGTCAACACTTGTGCCTGCGTAATTTCATTTCTTTGACCAGGAGTCAGAGTAAATTTAAGTGGATTTCCAAGTGCATCGACAAGCGCATGTATTTTAGTTGTAAAGCCACCTTTGCTCCTCCCTAAAGCTTCTTGATCCTTGGAGTTTTTTGTATATCCAGATGAACATGGATGGGCTCGGATGATCGTACCGTCGATTATAGCAACTTCTAAATCAGGCTCTTGTTTAGTATATTCAAGCAATTTTTTCCAGACATCTCTTTCACACCATCTTTTAAATCGCTTATGTATACTCCTGTAATTACCATAAGTTTTTGGTAAAAGTCTCCATTGGCAACCACTTCGCACTATGTACCACACTGCCTCTATGAATATTCTTAAACGTTTTTCATCTTTGCTGTGCATTCCTTTTACGCTTTTTATGAACTCTAAAATTTGTTTCCAATTTTCCTCTTTGATGTAATATTGCATATGGTAGTTTCTCCATTTTTTACCTATTAGGCTAAACTACCATCTTTTTCTCTCTTTTCATATTTTTTGTCCACAGAGCCTAGATACAGAGAAAAAACTTGGATGTATTACTTGATTAACATCACCACATAATAAAAAATTACTCTTACTTTCATCTTTTAAGCTCTTCAATATCAGCTTTAATGTGCTTTCAGTCAAATCCTGCACTTCATCTACAACAACTGCATCATAATTAGCCTGTACCTTTTTAACACACTCATGAGCGATGAGACTAGTATCATAATATTCTGAACTTTCTTCTATAAAATTTTCATATTCTTTAAAAAAATCATAAATACCTTTTCTTTTTTCTTTAGGAAATATAGATTGTTTATCCCCTAAATTAACGTATTGATCTTTTCCTTCTTTTCCTAATAAGCCGCCTCCTCCTATCACAGCTATAAATTCTTCAAATATTTCCTCTCTGTCTTTTGCATACTCGTTAAATTCTTTTTTCTTACATTTTTTGTTGAACCATGAAAAAAATGCATTTCTATTGATTGGCCTCTTCCCCTTTACACGCTTTCTCATTTCTGGGTCTTCCTTTGTTACCTTTTCAATAAACTCATGAACAGACAAGAACTCAATTCCCTCTGGAACACCAACCTTTAGTTCTTTGGCAGCTTCATCATAGTATTCATACTCGTATAATTCTTTTGATTTTTTTATAAGATTTTCGGATTTTGTGATATATAGAATTTTCCCTTCCTTGAACTCCTCTTCTATCTTTCTAAGCTTTTCCAAAGCCACTGATGTCTTTCCACTACCGGCAGATCCACTGACAATTAAAGGTAGATTACCAGCATTTTCAACTATATCTTCTTGCTTTGCACTAAAAGTGATAAATTTATCTAACCAACGAACTTGTGGAGCATTTTCAACCTTCACTTTACCTGCATTATCAAAAACTTCTTTATTGTTTTGATCTACTATTTTTATGTTTTTTATTTTTTCTTTATTTTTTAAGAACTCTGAATTGCCATATTTATGACTCAGAATTACTTCTAAAATAACAAAAGCACCTTCGTTATTATACTTTATACTCGTAAATAATAATCTGTCCCTATCACTCAATTTAGCCCGAAGATATTTAACACCACCCTTACCATGTATAAGCTTTATACTTCCCTGGTGTGTACCTCCTTTTCTTTCTAAATCTTCAACTATTGAAACGAACTTTTTTCTTAGAGCATGTCTTCAAACTGAGTAGAAAGAAGTTAAGAAGTATGGTATAAGGTACATTTTAAGATGTACCCAAGCGATATAAGTGACAAAGAATGGAAGACAATAGAGCCATATTTTGAACCTAAAAAGACCGGCAGACCAAGAAAACATAGTATTAGAACAATTATTAATGCAATCCGCTATATGATGAGAACAGGATGTCAATGGAGACAACTGCCTAAAGATTTTCCACCATGGAAAACCGTATATAGTTGTAATTCGCGCTTGAAAAAAAGTGGAATATGGCAAGAAATTCATGATTTTCTAGTTAAAAAAGTAAGAGAGATGATTGGTAAAAATAAGACTCCATCAGTAGGTATAATTGATAGCCAGTCAGTGAAAACTACTCAAAAAGGGGATCCAGAGGATATGATGCTGGCAAAAAAATAAAGGGCAGAAAACGCCATATTATTGTAGATACTGTGGGTCTTGTAATTGCTGCTGAAGTACAGAGTGCAAGTATTCAAGATCGTGATAGTGCTCTAAATCTTTTTGCCCAAGCTAAATGCAAAGTTCCAACTTTACGTAAGTTTTTTGCTGATCAAGGGTACATAGGTAAATTACAAAACAGATGCTTATTGGAAACGGGATGTTTATTAACGATTGCCAAGAAAATAGTTGATACAGGATTTCAAGTTATTCCCAAACGTTGGATTGTTGAAAGAACTTTTGCCTGGCTTTCCAATTTTAGGCGCATGAGTAAAGATTACGAGCATTCTCCTCTCACCTCAAAAAACTATATCTTCTTTAATATGATCACTATTATGCTTCACAAATTAGCTCATTCTTCAGTTTGAAGACATGCTCTAAAGATTTCGTTTACAGAATCCAGTAACTCAGCTATGCAGAATGAAAAAAGTTTGTATGGTATACAAATATAGTGTGTTTTTTTATAATTATTTTCTATAATGCGTAAACCTTTGGTCCAAGCTGTAAATGCTACCATAGGCATTAAAAGTTAATTAACAAACTGCAATGTATAATAAAATAAAGAAACTTGTAAGATTTTGATCTTACAGATTATAAACTTGTCATAAAGTTTAATAGTGTCTGTTACTGCTTTTAGGTGTGAGGCTAGAGGGTTATTAGCAGTAACAGACACTATTAAACTTATTATAGAATTTACTTAAAGTAAATACTTAATTTAAAATATTATAATATTTTTACTTACAATAGATTTATGTAAATGCTTTTTTACTCAAGTTAGTATTGTACTATTATACTTGTTGAATGCTAAAAAATTATTAACCATCACTAATCTCTATTTGCATAGTAAGTTTATATATACTATTATACAGTATATCACTTAGTTTTATAGCAAACAAACAAAAGATATGGTGAAGTTATTTGCACTATTGATAATATTTTACTCAAATATATCTGTTGCCTCTGCTCCTACTTCCTGGCAATTTGGATTTCCTGCTCCTGCAACTGAAGTAATGGAGGCTGTAGTTAGGTCACATTCGTTTGTAATGGTTGTGATGATTGCAATAATGCTTTTTGTGTGGGCGCTGCTTGCTTATATAGCGTTTCGCTTTCGTAAAAGCAAAGTAACAAACATCAGTAAAACTACCCATAATGTCCTTTTAGAAATTGTTTGGTTTGTTATACCAACGATTATTGTTGGTATATTAGCTTTTGAAAACGCTAAATTACTGAAGCTACAGGAAGAAATACCGAAAGCTGATATAACACTAAAAGTTATTGGCCACCAATGGTATTGGAGCTACCAATATCCAGAATATCAAGGTGTGTCATTTGATAGTTATATTAAGGGAAAAGAAGACTTTATCGAAGGAGATTTAAAGCTATTCTCTGTTGATAACAATATCGTTTTACCCGTTAATGCTAACGTTCGTTTACAAGTTACAGCAGGAGATGTGATACACAGCTGGGGAGTACCGGCTTTCGGTGTAAAAATTGATGCGATACCAGGTAGGCTGAATGAGGCGTGGTTTAATATCAAAAAGTCTGGTGTTTATTACGGGCAATGCTATGAATTGTGTGGTCAAGGCCATGGATTTATGCCAATTGTTGTTGAAGCAGTAAGCAAAGAAGATTTTAATAAGTGGATTGAAAGTAGAAAATTAGTGAGTTAAATTTGGAGTATAGATATGAGTGACGTACCAAAGGGCATAAAGCGTTGGTTATTTTCCACTAATCATAAAGATATAGGGACACTATACATTATTTTTTCCATATTAGCTGGAATTATTGGTGGATTATTATCGGTGATTATTCGCACTCAGCTAATGCACATTAATATACTTAACAATAATTATCAATTATATAACGTAATGGTTACAGGGCATGCGTTGATAATGGTGTTTTTCATGATAATGCCAGCCCTCATGGGAGGATTTGGTAACTGGTTTGTACCTCTCATGATTGGTGCACCAGATATGGCATTTCCTCGTATGAATAATTTAAGTTTTTGGTTGTTAGTGTCATCTTTTATTTTGCTCATTCTTTCAGCATTTGCTGGCGAAGGTGCAGGTACGGGTTGGACTTTATATCCACCTTTATCACAGGTAATGTCCCATCCAAGTGCAGGAGTTGACCTTGCTATACTTGCACTCCACGTTGCTGGTATGTCGTCAATTGTTGGGGCGATCAACTTTATAGTTACTATATTTAACATGCGCGCAAAAGGAATGTCATTAACTAAGATGCCACTATTTGTTTGGTCTGTCTTGCTAACAGCATTTATGTTGATTGTCGCCTTACCAGTGCTTGCCGGTGCTATAACTATGCTTCTTACTGATCGCAATATTGGTACTTCCTTTTTTGATCCTGCCGGTGGTGGTGACCCTGTGTTATTTCAACATTTATTTTGATTTTTTGGTCATCCGGAGGTTTACGTAATTATTTTTCCTGCATTTGGCATCATAAGTCAGGTTGTATCAACTTTTTCTCACAGACCTGTATTTGGTTACATAGGGATGGTTTATGCAATGATATGTATAGCAGTATTTGGCTTTATGGTTTGGGCTCATCATATGTTCACTGTTGGGCTTAGTGCTGACGCTGCTGCATTTTTTAGCACTACCACAATTTTTATCGGTGTTATAACTGGTGTAAAAGTCTTTAGCTGGATTGCAACTATGTGGGGTGGAGCAATTGAGTTTAAGACCCCTATGCTATTTGCACTAGGTTTTATTTTCATGTTTGTTGGTGGCGGCATAACGGGAATAATTCTTTCTCATGGTGGAATAGATAAGCTTCTGCATGATACCTACTATGTTGTTGCTCACTTCCATTATGTCATGTCACTTGCTGCATTATTTGGAGCTTTTGCTGGCTTTTATTATTGGATTGGTAAAATGTCGGGTAAACAATATAATGAGCGCTTAGGTCAAATCCACTTTTGGCTTACTTTTATTAGCACCAATATCACTTTTTTACCTCAACATTTCTTAGGATTAGCTGGTATGCCAAGGCGTATACCTGATTATCCTGATGCGTTTATCCCTTGGAATTATATATCCTCAATTGGTTCGTATATGTCCTTTGTTTCAGTTATGTTTTTTGTGTTTATAGTTATACATCTCTTTAAATGGGGCAAGAAAGCTGGAGATAATCCTTGGGA
Source organism: Wolbachia endosymbiont (group A) of Anoplius nigerrimus (assembly GCF_947251795.1). Taxonomy (GTDB): domain Bacteria; phylum Pseudomonadota; class Alphaproteobacteria; order Rickettsiales; family Anaplasmataceae; genus Wolbachia. Next base: position 554,656 of record NZ_OX366385.1, on the reverse strand, counting down.
AGGTGATACCTTGGAATGGACGGTATCTTCACCACCGCCTTTTCATACTTTTGAAAAACCACCAGTGGTAAAATAGAATGTACACAAGTGTTTTGCTAAATGTTGAATCAACAATACTGGATTTTTGGCGTTTGCTGAAGCCAAGGATAATGTATCTTGTGGTATTTACTGCAGTTGCTGGTATGGTTACTGCACCAGGTAGTATGCACCCTTTTCTAGTACTAGTATCTCTTATATGTGTTGCTCTTGGCTCAGGATCTGCAGGTGCTATAAATATGTGGTATGACAAAGACATAGATCTGCTCATGGAAAGGACAAAAAACCGCCCTATACCCTCAGGTAGAGTTTCTGCAGAAAGCGCGCTTGAATTTGGTATAACTCTTGGAATATTGTCAGTATTTATCATGGCAATAGCAGTAAACTATATTTCTGCTGCTTTGCTTGCAGTTAGCATATTATTTTACGTTTTCGTATATACAATTTGGCTAAAAAGGCGTACTCCGCAGAATATCGTTATCGGTGGTGCAGCAGGTGCTTTTCCTCCAATGATTGGCTGGGCAGCTGTGACTAATTCTGTCAGTTGGGAAAGTTTCATTTTATTTTTAGTAATTTTTATGTGGACTCCACCACACTTTTGGGCCCTATCTTTAAATAAGTCTGAAGACTATGCAAAGGCATTGATTCCAATGTTCAATATTGTTTATGGTCCGGAAAAAACAAGAAAATATATATTAATTTATAGTGTCTTGCTGGTGCTAACTAGCTTGCTTCCAGCTCTATTCTTGAAAAAGGCTTTACTTTATCTAAGCATGGCAATTTTTGCAGGTTGCATCTTTATTTGGTACGCTATATCAATTCTCAGATTCAAGAACCACAACTCACAGAAACAAATGTTTTCTTATTCAATTTCTTATCTATTTTCCCTATTCGCCAGTATTATTTTTTGTTCTATTGATTTATTTTAGTTATGAAAGAACGGCAGAAGCATAAAAACTATTTTTTACTTTTCCTTTTAGTAATGCTCGTTGTCACACTTTTTTTTGTTTCTATAATAAAATTTAAAGGTGCAGCTTAAACTACCTTTAGAAATTGTGCTTTCATAGAAGCAACTATATACTTTATTAATTCATTACAGTTAAAGATGAGCAAAAAGGAAGTGATAATATACACGGATGGGGCGTGTTCTGGTAATCCTGGAGCGGGAGGATGGGCAGCTATCATATTATTTCAAGATTATAGAAAGGACATTTATGGTAGAGAAGAAAATACCACAAACAATAAAATGGAGTTAACAGCGGTGATCAATGGGCTGAAAGCGTTAAAATTTTCTTGTAATATTAATTTATATACGGATAGTCTTTATATTAAGCATGGCATAACAGAGTGGATAAATAAGTGGAAAGTGAATGGCTGGAAAACAAGTAATAAAAAATCAGTAAAAAATATGGAATTGTGGAAAGAGCTAGACAACGTTGCTTCACAACACGAAATTGATTGGAAGTGGGTTAAAGCACACAGTGGCAATAAATATAATGAGGAGGCTGATAGTTTAGCAAGAAAAGCAATAATCGATGCTTAAAAAAATTACTATATTATTTTCCGTAGTTTTATTGTTCATATTGTGCTTCTTTATTTTTTTAAAGCCTTTAGAAATCAATATTAATTATGTTAATTTTTATGTTAAACATAAAATATCAAAAATATTTGTTGGCTCAAGCGTTAATATGGAGAATACCTCAGTTGTTTGGCAGAAAGGTAGCAAAGATCCGTATTTAGTCATTACAGATTTGGCAATAGCAAATCCTAATTTTACTATAAAAGTTCCTGAGCTTTTTGTACATTTTAAGTTAAGTTCCTTATTTAAAGCTAGCACAAATCTCTCTCAGGTTTCGGCTGATAATGTGCATGTATGTATCAATCAGAAAGAAGCTGACTTTAAAACAGTAAATTTTAATCTGCAAAACTCAGTAAAAACAATAAGGGAATTTTTTTTTGACTTAAATGCGGATTCAAAAATTGAATTTACTAACATCGCTATTAATAAAGGCACGGAAGATGAATTTTTTATTGATAAATTGTATATAGGGAAGGGGGAAGATTTTAATGTTTTAGATATTCATGTGAATACAAAAGATGGAAAGGGATTTTTGGATGATTTATCAATTACGATAAAAAATCGCAACAATTTGCTAAATGTGTACGGGACATTTTATGATCTAAAATTGGGACTATTGAGCGAGTTTTCTACATTAGTTAAAAGCTACAATTTGGACAAAAATATAGGATTCAAAGGAAGCTTCTCAGTGAAAATTAATAAAAAGGATGAAATTGTAGATGGAAATATATACGTATTGAATACAGAAAATTATTTGAACAAAAATTTGGCCTTAACTAATGTAAATATAAATTTAACATATAGTGATGGAATTATTAGTGTAAAAAACTTCCATTTTAAGTTAAATGACACGTATCTCTCTTTAATAGGCAAGATGAACTTTAGTACAAGCCATGCTTTGCTTAGAATTAATATTAGCAAGTTTGCTGCAAAGGATTTATGTACTTATGTACCAGATGGTGTAGTAAATAGTAAATTTAAAAGCTGGTATTGTGATAATATTAATGGGGATGTTTTAAATACCATTGTAAGTTTCAATGGCAAAATTAACAATTTGGTTGATGACGATCTGTCAGACATTGTAATTGTTGCTGATATAGAAAACGGTAGCGTAAAATTTGATGAAGATTTTGAGCAAGTAAAGGAATTAAACGGTGACTTAACCTTCAAGAATAACAATCTCAAAATTACTGCAAATAGCGCTAAGTTTCAGAATTTCACTATTAATGGTGGTGATATTGAAATGAAATCTCTCAATAAGGAAGATTCAGTTCTAACCATTAATGGCCAAGCTGTAAGTGATGCGTATGGTTTATATGAGCCTATAAGATTTAAGCTGGATGATGTGGTGAAGGTTGAAAGGGATAAAGTAAGTGGAATGGCAAAATCTGTATTTAATTTTCGCATTTTTAATCTAAATGCTGATGACAAAAAAGTAGACTTCTCAGCAAATTTTCATTCTGAAATTGACAATTTGGCCGTCTATAATGCAAGTCTTGGTAAATATGACATTAAGCTTAGTTTTGGCAGTGACTTTATAGATTTAAATGGTAGTGGTATGGTGAATAACACACAGCTATTATTTGACCTGAAAAGTAGCAATAGGAATGAAAGTTTTGCCTGGAATTTGACCGGAGATTTACCTGCTCAAATATTTAATTTTGATAGTGGCTATGTCAATACAAATATAGAATCGGTGATAAATCAAGATAAGACGGGGTATGTTAATGGTGATATAGATTTATCAGAATTTGAATCACACTCAAGCTACTTAGGGTGGAAAAATCGTTTTGAAGATCACAATAAAATTGTGTTCTCTGTAAAGTTAAAAGGTGCAGGTGAATTGTTAATAGACAAATTAGATGTTGTAGGAAATGACCTAGATATAAAATTCAGCGGAAGAGTAAGAAATGGAAATTTATATTTAAATTCTAGTAGCTTTAAATTGCCTGATAATGACCTTAGTGTAGAGATAGAGTCAGGTAAGGAAAAAAATGCCATAACTATTTATGGTGAGAAAATTAATTTGAGTGATATTTTAGGCTTGCTTGGCAAAAACAGTAATGGATTAAACAAAGATATAGAGATTAGTATGAATGTTGACAATGTAATTATGAAAGAAGGCATCGTTATCAAAAATGCTAAGCTGAATGTAACCTGTACTAAAGGTAATTGCAATGGAAGTCAATTTACAGGACAGTTTCTAGAAGATAGCAGCAACATACTAGCAGAATACAGTGGAATAGGGCTCGAAATATATGCGGATAATTCAGGTATGCTTTTGCGTTCCTTAGGCATTAGTAAATCAGTCAAAAATGGTAAACTTTCTTTTTATCTATCTCCTCAGAGAGAAAATGAAGAACATTACGGCATGTTATCTATTAGTAATTTTTATATCAAAGATGCTCCACTACTCACTACTTTATTATCGATGTCTTCGCTTCCTGGTATTGTAAATGCTATAAAGGATGAAGGTGTATACTTTTATAAATGTAATGTACCTTTCTCATACAAAGATGGCTCTGTCGAAATTGAAGAATCTTGGCTTGAAGGGGCGGAATTAGGTATTAGCACTGGTGGTAAGCTCGATATTAAAGATTATAAATTCCAAGTTGAAGGACAGGTAATACCGGCGTATTCAATTAATAAATCTTTGTTAAAAATTCCTATAATTGGGAAACTTCTTACTGGCGGGAAAAGTAGGGGAATCATTTCAATAGACTATAAAGCAAGTGGTGATGACAAAAACAATAACGTATCTGTTGATCTTATCTCTTCGCTAACTCCAAACCTATTAAAGAGGTTATTGGGAGTGTTTGATCGCATTATGACAAAAACTAACAAGGCTATTGTCAGCAATTAAAGTAGTATGAAAAAAAATCTGGTTCGATATGACCAAAAGAGAAGTTGTTTAACAAAATTATAAACAAAAATGCAAGAATTTCAGAATGATTCACCTAATTTTTCATTTAATTATTTAAGTGATGCCACCCCCTTTAACCTTTCTATATTTGCTGAGGCTATACAGTTAGAAAGGGTAGGGGAGTGGCTATAAAATAGTCACACTACATGAACTCATCAGGTGAGTGATAATGATCTGATAAGTGATCTCTAACATTGTGACCTAACTCGTCCACATGAGGTTTAAGCAAAGAAAGGTCATCAGCAGAAGGTTGTTGCGTAGATTCATCAGATTTTTCCTCTTTAGACCAAAATAACCATGAAAAGAGTGATGAGATAGAATCAATAACGGATTTAATTGCTGAAAAAATATTGGATAAGAAATTACTGGGTTGCTGAGTATCTTGCTGGCTACTTTTTTCTTCTTCTACATTACTTTGTTCTACTTCATTTGATTTTTCCACCTCTTGTTCAGGGTTACTTCTGCTTATAAATGTCTTATCTAGGCTCTGTGGACAAAATTTTAGAGAAGCCATACAAGAGCTCCAACAAAATTGAGAAAACCCATAAAAACCTCAGCAGTTTTATCAAATCTGGAAAAAATGCGCCTAAAATTTTTAATTTTACCAAAAAAACACTCAATCAAATGACGTTCTTTGTAGATATGCTCATCGTAATACCTTTGCACTTTTCGATTCCGTTTTGGCGGAATAACTACTGTACATCCCTTGTCTTCAAGACTTGTAACAAAGGCATTGCTATCGTAGCCCTTGTCAGCTACTACAGTAGAGTTATAGATACTTTCGGTCAACACTTGTGCCTGCGTAATTTCATTTCTTTGACCAGGAGTCAGAGTAAATTTAAGTGGATTTCCAAGTGCATCGACAAGCGCATGTATTTTAGTTGTAAAGCCACCTTTGCTCCTCCCTAAAGCTTCTTGATCCTTGGAGTTTTTTGTATATCCAGATGAACATGGATGGGCTCGGATGATCGTACCGTCGATTATAGCAACTTCTAAATCAGGCTCTTGTTTAGTATATTCAAGCAATTTTTTCCAGACATCTCTTTCACACCATCTTTTAAATCGCTTATGTATACTCCTGTAATTACCATAAGTTTTTGGTAAAAGTCTCCATTGGCAACCACTTCGCACTATGTACCACACTGCCTCTATGAATATTCTTAAACGTTTTTCATCTTTGCTGTGCATTCCTTTTACGCTTTTTATGAACTCTAAAATTTGTTTCCAATTTTCCTCTTTGATGTAATATTGCATATGGTAGTTTCTCCATTTTTTACCTATTAGGCTAAACTACCATCTTTTTCTCTCTTTTCATATTTTTTGTCCACAGAGCCTACGTCATACCGCGATTCATTCGCGGTATCTCGGCAATAGATCCCGCTAACAAGTAGTGGGATGACGGTTCTTCAAATCGTCAAGGTGTCATCCAAGCCTCCTATGATGTCATCCCAGTGCCCAGACACTGGAATCCAGCCTTTCTGCAATCTCATCGAAAACGTTGTAACCACTTTCTATGCTAGTTTGCTTGTGAGCAACCTGGATCCCAGTGTCTGGGCACTGGGATGACAAAAAAAGGAGCACTGGCATGACACCTCTCTTGGGCTCTTTTAGCTGTAAACATTAAGAAATTTACCAAATAAAAAAAAGGCAAAAGAAGCCCCGTGGTTGGCTAATTACTTACATTATACTTTCAAGTATGGCGTTTTTTTATTCTAAACGCTTAGAGCATGTCTTCAAACTGAAGAATGAGCTAATTTGTGAAGCATAATAGTGATCATATTAAAGAAGATATAGTTTTTTGAGGTGAGAGGAGAATGCTCGTAATCTTTACTCATGCGCCTAAAATTGGAAAGCCAGGCAAAAGTTCTTTCAACAATCCAACGTTTGGGAATAACTTGAAATCCTGTATCAACTATTTTCTTGGCAATCGTTAATAAACATCCCGTTTCCAATAAGCATCTGTTTTGTAATTTACCTATGTACCCTTGATCAGCAAAAAACTTACGTAAAGTTGGAACTTTGCATTTAGCTTGGGCAAAAAGATTTAGAACACTATCACGATCTTGAATACTTGCACTCTGTACTTCAGCAGCAATTACAAGACCCACAGTATCTACAATAATATGGCGTTTTCTGCCCTTTATTTTTTTGCCAGCATCATATCCTCTGGATCCCCTTTTTGAGTAGTTTTCACTGACTGGCTATCAATTATACCTACTGATGGAGTCTTATTTTTACCAATCATCTCTCTTACTTTTTTAACTAGAAAATCATGAATTTCTTGCCATATTCCACTTTTTTTCAAGCGCGAATTACAACTATATACGGTTTTCCATGGTGGAAAATCTTTAGGCAGTTGTCTCCATTGACATCCTGTTCTCATCATATAGCGGATTGCATTAATAATTGTTCTAATACTATGTTTTCTTGGTCTGCCGGTCTTTTTAGGTTCAAAATATGGCTCTATTGTCTTCCATTCTTTGTCACTTATATCGCTTGGGTACATCTTAAAATGTACCTTATACCATACTTCTTAACTTCTTTCTACTCAGTTTGAAGACATGCTCTTAGTAACCGCGATTCATCTGCTTTTAAGCCGCAATTAACCTAAATTATAAACGTTAAGAAATTTACTGAGTGGAAAAAAAGGCAAAGAAACCCTAGGGTAGCTAGCATTCAAATTCTCCCTTGTTCTATTTGACGTCTTTTGATGTCTTGAACGCTTTATAAGCGCGTTTCGGCTTGTATAGGTAGAAACCTAAAAGTTTTATAAAGACATGAGGTGCACATAGTGCAAAAAATTAAGCATGATTTACGCCAAATACAAAGTTCCCTTTGTCGTTTTAATCTGCAGATTGCGAAGATAAATAAATAGCTTCAGTTTCATGATAAGGGGGCCGGCGGAGTTTGTCAAGGAAGTTTTTTCGTTAGCAAATTTTAATGTAAAATTACTATCAGAAAACAGATTATGTAAGAGAGCTAATTATTCTGCCGCAATTTTGCTCTATCACACTTGCCACATTTAATATTCCAGCTTCGTCATAATAATTTCCAATCACTTGCAAGGCAAGTGGTAAACCCTCATTGGAAAGCCCAACAGGAACAGAAATAGCAGGCAATCCTGCAAGACTTGCTGGCACGGTAAACACATCATTGATGCACATAATTAGCGGATCTGGCTTTTCATTTAAGCCAAAAGCTTCTGTTGGAGCAGATGGCACAAGTATGTAATCTATTTTTTCAAACGCTTTTATAAAATCATTTCTGATTAATGCTCTAATGCACTGCGCTTTTTCGTAATATTCATTATAATGACCTGAAGAAAGCGCATAAGCGCCAATTAAAATTCTTCTTTTCACCTCTTTACCAAAACCTTCTGCTCTTGTTAGTGAATACATTTCTTCAAGGGTATCAGCATCAACCCTTAATCCATAACGCACACCATCGTAACGAGCAAGATTGGATGAAGTTTCAGCAGAACAGATTAAATAATAGACCGGTATTGCATATTTAGTATGTGGCAGAGTAATGTCAACAACTTCAGCGCCATTTTCTTTTAAATAGGAAGCAACTCTTTCCCAATTATGAACTATTTCCTCTGAAATTCCATCCATCCTATATTCTTTTGGTATACCAATACACTTACCCTTGACATCACCATTTATAAAGCTAGAAAATTTAGGCACTGGCTTTTCGCTCGATATTGAATCTTTTTTATCATAGCCACAAATTGCTTCCAGCATTAATGCTGAATCAGAGACAGAACGAGTAATGACTCCTGCTTGATCCAGAGAACTCGCAAATGCAATCATACCAAAACGCGAGCATCTTCCATAAGTTGGCTTTATTCCAACTACTCCACAATAAGCTGCTGGTTGGCGTACAGATCCACCGGTGTCGCTCCCTAACGCTCCAGCGCATAAAAATCCAGCAACCGATGCTGCAGATCCACCAGATGATCCACCAGGAACAACTTTTTCCCCATCACTTTTTCTAATCCACACATTTTCAACAGGGCCAAAATAGCTGTTTGTGTTCGCAGAACCCATAGCAAATTCATCCATATTAAGCTTACCGAGCATGGCTGCTCCACTTTTTAAAAGCAAGTCAGACACCGTAGATTCGTAAGTCGGAACGAAATTTTCCAGCATTCTTGAGCATGCTGTTGTTTTTATTCCTTTTGTACAGAATAGATCTTTGATGCCAACTGGTATACCCATGAGCGGCGAGATTAAATCATCCTTTTGCCTAGAGAAATGTTCATCTGCAGCTTTAGCGGCTTTCATTGCTATCTCTGGGGTTTTTGTTATAAATGCATTTAATTTCTCATTTTCAACCGCACTAATGTGCGCCTTTACAAGTTCAACGGCAGAAAAACTCCTTTTTTTGAGCCCGTCATGCATTTGTGTAATACTTAACTTTCTTAGTTCATTCATCAATATTTAATTTTTAGCAAGACATTAATTGTAACATGGCACGATAAAAAATCCATACATTTATAGTTACAGCTAGGCTCTGTGGACAAAATTTTAGAGAAGCCATACAAGAGCTCCAACAAAATTGAGAAAACCCATAAAAACCTCAGCAGTTTTATCAAATCTGGAAAAAATGCGCCTAAAATTTTTAATTTTACCAAAAAAACACTCAATCAAATGACGTTCTTTGTAGATATGCTCATCGTAATACCTTTGCACTTTTCGATTCCGTTTTGGCGGAATAACTACTGTACATCCCTTGTCTTCAAGACTTGTAACAAAGGCATTGCTATCGTAGCCCTTGTCAGCTACTACAGTAGAGTTATAGATACTTTCGGTCAACACTTGTGCCTGCGTAATTTCATTTCTTTGACCAGGAGTCAGAGTAAATTTAAGTGGATTTCCAAGTGCATCGACAAGCGCATGTATTTTAGTTGTAAAGCCACCTTTGCTCCTCCCTAAAGCTTCTTGATCCTTGGAGTTTTTTGTATATCCAGATGAACATGGATGGGCTCGGATGATCGTACCGTCGATTATAGCAACTTCTAAATCAGGCTCTTGTTTAGTATATTCAAGCAATTTTTTCCAGACATCTCTTTCACACCATCTTTTAAATCGCTTATGTATACTCCTGTAATTACCATAAGTTTTTGGTAAAAGTCTCCATTGGCAACCACTTCGCACTATGTACCACACTGCCTCTATGAATATTCTTAAACGTTTTTCATCTTTGCTGTGCATTCCTTTTACGCTTTTTATGAACTCTAAAATTTGTTTCCAATTTTCCTCTTTGATGTAATATTGCATATGGTAGTTTCTCCATTTTTTACCTATTAGGCTAAACTACCATCTTTTTCTCTCTTTTCATATTTTTTGTCCACAGAGCCTAGCTGTTTGAATATATTTTTGTCGGAGTTTTGAAAATATATTCGACTTATCTCCTTATTTTCATCAACGTAAATCAATAAAGTTGTATTCTCATTCCCCAATCCATCACATTCACTAACGAGCGATTCATGAGAGTTCTTAATGTCTTTGATAAGTTGAAGTTTTTCTTCTTCTGCTGAAAGATAATCTCTGTGTTCTGCTCTATAAGTGGTGCCTTTGTATTTAAAACTAAACATTGATCCACGGTCTTTATATTCATCTACACCCATCTGCTTGCAAATAGCTTTATAATTTTTTTCTTCTACCTCAAGTCCAATTGCATTTGCCATCAGCTGATCATTTACAAAGTCCAATTTTCTTACTTTTGCTTCGGAAAGCTTAAATTGAAACACATGACCGAATTCATGGGCTAAAACGTTGTCCGTATAAACATTTTTATAGAGCAATACGCTTTCTCCATTCGTCATCCCACCAGAAATATTGAGCGAGGATTGACTCCGTGAAAACCCAGGAACAAAACTTTGGTGAGAGTACAAAATACGTAGGATTACAAGATGTGCTGCCTAATCAATTTAATTTTGAACACGGAAAATTGAATTGCGTAATACATTATGACAATGTATCGCAACAAGAGCAGGAGCAAATAAAGCTTGATATTAAAAATGCTTATGAAGCATATAAAGCAAAGTTTTGTATTGCTAGTAATATTCAAGTTACTGTGCATACCTATATTTTTAATAATGGAGATGATTATAGGAGCTATGGCACTTTTTTGATTGTGCAGTTTTATATAAATTATTACGGTATGTAATAGAGTTTCCGTTAGGCAACTTAGGTATCTGTGCAATCGCTGTTCCATTACTATCATAGAAGAAAATATCAGAATTACCAATCCTAAAATCCGTTATAGATTGCCCACAAGTGCCATCATTTGCACAATCGTGATGATTTGGGTCAGTCTTCTTATGAAACCATGCGTTGGTGTATTTTTCCATTTTGATACCTCACTACCAAACCTTACTATATTATTATCTTGGTAAAAATCATAATAATTCGTTAACTTGTATTTTAAATCTGTATATCAAATGTACTTTTCTCGTAAGGTGCCAATTGTGAAGCTAATGAACTTTATTTGTTTGAAACTTTGCTGAAATAGCTCTTTTTATACTATGTTTTATATAGCTAAACTGACTTAGATTTACTGACAATTTGAAAAACAAAAATTCGTCATTCCGCTACTAGTTAGCGGAATCTATGCTGAGATACCGCGGCGGTATGACGTAGGAAAACCTTTCTTGGATTAGCTATAGTTTGCTATATTATGTGATTTTATTTTTAGCATTGCTTCTTACATTATGTAATTTTGTTTTCCATAATATACATTATGTAATTTTCTTGGAATGACAGCTATAATGGCTTTTTATTTATCAGAATTTTTTGCTTTCCTCTCAATATACCTACATATCAGAATGGACAATTCATATAGAATCAGCATAGGTATTGCAAGTCCTACTTGGCTTAATACATCAGGTGGAGTTAAGATTGCAGCGATAATAAAAATTACCACTATCGCGATTCTACGTTTATTTGACAAACTTTGTGTAGTGAGTAACCCTACCCTCACCATCAATGTGAGTATTACTGGAATTTGAAATGCAGTGCCAAATGCAAACATAAATTGGAGAACGAGGTCTAAATATTCGCTAACTGATGGCATAAACTCTATTGGTATACCGAAAGATTTCCCACTATGTTCAAAAGTGATGAAAAACTTCCAGGCTAAAGGAAATATATAGTAATAGACTACAGTAGCTCCCGTTACAAATAAAACCGGTGTTGCAATTAAGTATGGCAACAACACTGCCCTTTCGCTTTTATATAACCCAGGTGCTAAGAACATATAGAATTGCCATGCAAACACAGGAAAAGAGAGCAAAAGTGCACTCATTACAGCAACCCTGAGATATACAAAAAACGCCTCTGTTAAGTCTGTGTAAATTAAAGAAAAACCTTTGCTACCTTTTGTTGCTTCTATTAAAGGTGCGAGTAAAAAACGGTATATATTTTCCTTAAAGTAGTAACAAAAACCAAAAGCAACAAGAAAAAATAGAAAGCAAAAGATAACTCTTTTTCTGAGTTCCGCAAAGTGCTCACAAAATGAAGCATATTTGTTTGGGTTTCCATTCATACTTTACTATGGCTCAATAATGCTATGTCTAACATTCTCAACGAGAAAGCCCACTCATTGTCATACCACGCTGCAACTCTACAGATGTCACCTGTAACATATGTACCAGTTAAATCCACAATTGCACTATAAGGGTTATGCACAAAGTCTATTGAAACTAAAGGTTCCGTGCATATAGAAAGTACATTTGACATTGGAGAACCCTCTGTTATCTTAGTACCCTCTGATGTCATCCGAGTAACTGACACTGGGATCCAGAAATTAGATTCCAGCGTCACGCGCTGGAATGACGTAGAGGAGAGAGCTGCATCCTTAAACATTTCATTGATTTCTTCAACGGTCGCTTTCTTATCAGTCGTAAATTTAAAATCAACCATAGAAACATTGCTAACCGGAACTCTGACGGCAGTGCCATCTAGCTTTCCTTTTAATTCAGGGATGACAGAACCAATTGTTTTTGCTGCTCCAGTTGTAGTTGGCACCATAGATAGTCCGCAAGCCCTTGCTCTACGCAAATCTTTATGATTACCATCAAGAACATTTTGATCATTCGTATAGGCGTGTATAGTGGTCATAAAACCGCTTTTTATACCTAAATTGGAGTGTAGGACTTTCACAATCGGAGCAAGGCAATTTGTAGTGCAAGAACCTGCTGATATTACTTTATGCTCTTTTTTGAGCATATCATTATTCACACCATAAACTATAGTTACATCAGCATCTGGAACTGGAGCAGAGACAATCACTTTCTCTGCATTGTGCCTTATTGCTTCTTCACGCTTGTTAAATGCACCAGTACATTCAAGTATTACATCAACATTCCAAGGAATATTTTCAGGATTCCGTTCTCTATATAAAGAAAATTTTCTGCCATTTATAGATAGCCAATTTTGAGACTCATTAAAGTCAATATCACCACTGAATTTGCCATGAACGGAATCATATTTAATCAAATGTGCATGCTGCTTTGCACTGAGCGATCCATTGACAGCTACAACTTCTATTTGTTTGCTATATTCTTCTATTTCGAAAATAGCACGCAATACGCCTCTGCCTATTCTACCCAGACCATTAATTCCTACACGAATCGTCATCTCTTCATTCAAAAAATTTAATTATAGAGGATATCGCTTGATATTTCATTCTATTCTTTTGCTTTTCTATCGATATGAACATTATAGCAAGGAGACAGGGCTAAAAACTTCCTTGACAAACTCCGCCAGCCCCCTTATCATGAAACTGAAGCTATTTTATTTAACTTCGCAATCTCTGCAGCAGATTAAAATGACAAGAAAACTTGTATTTGGCGTACTATTGTTTAATTCTTTGCACTATGTGCACCGTATGTCTTTATCAAATTTCTAGGTTTTTACCTATACAAGCTGAAACGCGCTTATAAAGCGTTCAAGACATCACCCAACGTCAAATTTTAAAATAGAGAGTGTAATAACTAGCTACCACGGGTTTTCTTTGCCTTTTTTTCATTTGGTAAATTCCTTAATATTTATGGCTAACATGAACTGGGATGATACTATTATAGGGTGAAATGAGATCCCAGTGGGCTTTGTTGCATAGCAACCGAAAAAATCTGGTGGCTACTGACAAAATTCATTATAAATAACCATTTAACTGTTGAAGAAAAAATATGCCACAGAAAATGAAAGTCAGTAACCAAAATGAATATAACAAATTTCTCCAGGAAAGAGGAAATATTTTTCATTATATCAATGAAGCCATAGAAAATTGGTATGAAAATAGTCCAAAAATGCAAGGCGGCAACTATATTTACAGTGATAAAGTTGTGATTTTGGTGCATATAATTGTCAATCTTTTTAGAATTGGTTTAAGACAAACGGTGGGGTTTATAAAAGGATATCTGCAACAAATAGGAAGAGATTTGCAGCTATTCACAAGCATCGAGAAGGTTTAAAAAACTTAATATTAAGATAAATGATTGCAGGGTTGATAAAAGCAACATGGAAAATATTGAAATTATCATAGATAGCACAAGTATCAGCATTTATAACAATACTTCTGAAGGAAAATAGCGAAGATAGAAAGTATCGCAGCTATGAACAGACAAGAAAATTGCATGTAATGTTGAATATAAACAGCAAAAAAGCCATAGCTGTAAAATACAGCGGCGGAGTTTATTCGGATCACTATGGAGCTTGTAATTTGCTAAAAGAAGTCGATTTTCAGTATGTCATAAAAGCACTATATGCAGATAGGGCATATGATAGGCACAAGTTTTATAAATTGTGTAACGAATATGATATAAAGGCAAAAATTCCACCAATAAACAATGCGGCAGAACATCCAGAAATAGATTATATGTCTGACAGAAATGCTGCTATTAGGTTAATAAAATTATACGGTGAAGATGGCGTGAAAGAATGGAAAAAGAAAGTAAATTATGGCTTATGTAGAAAGTTTTTTCTCGCGACTGAAACAAACATTCGGATTTAATTTTCGGAACAAATCTGAGGTTAATCGTGAGAAGGAACTGCGACTCAAGTGTTATTTGCTCAATAAATTCACTGACATTGGTATGGCTAAATTTGAGATAGTTACATGAATTTACCATAAATCACCATCTCATAAAGTGTGATGCAACAAAGCCATCCCAGTGTCACGCACTGGGATGACAAAAAAGGAGCACTGGGATGACATCATAGGGGCGCTGGCCTCCTGCTAGACAATGTTCGTATAGCTATGGAATGAATTGCGGTATGACGTAGGGAAACCTTTCTTGGGTTAGCTATAGATTTTTGTATCACGGGTCTAAAAATTACAGTTGTTCGGAAAAATGTCGCTATTTAATTGGTAAATATTGCAATTAAAAGCATTAGACAGGTGATAAAGGTCTTGGTATTATATAATCTTTAGGTTCTAAATTTGGAAGGGTGGCCGAGCGGCTGAAGGCGGCGGTTTGCTAAACCGTTATACGACCCAAAAGTCGTATCGAGGGTTCGAATCCCTCTCCTTCCGTATACTGTTTTAGCACGGTCTGAATTCGCTATGTTGGCATATTTTTAGCCTGTTTACCTGATCTTGTTGCAATGGTTTTTTTATTTCCGTCTTTAGCTATTAAAAAGTTGGCTAGCATTGACTCAGTATTTATTATAGAATTGGTTATTAACTAAACAACTTTACTTGTATGTATAAAATACTAATTTTACTGTTGATAGTGTTGCCACTTAGGTTGCTTGCAACCGAGATTGAAATTATTGCGGATGTAAATGGCGAGCCAATTTCAAATTTAGATATCGAAAAACGCATCAACTTTATAAATTCATTGTTTGGCACTCAAAGTGTTAATCAAAAAGAAGCAAAACCTCAAATTCTTAGGGAGCTAATAGACGAAATTATCATTATCAATGAAGCACAGAGGCTGAATATAAAATTGAGCAACGAGGAGTTAGATAATGCTATTATGTTATTTTTAACCCAAAGTTTTAAACTTAAGGCTAATGAAGTTGATCAATACATAGAGAAGCATAATATAGATCTTGGTATTTTAAGAAAACAAATAAAATGTCAGTTACTGTGGAGCAAAATTATTGAAGTAAGAATTGTGCCATTTATTAATATAAGCGATAAAGAAGTAGATGATGTAAAAAGGCAAACAGAAAAGCCGGATTATCTTATCACGTTCCAAGAGTTTATAATTCCTGATCAAAAAGACAAGGACGTTTATGGTATAGCTGAAGATTTAGTAAAAAAATTACGCAACAGTAATAACCCAGAATCTCCAATAAAGATGCGTAAAGCAACAGTTAATTTAAGTCAGCTAAAAGGCAAACTCAAGGGCGTTTTAGAAAGATTAGAAATCAGCGATATAGCAGGTCCATTCAGTTTTAGTGAAGGTTACTCTGTTATAAAAGTAATAGATAAAGTACAACTTAATCATGCACTGCTGGAAAGCACTTTAAAATTAAAACAGATTGTGGTTGAAGGTTCAGAAAGTTTATTAGATGATCTCAAGGAGCAAAAGGTCAGTTGTTTAAATTTTGATAAATTGGCAGATAATTTTAAGCTGCCAAACGCAAAAGAATTTGAAATAAAAATGCGAGATTTAAATCCTGATTTACAGATTTTATTTAGTAAAACAAGTGTGAATGAAATAGTAGAATTGAGAGAAAATGGCACTGCAAAGTTGATGATGTTGTGTGATATCAAGAGTAATGTAGCGGGTATAGAAGCAATCAAACAGAAAATGTACCAACAAAAGATTATGATACAAAGCAACTTGTTATTAGATGATATGCGTAAAAATGCAGCTATCAGTTATCGGTATAGTTGAAGTCAGAGAGTGTCCTTGTCTTTGTGTATAGAACTATATAAATTACTTTGTTCTATAAAATTTCAAAAAATTTGAACAAATGCAGTTAAAATAGCACATGAAGAATATAATGCTAATTGGTGGTGGAGTTGGAAATGCAGTGTTATTTTCGATAGGGAAGGCATGTCTTGAAAATAATAACAAGGTTTTGTACTTTGCTGGCTATAAGAAGTTAAGTGATGTATTTAAACGAGCACTGATAGAGCGTGCATCAAATGCAGTAGTTTGGGCATGTGAAGAAGGATTGATAGAAACAAGCAGAGATCAAGATAAATCCTTTCATGGTAATATAGTTGATGCAATAGTCTCTTATCAACAAGGAAGATTAGGTATTAATTTGAACGTTATAGATAAAATTATCACTATTGGTTCTGACAAAATGATGAAAGCTGTGAATGAAGCTAGAAAAACAATTTTAAAGCCATATCTGAAATCAGGCCACATAGCGATATCATCAGTTAATTCTCCTATGCAGTGTATGATGAAAGAAATCTGCGCTCAGTGTGTGCAGCAACATATAAATGCGAAAACAGGAGAAAGGAGTTTTGTTTATAGTTGCAGTAATCAAGACCAGGATATGGAGTTTGTTGACTTTGATTTTTTAAGTGAGCGCTTGAAGCAAAATAGTTTACAAGAAAAACTTACTGCAAAATGGATAGATCATGTTCAAAGATATTAAACAGCACAAAAAGGAAATAAGAGAGCAATATAGAGCTATAAGAAAAGATATTGATGAAAGTTATTCCAGTTATGCGGCAAATTCCCTTATTAATCTCTTTAATCAGAACTTAAGCTACGTTAAAGGCAAAACAATAGCAGCTTACATTCCAATGGATGAGGAAATAGATGTTGTGCCTTTGATGCATAGTTTACTCGATTTAGATTATAAAGTAGCAATTCCTAATAAAAATAAGTTACTAAAATTTGAGGAATGGAACGAAACAAATGAAGATGTAATTCCCGACACAATCATTACTCCTGTTGTTGCTTTTGATGATCATTTTAATAGATTAGGTTTTGGCGGTGGTTGGTATGATACAATGATAGAAAAACTGCGGCCACTTGGAAAAATATTTATAGGTGTAGCCTATGAGAAACAATATTGTAAAGATTTACCTGTAGAAAAACATGATCAAAAATTGGATATTATAATCACTGAAATGTGTGTTAGGTGTAGAAGTGGATTGCTCAAAAAAGTGGATAAAAAAGAATAGATCTCTACCTTTCCCATTCCCTCCCTCTCCAAGCCATCAGAGGGTTTTGGTTTCTCCTGTACTCGCTTGTTCAGAACTTGGACTATCTAATTGAGGAACTGGTGACTTCATTTGGTTAACTTTATCATTAACCATTTTTTCTACCTCCTCTATTTTACCCTCACCAATGGCCATAATTTTAGATTGAAATTTCTCCATAAGTTCCTCAAGTGCTTTTTGATCATCTAGATGAGTACTGAGGCCCTTTTCCAGAAGTCTGCTCATATCATCTTTTGAAAAATTTTGAATGGTTCCATTCTTTACTAACTCTTGTATAGCAGATCGCTGCCCTTCATTTTGAAGCATTTCCACTATCTTTTTCTCATTCTGAGCGTCTTCCACGCTTTGCTCTGCTTTTAACTTACTATTGTCTGCAATACCTAGGCTCTGTGGACAAAATTTTAGAGAAGCCATACAAGAGCTCCAACAAAATTGAGAAAACCCATAAAAACCTCAGCAGTTTTATCAAATCTGGAAAAAATGCGCCTAAAATTTTTAATTTTACCAAAAAAACACTCAATCAAATGACGTTCTTTGTAGATATGCTCATCGTAATACCTTTGCACTTTTCGATTCCGTTTTGGCGGAATAACTACTGTACATCCCTTGTCTTCAAGACTTGTAACAAAGGCATTGCTATCGTAGCCCTTGTCAGCTACTACAGTAGAGTTATAGATACTTTCGGTCAACACTTGTGCCTGCGTAATTTCATTTCTTTGACCAGGAGTCAGAGTAAATTTAAGTGGATTTCCAAGTGCATCGACAAGCGCATGTATTTTAGTTGTAAAGCCACCTTTGCTCCTCCCTAAAGCTTCTTGATCCTTGGAGTTTTTTGTATATCCAGATGAACATGGATGGGCTCGGATGATCGTACCGTCGATTATAGCAACTTCTAAATCAGGCTCTTGTTTAGTATATTCAAGCAATTTTTTCCAGACATCTCTTTCACACCATCTTTTAAATCGCTTATGTATACTCCTGTAATTACCATAAGTTTTTGGTAAAAGTCTCCATTGGCAACCACTTCGCACTATGTACCACACTGCCTCTATGAATATTCTTAAACGTTTTTCATCTTTGCTGTGCATTCCTTTTACGCTTTTTATGAACTCTAAAATTTGTTTCCAATTTTCCTCTTTGATGTAATATTGCATATGGTAGTTTCTCCATTTTTTACCTATTAGGCTAAACTACCATCTTTTTCTCTCTTTTCATATTTTTTGTCCACAGAGCCTAGGGTATGTTCAAAAAACTGTGTCAAATCAACTCATACACTTCATTACCAACTCCATGATGAAGTTTTGCAGTTGGATGGAAATAATCAAAAAAGAAATAATACTTTAGTGTTTCTTCGCTACACCCAGGGTTATAGTGAATGTTAAGTTCCCCTTTAAATATTAACTTTAAGAGTATTTTTATATTTTTTTTAAATCTCCCAATTTGGTCTGCAATGTTCGATGTGCATGCATCTTGACAATTTAAACCTTTGCTCTTGTATTCGCTAAGCATACTTTTCATTTTAGAGTTAAGATCAAATGCTTTGATTTCAAGATCTGTACTTTTCTTCATACAATCTGAGCCATTAGCCAATTTTGCATTGAAACTCTCTGTGAGCTTTGTAGCTAGTTCCCTTGCTTCTTCATCTCTATTAAAAGCTGGTATTGAGCCAACTTCAGGTGCATTTGCAACAACTACATGCTTAACACCATGTTCATTTAGAACCTTAAGTGCATTACATATTTCACTCACTGCTTGTTCCAACACTTCTTCCGCTTTAGTATCGTCATAAGCAGTTGCAACCATAACATCATTTCCGCCGATCATGATGCAAAATAAATCTTCTTTACCTATATCTGGATGATGTTTAATTACCGCATCTAGCTGGTTAGCTAAACGAAATTTATTGAAGAAATAAGAAAAAATAGGGTCAAAAATTTCAGACGCTGTTGCACATGAAACTGCATAGTTTTGACCTTGCTGTTCGTGGCATCTACCAAAAAATGAATAACTCCACCCAGGTTTAAATTCATCTAAATCTAAATATTTTGCTACATATTCAACAGCAGTAGGGCCATTGCTAAAAGATCCCCCTTGATAAAAAGGGGCATCAAATTTTACGCTTTTTGCAAAGGATAAGTTATTTAAAATTCCAATGATTGCGCCATTATCGGATAAACTATCACCCAGAACATAAAAATTTCTATACTTTGAATTAGAATTGTTATTTTTGTTTGTCATAATATTTACCGTAGATTAGCATGTTGTTTCATTAGATTCATAAAAAAAGAAAAATAGTGGTGAAATTATACAACTTTAGCCTAACTTTCTCTCCACTTTTTCCGGGCAAAATCAGCTTCTTCTTAACTTGACGCATATGCTTAAAAGAACCCTCTAAGTTTTCTAGCGCGGCTTGGATGTTTCAACTTGCGCAGTGCTTTTGCCTCTATTTGCCTAATTCTCTCACGTGTTACATTAAAAATTTTTCCTACTTCTTCTAAGGTATGCTCCTTCCCATCTTTACCAAGGCCAAAACGCATTCTTAGAATTCTTTCTTCCTTTGGTGTTAAAGTTGCAAGAACATTGGTTGTAATGCCACGCAAGTCAGCAAGTATTGCAGCATCCTCTGGTCTGGAAACGCGCTTATCTTCTATACAATCACCGAAGGTACTACTATCATCTTTTCCTGTTGGAGCTTCAAGACTTACTGGATCCCTTGCTATTTTCATAACTTTGCGTATTCTTTCCAGTGGCATCGTCAGTTCTACACTCAATTCCTCTAATGTCGGCTCTCTTCCCATCTCATGAGTCATTTTTCTTAATGCTCTGTTGATTTTACTGATAATTTCCACCATATGAACTGGTATTCTAACTACTTTAGACTGCTCAGGTATTGCCCTAGTGATTGATTGTCTTACCCACCAAGTGCCATAAGTTGAAAATTTATATCCACGTTTGTAATCAAACTTATCCACGGCCTTCATAAGACCAATATTGCCTTCTTGTATCAAATCAAGCAGATCAAGGCCTCTTTTTGAATACTTCTTAGCAATGGAAACTACTAGCCTTAAGTTAGCCTTAATCATCTCTTGCTTTGCTTCAGAGACTTCTCGTTCGTGTTTTTGTATTCTCCTGATTAGCTCCTTAAATTCTTGCACGCTATCTTCCTGTATATGCTGCTTAATACCGTTCAAGGTACTAGCTATATGTTCAGAGTTATCGTCTATAAACCTTAAAAATTTGTTTTTTAATTCACCTGTAAAAGAGGACTGATTTTCATTGATCTTTAAAAGACTTATCTTTTTCAATTCGTGCTTTAAAAGCACGTCATCATAAACTTTATAGAAACTTTCTCTATCGATATTGTATTTTCTAGCCTCAGCAATAAGATTAGCCTCTTCAAGCGTGATGGATCTATTTATCTTATAAAGTTCTTGTGTAATTCTGGCAACAGCAGCATCACTTAACTTAATTTGTAATGCTATAGACCATATTTGACTATATAAATTCTCTAGTTCATCAGAGGAATCTTTAGAATTTTTTCTTAATACCAATGCTTCATTTGTTAAAGTAATTATCTCATCCAATGCAACTATGACCTTTGGCAATAAGTCACTTTCCATTTCAAGAATAGAAACATTTAAATTCGCTGAATTTATATCTTCATTATCACCGTCTTTCTCATCATCACTTTTTTTACTATCTTTCTCATCATCACTACAGTACTCAGCATCTTCAGAAACATCCTCAGAATCCTCAACATCTTCAGCACTTTCTTTACTCTCTTCTTTGGGTACCACATTAAAGTCAGAGTTATAAATTGCATCCAGATCTATAATTTCTCTCAGTAAGAGAGCTCCACTACTTAAATCATCACGCCATACTTTTATCACCTTTAATGTTACTGATGTTTCAATTATTGCACGTAACATGTTATGCTTTTCAGATTCAATTTTTTTTGCTATCTCGATTTCATCTGCCCTTGACAAGAGCTTTACAGAGCTCATGTCTTGTAAATAAATCCTCACTGGATCATCATTTTGTACTAAAGTTGCAGTAACATTTGGCGATGTGTCATCATCATCAAGTTTACTATCATCACCGTTGGCAGGAATATCTTCTTCATCTTCGCTACTTTCAAGCACATTAATTCCGGAATCCTGCAATAAAGATATAGCATCATCTATAAAATCAGACGAAAAATTTTCATCTGATAATTTATCATTTATATCATCAAAGGTGACAAAACCACCTTTTTTTATACTTTTAGTTACAAGATCTCTGATAATTTTTTTCTTATCTTCTGCATCATTAATAGTTGACATCATTACCTTTATAGTTTATAATTTTATTTCTTATTAACAAACAAATTTACAACAAGCAAGTCTATAATTTTACTTTTAACTTGTGGCTATTTGTTACTTCATATAGTTTAAGATACTGTTAATTTATGTACACTTGCCTTGATCAATTGTTCCATACTTTTCTTCCATTTTTACTGCTATGGACAATCCAACTGAAAATGTTGCAATTCCAACCACTATAGCAGTAAGCATTAAAACATGAGGTATAGGATTGCTATATGAATAAAAATTTGAAACCAATATAGGAGGCAAGGAATTTTTTATATATCCTAGAGATATGTAAAACAACAAAACAGATGCTTGGAAGACGCTTACCCCTATCATTTTCTTGATTAAATTTTTATCGTTTATAATAATATATAAACCTAGCACCATTAATACAATAATAATCGTATAATTATATAAAGTCATTGTTTTTTCCTACGAGCAAAATTCATATATATAATTAACATAGAGGAGCAGACAGTAAATGCTACACCTAATTCCACAAAAAAAATACCCAATTTTTGACCGGTTCTATTATTGGCTGACAAGATATCGTAAGATAAAAAATTTTGGCCAAGTAAAGTTGTTGCAACGCCCGTTCCTCCATAAATTAAAATACCTAACACGTTAGTCAATCTAATCACAGAATAAGGTATTGCTTTTAGAGTTGTAGATACACCAAATAGCATTGAATATAATATTATCCCGGAGGCAATAATTATTCCTGCTTGAAAACCTCCACCCGGAGTGTAATCACCGTGAAATTGTATGTATAAACCAAATAAAATGATAAAAGGTATCATCAAAAATGTTACTGCATTTAATATCGGATCTTTAATCATTTTCTTTTTCTTCTTTTAATATCAACGTTATACAAAGCGCAGCAGTAAAAACTACTATAGTTTCTCCAAACGTGTCATAACCACGAAAGCTTGCCAAAACAGCTGTCACTATATTAGGAATACCGGTAGCTTTTTCGGTATTTTCCACATAATAAGGAGCAACATGCAAGTGAATCGGAGCATCGTGGCTGCCAAAATCTGGCAATTGAATCATAAAATATGACAAACATACAGCCAGAAATAACATAAAAAAAAGCGTTATAGGGTTATGAGATAGATTTACTTTATGATTCTTTATCAAGGAGAGTGCTGCAAACGTAAAAATCGTACTGAGCCCCGCACCAACAGAAGCTTCAGTAATTGCAACATCAGGTGCATTCATAATTAAGTATATAAGCGCAATAAGTGAACTAAATACACACATTAGAACAGCACTTACGACTAAATGTCGCGAGAAGACTATAAAAACCGTAACTGTTAGTAATAACAAAAGTAGCACTACATTTAATATTTCTAACACCTTAACCTTCTTTAACAGTTTTTTTCTTAACTTTATAATAAGTGTGCGCTAAAATATAGCTATTAGTTGAGCTAGCTACCCATATTATAAGAATTAATAATATTATTTTAACAGTATTGATTGAAAATCCATTCTGCAAAGCAAAACCAATTAACAATAGCATTGCACCGCTAGAGTCCGTAATACCTGCTGCATGTAACCTAGTATAGAAATCAGGAAATCTAATTACTCCCACACTTGAAATGATTACTAAACAAATGCCTAAAAATATAAGAACGGATCCTATCATAAATTATTAAAACAACATTAATCTCATTAGTGCTATAGTTGATATAAAGCTAACGCTAGCATACAACAATGCTATATCAATTAAAAAAAAATTATTCAGAATGATTGATATTGCTGTTATGAGTACAACTACTTGCGTTGAGAAATTATTGAACGCTAAAACCTTATTGTACACATCACTTGACTTAGATACTATGCGGCACAACATTACACTCATACAGAACAACAGTGTATAGATAGCAATGTGAAGCATTTAAAGACTATGTAACTTCAGTAGATTTCTAAACAGATACTTCTTCATCGCCATCTTGATCATTTATTTCACCATCCACTTCATAATCTTGGCTTTCTTGACTTGCATCAAGATCTGTGTTATCAGAAAAATTTAATAAATTCGCTAGCTTACTTGTATTACTGCTGTAAACATTATTCATATTTCCTTTCATGTACTCCTTGCATCTACCTACCAAAAGGTTAAATAGCTCATGAGTATCCACCTGTTTTTCTGCTATTTCATGTAAGGAAACTATGGTGTTCTTATGGTCTTTAAACTGAGCTGTTTGAACTGGATTACTTGCTCCTGTATTTAAATCATGTGTTCTTTGACTTGCCAATAGAACCAATTTGAAACGGTTACTTACCTGTTCTGTACACTTTTCTACAATAAACTCAGCCATAAGATACTACCTTAATAAGTTTTATACTATATCACAAAAAACAAGTTGTCAACTTTGTATCTATTGCGATTCAACTTCATGTTTTACTTTTTCTGCCTCAGATTTTATTTCTTAGCTTTCTGTCATCGTGATTGTTATTCCATGATCAAGTTTTTTTAGAAATCCTAACAATCGCTCTAAAGAAAAACCATCTATTTTACCATTTTTAATTTGTGATACCTTTGGCTGATCAATACCAAGTTTCTCAGCTGCAAAAGCCTGAGTCCAAGCATTTTTTTCTATAATTTTATTTATTATATGAAGCAACTTTGTTTTTATTCCTGCACTGTCTAAGTTATTTAACGATATTATTTCCATAATTCTTACACCCACATATCAATTAACTTTATTAAACATTATGTTATAATGTTTAATACACCAAGATATTAATATCATATAACTTGTCAATAATTATATGATATCAATATTTAAAACTTTAGTTGATGATATATTAATATTTCAATCAAATTTCTAGTAATTTTAAATTACCATTTTACTATCAACCTGTCTGAAAAAATCATTTACAGAAAGAACAAGCTAAGATTACAAAGCTTGAAATACAAAAATAATTATTTTATAAATTTATCTTACATAAGAAGTTTATATCTCTATATCTTAATATAAATATTTATTTAAATTTTTAAAATTTCTATTTTAACGAGAATTCTATATATTATATTTATAATACAACTTAAATATTTGTTGCTTTTTAGCTGGAACATTATTTAGTTAGTAAGTAAAATTGTGTTGAATATGACAAAAATAAAAAAAGATGTTGCTGTTATCATGGGAAGTGAGTCAGATTACACCACTATGGTCCATACCGTCGATATGTTAAAAGCATTAGAAGTTTCACATGACATATTCATAATATCTGCACATAGAACACCAGAAAGGCTCTTCAATTTTGCTAAATCTGCACAAGAAGAAGGTTTTAAGGTTATTATAGCTGGTGCAGGAGGTGCAGCCCATTTACCTGGTATGGTTGCGTCACTAACTTGTTTACCAGTTATCGGCGTTCCTGTGCATAGTAAACAATTAAATGGGCTGGACAGTCTACTCTCTATAGTTCAAATGCCAAAGGGTGTTCCAGTTGCAACCATGTCTATAGGAGAAAATGGAGCATATAATGCTGCCATTACCGCCGTATCTATATTGTCAAATTCCAACAGTAAAATTGCAGATAGGTTAAAAAAGTGGAGAGAGAGACAGACCAAAGAAGTAAAAGAAAAACCAGTTTCATAATAAATCTATGGCAATAATTCTTTTAGACACAAAAACCATAAACCGTATAGCAGCGGGGGAGGTGATAGAAAGGCCAGCAAGTGTAGTAAAGGAATTAGTGGAAAATGCAATAGATGCTGGAAGTTTAGAAATAGAGATCAAAATAGAAAGTGGTGGGCGTAACCTTATTATTGTGACAGATGATGGTAACGGAGTAGAAAAAAACGATTTAGAACTTGCGTTTATGCGCCATGCTACTTCAAAATTGAGCGATAGTGAGTTGATAGAAATCAAGCATCTTGGCTTTAGAGGAGAAGCTCTGCCTTCAATTGCAGCAGTAAGTAGGATAAAATTATCGTCTAAAGCAAGCGGAGCAAGTGAAGCATGGTCTATAAGTTATGAGGGTGGAGAAAAGATGGGGGAGCAAACTCCTTACTCTTTATCACAAGGGACACATATTGAAGTACGAGATTTATTTTTTGCCACTCCAAATAGACTAAAATTTCTAAAAACCGAAAGAGCAGAAACTCAAAGCATTGTTGATATTGTAAACAACCTAGCAATGATTAACTATCATATAGGGTTTACTCTCACTTCAGGTAATAAAAAGCTCTTAAAATACGCTAAGCAGACTTCGTTATTTCATAGATTATGTGAAGTAGAAGAAGAATTTCAGGGCAATTCTTTGGAGGTCAATGATGATGAAGACGGCATCAAACTTACGGGACACATCTGTAAGCCAACCGTCAATCGTGGTAAGTCAACTCAGATCTATACGTTTGTTAATGGAAGGCCAATCAAAGATAATCTACTTATTGGCGCAGTTAGGTATGCATATCATGATTTTATTCCAAGTGATAGGTATCCTTTTGCAGCGTTACATTTAGAGATACCTTATGATCAAGTAGATGTAAACGTGCATCCAAATAAGTCAGAAGTAAGGTTTCAGAATAAGAAGCTCATATATGAGATAATGACAAGAGGATTAATTAAAGCATTGTCAAGAAGGATAGGCACCTTTCCAGCGCATGACCAGAAAATGGATTCAACATTGCCAGATCCTTTTGATAAACCTGATGTTCAAAATGAAAGAAGGCCAAGTCCTTTTGAAAATCAACTAATAAAAGAATTTGCTTCTCCAAATGAAAAAGCAAAAGGCTTATCAGAACAGTCAAAATCGTTTGATTATACCGGCATACAGAAATTACCATCACAAGCGGAGACTATGGTTCTAGAAAAAAAGGTGTTAGAGCAAGTTGATTTGATAGAGAGCCACCCGCTCGGGTTTGCACGCTGTCAGGTCTATAATACTTACATTATTGCCGAGGTAAGAGACAAATTGATTATAGTCGACCAGCATGCAGCCCACGAGAGACTAGTATATGAATGCCTAAAACAAAAATCAAGTATAAAAAGACAAAAACTACTTCTTCCTGAAACGGTTGAAATCAAAAATCAAGCCGGAATGGAGATGATCGAAATCTATAAAGATAAGTTATTTGAAATGGGTTTTGATATTGAAATCAAACCAGAAAATAAAGTTATAGTAAAAGAAATCCCTGCAATCTTGGGCACAGTAGACGTGAAAGAGATGCTAATTAACATAATTGATAGATTAACGGAAATAGAAGATACATTGCCAGTAGAAGACAAAGTGAACAAGATATTGGCTACTATCGCTTGTCATGGATCAATTAGAGCAGGCAGGAAAATGAGGTTAGAGGAGATGAATGAGCTGCTGAGACAAATGGAAAAAACCCCATATTC
Organism: Wolbachia endosymbiont (group A) of Anoplius nigerrimus; assembly: GCF_947251795.1. Classification (GTDB taxonomy): domain Bacteria; phylum Pseudomonadota; class Alphaproteobacteria; order Rickettsiales; family Anaplasmataceae; genus Wolbachia. Next base: position 527,266 of record NZ_OX366385.1, on the reverse strand, counting down.
CGGGCAATGCAACCACGGAAGACCAACTTATATAGAAATGAAACTCAGTGATATTGAAAAACTTTTTGAGCGGAGGTAAGAGGTTGCCATAAATATGTAAGTGCTCCTTCCTCGTCATCCAAGTGGCTCATAGAAACGGATTAAATGCAAAACTTACTTGACAAACTCCGCCAGCGCCCTTATCATGAAAATGAAGCTATTTATTTATCTTCTCTGTACAGATTAAATGACAAAAAAACTCACGTATCTGGCGTCTCATGTTTAATTTTTTGCACTATGTGCACTCTATGTCTTTATCAAATTTCTAGGTTTTTACCTACACAAGCTGAAATACGCTTATAAAGCATTTAAAACATTAAAAAACGCCAACTTAAAAAATGGATAGTGAATAACTAGCTACCCTAGGGTTTCTTTTGCCTTTTTTTCTGTTTAGTAAATTTCTTAAACATTTATGACTAAAGGTTAGTTGCATTAAAAAGCAGCTAAGTCGCGGTTATTAAACGTTTAGAATAAAAAAACGCCATACTTGAAAGTATAATGTAAGTAATTAGCCAACCGCGGGGCTTCTTTTGCCTTTTTTTTCGTTTGGTAAATTTTTTAATATTTATAGCAACATGAACTGGGCAGGAAGGTGTCATTCCAATGCTCCTTTTTTTGTCATCCCAATGCCCAGACACTGGGATCCAGGAATTTTATTAAGTTGGTGAGCATAAAAATAGCTGTTTTACGTTAAAATACAATGTTTTGATGATTATGGAAAGGCTTGATCCCAGTGTCTGGGCACTGGGATGACACCCTGACAATCGTCATCCCGCTACGTGTTAGCGGGATCTATGTTAAGAGATACCGCGGCGGTATGACGTATAGAAACTAAAAAAGTTCTTTTTTAAAAAACTTAAGTTATACTTATAAGTATTTGATACTTTTTATAGTGATTATGTCGAGTTTAAGCTGCCTTTATGGTGATAATGCAGAATTTGTGGAAGAAATGTATAGCCGTTATCTGCAGGGTGATAAATCAATCGGGGAAGATTGGTATAGAATTTTTTCAAGCAATTTAGAAGTTAAGAAAACGGAGACCTGCGGTGCACAGCATGCAACTAAGGTGGGTGATTCAGTTTCTAGTTTAGCAAATTTTTTCAGATCTTACGGTCATTTTTTTGCGGATCTTAATCCGTTATCACCCAATGTGAATAAGGAAGTAGATTATCAGAAATATTCGAATCTCTCTCCTACGGGTGACACTAGAATCTATAGAGATATTTACTGCAAGAACATCGGTTTTGAATTTATGCATATTTCCTCTTATGAGGAGAGAGTGTGGCTGCAGGAAAAGATCGAAAATCAAACCTATACGCTGAGTTTACAAGATAAAAAGGAAATACTGAGGCACTTAATTGAATCTGAAATGTTTGAGCAATTTCTCCATATGAAATTTCCTGGGTATAAGCGTTTCTCTATCGAAGGTGGAGAGTCAGCTATCGTTGCAATTGAAAAAATTATTAGTGATTCTACGGTTTTTGGCATTGAGGAAATAGTTCTTGGTATGGCTCACCGCGGACGACTCAATGTTCTAACCAAAGTTATGGGCAAAGAATATGCGGCAATGCTATCTGAATTTCAAGGCAATCTCGCACACCCAAGTGGTCTTGAGGTGTCTGGTGATGTTAAATATCACCTTGGTTATTCTTCTGATCGAGCACTTGCCAGTGGCAAAAAAATACATTTAAGTTTATGCCCTAATCCATCTCACCTTGAAGCGGTAAATCCGGTTTTGGCTGGAAGAATAAGAGCAAAACAGAATATAAGATCTGTGCTTGGCATATCAATTCATGGTGATGCAGCTTTCATCGGTCAAGGTGTCGTTGCCGAGACCTTGAGCCTAAGCAACATTGAAGGTTATAAAGTGGGTGGTATTGTGCACATTGTTATAAACAATCAAGTTGGTTTTACTGCTAACCCATACTGCGCACGATCCTCTTTTTATTGCACTGACATAGCAAAATCAATAGAAGCCCCAGTGTTTCACGTTAATGGAGATAACCCGGAAGCTGTGAGTTTTGCTGCAAGTCTGGCGATGGAATATAGGCAGAAATTTAAAAAGGACGTGGTGATTGATATAATATGCTACCGCAAATACGGCCATAATGAAGGCGATGAACCGAATTTCACTCAGCCACTTATGTATAAGGCGATATCAAAGCATAAAACTCCAGGAACGCTGTATGAAGAAAAATTGACTGCAGAGAAAGTATTAAGTGGTGATAAATTGCGCAGTGAGTTCAGGGCAAAATTAGATAAAAGTCTTGCTGAATCAGCGGCTTATACTCCAAAAAAAGCTGACTGGTTCGGTGGAGTGTGGTCAAAATTAAGAAGAGCAAAGTTGAACGATTTGAGCGAATACTATACAGATTCTGGTGTTCCGCCAGATGAGTTGAAAAAATTAGGTGTGCATATAAATAGCAATATCCCAAGTAACTTTAACATTAACAATAAGGTTAGAAAAATACTCGATGGCAGAATAGGCAGTATAAATTCTGGTCACGATATAGACTGGGCAACTGCCGAAAGTCTTGCATTTGCGTCACTGCTCACAGAAGGAATAGGAGTGCGCTTATCAGGCCAAGACTCTGGTCGTGGCACTTTTTCGCACCGTCATTCAAGGCTTGTTGATCAGGTAACAGAAGAAGCGTTTATTCCGCTAAACAATATAAACAAAGAACAGGCTCACTTTGAGGTCATAGATAGCGCTTTATCAGAGTATGCTGTAATGGGCTTTGAATATGGATATAGCCTTGATTCCCCGTATTCACTGGTGCTCTGGGAAGGACAATTTGGTGATTTTGCAAACGGTGCGCAAATTATGATCGACCAGTTTATCGCATCTGCAGAAACAAAGTGGTTGCGATCAAGCGGTCTAGTTTTGTTGCTGCCTCATGGTTATGAAGGGCAAGGACCTGAGCATAGTTCTGCTCGTATAGAGAGATTTTTGCAACTCTGCGCAGAGGATAATATGCAGGTAGTTAATTGTTCCACTCCGGCGAATTACTTCCATGTCTTACGCAGACAAATGCATAGAGACTTTCGTAAGCCTCTGGTAGTGTTTACACCTAAATCGCTACTGCGCCACAAAAGAGCAGTATCTAACCTATCTGACTTTGAAGGAAAATTCCTCACGGTGATTCCAGAATGTAGAACAGATTTGGTTCTAAATGATAAAATACGTAAAGTTGTAATATGCAGCGGTAAAGTTTACTACGACATAATTGAAGTATGTGAAGCACAAAAAATAAACGATATAGCAGTGATACGTTTGGAGCAATTCTATCCGTTTCCTGCCGATAAATTAAGTAGCGAACTTGAGAAATACGAGAACGCTAAAATTATATGGTGTCAAGAAGAGCCAAAAAATATGGGAGGATGGTTTTTTGTCAACCCATTGATAGAAGAAGTGTTGTCCAATCTCGATATCCAAGCAAAAAGACCTAAGTGTATCGCAAGGCCTGCTGCTGCATCTCCTGCATGTGGTTATGCTAGTGTTCACACTCAGCAGCAGGAGGAAATTTTAAAGCAGGTTATGCAGGGGATCTATAACTAGTGCAGCCCTACGTCATACCGCGATTCATTCGCGGTATCTCGGCATAGATTCCGCTAACACGTAGCGGAATGACAAATCGTTGGTAAATCTGAATTAAGTTAGCTAAAATTAAAATTTCACTTCCACCAAGGGGATATTATTCCAGCTATTGCTTCCATAGTCATCAATAGAAGCGTTTAAGTAATCTGTATCAAAGCGTACGGGCACATCAAATTCGAAGCTCGCAGTGATTATCGCATCTTTTACTGGTGGCTTCATAAATGTTATTTCTCCCGTTGAATAATTTACTGAATATTCACTCTCTTCTTTACCATTTAAATAAATCTTTACTGTCCCATGTACTGGCTTTTTGATCATACGTATATGCTTATCCTCCCCACTTACATAAGTTTTGATTAGCTGAAAAGTCGTTTTTTTGTTATCTCCTATACCAATCTCTTGATTAATGGCTATAAAATCCGACCAATCCTTAAAACGAAACCCTATTGCTTTACCTTTTCGTGCATGAAAAAATGTTATTAATTCTAATAGCTGCTTGTTTGATCTGACCCCGTAAGCTATGTTATATCTAGTGCGTGCATGAGACCAATTGATGTTGCGCTGTTCACAACCGTTATGAGTTGTTACAACGTCAGTGGAAAATTCCGGTCCTCCAGTGGAACCATAAGATATATTTTCTGGAAATCTAATTTCTGTGAATGACATATGTCCTCCTGTGAAAGTAAAATAGTTTGGTTGAAGAAAATGTTGTAATTTGAAAGCGTTTCACATAGCAAATGACGCTATGGAAAGTGGATGAGACCACTGAGTTAAACTGCTGTCATACCCACAATTACTATACTCAGGTTCATTTGAGTTGTCAAGCAAAAAAAATAAAATCTTATGGCAAACTAAAACCAGCCTTGCTTGTGACTTAATTCATCTACTTTTTTGCGTAATACATTCAAATCAGTTGCTCCTACAAACAGACTATCCCCAATTATTAAAAAAGGTGTGCCACCTACTCCCAAATCTCTTACTAGGAGCTTACTGTCGTTTATCATTTGCTCAATTTTGTCCGCATTATTTTTCATGGAATTATTAAAATCATCTTCATTAATCCCTATACTTTTCACTATATCCAATATGCTTTCGTCTGAAAATCCTCCTTTGTGACTTAAAGCAGCATAGTGAAAGTCGAAATATTTTTCTTTATCAATAAAGTAAACAGCTAAAGCACTTTTTGCTGCCCTTAAAGAGTCATTACCAAGTATTGGAGCATCCCTAAAGATATACTTAATTTTACCATCGTTAATTAACTGCTTTATATCATTCTTTATAGCTTTGCAATATCCACAAGAATAGTCAAGGAAGCCTGCAGCTATAACACTACTATTTTCATTTCCGGAGTAAGGATAAGTAAGGTCAAATATTTGATCCTTGTATTGTGAAATTTTACTTTTGGTTACATTATCTCGAGCAGCGTAACTACTTTTAATCGACTCCTCTTTGAGAGTTTTTACGATCTTATCAAAATTTCTACTTATATAATTATCTAATTTCTCACCTATATAATCATCGCTTAGCATTTGGCCGCGATTTGAAAGCCAATTATTTATTACTGGTAAACTTGCTACTGCCAGTATAAGGATCAATAAAAACGATATTCTAGACATACAATTTATTTAAAAACCTACAACATAAAACTTTTAGTACACATTTATCTGTATATTAAAAGAAGCATCTAATATTAATATATGAAAACATTTGTATCAAGTGTATTTTATAGCCAATTTTGCTGCAAGTACAAACTTTACGTACAATGAAACTCAAGCACATTACTGAAAAGCTCATCAGAAGGCTTGGTAGCAGAGGCGCACGGAGCGTAGATTTAAGTTGTTTCCGCTGTGTATAATTTTCCGCGGAATAAACATATGAGTGAACCAATAATTGGCAGAGAAAAAGAAATAGCTATTCTACAAGACAAACTTCTTTCTCAATCAGCCGAATTTATTGCTGTTTATGGTCGGCGTCGTGTAAATGTTGTATTATCTGCATTTTATCAGCATAATATAGAAGTAATGTAATGCAGATATTATGCCGATGCCAAATTATACGATTACTTCTAAAATTGCTAATTGCCTTATGAGGATTGAAGCAGCAAAAGAAAAAGTGTTACATTTGCCACTCACTGTATCGATGCTCTCGTCCCTTCGTGAAACTGCACGGCTTTATACCACACACTATTCTACTATGATTGAAGGAAATCGACTTGAGCCTAAACAGATTGAAGAGGTTTTAAGTGGTAAAAGCCACTTTCCAAAATATAGGAGAGATGAAAATGAGGTTAAAGGATATTATGCAGCTTTAACCCAAGTTGAACAATGGGCAGCGAGAATGATCCCTATTACTGAGAAAGCCATTCAAACGCTTCATGCCCTAGTAATGGCGAGTGGAAAATCTAAAGTGAAGCCAACCTCTTATCGTGATGGTCAAAACGTTATTCGTGATAGCCGTACACGTGCAATAATTTATATGCCACCTGAAGCAAAGGATGTACCAAAGCTCATGAGCAGTATGATTGATTGGATTCGTGACAGTGAACAAGTGCCTTACCCAATTATTGCAGGTATTGCTCATTATCAATTTGTAACAATTCACCCCTACTATGACGGTAATGGTCGTACTGCAAGATTGTTGACTACATTAATTTTACACCTTGGTGGATATGACCTAAAAGGGCTTTACTCATTGGAAGAATATTATGCTAAAAATCTAGGGGCTTATTATGAAGCAATCAGTGTAGGGCCATCGCACAACTATTATATGGGAAGAGCTGAAGCAGATATCACTAAGTGGGTGGAGTATTTCGTAGAAGGTATGGCAAATTCATTTGAGAACGTTTTACAACGTATAAATGAAGAAGAATACCACACTGATCAGACTGATCTTATACGTAAGCTTGATCCTAAACAACGTAAAGCTCTTGAGCTCTTCCAGGAGTTTTCCGCTATTACAGCTAGTCAGGTTGGCGAACTATTTAATTTTAAGCCTCGTACTAGTGCGCAACTTTGTAAAAAATGGGTAGAAATGGGGTTTATTGAAGTTGTAGATTTTTCCAATAGAGGAAGAAAATACAAACTTAGTAAGCAATATGAAGATTTGATCTCAAATTAACTGAAAGCTCACTAAAAAGGAAAGCAGTGCATAGGTCAAATTTCAATAAAGTGCTTGAAAACTAAATGTAAACTTAAAATTTTAAAAACTGGAATATGTACAACAACTTACGCGACTTCATTAAAGCCTTAGAGGAAAAAAAAGATCTAATTAGGATTAAGGAGGAGATTTCAACAGTTCTTGAAATGACAGAAATTCACCGTAGGGTTTTGTCAAACAAAGGACCAGCTATCATCTTTGAAAATGTTGTCACAGAAAACGGCAAAAATTCGATTCCAGTTTTAGTGAATTTATTCGGTACTATTGAAAGAATTACCTTGGGACTGAACATAAATCCTGGTGAGCTAAGAGATCTTGGTAAACTTCTAGCGTTTTTGCGATCACCTGAGCCGCCAAAAAACTTTAAAGATGCTATAAAAATGTTTCCTCTGCTAAAAGTCGTGTTATCGATGCGAAGTAAAGTTGTGAACAAAGCTCCATGTCAAGAGGTAGTGCTAACCGGAGATGAAGTGGACCTAAGTCTACTGCCTATTCAAACATGCTGGCCAAATGAACCTGCACCACTTATCACCTGGCCGATTGTGGTAACAAAAGGACCCACGAAAGAAAAGCAAGATAATTTTAATCTTGGAATATATCGTATGCAGGTTATAGATAAAAAAACAACACTAATGCGTTGGCTTGCACACAGAGGTGGCGCAACTCACCATAAGCGTTGGAAGGAAGAAGGCAGAGATATGAAATTTCCCGCTGCTGCTGTGATCGGTAGTGATCCTGCAACGATTATTGCTGCGGTAACTCCAGTGCCAGAAACATTGTCAGAATACCAATTTGCTGGGTTGCTGCGCAAAAAACCGCTTGAGCTTGTAAATTGTAAGACTATTCCACTTCAAGTGCCAGCTCACGCAGAAATCGTTCTGGAAGGCTATGTGAGTTTGGATAGATATCAAGACGAAGGGCCATACGGAGACCACACTGGCTACTATAATTCTGTTGAGCAATTTCCAGAATTTAACATTACTGCAATTACAATGCGTAAAAACCCGATATATCTTAGCACTTTCACTGGCAAGCCACCTGATGAACCATCAATTCTTGGTGAAGCGCTCAACGAAATCTTTGTGCCCATTCTTATCAATCAATTTCCAGAGATAGTGGATTTTTATCTACCACCAGAAGGTTGTTCATATAGAATAGCGGTGATATCGATAAAAAAGTCCTATCCAGGGCAGGCAAAAAGAATTGTTATGGGCATACTTTCCTTTCTAAAGCAATTTTTATACACGAAGTTTATTATCGTTGTTGATGATGATATAAATGTACGTGATTGGAAGGAAGTGATGTGGGCAATATCAACGAGAATGGACCCTGTGCGTGATACAATCATGATAGAAAATGCACCTATTGATTATTTAGACTTTGCTTCCCCTGAAAGTGGTCTGGGAAGTAAGATGGGATTTGATGCAACAAATAAAATCCCGCCTGAAACCAAACGAGAATGGGGAGAGAAAATTGAGATGAGTGAGGAAATAGTAAGAAAAGTCACGGAGAAGTGGGAAGAATATATGGACTAGACTTCTTGCATAAAAGCAGAGAAAAGTTTGGCGTTTTTTGTAATGCCGCGATTAGTATTAACTGATAATTGTGATTTAAGTACGTCACAGTGCCCTTTTTTTGTCATCCTAGGCTCTGTGGACAAAAAATATGAAAAGAGAGAAAAAGATGGTAGTTTAGCCTAATAGGTAAAAAATGGAGAAACTACCATATGCAATATTACATCAAAGAGGAAAATTGGAAACAAATTTTAGAGTTCATAAAAAGCGTAAAAGGAATGCACAGCAAAGATGAAAAACGTTTAAGAATATTCATAGAGGCAGTGTGGTACATAGTGCGAAGTGGTTGCCAATGGAGACTTTTACCAAAAACTTATGGTAATTACAGGAGTATACATAAGCGATTTAAAAGATGGTGTGAAAGAGATGTCTGGAAAAAATTGCTTGAATATACTAAACAAGAGCCTGATTTAGAAGTTGCTATAATCGACGGTACGATCATCCGAGCCCATCCATGTTCATCTGGATATACAAAAAACTCCAAGGATCAAGAAGCTTTAGGGAGGAGCAAAGGTGGCTTTACAACTAAAATACATGCGCTTGTCGATGCACTTGGAAATCCACTTAAATTTACTCTGACTCCTGGTCAAAGAAATGAAATTACGCAGGCACAAGTGTTGACCGAAAGTATCTATAACTCTACTGTAGTAGCTGACAAGGGCTACGATAGCAATGCCTTTGTTACAAGTCTTGAAGACAAGGGATGTACAGTAGTTATTCCGCCAAAACGGAATCGAAAAGTGCAAAGGTATTACGATGAGCATATCTACAAAGAACGTCATTTGATTGAGTGTTTTTTTGGTAAAATTAAAAATTTTAGGCGCATTTTTTCCAGATTTGATAAAACTGCTGAGGTTTTTATGGGTTTTCTCAATTTTGTTGGAGCTCTTGTATGGCTTCTCTAAAATTTTGTCCACAGAGCCTAGGAAAATTAAGTGAAGTAGATAAATGTAATACTAAATTGTTGGGCAAGATTATATTTAAAGGTCTAAGAGCATGTCTTCAAACTGAGTAGAAAGAAGTTAAGAAGTATGGTATAAGGTACATTTTAAGATGTACCCAAGCGATATAAGTGACAAAGAATGGAAGACAATAGAGCCATATTTTGAACCTAAAAAGACCGGCAGACCAAGAAAACATAGTATTAGAACAATTATTAATGCAATCCGCTATATGATGAGAACAGGATGTCAATGGAGACAACTGCCTAAAGATTTTCCACCATGGAAAACCGTATATAGTTGTAATTCGCGCTTGAAAAAAAGTGGAATATGGCAAGAAATTCATGATTTTCTAGTTAAAAAAGTAAGAGAGATGATTGGTAAAAATAAGACTCCATCAGTAGGTATAATTGATAGCCAGTCAGTGAAAACTACTCAAAAAGGGGATCCAGAGGATATGATGCTGGCAAAAAAATAAAGGGCAGAAAACGCCATATTATTGTAGATACTGTGGGTCTTGTAATTGCTGCTGAAGTACAGAGTGCAAGTATTCAAGATCGTGATAGTGCTCTAAATCTTTTTGCCCAAGCTAAATGCAAAGTTCCAACTTTACGTAAGTTTTTTGCTGATCAAGGGTACATAGGTAAATTACAAAACAGATGCTTATTGGAAACGGGATGTTTATTAACGATTGCCAAGAAAATAGTTGATACAGGATTTCAAGTTATTCCCAAACGTTGGATTGTTGAAAGAACTTTTGCCTGGCTTTCCAATTTTAGGCGCATGAGTAAAGATTACGAGCATTCTCCTCTCACCTCAAAAAACTATATCTTCTTTAATATGATCACTATTATGCTTCACAAATTAGCTCATTCTTCAGTTTGAAGACATGCTCTAATGAAGTTAATATTAATGGGGCAAAAAACAAGCCTAAGAGCGCTAGAAATGGTAATAAACAGGTGTATAATGGATAAGAATAGCGATAAAAGTACAGTAACATACAGTGGTTTGTCAAAAAGGTTAAAAGTTATAAATCCAGAATATTTTAAGGGAGTATATATTGATTTGATGAGCAAGATTAAAAAGCTATTACCCCAAAAAACATCAAATAACTTACATAAGTTTGATTCGACGATCATAAATTTATCGGGATATCTCATAAAAGATGGGCTAAAAATAGGCGGTAAAAGTAACGACAGTCAAGTTAAAGTGAGTGTAGGATTAAAGGATCAATTGCCGACAAGTATAAGATTTTGTAAAGGACAAGAAGAAAGTAGTGAAGATATAGCATTAGTGAGAGCAATTAATGAAGCTAAAGTTGAAAAAGAGGATATTTTATTATTTGATAGAGGAATCAGAAAAGTTGGAACTTTTGCCGAATTTGATGAAAAGGAGTACAAATTTATCACAAGAGTTAAAGTAGGAAGAAAACATGATGTTATAAGCAGGAACAAAGTTATAAGAGAACAAAAATCGGATGGATCAGAGATTTTAGAAGATATAATAGTTAATCTTTATCGTGCACGAGGTAAAGTGGCAGAAAAGCATGATCTACGGCTAATAAAAATCAGAAATAAAATTGGAGATGAAATATGGTTTTTGACAAACTTGTTTGAAATGCCAGCTTATGAAGTAACAGAGCTATATAGGCGCAGATGGGATATAGAAGTGTTCTTTAAATTTATAAAGCAAAATCTTGGATATAAGCACTTTTTAAGCCATACTATGAATGGCATGAAGGTACATGATTATTATTACGGCTTTGTTATTTCTTGTTTATAAAATCAAAAATAATCTACATGGGTTCAAAATAGCATTACTGCAATTCACATTGGATCTAAATGACTCTTTTATACGTTCGATTGTTTTACTGTCGGGAGGTAATTTACATGCCGTTGATCATCTCATATCACGTTATTTTTGATACTTTCAACACTTATGGGGCACTGGGATGACACCCTACTTAACCGTCATACCGCCGCGGTATCTCAAAGCATAGATCCCGCTAACACGTAGCGGGATGACGATTGTCAGGGTGTCATCCAAGTAGCCTCTTTCTTGTTATCCGAGTAGCCCCTTCTCCTGTCATTCCAGTGCTCCTTTTTTGTCATCCGAGCCCCTATGATGTCATCCCAGTGCTTGACACTGGGATCTCATTTCGTAACTTCATAGTATAAATTACTTCAAATTGTATCTATTTGCAAATATATAAATATAGTAATTTTGCATAAAAAATTAGATCCCAGTGTCACGCACTGGGATGACAAGAAGAGGGCTACTCGGGTGACATCATCCTTTTTTGGGATTCCAGTGGGCTTTGTTGCATCGCACCTTATGCGGTAGTAATTTACGATAAATTCATGTAGCCATTTCGAATTTAGCCATACCAATGTCAGTAAATTGATTAAGCAAATAGCACTTAATGAGTAGTTCTTTTCCACGATTTACTTCGGACTTATTCCTAAAGCTGAATCCAAATATTTGCTTTAATCTTGAGAAAAACCCTTCAATGTGAGCTCTCTTTCCATAATTTACTTCTTCTTTCCACTTTTTTATGCAATCATATGACTTTATTAGTCTAACAGCAGCATTTCTATCATCCATGTAATCCAATTTTTGGTGCTCTGTTGCGTTGTTTTTCGGAAGAACTTTTGTCTTTATACCAAACTTGTTACATAATTCGTAAAGCTTATGCCTGTCATATGCTCTATCCGCATATAATACCTTTACAGCATGAACTTCTTCTAACAAATCGCAAGCTCCATAGTGATCTGAATAAACTCCGCTGCTGTATTTTGCAGCTATGGCTTTTTTGCTGTTTATATTCAACATTACGTGTAGTTTCTTTACTTGTTCATAGCTGCGATACTTTCTATTTTCGCTATTTTCCTTGCTGTGGCCAGGAGTGTTGTTATAAATGCTGATGCTTGTGCTATCTATAGCAATTTCGATATCTTCCATATTATCTTTATCAATTCTGCAATCATTTATCTTAATATTAAGTTTCTTAAACCTTCTTGAAGCCTGAGAATAGCTGATAACTTGCAAATTTTTCCCAATTTGCTCAAGGTATCCTGCTATAAATCCAACTGTTTGCCTCAAACCTATTCTGAATAGATGGGTTATTATATGTATCAAAATCACCACTTTATTGCTGTAAATATTGTTGCCACCCTGCATTTTTGGCCCAATTTCATACCAATTTTCTATGGCTTCGTTGATATAACGAAAAATATTTCCTCTTTTTTCTAGAAATTTGTTATATTCGTTTTGGTTACTGACTCTCATTTTTTGTGGCATATTTTTTCTTCAACAGTTGAATGGCTATTTTATAATGAATTTTGTCAGTAACTGCCAGATTTTTTCGGTTGCTATGCAACAAAGCCATCCCAGTGTCACGCACTGGGATGACACCCTCCTAGTAGAAACGCTTTTGTAATTGCAACATTCGTGCAATCTTTAGCCATGAATATTAAGAAACTTACCAAACGAAAAAAAGGCAAAAGAAACCCTAGTCATTGTCTATTTTCAGTATTGGCGTTTTTTTATGTTTTTTACACTTAGTAACCGCGACTCAGCTGCATTTAAACTGCAACTAACTTTTAGCTATAAACATTAAAAAATTTACTAGGCAGAAAAAAAGGCAAAGAAAACCCGTGGTAGCTAGTTATTACACTCTCTATTTTAAAATTTGACGTTGGGTGATGTCTTGAACGCTTTATAAGCGCGTTTCAGCTTGTATAGGTAAAAACCTAGAAATTTGATAAAGACATACGGTGCACATAGTGCAAAGAATTAAACAATAGTACGCCAAATACAAGTTTTCTTGTCATTTTAATCTGCTGCAGAGATTGCGAAGTTAAATAAAATAGCTTCAGTTTCATGATAAGGGGGCTGGCGAGGTTTGTCAAGCAAGTTTTTGTTTATAACAGTTGTTGCCAAAAACTATGCAAGAAGTCTATTGACAGGTGATTAAATTATGATGTAGCCTATCGCCGTATATCCGGGGGTGGGTTGTTGTGAGGCTTTTTCACTTTTTATTCTTATTAATGTGTTTTTCTCTGTATTACTATGCGGGTTTTATATTTTCGCCCTGCCCAAAAGCTACGGTTTGCTTTTCACCTGGAGAAGATTGTGCTATACCGATAATCAACGTAATAGATCAGTCTAAAAAATCTATCTTAGTTCAAGAATATACATTTACTCTTGGAACAATTGCAAAATCTTTGATTAATGCTAAAGAGCGTGGCGTTGATGTTAAAGTCATCTTAGATAAATCGCAACTCTACTCAAAATATAGTGTTATAAATGAATTATTTTCAGGTGGAGTACCAGTTTGGATCGATGATAAGCCAAAGATTGCTCATAATAAGATAATGATTGTTGATAATCAAAAAGTCATCACAGGGTCATTTAACCTGAGTAAGACAGCTAAAAAAGGAAATGCTGAAAATTTATTAATTATTACAGATTATCCTGAATTGATTCAGCAGTATGTGAAAAACTGGGAGGCACGAATGTCACAATCTTATAAATATGCTCCCAACTAATCAAAAGCACTTGCTTAAAATCAGCTCTAAAAACAGCAAGAGAGAGCTTTTTTGATTGATTGGCATAATGATTATGATATAATAAACCAAAAGTTTAAGGAATAAAGTAATGGATTACATAAATGATGCTGCCGGTAGCTACACTGCTATTCATGATTTTTTTCAAAACAACGGTGTTGGAGATTACAAAGTTCAATGCAATTATGGTGGGGTGCCGTATGCTACTGATGAGTATGTGCATTCTGGCGATAAATTTTGGAGTAATAATTTCATAGACTCACATTTTGGCAGGGAAATAAAAATGTATCCTCAAAGTGAACTTTTAGCTAAAGAATATGCTGGAAATACGTTGCCAGTTTCAATATCACTAGATAAGGATTTAATAAAAATGAAGGAATGTCAGAAAAAAACGAAATTTGTGGAACTAGAAAGGGAGTCAGGTGATTTAGTGCATGATAAGCAAAAGTATGTAAAGTGTTACACAACAAAGCTATCATATGATGATGTACATATTTACAATAACGATAAAGTTTCAACATTTAGCATAAAATACGACGTGCCAAATGATCCGAAATACAGTTTAAATATAACATTTACAAAGGTTAATGATAATAAACCAGGATTTTGGCAGAAATTTAAAAATATGTTTTAACGTGACCATTCACTAGACTTCTTTCAAAATTGTTAGAGGGAGTGTAAGATCAAGTATTTAAAAGCATGAAATATAAGGAAATAGAAAAGCCTATTTTGCCTAAACTGAAGCATCTTTTCCAATTTTTTCTAGCATCAACTCAGCAGCTTTTTGTTCAGCAATCTTTTTACTAGAAGCGCATGCAGAAACTTTACCATAATCTTCTATGCAAACTGATATAGTAAATTCAGGATTGTGCGCTGGTCCAGTTTGTTTTGCAAGCTCATACTCTGGTAAAGGCAACTTGTTTTTCTGAGTCCACTCTTGCAGTGAGGTTTTAGGATCTTGAGGGGGGTCAAGCATGCCTTTAGCTAGCTTTTCCCAATATTGGGTAATAAATTTTTCAACATTTTCAAGTCCGCCATCAATATAAATTGCACCTATTAGTGCTTCAAGCGAGTTTTCTAAATTTTTTAGATTACATCTCCCTCCATTGCAGCGTTCACTATTATTCATGATGATAAAGCTGCCTAATTTTATTTCTTTAGCAACATTAGCAATGGTGTTGCCACAAACTAAATCCGTCTTTCTTTTTGCCAATGCTCCTTCTTTTTCTTCAGGAAATAGTTTAAACAGTATGGCAGATACGACCATATTCAAAACACTATCGCCCAAAAACTCTAGTCTTTCGTAGCTCACAATCTGGTTTTTGCTATTCCTTTTATTTACGCTTGGGTGAGTTAGTGCCTCTTCTAATATTGCATAATTTGTAAATTTATAATCAATGATCTTAGATATTGCATCATTCAAACTCTTCATACCCATTCTTTAAAAGAAAAACACTTCCTACCACACCTTTATACCAAAGAATTAGTTTTGTTTTATTAAAATAATACCAACAACTTCCAAAATATACAGTTTAATGTATACAACCCACCACTTCACTAATGTTACTAAATCCATCTCTCCTTATTAGTTCTGCAAGTTCTAGATTAATTTTATTTACAATTTGAGGTCCGTGGTATATGAGAGCAGTGTACAACTGCACCAAAGAGGCTCCTGCCTTTATTTTTTTATATGCATCAGCACCACTTGAGATTCCTCCGCACCCTATCAATAATATTTTGCCCTTAGTAAATTTGTACATATCGCCCAATAACTCGGTTGAAAGTTTGAACAGTGGTTTGCCACTCAACCCGCCACTCTCATTATGGTGGGAATGCAGATTATCTCTACTTACCGTAGTGTTGCTTACTGTTAATCCGTCAATCTTATATTCCAACACAAGCTCAGCGATATTTTCTTTCGTTTGCTGATCTATATCTGGTGAGATTTTTAATATTATTGGTATGGATTTAGAATTATCAATTGATTTCCGGATGGATTTCAACAATTTCGATAATTCTTGCTTATTGTGCAGATTGCGTAAATTAGGCGTGTTTGGGGATGAGATGTTCAGCACTATATAATTGCTTTTTCCATATACCATCTTTATTAAATCAACATAATCGCTGATTTGGTCCTTTGATGTACTGTTTTTTCCTATGTTGATGCCAAAAATGCAGTCATCAAGCTTGGTTTTATCTATTTGTTTAAGAAAGTAGTCTATTCCTTTATTGTTAAATCCCAATCTGTTAATTACCCCTTGATCTTTAATTAACCGAAAAATTCTTGGTTTTTTGTTTCCATATTGTGGATTACGAGTTACAGTACCAGTTTCAATAAACCCAAAACCAAATGAAAGCATAGGCCTTATAACTTCTGCATTCTTGTCAAAACCTGCAGCCAGACCCACGGGGCTTCTGAGCTTATTACCAAAAAAATTCACACTCAAAGATTCTGGTAGCTCTATAGGTTTTCTATAAGGCATTTTCTTTAATGCCATAATTGCCAAAGAGTGAGCAACCTCTGGCGGTAGTAAAAACAATAAATCACGTAATATCATTTTGTAAAACACTTTGCTTATTTTTAGTTTATTTTTTACCATGAAACGCTATAAGAGTATAACCATAACTTGAAAAGAAATTGATTTTACTTATGAATAATTTTCTCTATAGGTTACACACTTAAAGCTACTGTTAACTTTTACAAGATATAGAAAATGAAAGAGGCCGGGACCGGAATTGAACCGGTATAAAAGGATTTGCAGTCCTCCGCATAAGCCATTCTGCCACCCAGCCGTTTTTTATGTGTAGATATCCATTATATCTTTTAGCATAGATAAAGCCTCCTCCCTTTTGCGTTGAAAAGTGTTACGTCCAATGATTGAACCATTACCACCACCCTGCTTAATTTCTTTTGCTTCATTGCATATGTCATCTACTTCCTTCGACTCGCCACCAGAAAAAACTACTACTCTTTTCCATGCAAAACAAGATCTTTTAACATATTCAATTCTTTTAGATAATGATTCAATATTTTCTGTTTCTATTTTCTCCCTTTCCAAATATTTAGTTGGAAGTTTTACTTTGATTATATTAGCGCCAAGTAAAGCTGCCATGTGCGCAGCATAGGCAATAACATCAACTGCTATTTCACCTTCTTTGGAAATTCCTTCACCGCGTGGATAAGACCATAGCACTACTGCAAGCCCATAAGATTTGGCTTCAGCCACGATTTCACGGGCTTCTTCCATCATATCAAAACACTTGGCAGAACCAGGATATATAGTAAATCCGACAGCTAAGCAGCCCAAACGCAGCGCATCTTTCACAGAAGAGGTTATTGCCTGATCAGAGGTTAGATCCTTTGAATGTAAAGAGTTGGAACTATTAAGTTTCAAAATAAGTGGGAGCAGGCCAGCATAAGTCGAAGCACCAGCTTCAATCATACCAAGTGGAGCAGCATATGCACTTACTCCCGAATCAACCGCAAGCTGAAAATGATAATGTGGATCATAAGCATCAGGATTAACTTCAAAACTTTTTATTGGCCCGTGCTCAAATCCCTGATCTACTGGCAGAATCACTAACTTGCCAGTACCGCCAAGCTTTCCATGCATGAGAATACGAGTAAGACTTGCTTTTACCCCGGGGTTTTCACTTTCGTAGTAGCTTAGAATTTGTTTTACTTTATCACTTATCACTATAACTCAAATTAAATTTAAGTTATAAATTGTAACAAAGATGAAGTTCAATACAAGGATTTTAAACTATATCAAAAACAATTTTATTTGCTACTTTATTCATATAGATTCTTAATTTCTTTCCTTTTATTAATTTACGATTCAGTATTTCTTCCGCTAAGTAACTTTTTATCTCTTTTTCAATAAGTCTCTCTATCGGACGTGCTCCCATTTCCTTACTATAACCCATTTGTACAAGATAAGATTTCACTTCATCCTCTACCAAGCAGTTTATGCCTTTTTGCGTCAGTTGCTTTTTCAGTTCTAGGACAAATTTATCCACAATATGCAAAATCACATCCGTACTTAAGTCAGAAAAAGAAATAATCGCATCAAGACGATTACGAAATTCAGGGCTAAAAACCTGTTCTATTGCTTTTTCGCTATCACCAATGTTAAAATTTTTATGCCCAAAGCCAACAAAACTTCTGCTGCGTTCAACTGCTCCTGCATTAGTTGTCATAATTAAAATTATATTGGAAAAGTTAACTTTACGTCCGTAAGTGTCTGTAACACAACCATAATCCATAATTTGTAGCAATATATTATAGATATCGCTATGGGCCTTTTCAATTTCATCAAGCAGCACAACACTATATTGATTGTTAGATACAGATTCTGTGAGTAATCCACCCTGATCATAACCTACATATCCAGGAGGAGAACCAATCATCCTTGATATCGTATGAGATTCAATATATTCGGACATATCAAAGCGTATAAGATTCATGCCCATGCTTTCTGCTAATTGCTTTGCTAGCTCGGTTTTACCAACACCAGTTGGTCCTGCAAAAAGATAACTTGCTAAAGGTTTATTGTAATTCCTCAACCCAGATTTAGCAATTTTAATAGAATTAACAAGAGATTCTATTGCCTGCTCTTGGCCAAAAATCACCTTCTCTAGATTAGCTTTTAAAGACTTTACTTTCTGCAAATCATCAGATTCAGATCCGCAAGGCACATTTGTAATTCTAGTAATGGTATTCTTAATATCTCTACTATTTACAATTTTACCCCTGTTTCTTAGCAATTTACAATATGCCCCTGCCTCATCAATAACATCAACCGCTTTATCAGGTAATATTCGCCCAGTAATATACTTATGCGAAAGTTCAGCCGCAGACCTAATGGCATTCTTTGTATAATATACTCCATGATACCCTTCATAGTAGTGCTTTATGCCATCTAGTATCTTTATCGTTTCATTAACAGAAGACTCTTTAACATTAATTTTTTGAAACCTTCTCGCTAGTGCTTTATCTTTTTCAAAACTAGTGCTGTATTCTCTATATGTAGTTGCACCTATACAACGTAGTGTACCTCTTGCAAGCGCAGGTTTGAGTAGGTTACCTGCATCAAGAAAGCTACCACTTGTAGAACCTGCTCCAATGATAGTGTGTATTTCGTCAATAAAAAGGATAGCACCTGGTTTTACCTCAATCGCTTTTATTATAGATTTTATTCTCTCTTCAAAATCACCTCTGTAGCGTGTCCCTGCAAGGAGTGATCCTAAATCCAAAGCATAAATTATACTGGACCTGAGTGCACTCGGAACACTGCCTTCAATGATCTTCAATACCAAACCCTCAACTATTGTTGTTTTGCCAACACCTGGGTCTCCAACATATAAAGGGTTGTTTTTTCTACGCCTCAATAATATTTCTATAGTGCGATTTAATTCATAATCACGACCAATAACATAATCTATTTTTTTGCTTCTTGCATAGTCATTTAAATTTTTACAATAACTTTGTAGAATTTCCTCATCTTTTAATAGCTCACCTTTATTTACTGTAGTAGGAGCGTCATTATTTTTATCAAGTTTTACTTTATGATTGGTGGTGTATTCATCTATATCGTTAGAGTATTTCATATTAGATATATGGTAAATCAAATTGGAATCTTTCGCACTTTGTTTCTGTAATAGATCTTCAACGTATAAATCTTGCCCAGACAAAATTTCTACTAGAACACTTGCTCCATTTATTTCTTTTTTCCCCAAGCTATGAGCCCGTATTATTGCTCTGTGTATTATGCATTGAAACATTGAGCTAGGTTTAACTCCACTGATAATCAATTCAGAACTGCTTTGTAAAAACCCTTTTATATTATTATTATAATCATTAGACTTAATATTGCATCTTGATAGAATGTTATCCATATTGATGATTTCATCGGCTCTGATATTACATCTTGATAAAACGTAATTTACGTCCACGTCTTTAGTTAACGCCAGCAATAAATGTTCTACTTTCGCATATTTTAGATTAAAATTAGAAGCAATGAATAGTGCTCTATTCAAACTTGCCTCTAAGTTTTTGGAAATCATCTCCTATTCTCTTTAAAAGTGGGAACTCATATATAATGAATAGCACACAATTATTAAAAAAATTGAAATCCAGCAGTTCACTGTAGCCAATTTGAATCCCCACTCTGGATCTACGTCATAGCACCGCGATATCTCAGCACAGATTCCTCTAATGAGTAGCGGAATGACGAGTTTTACGCTTATCAAATTGTAGGTAAATCCTATTTAATACGCTTTTTCTAGTACTCTGCTTTTCTTCTGAAATGCATTGATCTTTTTTCTACCGTATTTAGTCTTTAGCGTACTTGGCCTTTTAAAGACCTTTTTGCTGTTACGTTTTTTAAATTGCACACTACAATCAAAATTTGGCTCTCCTTCTTTGTCTGCCAGCGCAGGCAGTCTTCTCTTATCTTGAGGTGTAACAAAAGATAGCGCATACCCTTCAGCTCCAGCGCGTGCAGTTCTACCTATACGATGAATATAGTCAGCTTGCGATTGTGGTGCATCATAATTGATAACATGTTGAATGTGGGGAATATCAAGGCCGCGAGAAGCAACATCTGTTGCAACCATGATTTGATTACGGCCACGACGAAAAGAATTAATGACCCTTTCGCGCTTGTGCTGCCTTAAATCACCATGAATTGCTAAAGCGCTATAGTCATCTTTATGCAATCTGCTAGCTAGCTGATCCGCTCCTTGCTTTGTTTTGACAAAGATAATGATTGACCCTTCGCGCTGACATAGTTGTATAACAAGCTTCCCATATTTTTCTGATTCTGATGCATAAACAATCTCTTGCTTAATTTTTACAGAAGTTGTAGTCTCACAATCAACAGAAATACGTTCTGGTCGATTAAGGTACTTCTCAGTAAGTTTAACTATATCACTAGGAAGAGTTGCAGAAAACATAAGAGTCTGCCGTATTTTTGGCAGATATTTCATGATCCCTTCAATTTGAATTCCAAAACCCATATCAAACATACGATCCGTTTCATCAAGCACAAGAACGCTAACATTGCGAGTAATCAAAGTTTTACGCTCAATATGGTCTATAATACGACCAGGAGTACCTATTACAATTTGTGGTTTTTTCTGAAGCTGATTTAGCTGCCTAAAAATAGGCTCACCACCAATCAATAAAGCGACCCTTAGTGCAGAATTTTGAAATAAGAGTTTTCTTATCTCATTTGTTACCTGATGCGCAAGCTCCCTGGTTGGCACGATGACTAAAGCTGAACCAGTGTTAGGCTCATTCAGCAACTTAGCAACCAACGGAATAGCAAATGCCAAAGTTTTTCCAGTTCCCGTTTGAGCAGACCCAAGAATATCTTTACCTTGTAGCGCTAAGGGAATCGCTTGTATTTGAATCGGAGTTGGGACGAAAAGATTATTTTTATCTAGAGCTTGTGTAAGCGAAGCTGGGAGACCCATCCCATGAAAATTATTCACAATACGTTAATCCTGTTAAAAGACTTCATAATAGATTAATCTTCCAATCTTAAATTTATTGCAGATTTTTTATCTTCTCCGTTTCTACCGCGCTCCTCTTTAACCTCATAACTCACCCTTTCTCCTTTTATCCCCTTCTCTTTATTCTCTCCTTTAAGTGTCTCAGGCCTTATTCCTGAACGTTCCAACGTGCTAATATGTACAAAAACGTCACCCCCTTTACCTTCTGGCTTGATGAAACCATAGCCTTTTTCGGCATTAAACCATTTTACATTACCAAATTCCATTTAAACAACTCCTAAATTATTAATTAACATTACTAATGTGATGAAAAACTTTGAAATTACGATTGAGAATGCTTTAAGCTTAGCTATTGAAACTAAACCTTTATACTCCATAGTCTATTCTTAACATTACATGACAATAATACACAATTGTTGTACTTAATGCAAATAAATTTTTTAATCGTTAAGCGAACCTGCAACCGTCATTTCGCTAACTTTAATCGTTGGTGAATTAAATTGCCCACAAAAAGTTAGATCATCTGCAACGACTAAATTGCTAAACATATCCTTCAAATTGCTAGCAATGGTAATTTCATGTATTGGATACGTTATTTTTCCATTTTCTATAAAAAATCCGGAAGCGCCTTGGCTGTAATCGCCATTGATTAAATTAACACCAAAACCAAATAAATCAGTTACATATATTCCCTCTTTCACTTCCTGAATTAATTCTTCAAACGATACATTACCATTCTCAATGTAGAGGTTACTAGCTGCAGGAATAACTGCAGCATTACTTGCACGAGTTGCACTTCCGGTTGTTTCTGAGTCTAATTTTCTAGCCGAGTATAAGTCTAAAATCCAATTTTGTAATATTCCGTTTTTTACAAATATATTTTTCTTGCTAGTTATCCCTTCTCCATCAAATGGTCTCGATGCTATGCCTCTTGGCAACAATGGATCATCGATAATATTAATTCTATCGTTGAAAATCTGAGCGTTTAAACTACCCCTCAAGAAAGAACTGTTGCTTATAATACTGCTCCCATTTATAGCAGAAGCAAAACTTTTTACTAGCCCTTTTGCTGCTCTTTTTTCAAAAATAACTGGAAATTTACCAGTTTTAATTGTACGTGAATTCAATTGATCAACTGCTCTTTTTGCTGCTTCTTTTCCCATTAACTCTGGCAACTTTAAATCACTAAAATTACAT
Source organism: Wolbachia endosymbiont (group A) of Anoplius nigerrimus (assembly GCF_947251795.1). GTDB lineage: Bacteria > Pseudomonadota > Alphaproteobacteria > Rickettsiales > Anaplasmataceae > Wolbachia. The sequence continues at coordinate 504,675 of NZ_OX366385.1, read as the reverse complement.
GCTATATCATAATCGCAACCAACCTTCATTTCACTTTCTCTTCCAGCAACAACAGAGACCTGATTAGCAAAGGTTGATTTACTAAACGAGCCAATAAAACCAGAAACAGTCGATAATACTGTATTCACTAAAGCGTATGAAGAAGAAGCTCCTTCAGAATTAGTGATACTCTTATGTGCAAGGGCTGAATTTTCTGCAGCTTCAGCAATTTCTTTTAGGTTATCAACGGTTACAACATTATTATCTGAGATACTTAAATCTGCAGAAGAGATATAATTACTACCATTTACAGCAAAATTAATGCAAGGATCTTCTGGCGCATTCTTTGCCATTTCTACCACTTGGCTTACCGTATCACTAAGATTATTCAAATCGTTTGTAGAAATATACGCAGCTTTGTTTTTACCTGCTATAGCTCTTATTCCTACAGTGCAATTTTTAGATTGTGATATTTGCTCAATTTTTGATAGACGCTGAGAAACTGAAGTCTTATTAGTTTCATATATTGTAACTTCCGCGTCTTGATTCTGCTTTTTTATTAATTTAATGATATCTGCTGCAATATTTAATATATTCATTTTCTATTCCTTAGATTTTTATAAAGACTTTGCACCACCTATAACTTCAATTAAATCAGTTGTAATTGCTGCTTGACGAGAACGATTATAAAGCAATGCTAATTTGTTCAGTATCTCTTTAGTGTTTCTGTTTGCTGATTCCATAGCAACCATCCTAGCACTATTCTCACTTGTTGCACTTTCAAGTAAAGCAGAGTAAAGAGCAATTACAACGTAATCTTGAACCAAAGATTTTAAAATAAATTCAATATTTTGTGGTTCATACTCATAGCCGTAATCTGTTGTTGGAGCAGCTAGAGAGTTATCAATCAAGGATGAGTCTTTACTCCATGGTTTTATTGTTTCCAACATTGGTTTTTGTGTGAAGGTATTATAAAATTTACTATAAAAAACTTTAACTTTATCGTATTTACTTAAATCTATACCACCAACCAAAACTTCTACGTGCTTTAACGTGATTCCCTTACTATTTTCAATTTTTAAGATACTTTTAGAGTCAAATCTATTTTTACCTACATCAAAAGCTTTTTTACCAAGAAATACAATATCTACTTTTTTGCCATTTGCGATTGACTTATTTACACGCTCTTGACTAAATTTGACAATAGAAGAGTTAAAGTTGCCGCACAAGCCACGATCAGACGCAACAATGAATACTAGGTAAGAACCGTTATTACTGATATTTAGAATTTTTGCCAATAATTTTTGATCAATTGATAGCATTAATGAAGAAATAATGCTATGCAGCTTAGATATGTACAATTTTGAATTTGATAATTTCTTTTGGCTTTGTAATAACTTTGCTGCAGAAACCATTTGCATTATTTTCGTGGTTTTCTGTACAGACCTAATATTCTTAATTCTTAAGGATAATTCCTTTAAGCTCTTCATTTTGTATACAACCCTGATTTATTAAAATATATAATTGTTAGTGTCTAAAAGCAAGTTTTTTTGACATTAGAACCAAGTCTAACTAAAAAACTTGCAGGTTTATTATTTTGAAATAAGGGTTATATTAAGAGATCTACTCCAAAAATTGTTCAATAGAGGTCTTTGATGGTAATTTCCCATATATTATTATCATCACACTTTGTGGAACCTTATAATATATAATAAACACAATTAAAACTATTACAACTTGAACACTTATGATCCCATTGTTCTAGTTCCCTGTTACAATTTTTACATTTCCAGCCTGGATCAGGCAAAGCTTCTGAGCCCATCTTGTTTAGCCAATAAATTACCTTGTCATGTTCTTGCAATGTAACCTTGAGTTGTATTACAATAAAGTAGATTGACATGTAATTAGCTTTTTTCATAGCAGTGTCTAAATATTGACTTGCAAGATCATATTTACCTGAACTCATTGAGGACAAAGCAAGTAAACAGTAACTAAAATAATAATCAGGGCGTAAGTTGTATAGTCTTTCAGCACCTTTACTATTCAAATTGATGTACATTTTAGCTGACTGAGAAGTAGGGTTTACTGCATATTCTGCCTCTAGCACTGCAGAAGCTTTTCTGATTTTTCCAAGTTTAATATATAATTCTGCCTTTAAATAATTGATGGGCTGAAAAATTGCACTATAACGTTGTGCTCTAAATAAAGACTTTATAGCCTCCTTAAAATTTCCTTTACTTTCATATTGCTTTGCTAAAGCGCAATAAAACACTGCAAACATTTCTTTATGGTCAAATGGAAGAAAAATATTGAACTTAACTGCTTCCTTTAACCTAAAAATCGCATTAATCCAATCTTCTTTCAATATGCAATGCTCTATTTGAAAGGGAATAGATAGCATTTTATCATTAATTGAACTAGAGCAATATTCTATAAATTTTTGAAAGACTACTTTTTCTTGTTTGAGGTGAACGATCAGCTTATTGGCCAGAAGTAGAGCTAAGTTATGATTTTTATTTGCAACGTTTGTTAAACCGTTACTGAAAAAGCTGTAATTTCCCGTCTTACCTGAGTTAAAGAGCTTTATTAAAGATAACCTATCGCTCTTCTCATTTAGACTTTTAACTACCTTTTGGGCGTTCTCTATATTGTCTAAGTCTATGCTAAAGAAAGCTTCAAAGAGAAGCAATTCTTCCCTATCCCTTCTTCTATTTCTTATGTTGGCAAATGTTGATGAAATGGAAGAAAAAAAGCGTGCAAGTGCAATTAATAAAAATAATAAAGCTACACAAGTAAAAATAATGAAATATAGATCAATACTTATAGTGTAATTGCCTAATTCCAATTTTATTACTTCACCACTTACCTTGACCCATATGCCAAATAAAAACGAAAGAGCGAAAATTATAAAATAAATCATGAGATATATTGTAATAAGTGATGATATATTGTTGAAATATTCTTAGAAGCTACAATAAAACCATTCAATTTATTCAGCCATGGCTTGAATTCTGAATGCGTTAAATTGCTTACTGTAACAGTTATATTTTGCCAATCATTATCGTTTATTGACTCCTCAATTTCTGCGAATTTTGCCCTTAATGGGTCATTTTTATCTTGTATTCTAATCCAGTTTGAAATGATTTTTTTAGACAATGTACTTTTATTGTAGTTAATAACAGCAATGGTCTTCTCAAAAGATAACTTCAACTCACGTAAAGTATCTACCTCTTTCAAACTTTCCAATTCATTTACTGCATTTTCTATCTCTGGATCATCAAGCTCTGATATCAAAGGCTTTATTGAATTTATATGATTATCAAATTTTGCTTCTCGCAATAACGAATTCTTCATTTTAACTACAAGTAGCAGCAATCTTGCGAGGTTCTTATGCCTTGAGCTACCATCACCTTGCTCACATTGAGTGTGCAGACCTCTCTTTAAGTCAAATATCTTTTTTTCTACCCTGGATTGATGAACTTCAAGTGACATTCTGAATTCATCTATTTTTTCCGTTAAAACATTTATATTGTCTTCGCTTTCTTGCTGAATTATTTTTAAAAAGATTATGTTATTTATTGTGATGTAACCGGTAAATAACAATACAATTAAGAACCAACCTATGTACTTTTGCTGAGTATCATTCATAACGTAGTATCTCCGCAGGATCTTGTGCAGCTGCCTGCAATGCAGGAGCAATTGTCGCTAAAAATGATAAGAGTAACGCAAGTGCAGAAATACTTACTACATCTTGAGGGACTAATATCACCGGTAAACTTGAAAAAAAGTATATCATAGGATCAAACAGCTTGACGTTAGTAATGTTTTCTAAAAACACTCTAATACTTTCGATATTGAGAGAAAAAACGACACCTATAATACAGCCAAGACAAGTTCCCGTAAAACCGATTAATAGACCACAAGCGCAAAATATGCGCATAATGCTTCCACTTGTTGCACCAAATGTACGCATAATTGCAATCGCGGATTTCTTTTCTTGCACTATCATCATTAAATTTGAGATAATATTAAATGCTGCTACAACTATAATCAAAGTAAGAATTAAAAACATCACATTTCTTTCAGTTTTTAAAGCACTAAAATAATGGCTTTGCTGTGATTGCCAACTTTCAGCTTTCATTCCTATTTCTTTTTCTATAGCATCTGCCAGCTTATCAGCTCTAGTAACGTCGTCTACAAGTACTTCTATATTTTTTATGCTATTTTCATAATTAAAAAAGGCTTGTGCTGATTTTAGAGGCATATATATCAAGGTATTATCATACTCAAACATACCCATATCAAATATTGCTATAACTTTATATTTTTTCATTCGCGGCATTTCACCAAGTAATGCATCAAATTCTTCAGATGATATAAACGTAATTTCGTCGCCATAGTCAACGTTCAAAGCTTCTGCCAATCGTGCTCCTATTATTATCCCTTCATCAAATTTTTTTACATCACCTATAATTACATTATTTGTAATGGCAGTACTATCAAGCAAGTCTTTAGTTGATACACCTCGCACTACGCTACCTGCAATTTTACCATTTGCTACAATAATAACTTGATCATTGGTCATAGGAGTAGCTTTTAATATACCAGGAATTCTCTCAATAGATTTCGAAATTGTGCAGTAATCTGAATTTATGTTCCTATCAAAATAAACATTAATATGGCCATCAATACCAAGTATTGAGTCAAGCAACTTTGCTCTGAATCCGTTCATCACAGACATCACCACTATTAGTGTTGCAACTCCAAGGGCAATGCCGATAATAGAGAACAAAGTCATTATAGAGCAAAATCTGGCATTTTTCGCTCGCAAATAGCAAGCAGCCATAGTAATTTCAAAGGCAATGGACATTACAAAATATTTTGAGGTTAAACATTATATTTTTGAAACTTCGTATAATTGTAGACTTTTCTTTATTTGAAAACTAGAGATTTTTGCTTCCTTAAATTTAGCAGGCTTATAGAGTATCTTTAACATTAGAATTTCAAAATCTTCCATATACATCATCCAACCTCACTATATCATTATCAGATAAATGCCCTCCTATCTGAAATTCAACTATTTCAAGTGGAGAGCTTGTGCTTCTATTTTCAATCCTATGGGAAACTTCCCTTGGGATTTCTATCATATGGTCTTTTGCTATAGCATATTCTTTGTCTTCTAAACTAACATACCCAACTCCTGATAGCACTATATGGTATTCATCTCTATAGTGATGAAATTGCTTAGAAGTGCAGCTTAATGGATTTATAAAAAGATATTTTATAAGAAAATTTTCGCTCATTAAAATTATACTACAAAATCCCCATGGTTTAACTTCTTTCCTTATCACCTTTACTTTCTTAACTTTATGAATAAATGAAATTAGACTTTTGTTTGGTTGCTTACAAGCTCCACCCAATAAATTTTTATTACTTTTTGTCGTTGAAACTGGTTCTTTTTCTCTAATCACATGCTGAAATGACACCGGTTCTTTACTAAACTTCTCACTCAATTCTAAAACTGAACTCCAAGTTCCAACATCCAACCAATCGAAATTAGCTTCTATCATTGCAACGTTTTTTGCTTTCTCCATCACCAAGTAATCAATGGATATGCCTTCAATTCCTGCAAAATCTCGTTGTTTTAAATACAGAAATCTCTCTTGCGGTGTGAAATGTTTAAAACATAAATTGTAAAGATTCAGGGCAGATTTTTTGATCTCATCTATGTAGCGTTTTGCTTTAAACACAAATATTCCAGAGTTCCAATAATGATCGTTACTTAACTTACGCTCGGGTTTTTCTGTAAAATCTTTCACTATATGATATTTTTCTTTCTGATCATAAACTGCATTTATATAACCGTATTCAGAATTGAATTCATGAGGCTTAACCCCAAAAGTGACTATAGAGTTAGTTTCATAGGCTAACTTAGACGCTTTTTGAGTAGAAGCATAAAAACTATTCAAATCACCTATGAAATGATCTGAAGGCAAAATTAACATTGTCTCGTTTTCATTGCAGAGAAGTGCAGCAATTAATATTGCCGCTGCTGTTCCAATTTTCACTGGTTCGAAAATCACTTTATATTCTTGCAGCGCATGTAATTCCTCCATCACTAATGACTCGTACTGTATATTTGTAGCAATTATGGGCGGCATATAATCGCTTTTTAGCCTCAACAAAGTGTTGTGAAACATAGTGTTATTGCTCAATATTTTTTGAAATTGTTTTGGCTGAGCTAAAGGCCAAAGTCTACTACCACTACCACCACACAATATTACAGGGCGCATTTAGTTAAGATATTAATTAAATAATTAATATCTTATACTGAGGGCAAAATGCATGCAAGTTTTTGTTGTGAAATAGTTAATAAAGAAAGTAAATGTTAATTTAAAGTAGCGGTTGATTAGCGTAATAGGGTACTTTTCTGTTGCTGTGGATTTTTCTTGTTTTGCTCTCTATCAGCATAAGGAATGGCACTCACTTTCTTCTGATTGGTAGCCGCTTTTTTAGATTCAGCTAAGCTTTCATTATTTAAGCTTTTTCCAACACCTGGTTCTCCAGATTTATCTATACTTTCACTACTATTCAGCGCCTTTTCTAAGTCTCTTTCAATATCTGGCCTCCTGGCGTTAAGCTCATCCCATGTGCCCACTAGTGACTTACGATTCCCATGATCCGGCTTTAGCCTTTCTTCACCTTTAATAACATTAAAGTCACTTTTTGCTTCTTCCCAACATTCTTCCAATTGGTGTTTCCACATAGTGAAGTAAGCATCACCATACTTTTTCTTATCCGCTACAAATAATAAAACTGGAGCCTTAAGTATGGTAGCTCCCATATCCACTAAATTTTTTACTGCCATTGCAGGAGTAAATAAAAGATAACCAAAAGACTTTGCAATTGGGTTTTGTTTACCTATTAAATACTCCCCTAATTTCATAGGAAGAGAAGTCAACAATTTAGTACAAACTTTAGCTAAACTTGTAGCAAAAACGATAGGAACAGATATAAGACTTTTATCTAGCTCTAGATTACCATTCTGATCTCTAATTTCAGAAAAACTAGTGTTTAATTTCTTATAATCACTAGTGTATAGTAATTTTCCATTTCTTCCTTTTTCATCTCTATCTTTTTCGTCAACTTTTCTTGTGTCATTATTGATGGAACAACCTTTTTTAGCAAGAAAAGAAGAATTAGTTAATCTAAGTAACTTAGTATCAACCTCAAAGACCGGCACGTGTTTTTCAAGATCTATTTTTGAAAACTTAAATGGCTTATAAAATTTACTATAATCATTAACCTCACGCCTACCTTTACTAACTAAAAAGTCAATAGTAAAGTAAGATTTTTTATCAATTTCCTTAACCAAGGCTAGATCAAATTTGTATTCATTATATATAAGCTGGTACTCTGGATTTCCGTCTTTATCTTTTACAAGCTTGTCATTTTTTTTTACAACTCTCCCAGAATCTACAATCTGATCATAATTTTTTGGATATTGACACTTTCGTCCATCCTCATATGTCATTACCTTTCTAAGGTCTTTGACATAAACTTGAGATTCAGGTGAGGTAAATAGATCCTTCACTTTTAGCGTAAGGTCCGTTCCCCACTTTTTCAACGTCTCTAACATATTACTAAACCAAAATCGCTATAATGCTATAGCTCAATAATAAAACTAGTACACTAATAATATATTAACACAGAACCGGTGATTTTACAAGAAAATATGCCTGTAGAAGATAAAGATTGTAAAAGCGAGGGTTATATAAGTAATGCTTGATAAATACTTTATGCATATAATTGTAAAAATCCTCAAAGGTACGCTATGTATATAATCTTCACACACTACCTGCATTCCAAGAACTGCGTGCCAAAAAATGCAAAACAACAATACAACAAAAAATAAAAGCTCTAGAGGGTGATTAATAAATTTTTCACTAAAAGACAAAGAGCTATCAGTATAAAATGCGCAAGAAAATGAATAGATAAACCAAGGAAACAGGAGCAGTAAAATTACCGCAGAAACACGCTGGACCCACCAATGATGTACTGAATTTCCAGATTGATTCATATAAACATAAATAAAAAAGCCATAGTAGAAAGAAGTAGCGTTACTGTCAGCAGTATAGCACTCCTTGAAACGCCAGTAATTTCTAAATTAAGCCCAACATCCCACAATAAATGACGAATACCATTAAGAAAATGATATACAAAACTTATAAAACATAAGACATAAGCTAATTTAGCAACAGAAGTGAATAATAATGCATTTAAGTACCTTACTATAAGTAACTCAGGAAAATAAACATGTAATATGAAATACCAAGAAAGTATCATTAATAAAAGGAATAGCAAGATACCAGTCAATCTGTGCATAATAGAGAAAAAACTAGTAACTTGTACTTTATATATTTGTAAATGTGGAGAAAGAGGTCTATCACTCATAAAATTCCGTTATCGGGAAATTAAAATAAAGTAGAAGTAAAGACAGCAGTATAGCACATAACAACACCATCATTAAAAATGGTAAGTTATGTGCAAAGCCTAAGGAGGTAATCCAGCTGCAGATTCCCCTACTGCTACCTTGTTACGACTTCACCCCAGTCACCGATCCCACTTTAAATAACTCCCTCCTTGCGGTTAGGTCGTTAGCTTCGAGTGAAACCAATTCCCATGGCGTGACGGGCAGTGTGTACAAGACCCGAGAACGTATTCACCGTGGCGTGCTGATCCACGATTACTAGCGATTCCAACTTCATGCACTCGAGTTGCAGAGTACAATCCGAACTGAGATGGCTTTTAAGGGATTAGCTTAGCCTCGCGACTTTGCAGCCCATTGTAGCCACCATTGTAGCACGTGTGTAGCCCACTCCATAAGGGCCATGATGACTTGACATCATCCCCACCTTCCTCCAGTTTATCACTGGCAGTTTCCTTAAAGTCCCCAGCATTACCTGATGGTAACTAAGGATGAGGGTTGCGCTCGTTGCGGGACTTAACCCAACATCTCACGACACGAGCTGACGACAGCCATGCAACACCTGTGTGAAACCCGGCCGAACCGACCCTATCCCTTCGAATAGGTATAATTTCCATGTCAAGGAGTGGTAAGGTTTTTCGCGTTGCATCGAATTAAACCACATGCTCCACCGCTTGTGCGGGTCCCCGTCAATTCCTTTGAGTTTTAATCTTGCGACCGTAGTCCCCAGGCGGAATGTTTAACGCGTTAGCTGTAATACAGAAAGTAAACTCCCCATATTTAACATTCATCGTTTACAGCGTGGACTACCAGGGTATCTAATCCTGTTTGCTCCCCACGCCTTCGCGCCTCAGCGTCAGATTTGAACCAGATAGACGCCTTCGCCACTGGTGTTCCTCCTAATATTTACGAATTTCACCTCTACACTAGGAATTCCTCTATCCTCTTTCAATCTCTAGATTAGCAGTTTTAAAAGCAATTCCAAGGTTGAGCCTTGGGATTTCACTTTTAACTTACTAATCCGCCTACGCGCCCTTTACGCCCAATAATTCCGAATAACGCTAGCCCTCTCCGTATTACCGCGGCTGCTGGCACGGAGTTAGCCAGGACTTCTTCTGTGAGTACCGTCATTATCTTCCTCACTAAAAGAGCTTTACAACCCGAAGGCCTTCTTCACTCATGCGGCATGGCTGGATCAGGCTTTCGCCCATTGTCCAATATTCCCCACTGCTGCCTCCCGTAGGAGTCTGGACCGTATCTCAGTTCCAGTGTGGCTGATCATCCTCTCAGATCAGCTATAGATCATTGCCTTGGTAGGCTATTACCCCACCAACTAGCTAATCTAATATAGGCTCATCTAATAGCAATAAATTTTTCCCCCGTAGGGCGTATACGGTATTAGTTGCCGTTTCCAACAATTATTCCGTACTACTAGGTAGATTCCTATACATTACTCACCCGTCTGCCACTAAGTTATACCATAGCAAGCTACAATATAACTCCGTTCGACTTGCATGTGTTAGGCCTGCCGCCAGCGTTCATTCTGAGCCAGGATCAAACTCTCAAATTTAGACTTCAACCTATAAAAGGTTGAGGGTACATCGGATAAATCCGACAAAAAATAATTTAGCTTAATACTGCTGTCTTTATTTCTACTTTAGAAATATTTTAATCTCCAACTATTCAAACAACTTTAAGAACATTATTATGTGATATAATCACTATGTCAATATGTTTTTGCAAATCAAAAGCATTAATGTATAAATATATAACTATTTGGAATATTACCATGAAAAAATACATCTTTCTGCTTGCACTCGCGCCAATGTTAGTTGGCATCACATTATACTTATTGCACAACATTGATAACACAAAACAATCTATAACTGCAGGTGACAAATTTTACGAAGTATTATTCTTAAAAAAAGATAATAAGCCGCTGCTAGAAGAAATAGATTCAAATTGGGGGTATTTAGCAAATTTTGAACACGCATTCAATCATATCTCAGATTCAATGCCAACAGACACAGCATCTATTATTTATAATGATTTGGCAGATGATAAAGATGCTCCTGATATTTTGCGTGAGTTAGCACAATACTTAGAAGTAATGAGCTTACTTCACTCCAACGGTGAAAAAATAAATAAAGATAAAATTGATAATTTAGAATCAAGTGCAGTGTATCCTTATTCAAGCCAAGAGGCTATCGCTGTAGTAAAGATACATAATAACGACATTAAAGGTGCAACTGAAATATTGCGTTCCCTATTAAATGACAGAAAGTGCCCTATCCTAATCAAAGCTAATGCACAAGAACTACTCAGGATATATGGAAGTTAACTCATTAGACTTCTTGCATAACCATATAACATTGGAAATAGAAACGAAAAAACTTGCTTGACAAACCTCGCCAGCCCCCTTATCATGAAACTGAAGCTATTTTATTTAACTTCGCAATCTCTGCAGCAGATTAAAATGACAAGAAAACTTGTATTTGGCGTACTATTGTTTAATTCTTTGCACTATGTGCACCGTATGTCTTTATCAAATTTCTAGGTTTTTACCTATACAAGCTGAAACGCGCTTATAAAGCGTTCAAGACATCACCCAACGTCAAATTTTAAAATAGAGAGTGTAATAACTAGCTACCACGGGTTTTCTTTGCCTTTTTTTCTGCCTAGTAAATTTCTTAAACATTTATAGCTAAGGTTAGTTGCATTTAAAAGCAGCTAAATTGCAGCGTTTAAGACTTAAAAAACGCCAATACTGAAAATAGACAATGACTAGGCTCTGTGGACAAAAAATATGAAAAGAGAGAAAAAGATGGTAGTTTAGCCTAATAGGTAAAAAATGGAGAAACTACCATATGCAATATTACATCAAAGAGGAAAATTGGAAACAAATTTTAGAGTTCATAAAAAGCGTAAAAGGAATGCACAGCAAAGATGAAAAACGTTTAAGAATATTCATAGAGGCAGTGTGGTACATAGTGCGAAGTGGTTGCCAATGGAGACTTTTACCAAAAACTTATGGTAATTACAGGAGTATACATAAGCGATTTAAAAGATGGTGTGAAAGAGATGTCTGGAAAAAATTGCTTGAATATACTAAACAAGAGCCTGATTTAGAAGTTGCTATAATCGACGGTACGATCATCCGAGCCCATCCATGTTCATCTGGATATACAAAAAACTCCAAGGATCAAGAAGCTTTAGGGAGGAGCAAAGGTGGCTTTACAACTAAAATACATGCGCTTGTCGATGCACTTGGAAATCCACTTAAATTTACTCTGACTCCTGGTCAAAGAAATGAAATTACGCAGGCACAAGTGTTGACCGAAAGTATCTATAACTCTACTGTAGTAGCTGACAAGGGCTACGATAGCAATGCCTTTGTTACAAGTCTTGAAGACAAGGGATGTACAGTAGTTATTCCGCCAAAACGGAATCGAAAAGTGCAAAGGTATTACGATGAGCATATCTACAAAGAACGTCATTTGATTGAGTGTTTTTTTGGTAAAATTAAAAATTTTAGGCGCATTTTTTCCAGATTTGATAAAACTGCTGAGGTTTTTATGGGTTTTCTCAATTTTGTTGGAGCTCTTGTATGGCTTCTCTAAAATTTTGTCCACAGAGCCTAGGGTTTCTTTTGCCTTTTTTTTCATTTGGTAAATTCCTTAATATTTATGGCTAAACGACAATCGTCATCCCGCTACGTGTTAGCGGGATCTCTTGTTAGCGCCGCGGCGGTATGACGGTTCGCGGCGGTATGACGTAGGACTGCTGTCATCCCAGTGCGTGACACTGGGATCTATTTTGCATGTAACTCCAATTGTGTTTTGGCATAAAACGCGACGCGTATTAGACTTATTTGCAAGCAAAGCTTGCTAGATCCCAGTGTCACGCACTGGGATGACAGGAGAAGGAGGTTACTTGCATGACACCATTCTTTTTCCTGGATTCCAGTGTCTGGGCACTGGGATGACAAAAAAAAGGATGCTACTCGGATGACATCATAGAGGCGCTGGGATGACACCCCACTGGTGGCCCAAACTACAACGTTTGTACAGTTGTGGAATTAATCGCAGTATGACGTAGGGAAACCTTTCTTCGGTTAGCTATAGATTCACCTCGCCTATTCAGCTAATGTTTATTACAATTATAACAAAATAATTTTGGCTCTGATGAAAACTGTATATGTATGTCAATCCTGTGGTCATAGCACTGGTAGGTGGGTAGGGAAGTGCATCGCATGTGACAATTGGGATACAGTTGTTGAAGAAATAGCAGTAAAAACGGGCAAAAGAAGTATATCTGCACCAATTTTAATAAAGACGTTATCGGGTAGCGAAATTATCACTCCAAGTCGTTTTCTAACAGGAATAGAAGAATTGGATAGAGTTTTTGGTGGGGGTATCGTTCAAGGTGCTAGCATTTTAATTGGAGGCGAACCTGGTATTGGAAAATCTACCCTTTTGCTTAGAATTGCAGCTAATGTTGTGCAACTTTCCTCTTTTGAATGTCTTTATGTATCTGGCGAGGAATCTTTAGAGCAAGTGAGTCTCAGAGCAAAGCGTCTTAAGATAAATGAACCTAAAATTAAGCTTTTATCTACAGTGTCTTTAACTGATGTAGTAGCAACAATAAAGGAAAATAAAAGTATTAAATTCTTAGTAATTGATTCTATACAAACAATGTATGATAGCAGAATTACATCGGCACCAGGAACTGTAACTCAGGTTCGTACTTGCGCACATGAATTAACCATTCTTGCGAAACAATATGGTATTTCTCTCTTAATAGTTGGTCATATAACTAAGGATGGACAAATAGCTGGACCCAAAACTTTGGAGCATATGGTAGATACGGTATTATATTTTGAAGGTGAAAACAGTAATCAATACCGCATTTTACGCACTATTAAAAATAGATTTGGCCCTGCAAATGAAATTGGTGTTTTTGAGATGTCCGAAGCAGGACTTGTGCCTGTTGATAATCCATCATCATTGTTTCTGATGGCCCATGACAGAGAAGTAGTTGGCAGCGCCGTATTTGCAGGAATTGAAGGTTCAAGACCAATTTTAATGGAAGTGCAAGCATTAATAGCAGGGACTAATATGGCAACCCCAAGAAGGGCAGTAGTTGGGTGGGATATTAATAGATTGGCTATGATCATCGCGGTGCTAAATGCTCGTTGCAAAATGTTTTTACATGATAAAGAAGTGTACCTAAACATCGCAGGAGGATTAAAAATACAGGAACCATCGGCTGATCTTGCTGTTGCTGCTTCCCTTATTTCAAGTGTAGTAAATTTACCGCTGCCAACTTCTTCAATAATCTGCGGTGAAGTTGCACTTTCAGGAGAAATTAGGAATGTCTCGCATGCTGATCTCAGACTAAAAGAAGCACAAAAGTTAGGATTCAAAAAAGCGATTATGCCTAAAAATGGTAATTACTCTTCTCATGATATTGAGATAATCAAGCTTGGTCACGTAAGGGAATTAAGAGAAATCTTCAATCACAGTTAAATAGTGCTTCAGCAAATTCTTTGCTAGTAAACTCCCTTAAGTCCTCTATACTTTCGCCAATTCCTATAGCATGTAACTTTACCTTATAAGCTTCTGCAAGTCCAATTACTACTCCACCTTTAGCAGTGCCATCTAACTTTGTTATGATTAACCCTGTAACACTAACCATCTTACTAAATGCCTCTAATTGGCTATAAGCATTTTGGCCGGTAGTTGCGTCAAGAACTAAAATAACATCATGAGGGGCAGTGTCATCCAATTTCTTTATCGTTCTATATATTTTTGATAACTCCTCCATAAGGTTCACATTATTTTGCAGCCTTCCTGCTGTGTCAATTAGAACAACATCAACGTTATCTTTTATAGCTTGACTTACAGCTCTATATGCCACACTTGCAGAGTCGCTACCGTACTCTCCAGTAACAATCAAGCAATCAGAACGTTCTGCCCAAATATTTAACTGCTCACTAGCAGCAGCTCTAAATGTATCGCATGCAACAAGCATAACGGATTTTCCCATTTCCTTATATTTATATGCAAGCTTACCTATAGTCGTGGTTTTACCATTACCGTTTACTCCGCATACCATTATTATGTGGGGTTTTTTATTCAAAACTAACGGCTGTACAACTGGGCTCAATATAGCTTCTATTTCGTTCATTAACTGCTGCGAGATAATGTTATACTCAACTTCCTTGTCAAATTTGATGCTTGTGAGCCTGTCAATAATCAACTTAGAAGTTTTATAGCCAATATCCATGCTAATTAGCAATTCTTCTAGCTCATCTAAAAGCGACTGATCTAATTTTTTTTTGCCAGAAAAAATACTTTTCACCCCGTTGCTAAAGCGAGAAGAAGTTTTTAACAAGCCTTTATAAAGGTTACCAAATAAACTCAAGGGAATGCTCCTTTTAAAATTATAAACTTAATTACAATATAAAGAATGACATGCACTACGTGTATTTGTAAAGTAAATACACTCGTAACCCATATATTTTGTGAGTAAAATATACCGTTTGCTGGTGTATTTTACTTTAGTTTTCAACCTAAATATGTTATAATGTAGGACAGTGGTTTATAGGTAATTTTATGAGTTATAATGAGAAAATTTTAGATCATTACGAAAATCCAAGGAATGTTGGCTCTCTGGATAAAAATGATCCAAATGTTGGTACTGGCCTAGTTGGTGCACCATCGTGCGGTGATGTAATGAAATTGCAGATAAAGGTCAATGACAAAGGTGTTATTGAAGATGCAAAATTTAAAACTTTTGGCTGCGGTTCTGCCATTGCTTCAAGTTCCTTGTTAACAGAGATGATAAAGGGAAGAACCATCAGTGACGTTACACAGATAAAGAATACTCAAATAGTGGAAGAGTTGTCTTTACCTCCAGTGAAGATACACTGTTCGGTACTTGCTGAAGATGCTATAAAGGCTGCTATTCATGACTATCAAAGTAAACAAAAGAATTAAGAAGCTACGAACATGGGTGAATATCAAGAAGTAGGCGGAGGTGAAACTGTAAAAAAGAATAAAAAACTTATCACTATAACTGCGGAAGCAGTAGAAAGGATAAGGTATTTATTGGACCAAAAGAAGCATACTAACCTTGAGAAACCGGAAGAAGCAATAGGAATAAGAGTGCTAATTAAGCAAAAAGGATGTTCTGGTTTAAAATATGATATTGAATATGCATATGATATTCGTCCTTTAGAATCGATAATTGAAGAAAGCTGCAGCGATGGTCAAAAAGTCAAGGTGCTGATCGATCCAAAATCTGTAATGTTTATCCTTGGCTCTGAAATGGATTATGTGGAGGAAAAATTTTCATCGGGTTTTGTTTTCAAAAATCCTAATGAGAAAGGAAAATGTGGTTGTGGAGAGAGTTTTCATGTCTAGCAGCTATTTTACATTGTTTGAAATTGAACCAACTTTCAATATCAGCTTTGATGAGTTAGAGAAAAAATATATTGAGCTAAGCAGGACTGATATAAACGAAGGACAATCTAAAAATATAATTAATATTAACAAAGCTTATCAGGTGCTAAAGTCACCTCTAAAACGTGCCGAGCATTTGTTGAATCTTTTTGGTATGAAAAGCCCAAAGGATCATCTAAATTCTGAAATACTAAATGAATCAATGGAAATAAGAGAATATTTGCTGGACTGCGATGATTTACAATTTGCAAGTAGGATGGTTGATGAAAAAATAAAAGATTGCGTTAAAAACCTAATTAACACTTTTGCTGTAAAGAATTTTGATGGAGCTGCTACACAAGTCTTAAGATTGAAATATTTATATAAGTCATTTGAGGAGGTGAAGAAAAATGCAACCAATTCAAATTTCTGAACCAAATTCAAGTGAAGTAGTTTTTGGTATAGATCTTGGTACTACCAATTCTTTAATTGCCATGGTAAATAAAGCTGGTAACGTGGAGATATTTAAAGATGAACAAGGAAGAGAACTGCTGCCTTCTGCTCTTTCATATGAAAATAATACATTGAAAACTGGCTGTGACGTCGGTCAAAATGCAATCTACTCAATAAAGCGTTTAATGGGTAAAAGTGTTGAAGAATTAAATAAAGAAGGCGTCAATTTTGAAATAGATCATGAAAGCGAAAAAGTTATTAGAATAAAATGCGCAGAGGAGAAGTATCTTACTCCTGTTGAGATTTCTGCTGAGATATTAAAAGCTTTATGCAAGAGGGTAGAAGAGTCTATAGAGATGAAAGTAAAAAAAGCAGTGATTACTGTGCCAGCTTACTTTGACGATTCAGCACGTAACGCAACCAAATATGCAGCAAGATTAGCTGGCATAGAAGTTCTTCGCCTCGTTAACGAGCCAACCGCTGCAGCACTTTCTTACTCCATTGAAAAGAACAATAATAGTGGAATATATGCAGTTTATGACCTTGGTGGTGGAACATTTGATATTTCGATATTGAAATTGCATCAAGGAGTGTTTCAAGTTCTTGCGGTTGGTGGTGACACCAACCTCGGCGGTGATGATTTTGATCATTTGCTAAGCTTAATTGTGCTCAATAAGTATAGAGAAAAAGTAGGTTTAAACAAAGAATGCTCTAGTGTCATCCCAGTCTGGGATCCAGAAAGTTTGATTACAAATGAACACACCAGAAAGTTATATAATAAGAACTGGATTCCAGTGTCAGCTACTTGCATGACAACACTTATTGAATCACGTATTGTAAAAGAATATCTGAGCAAAAATACTGTAGGCACTTTTAAATTCAACATTAACGGCGAATTATTTAAATGCGAAATTACTAGAGAAGAATTCGAGCAGGCAATCAGTTCTTTGGTCAATAAGACTATCAATATAGTCACTCGTACTATAAGCGATATAGATCTTAAAATTGATGATATAAAAGGAGTAATTTTAGTTGGTGGTGCAACTAGAACACCATTGGTTCAAAATTCACTAGTCAAACTCTTTGGAAATAAAGTACTAAATGACGTGGATCCAGATAAAGCAGTTGCCATTGGGGCAGCTCTGCAAGCTCATGATTTAACTTCGAGCTCAAAAGATAGGAATATTCTTTTAGATGTTTTACCCTTATCACTTGGTATAGAAACTATGGGAGGCATAGTTGAAAAAATCATACCAAGAAATACGCCACTACCAGTTTTAGAGATAAAAGAGTTTACAACTTATGTTGATGGGCAAACAGCAATAAAAATTCACGTTTGTCAGGGAGAACGTGAAATGATAGAGGATAACAAATCTTTAGCGCAGTTTGAACTAAAAGGTATACCGCCATTGCCTGCAGGTTTTGCAAGAATTGAAATAGAATTCACAGTTAACGTTGACGGAATCTTGACTGTTACTGCAAGAGAAAAAACTACTGGAATTGAGCAGATAGTTGAAGTAAATTCAAGTTTTGGCTTGAGTGAAGCTGATGTTCAAAATATGGTTAACCAGTCAATAAACAGCTTTGATGAAGATATGAAAGCTCGTTCCCTTGCAGGTGCTAAAATTAATGGAAATAAACTCATACACTTGGTTGAAAACAATAATAACTTTTCCACTGATCAAAAGTTGAAAAACCTATTACAAAACGCAAAAAACGCTTTACAGGGAAATGACTTGAATGAAATTAACAACACTATCGCCGAGTTAGAAAATTCTTCTTTAGAGTTGTGTGAATTAACAAATAGATAGAGTTTACACGACCTTATGCAATACTCTATTTAATCTCAGAGCAACAGGTAGTCTGAAATTAAATGGTAACCAATCGACCTTTCCTAATTTAAATGATAAACCAACTATGCTTACACGCCCAATGATATTTTCCATTGGTACAAAACCAACTTCAGGAAACCTGCTATCCAAAGAATTATTTCTATTGTCTCCCATAACAAAAAATTGATCGTTAGGTACATAATAAACCGGAGTGTTATATGATAGCTTATTAGAAATGTTATCTACCAAAATCTCATGCTCCTTGCCATTGGGAAGCGTTTCCATGTACCTGAGTATGCTACGATTTGACTCATAATCAAAAAAACTTTCAATTTGCCTTCGCTCTACTTTCTGATCATTTAGGTATAATTCTCCCTCTATCATTTGCACTTTGTCGCCCGGTGTTCCTATTACTCGCTTAACAAACCTGATACTGTCGTTTCTTGTGGGTTTGAAAACTACTATGTCGCCACGCTTTGGAGGGGTATAAAAAATCCTGCCGCTAAAAATGTTTGGAGAAAATGGAAATGAGTGTTTACTGTAACCGTATGAATATTTACTAGCAAAAATGTAGTCCCCTTCAAGTAGGGTGCTTTTCATTGAACCAGAAGGTATATGAAATGGCTCGAATAAAAAACTACGTATTGATAGCGCAATCAACAGTAAAAAAAACAATGAAGATAAAAATCTTCCCGTTCTTATCACCCAGTTTTTGCTTAGTTCTTCCAACTTTGTTTTTCTTATAAATTAAGCTTATTATAATACATAAATTAAAAAATGGTAATATGAAATTTTGCTTGTGAATGTTATTCCTCTATTCAAAACAATTTTGAAAAGGCGGTTCATTTCTTTCAACGGTGTCATCCAAGTAGCGTACTGTACGAACATTGCCATTTGCAGGTGGCAGATGAAAGTAGCTGACACTGGTTCCTGCAATCTCATCGAAAACGTTGTAACCACTTTCTATGCTAATTTGCTTGTAAGCAACCTGGATCCCAGTGGGCTTTGTTGCATAGCAACCGAAAAAATCTGGTGGCTACTGACAAAATTCATTATAAATAACCATTTAACTGTTGAAGAAAAAATATGCCACAGAAAATGAAAGTCAGTAACCAAAACGAATATAACAAATTCCTTGAAAAAAGGGGAAATATTTTTCGTTACATCGATGAAGCTATCGAAAATTGGTATGAAAATAGTCCAAAAATGCAGGGCGGCAACTATATTTACAGTGATAAAGTCGTAATTTTGGTGCATATAATTGTCAATCTTTTTAGAATTGGTTTAAGACAAACGGTGGGGTTTATAAAAGGATATCTGCAACAAATAGGAAAAAATTTGCAGCTATTCACAAGCATCGAGAAGGTTTAAAAAACTTAATATTAAGATAAATGATTGCAGGGTTGATAAAAGCAACATGGAAAATATTGAAATTATCATAGATAGCACAAGTATCAGCATTTACAGTAACACTCCTGAAGGAAAACAGTGCAGATAGAAAGTACCGAAGCTACGAGCAAGTAAGAAAGTTACATGTTATGTTAAGTGTGAATAGTAAAAAAGCTATAGCTGCAAGATACAGTAATGGCGTCTACTCTGACCACTATGGAGCTTGCGATTTGCTTGAAGAAGTTAATTTTCAGCACAAAATAAAAGCATTATATGCAGATAGGGCATACGATAGGCACAAACTTTATAAATTGTGTAAGAAATACGATATAAAGACAAAAGTTCTACCAAAAAAGGATGCAGCAGAACATTCAAAAATAGATTATATGTCTGACAGAAATGCTGCTATTAGGTTAATAAAATTATATGGACAAGATGGTGTAAAAGAGTGAAAAAAGGAAGCAATTTATGGAAAGAGATCTTACATAGAAGGATTTTTCTCAAGGTTGAAGCAAGTATTTGGATTTAGCTTTAGGAATAAATCTGAAGTAAATCGTGAAAAAGAATTACTAATTAAGTGCTATTTGCTCAACAAATTCACTGATATTGGTATGGCTAAATTTGAAATCATTACATAAATTTGTCGTAAACCATCACTGCTTAAGGTGCTATGCAACAAAGCCATCCCAGTGTCGGTTACTTGGATGACAAGAAGAGGGCACTGGGATGACACCCCATAAGTGTTGAAAGTGCTATAAGTGGCATTATATAAGGTGGTTAATGGCATAAATTTCAATGATAATAAAATAAATCAAAAAAGCGCCTTTTTGCCTGTGGTTAGAAGGTTTAAGCGAATTTTTGACGTGGTTTATCTGCTTTCCCAACAACGAAGGTTGATATCAAGAGGAGATTTACATACCATTAATCACCTTGTGTGACTGCACTTTCAACACTTATGGATGACACCCTGACAATCGTCATCCCGCTGCTTGTTAGCGGGATCTAGGCTCTGTGGACAAAAAATATGAAAAGAGAGAAAAAGATGGTAGTTTAGCCTAATAGGTAAAAAATGGAGAAACTACCATATGCAATATTACATCAAAGAGGAAAATTGGAAACAAATTTTAGAGTTCATAAAAAGCGTAAAAGGAATGCACAGCAAAGATGAAAAACGTTTAAGAATATTCATAGAGGCAGTGTGGTACATAGTGCGAAGTGGTTGCCAATGGAGACTTTTACCAAAAACTTATGGTAATTACAGGAGTATACATAAGCGATTTAAAAGATGGTGTGAAAGAGATGTCTGGAAAAAATTGCTTGAATATACTAAACAAGAGCCTGATTTAGAAGTTGCTATAATCGACGGTACGATCATCCGAGCCCATCCATGTTCATCTGGATATACAAAAAACTCCAAGGATCAAGAAGCTTTAGGGAGGAGCAAAGGTGGCTTTACAACTAAAATACATGCGCTTGTCGATGCACTTGGAAATCCACTTAAATTTACTCTGACTCCTGGTCAAAGAAATGAAATTACGCAGGCACAAGTGTTGACCGAAAGTATCTATAACTCTACTGTAGTAGCTGACAAGGGCTACGATAGCAATGCCTTTGTTACAAGTCTTGAAGACAAGGGATGTACAGTAGTTATTCCGCCAAAACGGAATCGAAAAGTGCAAAGGTATTACGATGAGCATATCTACAAAGAACGTCATTTGATTGAGTGTTTTTTTGGTAAAATTAAAAATTTTAGGCGCATTTTTTCCAGATTTGATAAAACTGCTGAGGTTTTTATGGGTTTTCTCAATTTTGTTGGAGCTCTTGTATGGCTTCTCTAAAATTTTGTCCACAGAGCCTAAGCGATTCCTCATACATTTTTATTGCTTCACTTAAATTTCCGGCCTTGTATAGCATTTCTGCTTTTAATTCATATAGGTATGGGTCATTGCGTGACTCTTGAATCAATGAATTAACTTTAGCAATAGCCTCTTCTATCTTTCCTTGCCTATAGCAAACTATAGCATTTACATACTCAGAATTATTTTCATATTTATTAGATAACACATGAATAGGAGCAAAGAAAGAGTCTAGCTTTGCAACCACACGCTCAAACTTTAGTAACTTATCCGCAAAAATTGGTTTTACGTTGTTTTTGACCTTATAATTTTGTACAGCAAATATGCGTTTCTCACTAAGTGGGTGAGTACGGAAATATTCCTCGGTATTCTCATGCTCAATACTTTTAAAATAATCAAAAATCTCTTTCATACCTGAATTATCATAGCCAGATTCATCAAGGTACCTTAAAGCATAGCTATCTGCTACACTTTCTTGCTCTTGAGAATAGTTAAAAAATAGCCTTGAACTGAGTGCTACACCACTAAGTAAAATTGCACCAGCAATCTGAGGGTTAATGATAATACTCGAAACTAATCCTACCATATAACTAATCATTGCTATCGATTGAAAATAACCCATAGCATTACTCATTTGCAATATATGACCAGCAGATATGTGAGCAATCTCATGTGCTAATATACCAAGCAGGACATAAGGTTTAGCCGAGTATTGTAAAAGTCCTAAATGAATGAAAATACTGTTATTGTTAATTACAAAAGCATTAATCGAATTATCATTAATTATAAAAACTTTTATTCGGTCACTATCAATGTTTGCAGCGAAAAATAAAGGTTGCGCTAGCTCTTTCACTATTGCTTCCACTTCACTATCTCTAATAATGTTAATAGAGTAAGCATTATTATAATATGCAAAAAAGAACAATAAGGTCAAAAACTTAGCAATTCTAAACATGGAAATTCTGTGCTTGTATAATTTATAGGAATTCTATATTTTAACACTTAAATTATACAAATTTATAAACGCTAGTTTAAATTTTTAACGTAACTGATAAGTTTGTCGATGGTAGTTAACTTAATTTTATGTTGTTCAGCAAATTTAAGTAACTGAGGTAAGCGCATCATAGAGCCATCATCATTCACTAATTCACAAATAACTGCTGAATGATCAAACCCTACTAACTTCGCCATTTCAACACTCGCTTCAGTATGACCAGCACGTTGTGCCACCCCACCTTTATGTGCAATTACAGGAAAAACATGACCTGGAGTTATGATGTCATCCTGAGTGCCATCCTTGTTGATAGCAGCATGTATAGTTTTCGTTCTATCCTCTGCTGAAACACCGGTTGTAATGCCATAACGTGCATCAATTGATGTAGTAAATGCGGTATGATTTTCACCAATATTTTTCTTTTCCATGAAATTAAGGCCCAACCTTTTCATGTGAAATTTAGTCATTGCTAAGCAAACAACCCCTGTACCGTACCTAACCATAAAAGCCATATGTTCCGGCTTTATTTTCTCAGCTAAGACAATCAAATCGCCTTCATTTTCTCTATTTTCATCATCAACTAAAATGAATAATTTACCGGAACGAGCATCCTCTAATACATCTTCCACAGAAGAAATACCTGGTAGACTCATTGAAGCATAAGTGGCCTGTACCATAATAATTTACTTAAATTCAATCTTAACTATTTTATACAATTTCTCTCCATTTGGCACTGTCACTTCCACATATTCACCGACTTTTTTGCCAATTAAGGCACTCCCAAGTGGTGAACTAGTAGATATTAACTGCTTTGAAACATCAGCTTCATATTCACCTACAACCTTATAAACATATTCCACTTCATTGTTATTATCACTTAACATGCTTAATGTCACAGTTGCACCAAACATTACTGAATCACCAGACAAATTTTTTACTTCTATTACTTCCGCATGTGAGAGCTTACTTTCTATCTCCATTATACGGCCTTCAATAAAACCTAACCTTTCCCGTGCTGCATGATACTCTGCGTTTTCAGACAAATCACCTTGATCACGAGCATCAGAAATAGCCTGTATCACAGAAGGTTTTTCTTCCTTTAATTTTTCAAGTTCGGCTTGCATATTCTCAAAACCTTCCCTCGTCATAGGAATTTTATTAATAATGGATGAAGCCATAATCACCACCTAAACGCAATTAAATTGAGTAACGAAATTACTCACAATGTTAAAAATATCACCTTTTATATCATCACTCATGTCATTTGACAACTTTTTTAAAACCCCAGGGTGCACAGTATGAAAATAATTAATAAGATCATGTTCAAATTTATTAATGTAACTTATTTGTATTTTACTTAACTGATTATATAGGTTAGAAAAAATATACATCAGCACTACTTGCTCTTCTATTGACATAGGTAAATGTTGTTTTTGCTTTAATAACTCGACAAGATATTTACCCTTATTCAAGGATAATTGAACACTAGCATCAAGATCAGAACCAAATTTTGCAAAATCTTCTAATTCTCTATACTGAGCTAAGCTTAGCTTTATAGAACCAGCAACTTTCTTCACAGACTTTAGTTGTGCAGCAGAACCAACCCGTGAAACTGACAAACCTATATTTACTGCAGGTCGAAATCCTTTATAAAATAATTCAGACTCAAGAAAGATCTGCCCATCGGTGATTGAAATAACATTTGTTGGCACATATGCAGATACATCACCAGCTTGAGTTTCGACAATTGGCAAAGCAGTTAAAGACCCCTGCCCTTTTTTATCAGACATTTTAGCAGCTCTTTCAAGCAAGCGAGAATGTACATAGAATATATCTCCAGGGTAAGCTTCACGACCAGGAGGACGTCTGAGCAATAAAGACATCTGCCTATATGCCACAGCATGCTTAGATAAATCATCATATATAATCAAACAATGCATTCCATTGTCACGAAAAAATTCCCCAATAGTGCAACCAGCATAAGGTGCTAAAAATTGCATAGGCGCGCAGTCAGATGCACTAGCCACAACTACAGTTGTATACTCTAATGCTCCGCTTTCTTTCAGCTTATTTACCACTTTTGCTACTGTTGAAATTTTTTGTCCAATAGCAACATAAACACAGTAAACTTTTTGATTTTCGTCTACTTCATCATTAATCTTCTTTTGATTTATAATAGTATCAAGCGCAATAGTAGTTTTACCAATTTGTCTATCGCCAATAATTAATTCACGCTGCCCTCTACCTATTGGAATTAGTAAATCTATAATTTTAATTCCTGTTTGCAGTGGCTCATGCACAGACTTACGATCAATAATGCCTGGCGCTTTAGATTCTATATCCATTCTGTTTTTGGCTCTAATTTCCCCACTGTCGTCTATAGGATGGCCCAACGCATTTACAACTCTCCCTAACAATTCATGCCCTACAGGCACCTGCACAACATCACCACTACATTTTACAACGTCCCCTTCTTTCACGTCACGGTCATTACCAAGCACAACTATTCCAGCCGTATCATGATCTAAATCAAGAACTATCCCTTCTACACCGCTTGCAAAAAATACCTTTTCACCGAATTTTGCTTTTTCCAGCCCATAAACCAATGCGATACCATCTGTTACTGAAATTACTTCACCTATATTTTCCCGCTTTATAGGATTATCAAACGTCTCAACCTTTTCTCTTATTATACTTGCTATCTCAGAAACATTCATACTGTTCTTCATATAAAATTCCTTACTTTTAATATTTCCATTTTACTTAAGTCAACTAACCTATCCAAGTAACTTTTTAGCGAAGCATCGATCAAATTAAAACCATACCTAACTACGAAGCCACCTAGTATAGAAGGGTCAACCACATTGCTTACTTTTATTATTTTACCAAGAAAGCTCAAAGATTCAGTAATTATTTTTATATCATATTCCTTTAAAGTTTCTGCTGACTTTATAGTAATTTCGAATTCATTTTCATTTTCTCTTGCAAGACTTAAGAATTTTTCTAATATAAGGATCAATAAACTAGAGCGTTTATTTGCAAATATAACCATAATAAATTTTACTAAATTCTCACTCAAGTTCTCATTTATAGAAAGCATCACTTCTTTTTTGTGTGCAAAAGAAATCATAGGATGAGATAGGTACACAAAAACATCACGTTGATCCTTAAAAAAAGCCAACAAAAATTCTACTTCTTTCCTTATAATACCTAACCTGCTTCCTGAGACATGAAACAGCACTCTAGCGTAAGATGAAACTAAATTATTGTATTGGGTCTTTTTCATATTAAATCCAGTAAATCTAAATTAATTCAGCTACAAATCTTTCATTCTTCAATCCAAGCATTTTTTATATAAACAGGTCTTCTCTTTAAGGAAAGAAAATATAAATCATATCTGACTGAATAATCTAAAAAACTAAGGTTTTTACTTAAGAAATACTTAGAAGAATTTATAATAGACTGACATTGAAGATGAGATATCGGTATTTCTTTTCCAAGTAAACTTGTTTTAACTTCTATAAAAATCAGCTCCTTTTTTTTAGATACAATTAAGTCAATTTCACCGAACTTACAACGGTAACGGCGTTTTATAACATTATACCATTTCAGTTTTAAATATACTAAAACTAATAACTCGCCAAAGTAACCTACAAAGTAGCGTAACCTACTTACCACAAGAAAAACAATTATGATAACAATTAACTTTGTGTAACTACTTTGCCTCCTTCTTTATTTTTACTATAAACCTTACCTCTTGCTGCAATATCCCTATCAACCAGTTCTATCACTGCCATTGAAGCGCAATCACCCTTTCGAGGGCTAAATTTTATTATTCTAGAATACCCACCTTTACGATCTTGATAACGGCTGGCTAAGACGTTTAATAACTTATCAACTGCTAACTTACTATTATGAAGGCGTGAAAGCAAAAGTCTTCTACCATGTAAAGTATTCTTATTCTTAGCAATTGTAATAAACTTTTCGACATATGGACGAAGTTCCTTAGCTTTTGGTAAAGTAGTTACAATCTGCTCATGGTTAATTAATGAGATAGATAGATTCCTTAACGTCGATAACCTATGTTCAGTGCAACGAGATAGTTTACGTTTTTTTATTCCATGTTTCATATATCACCTAATCTTCATCAGTATGTTGTTTAGCCAACTCATCTATATCCTTAGGCGGCCAGTTTAGCACAGTCATACCCAAA
Organism: Wolbachia endosymbiont (group A) of Anoplius nigerrimus; assembly: GCF_947251795.1. Lineage (GTDB taxonomy): Bacteria > Pseudomonadota > Alphaproteobacteria > Rickettsiales > Anaplasmataceae > Wolbachia. The sequence goes on along the minus strand of NZ_OX366385.1, from coordinate 478,026 downwards.
GACAAGCCAAAATTAGTCAAAACTGCCTTAATCTCATTCAAAGACTTTCTGCCAAAATTAGCAGTTCTTAACATTTCACCTTCTGTCTTTTGCACAAGATCACCTATATAAGTGATGTTTTCGTTTTTCAGACAGTTATGAGACCTGACAGATAATTCCATTTCATCTACCTTACGCAATAAGACAGGGTCATAACCCAAATCTTTAGCACCACTAGACGAAGAAACCTGCGATTTTTTATAACTTACATCAGAACTAATAAAGGGCTGAAGTTGCTCCTGTAATATTCTTGCAGCAGAGTCAACAGCTTGACTCGGAGAGATTGTACCATCAGTTTCAATTGACAATATCAGCTTATCCTTATCAGTCACTTGGCCAACACGACTATTCTCTACCCTGTACGAAACCCTGTTGACAGGGCTATACAAAGCATTAACTGGAATAAAACCAATTAAATCCTGTTCACTCATAAGCTTCAAAAGTTCATTTTCTTTATACTTAGTTACAGGAAGATAACCTTTTCCGCTAGCCACATATATGGTCATGTTAAGCTCTACATTTTGCCCCAGCGTACATATTAACAAATCTTTATTAACAATAGAGCATTGATCATCAGTTTCTATCATCCCAGCTAATACCTGGCAAGGCCCTTTAGCGTTTAAATTTAAGCATTTATTAGAAGCACCATTTAATTTACACCTCAACATGCCCATATTTAATACTATATCAGTTACGTCTTCTCTTACCCCTTGAATTGAAGTAAACTCATGAGTTACACCTTCAATTTTTATTCCATAAACAGCACTACCTTTAAGAGAAGATAATACTACACGTCTTAATGCATTACCTAATGTTAAAGCAAAACCACTTTCCAACGGTTCTAGCACTATATCACTTTTTTCACTTGAACCATCTGATATTACCTTAACTGAACTAGGTTTAATCAATTTATCTAAATTGCTACAGAGAGAAACATCATTATTATAATACATAAAACAACCTTTTTAAATATCCTATACTCTTCTTTTTTTTCTTAACCTGCACCCATTATGAGGAATTGCGGTTTTATCTGCAATTGAAGTCACAGTCAACCCACAACTCTGAAGTGCTTTAACCGCAGCTTCGGTACCAAAGCCAGGACCACGAATTATTACAGAGACAACCTTCATACCAAATCTCTCCATTGCATTCTTTGCAGCAGCCTCCGCAGCCTTACCTGCAGCATAAGGTGTGGATTTTCTCGAACCTGAAAAACCACATGCACCCACAGAAGTTTGACATAGCGTATTACCATGAACATCAGTTACATTTACAAAAGTATTATTAAAAGTTGCACGAATATGAACAACACCAGTAATAAACTCCTTTGTACTCTTACCAACCGTTTTGACTTTTTTCATTAAAACTCACAATAATAATAAATTTTATTTTTTCCCAGCAATAGGCAACCGAGATCTACCTTTACGAGTCTTAGCATTAGTATGAGTCCTTTGCCCTCTCACAGGTAAACCTTTTCTATGTCTCACTCCTCTATAGCATCCCATTTCCACTAAAGATTTTATGTTCATAGCCACTTCTTTTCTTAGCTCACCTTCTATAACATAATTTTGTCTAATGAAACTGCTGATCTTTTCTATATCTTCATCTCGTAATTCTGAAACACGTTTGCGCTTATCAACTTCGCAAGCGTGACAAATTACATTCGCAGTAGCAATACCTATACCATATATATAAGTTAATGCAAAAGGAACACATTTCCTCACTGGAATATTTATGCCTGCAATACGTGCCACTGGTACCTCGATACTTTATTAATAACAACTCTTAATTTATACCATAAAACAACTCAGAGTCAAACCAAATTACAAGAAATTTTACTTTCAATCTCTTGCGTTACCTCATCAACACTCAAATTAGCGTCAATTGTTAATAATTTGCCTTTATAATACTCGCGTAAACCTTTCATTTGAAGGTGATATTCACTTATTCTCTTATCAATTGCAGACATATCAGCATCATCAATTCTTTTCTCTAACCTCGTACTTTTACATTTAGCACAAGTAGTACTCTTAAAAGAAGATACACTATATATGCTTTTACAGTCCAAACACGCGAGACGATTTTTTAACCTATCGATTGCAATATTATCGTCAAGCTGCAGCTCAACTACAATGTCAACATCCCTATTATATTTTTCTTGCAAAACTTGAGTCAAAAAATGAGCCTGGTTTAAATTTCTCGGAAAACCATCTAATAAGCAATTATCATCCACTAATGCAAGCTGGTCACGTAATAATCCACATATAATTTCATCTTGAATTAAATTACCAGATTCCACGGTACCCTTTATTTTTTTACCTAACTCACTACTGCTAGATATAATATTCCTTAATAAATCCCCTACTGAAATTAATTTTAAATTATATTTTGCTATTAACAAGCTTGACTGAGTACCTTTACCAGAACCTGGAGGACCAAAAATCGTAATGATCATCTTACTTTCCTCGTTTTAGACTCATATTTCTTTATCCAGTTGTCGTACCTATTTGAAAAAATATAAGATTGTATTTGCATAATAGTATCAGTAATAACGTTCACTATAATCAGTAAGCTCGTCCCACCAAAAATAAATGGTATATCATAATAATATCTCATAACTTCAGGTACAGTACATATGACTACCAAATACGCAGAGCCAATGAATGTCAACTTAAAAACTATATCTTGAAGGTAATCAGAAGTATGTTTCCCAGGCCTTCTACCAGGTATAAAACCACCATTTTTTTTAAGAAAATCTGCGTTTTCCTCTGGATTAAATATAAAATTGGTATAGAAAAAATTAAAAAATACTATCAGCACCAAATAGGCTACAATATATACTACTTTATTTGCCATAAAGTAATTCAAAATAAAATCAGAAAAAGCGTACCCCTTATAGAAATTTGCAATTGAAATAGGTGTCAATAAAATTGCATTAGCAAAAATGGTTGGTACTACACCAGATAAATTAATCTTCAATGGAATGTAAGTAAAATCGTCATTATGTAATCTTTTAAATTGCTTTTTAGGATGTTGAACAATAACTTTTCTATAAGAAGACTCTACAAAAATGACTAAGAGTAGCAGCAAAAAAAACAATACCAAAACAAAAAGGATAATAAATAACGATACGCTACCGTTTTTATTTAACGTTAACAGAGATGACAAAGCGCTGTGTAACTCTGATATTATGCCCGTGAAAATGATCAATGAGATACCATTGCCTATACCGCTAGCGCTGATTCGTTCACCAAGCCATATTAAAAGCATAGTTCCACCTAAAAGGCTGAAAACACCTATTGTACGAAACATAACACCAGGTTCGATTACAACCAATACCCCTTCCCTATTCATCCCTTCCAATCCAACCAAAATTGGAATTGATTGAAATACACAAATTACTATGGTCAGATAGCGTATATAAGAATTCATCTTTCTACGGCCTGACTCTCCATCATTCTTAACTTCCTTCATTCCTTTAATCGCAGAAGAAAGTAACTGAATAATGATAGAAGCCATTATATATGGCATAACGTTCAATGCTAGAATTGTCATTCTAGCCAATGCACCACCAGAAAATAAATTAAATACTCCAAAGACGCCTGAGCCCTCTTTGGGAAATATATCATTAATTACATCAAGATTAATTCCAGGAATAGGCACATAAGTACCCAAGCGATAGCAAATTAAAGCTATTAGCGTAAAAAATATACGCTTTAATAAATCACCTTTATATAACAACGTAGGATCCAAGCTATTAAATGCAGATTTATTGCCCATGATTTACGATAGTATTTCCACACTACCACCAACTGAAGCTACAGATTTTTTTGCAGCTTCTGACGCAAAATCAACATGAAACACAAATTTTTCGCTCAACTTACCTTTATTAAGAAGTTTAATTTTATCCTTAATAGACTTTATAAAACCTAATCTATACAGCCTCTCCTTATCTATAACAGAGTCTTTCACTATTTTTTTAGCTTCCATTAAGCGCTGTATATCGCCAACATTAATTATAGAGTATATGTTCCTACGTATAGGCTTAAAACCTCTTTTAGGCAAACGAGTATATATAGACTGTTGTCCACCCTCAAAACCATTTATGGAAACTCCACTTCTAGCCTTCTGTCCTTTATGCCCTCTACCGGATGTTTTACCTTTACCACAACCGATACCTCTACCCAGCAACTTAGGCTTCTTTTTCTTAGATAACTTAGTAAATATAGAGTTTAATTTTACAGCATTATTCATACTTTACCTGTTTCCAACTATCTCGCTAATCTTTTTGCCTCTTTTGCTTGCTACCTGACGAGGAGATAACATACTATCAAAAGCCTTAAATACCGCACATATAACGTTATGAGGATTATTTGATCTAGTGGATTTAGCTACCACATCCTTTATACCTAACACCTCAAAAGCTGATCTAATCGCTCCACCAGCAATAATACCTGTTCCGGCTCTTGCGGTTCTTAAAACTATTTCACCAGAACAAAATTTAGCTTTAATATCATGATGCAAAGTTCTACCTTCACGCAAGTACACTCTAATCATCGATTTCTTTGCAGCATTTACAGCTTTGACTCTTGCTTCAGCAACTTCTGCGTGCTTACCTATTCCACATCCTACCCTACCCTTTTCATCGCCAACAACAACCAAAATTGAAAATGAAAATCTTCTACCACCTTTGGTAACCGTTGTCACTCTTCGTACCGAAACTAAAAGCTCTGATAAATCATTATTATTTTGTAAATTCTTTATAGCCATATTCAAAACCTTCTAAAATTCAAATCCAGAACTTCTTAAAGCCTCAGCAAATTGAGAAACTAATCCTGTATATTTATACGCTCCACGATCAAACGTAAGCTGCTGCTCTACTCTCATGCCAGACAGACGCTCAACCATTAAAAAAGAAACCTGTTTTATAGTTTCAGCGTTGACTTTCCCTTTACATACATCCTTAATTTTAGCATCCAAAGTAGAAGCCGAAGTGAGAGTTACCCCTTTTACATCATTAATTAACTGGACATAAAAATGCCTATTAGATTTAAATATGGATATACGTAAACGTTCAGCGCTCTTGTCAAGCTTCGCTCTATTACGTAACTTCCTTTTTTCAGAATTACTTAAAAAATTATACGATCTTTTCATTTTAATTACTTCTTTTTACTTACAACCTTACGCAGCATAAATTTGCCTTTTACTACAACACCCTTACCTTTATAAGGATCGTACTTCCTAATCCTGCATATATCAGATGCCACCATATAGACTTTTTGCTTATCCATACCACTAACTACTAAGTGAGTTGGCTTTATGCACTTAATCTCAACATCTTTAGGCACTTTATATTTAACATTATGGCTATAACCAAGATACAAAGTCAAATACTTACCATCACACTCTGCCTTATATCCCACACCGTTAATCTCAAGATTAACAGAAAAACCATCAACCATGCCGTTAATGATATTATTAATATTACTCCTATAAGTGCCCCACATAGGCTTTATTTCATCATAATCATCTTTATCTTGATCCACAGAAAGGAGTAGCTGATTATCAACAATCCGGCACACAACATCACTGATTAAGCTAACTTCTTTTTCAGCCTTAGCGCTCTTTATTAACATCCTACCATTATTATATTCAACTGAAACACCAGCAGGAATATTGATAGGAGCAGCACCTATACGAGACATGAATTTCTCCTATTATTTAAAACACACGACACAAAACTTCTCCACCAACCTTTAACATATGTGCATTATAATCAGTCATCACTCCTTTGGGTGTCGATATAATAAAAATACCAAGACCATTATATGCTTTAGAAATGTCCTTATACTTAGAATAACGACGACAACCAGGCTTTGACACCCTAACTATGTCACTAATTACAGGTGACTTCTCATAATACTTCAATTTTACAATGAAAGAAGGTAAATTATCTACAACTTGCTTTTCATAATCAAGGATATACCCTTCATCTTTTAAAATCTTCAGTATAGAAGAATTCACTTTAGAAAACAACACTCTTGTTGTTCTATGCATTGCCAATTGAGCATTACGTATCCTTGTTAAAAAATCACCAATACTATCAGATAACGCCACAATATACTCCTTATATTATATTTACCAACTAGACTTTGTAACTCCTGGAACTTGCCCAAAAGAACATAAATCACGCAAAACAATTCTACATAAACCAAATTTTCTATATACTCCTCTTGGTCTCCCAGTTAAAGCACACCTATTTCTAATTTTGGTCTTAGAAGAATTTCTAGGCAATTTTTTAATTAATTTATTTTGAGCTGTAAACCTTTCTACAATAGACAAATTCTTATTATTTATTATAGATTTCAATTTTTCTCTTTTTTCTTTATATTGATCGCACAGCTTTATTCTGCGAAGATTTCTTTCTATCATAGATTTTTTTGCCATATATTTCTCCTCTCAATTAATCAAAAAAAGGAAATTTAAGAGCCAGTAATAATTCCTTTGCTTCCTTATCACTAACTGCACTTGTTATAATATTAATATCCATACCTCTAATTTTACTTATTTTATCATAGTCTATTTCTAAAAACGAGATATGTTCCTTTATACCAAAGGAAAAATTACCATTACCGTCAAATTGCTTCACACTAAACCCTCTAAAATCTTTTTCCCTTGGCAAAGCAATATATATCAATCTTTCTAAAAACTCATACATTTTATCTCTACGCAAAGTTACTTTGCAACCTACTGTAGCACCTTTTCTGATCTTGAAGCCAGAAATAGATTTTTTTGCAAAAGTTGATAAAGGCTTCTGCCCAGCAATCAAATATAGGCTATCAAGTGGTTCATTTATTGCTTTACTATCTGTAGCAGCATCTCCAACGCCCATATTGATACACACCTTGACAAGTTTAGGCACTTGCATTATATTGCCGTAATTAAACTTATCCTTTAAGGACTTTACTATGCTATCTTTATACAATTCTTTAAACATATCAACCTAATCTATCACTTCTCCAGAAACTTTTGCAAAACGCACTTTTCTACCGTCTATAACCTTAAACCCCACTCTAGTTGGAGTTTTATATTTAGGGTCCAATGTTGCAACGTTGGATATATCAATAGCTAACTCTTTATTTAATATACCACCACTACTACCAGCTTTTGGTTTAGTGTGTCTCTTATGTACATTTACCCCAGAAACAATTATTTTCTTTTTAGCATCACATGCCACAACTTTAATCACTTTACCAATTTTTCCCTTATCTCTACCAGTTAAAACTATAACGTCGTCACCACTTTTTATTTTAGCACTCATTATAAAACCTCAACAGCTAATGACATTATCTTCATAAAAGAACCAGATGATAACTTTTTTACCGGACCAAATACCCGAGTGCCAAGTGGTTCACCTTGATCGTTAATCAAAACTACAGCATTGCTAGAAAAACGAATTACAGAACCATCAGATTTTCTAATAGGGCTTTTCACCCTCACCACAACTGCTCTATATACTTTTCCCTTCTCAACCTTCCCTCTTGGAGTAATAGATTTAGTAGATACAATAACTGTGTCACCTATAGATGCAGACTTTCTACCACCTAATAAACCAATACAAAGTACTGCACGCGCACCAGAATTATCAGCTACTTCCAACAATGTATTTTTTTGAATCATATAAATATCCTATTCAATGTGAGCTATTAACAACAACCCATTTTTTAGTAGTAGAAATAGGCTTGTGTTCTTGTATTAAAACCTTGTCCCCTTCTTTACAACTATTATTCTCATCATGTGCTGTATACTTCTTGTATTTTTTTATAACCTTTTTATACAGCTCATCCTTATACACTTGTAATACCGAAACCTTTACAGTCTTATCACACTTAGCCTTAGTTACAGTACCACAAAAAACCTTCTTAGGCATTCTTTTCCTCCCCTTTTCTTTCATTTAATGCAGTTAGAATACGAGCTATGCTCTTTTTTATCAAACCAAAACGCGAAATATTGTTGCACTGGCCTAACTTTTTTTGAAAAACCAAATTAACAAACTCTTTTCTCAAATTTACAAGAATTGCATGCAATTCTTGTGAGGATTTTGACCTAATGTCAGCTATATCCATTGCAACTCCATTTAATTATGATTAGATACAAATTTACACTTCATAGGAAGCTTAGCGGTTGCCTTTTCAAGCGCCAATTTTGCTAAATGCATGGGAACATCACTGCTAATTTCAAACAACATTCTACCGGGCTTAGCTTTAAACACCCAGAATTCAACACTACCTTTCCCTTTACCCATACGCACATCTGCTGGCTTTTTACTAACAGGGGTATCAGGAAAAATTCTTATCCACACTTTACCAGAGCGTTTTAATGTTCTAGATATTACACGCCTTGCAGTTTCAATATGCTTAGACTGAATTCTACCTGCTTCTACAGCTTTTAAGCCATAATCTCCAAAAGATAATGTGCTACCACCTTTTGTATTACCCTTAATTCGCCCCTTAAATACCTTCTTATATTTACTCTTTTTGGGAACAAACATCTCAATATACCTTAATTACCAATATAAACCCAAACCTTAACCCCTATAATACCATATATAGTTTTTGCTTCACAAAAAGCATAATCTATATTAGCACGTAAAGTGTGCAAAGGCAAACGACCTTCTTTATACCATTCAGTACGAGCTATCTCAGCTCCGCCAAGGCGCCCAGAACAACTTACTTTAATACCTCTAGCACCCATCCTCAAACAACTTTGAATAGCTTTTTTCATCGCTCTTCTAAATGAAACCCTTTTTTCTAACTGCTGTGCAATGCTGTTTGATATTAAAACTGCATCTATTTCAGACCTTTTAACCCCTACTACATTCACTTCCACATTATTTTTTACTTTTTCAGCTATTTTTTGCTTTATCTTCTCAATATCTGAGCCTTTCTTACCTATTATCACTCCAGGTCTAGAAGAATGTATTATTACAGACACCAAATCGATTGTACGCTCTATAATTACTTTAGAAACACCAGCATGCTTAAAAGATTCATTTATATAACTGCGAATAGATAAATCTTGATGCAACCCTTGTTTATAACCCTTCTCAGCATACCAAACAGATGACCAAGTATTAATTATTTTTAACCTAAATCCTTTAGGATTAACGTTTCCCATACTTTTGCACTTTCCTTATTAATTTTCTATTTTTATGAATCATATAATTTCCCCCAATTTTACAGTTATATTACTATAACGTTTACTAACTCTATTAGCTCTACCCATAGCTTTTGGACATACCCTACGCAAAGTAAGAGACTTACCTATTGAAATTTCTTTTATATATAAATTATCGATGTCCAATCCATAATTATATTGAGCATTAGCAATCGCAGAATTTAATACCTTCCTTATAAGACCCGCAGCTTTTTTTTCGCAAAATCTTAATTGCACGGTGGCAAAAGAAACTTTTTTATTACGTACTAAACCAGCAACCAAATTCAATTTACGAGGAGTTGATTTTAAAACCCTAGAACCAGCTTTAACTATTACATCTCTGTTTTTCATATCAATTACCTTCTTGTCGCCTTTTTATCACCACTATGCCCAGTAAATTTACGAGTGGGCGAAAATTCACCAAACTTATGACCTATCATATTCTGATCATTAACATTAACAGGAATGTAATCCTTACCATTATAAACAGCAAACTTTAAACCTAAACAATTAGGAAGAATTACAGAAGCCCTAGAATGAACTTTTATAGCCATGTTAACAAACCCCTTGTTTAAAGCATTATTCACCGACTTTAATATAGAAGGATGACAAAAAGGAGGCTTCCACGCAGATCTACTCATAAACTAACCTTTCAATTGTTTTATATACTTATCACTAGATTTATTTTTCCTCCGAGTTTTCTTTCCTTTTGTTGCAACACCCCAAGGAGTAACAGGATGACGACCACCAGAGGTTTTTCCTTCCCCACCTCCATGAGGATGGTCAACCGGATTCATCGCAACCCCACGCACAGTAGGTCTAATTCCAAGCCACCTACTTCTCCCAGCTTTACCCAGCTTTCTATTCTTATGGTCAGGGTTAGATACTACACCAATAGTAGCCTTGCAAGAAGATAAAATCAACCTAATTTGACCAGACCTGAGCCGTAATAAAACATATTGGCCATCACGACCAACGATTTGCGCATAACAACCAGCAGCTCTAGCAATCGCAGCACCATTACCTGGCTTCAGCTCAACATTATGAACGAAAGAACCAACAGGTATATACTTGAGTAGCAAACAATTACCTGGCAAAATATCAGCATCATTTCCAGTTGTAACAATATCACCAGGCTTCATACCTTGAGGAGCTAATATATAAGACTTAATATCATCTTCCTTATATGATATTAACGCTAAAAACCCACTTCTATTTGGATCATACTCTATTTTTTCAACTATACCCTGACCACTTCTATTACGCTTAAAATCTATAACTCTATACTTCTTTTTGTGACCACCACCCCTATGACGAGTTGTAATTCTACCATAATTATTTCTTCCACCACTGGACTTTTTACCGGATGTAAGAGACTTTTCTGGCTCATCTTTTGATAAACCAACTTTACTTACTAACACAGTCCCACGAGAAGACGGAGTAACAGGATTAAAAAATTTCATACCCATATTAAACGCTCATTATATCTAATTTTTGACCATCTATCAAAGAAAAATAAACTTTCTTTTTCTGTTTTTCACAACCAATCACACCCCTGAAACGCCTATATTTAGGCTTAATTCTAACAACATTTATAGAAGAAATTTTAACATCAAATAGAGACTCTATTGCCAACTTTATTTGACGCTTATTTACATTTACAAAAACATACAAAGAATATTTATTAAACTTCTCCCTCAAAAAAGAGGCCTTTTCTGTAATTATAGGAGATTTTATTATATTATTATATTTGATCATAACAATCTACCTTCAAGATGCTTTAAAGTATCCTTTGTCAACATCACGCATTCGTGATTCAATATATCAAAGACATTTAACCCAATAGGTTTGATTAAGTCTACATAATGCAAGTTTCTAACAGCACGCAACAAATCATCTCCATAATCACCAACTATCAAAAAGGAAGAAAATTTAAAATTTTTAATACATTTACACATTTCAGACGTTTTCTTCACATCAATATTTAAATTATCCAGAATAATTACTTGATTATTTAAATACTTTAGAGATAAAGCAATTTTTAAACCAAATTTGCGTACCTTCTTATTAAGAGAATAAGTATGACTCCTCACAACAGGGCCAAAAATAACCCCACCACCTCTAAATTGAGGAGATCGCAAGCTCCCTTGTCTTGCCCTACCGGTACGTTTTTGACCATAAGGTTTAGCTGTTGTACCAGAGACATCACTGATACCTTTTGTTTTATGAGTACCAGCTCTTCTCTTTGCTAATTGCCATCTCACTATATCATGCAAAACACTCAATTTTTGCTTAGCAGAAAATATCAAAGGATTGAGCTGAGCAGTACCTACATTATTATTAGATAGATTAACTAAATTACATTCCATAACTAACTTACCAAATTACTAGCATCATCATTTACATCTAACAGTAAACCCACCGGAAAAGGAACATCTTTATGTAAAGATTTTTTAACTGCATCTCTTACAAAAACATAGGAATTTTTAAACCCAGGAACATTATTACCCTTCACAGCAATTATACTATTTTCATGATCAATGGATAATATCTTCATATTTTGTGCAGTTATCCTGCTGTTACCTAAATGACCAGCCATTTTCTTTCCTTTGAATACTCTACCAGGATCCTGACATTGGCCAGTGGAACCTTGTGATCTGTGAGCAATAGAAACACCATGAGATGCCCCAAGCCCACTGAAATTATGCCGCTTCATCACACCAGCAAATCCTTTACCTATAGAATAACCCGTAATATCAAGATATTGACCAACCACAAAATGATTGATTCCCACTTTTTTACCACATTCTATTCCCGACAGGTCATTTAATCTACTTTCGTATAACTTACATTTATTATTTATACCCTTTTTCTTTAAATATTCCAACTGAGGTTTTGCTATATTTTTAAAATCTCCTGTGCCTAAAATGACTGAATTATAGTCACATTTATCTTGTCCTTTTATATCAACAATATGAGTTTCGCTGAGATGCAATAAAGTTACAGCCATGCGACTATTGTCAGAGTATATAGCAGTATGACCAATATTCGTCATTAATAAACCAATTCTCCTCAGTGAATTTATTCTCTTCATTTCCTTCTCCTAAACCTTAACTTCCTTGACTTTTAAATCCACTTCTACGCCAGCAGAAAAAGATAAACCTGTAAGCATCTGCATCATAGTAGGAGTAAGATCATGTAAAACAATCAAACGCCTAGAAGTTCTCATTTCAAACTGTTCACGAGATTTTTTATCAACGTGAGGAGATCTATTAACAATAAATTTAGAATCTTTTCTTGGCAACGCAATCGGACCAGATAATTTTGCACTGGACCGCTTTAATTCATCAACAAATTTTCGAACACATTCCTCCAATAAAGAACAATCGAAAGCCTTAATGTTAATATATATATCTTGCTTCATCTTAGTTACTACACTCACTCCAAAATTTCAGAAACAACACCAGAACCAACAGTTCTACCGCCTTCTCTTATCGCAAAACGTAATCCCTTATCCATTGCTATCGGTACTTGCAATTCTACTTCTACACTCACATTATCTCCTGGCATTACCATCTCCTTCCCATCTAGCAATTTTATGCTCCCAGTTACATCCGTTGTCCTTAAATAAAACTGTGGCTGGTAATTCGCAAAAAATGGTGTATGCCTTCCTCCTTCCTCTTTCTTTAATATATAAACCTCCGCCCTAAACTTTCTATGCGGCGTTATCGTCCCCGGTTTTGCTAATACTTGCCCTCTCTCCACTTCTTCTCTTTTTGTTCCTCTGAGCAATATTCCTACATTGAGTCCTGCACTCCCCTTATCCAGCAACTTCTTAAACATTTCTACACCTGTGCATATCGTCTTTTGCGTCGCTTTCAGACCTATTATCTCTATCTCTTCTCCCGTTTTTATCTCTCCCTTCTCTATCCTTCCTGTTACCACCGTTCCTCGCCCCGATATCGAAAATACATCCTCGATTGGCAATAAAAATGGTAAATCCACAGGCCTTGGTGGAACCGCCACATATTCATCTAACTTTTCCATCAATTTATCTATTGATTTCTTTCCATATTCGCTGCTGTCATCCTCCAGCGCTTTCAATGCAGACCCCACTACCACAGGCACTTCATCCCCTGGAAATCCGTATTTATTCAGCAATTCCCTCACTTCCATTTCTACCAAATCTATCATATCAGCATCAGCAACATCAGCTTTATTTATATACACCACGATATATCCAACACCTACTTGCTTCGCTAGTAATATATGCTCTCTCGTTTGTGGCATTGGCCCATCAACCCCCGACACTACCAATATCGCCGCATCCATCTGTGCTGCACCTACTATCATGTTCTTTACATAGTCAGCATGTCCAGGACAATCAACGTGTGCATAATGCCTTTTTTCCGTCTGATACTCAACATGCGCTGTTGCTATCGTTATCCCCCTCTTCCTTTCTTCTGGCGCTTTATCTATCTGATCGTACGCTACAAAATTTCCATAATGCTTCGTTATCGCCGCTGTTAACGTCGTCTTCCCATGATCCACATGTCCTATTGTTCCCACATTTACATGCGGCTTTCCAAATGCTTCCACTACTGCTGTCATAATTTAAACTTTTCTACCCAAAATACAAATACATCAATAAATAATATGTTGATTTTATAAAAATACAACAAAAAAAAGAGCGGATAGTGGGAATCGAACCCACGTCACTAGCTTGGAAGGCTAGAGCTCTACCATTGAGCTATACCCGCACAATGGAGGAGGTAGGATTCGAACCTACGTACGCTCACGCGGACAGATTTACAGTCTGTTACCTTTAACCACTCGGTCACTCCTCCACAAAAATTTGTTAAGAGAACGCTATTTTAGTATCTTAACTCAAGCTTTTATTGTATTTAATACTAAACGCCTAAAATTAAAAAATCAAGCAATAAAACCTACCCTGATTAAAATCATGCAGATTTCATTTTATACAACACAATATTGTCAATAAAACGTTTAAACAAATAATGCGAATCATGCGTACCTGGCGCTTCTTCTGGATGGTATTGCACAGAAAAGACTGAGTAATCCTTCATCATTATTCCCTCTACACTATTATCAAATAGAGAAATGTGAGTAATTTCAACATTACTTGGAAGAGAAGCTGAATCAACAACAAAACCATGATTTTGGCTAGTGATCTCAACTTTTCCACTAATTACATCATAAACTGGATGGTTACTCCCTCGGTGACCTATATCCATCTTGATGGTCTTTGCCCCCAAAGTAATCGCAAGTAATTGATGGCCCATGCATATGCCAAAAATTGGTATTTTAGATTTTATAATAATGTCTATTTCTGAAACTACACTTTCTCCTATTTCTTGCGGATCACCAGGACCATTTGAAAGTACTATACCATCTGGATTCATACTCAACACTTTTTGAGCGAAACCTGTGCTTGGTCTGATTAATTCAACTGTACAACCAAGTTCTATTAAGCGTGAAACTATACTGATTTTTACGCCAAAATCAACGATTACAACCCTATATTTTGCATTAAGGTCAATAGCTCTATCTGGTGTCATTCCAGTGCGTGACACTGGAATCCATATATTTTTTGCTGGATCCGAGTAGTCAGCTACTTGGATGACAAAATGCTCCGCTAGTCTATCATTTTCAAAACTGTTATTTAAGCTAACTTTATTGGTTATTTCTATCCCATTTACAGGTTTGTATTCCTTCAATTTGTCTAATGCATGCGCCTTACTCGATGAGCATATCATTCCATTTTGAGATCCATGTTCTCTCAAATGTCTCGTTAAAGCTCTAGTATCAATTCCTGATATCCCAATCACGTTATTTTTCTCTAACCAATCATTTAAACTGATATATGAAGAAGGGTGGGACATAGAAGAAAGTTCACGCATAACCACACCACTTGTAAAAATTTTCTTTCCTTCATTATCCTTATGGTTTATTCCAACGTTACCAATATGAGGAAAAGTGAACGTTATAATTTGATCAGCAAAAGAAGGATCAGTTATAGTATGCTGATAACCGGTCATACCAGTGGTAAAACAGACCTCACCTATGCACTTACCTTTTTTACCTATTGATTTTCCCCAAAAGCATTTACCATCTTGTAAAATTAAAACTGCGTCCTGCACTTCATTATCTATTTAACTGATTCAAAACAGTATACAAGAATTTCAAATAATACGTAACTCTTTCTAAAATTCCAAATTTAACCACGAAGCAGCAAAAAATAACATGAAAAACTTTTAATACAATCTTTCATATAAAATATATAGTTGACTACCTTCATATTTCGTATTAGATATAGGTAAATCATAAGTAAAGTGGAGGGTAACAATGAACACTAGCACAAATCAACCTAAAAAAATAAATGAGAAGTGGTTAACTATAGTAGCTGGCTCGCTGTTATTTGCAATGATGCTGCCGTCGATTCTTCTTTTAGCAAAAATAGCTATAGGGCTAATTATGGTTTCAGTTGCAGCAATAGCGATAAAAGTTGCCTTAAAAACAATATCAAACGTTCTTGAAGAGAAGGAAGCACAACAAACAACACAAAATAAAATTATAAACCTAGCTATTGGATTAACATCTATATTGGTAGGGGGATTATCAATGCTCATTATAGCACAAACTGGCTTAATTGCAGCATGTGCAGCTATAACTGCTTTAGCTCTACACGAATATGTTAAAAATCAAGAAATAGGAAAAGAGATAAATGATAAATTCGATAAGGTAGCTGACGGTATCACTGACTTTATTGTTAGCAGTGTTGAAAACTTATTCCAACAAAGCCGCCAGGCATAACAGCCTAAACTGTCTCCGTTCAGGGCATAAGTGTTACAAGTAGCATCATACAAGGCGATTAACGGCATCCTCCTGATAATAGAATAATTGTATCTGTTCAGGGGCATCGCAAATATTGAAGCAAAAGTGGTCAGTGCTTACTATACGAATATTGTGATTTGAATCCACTAGGGAGGATGTCATCCCAGTCCCCAGACACTGGGATCCAGGAATTTTATTAAGTTGGTGAGCATAAAAATAGCTGTTTTACGTTAAAATACAATGTTTTGATGATTATGGAAAGGCTTGATCCCAGTGTCAAGCACTGGGATGACAAGAAAAGGGTACTTGGATGACAGGAGAAGGAGGCATTATTTTTTTAGATTACTTGTCTACCTTCCTTGCTGCTCTCCGGACGGATGCTCTACAGTTATTTCCTCATCAATAACCGAGCTAGGTGCACCGGAACCAGGTACAACAATATTTTCGTGCGATTGCGTACTCTTCTTTTCCTCACATGGTGTTTGCTTAATGAAATGTGCTGCTAAAACTTCATGTAAAGCTTTACCTTTTATAAGCACAGCCTCGTTTTGCTTAGCTAACTCTAAAATTTCCTTTTGTTCAACATCTTTACCGTCAATAGTTAATTTTTTAATACTAACTTGACCTAAATTTATATTTAGAACAACAGTACAGTTAAGGTCTTTTCCAGATTCATCTTTTGCACCCCAACTAATTTCGATGTCACATATTGCAAATTTTGTAAAGGAGTAGTTCCTCTGTTGTTTCTCATTCTTCTCAATTTTTACTATCTTTTTACCATTGCTGTGTATGTTTACGAATTTTATTTCACTTTTCTCTTCTTCCATTCTTTTAATTTTTCTACTGAAAAAACTGCTGGTTTTTAAAGCCTGCCCAAGTTTAATAACGTTGATATTAAGATTTTTATGGATATTGCGAACTTGTCCTTGATACGGTGCTGGAGGTCCATTAAATAGAGCAACTAGATCACTATTTAAAAATTCCTTATTTAAAAATTCTTTTGCATCATGCTCTCCTACGCTAATTCCATCCAAATAACTATTCATTTCTCTTACGAATTGCTCTTTAGCTTGAACACTACATTCCTTATCTACTATATCAATTATCTTTTTTAGCCGTTCTTTGTCTTGTAGCATAGCAATAAAAAGGAAAATATCTTTATTTTCTCTATAATATTCTGCTATTTCATTAAACAGATGTGCCTTTTTATCTTTATTTATAACATCTAATATCATTTGTACTTCGGGATCATCATCAAATCCATGCTTATCTTGAGAAACTTCTTGTACAATTAATTTTTCTTGCGAAATATTCTGTGATGAATCTAACATTATACCCCCTTTAATTTTTAGATAAAAATAATATATTTTAGTATTAGTATTTTGTAAAGCTAAAATTTAGTTGTATTGAAAAATAATTAACCTAACTTACAACTTGCACCTTTATCAGCTTGTTAGGCAGAATTATTAAAGAACTAGTTGAACAGACGTTATCAACTCCATCCACAAGTTCTCCGCTTGTTACTCCAGTTGCAATGAACACTGATTCACCTCTTGCCATATCTTTTATGGTGTAGATTTTTTCTGGGTCATCAATATTTAAATTTTTTGCTCTTTCTCTTAACTGATCTGTGTCAAATATTAATCTTCCCTCCATCTGCCCACCTATTGAACTCAGCGCTGCAGCCGCAAGCACCCCTTCTGGTGCTCCTCCTATACCGATATACATATCATGATTGCCATTTACTAGTGAAACTACGGCCGCAACATCACCATCATCTATTAATTTAACTTTCGCTCCTAACTTCCTGATTTTCAGTATTAATTCATTATGCCTTTCACGATTAAGTATAGTTACTGTAAGATCATTTATTTTACATCCTTTTGCCTTGGCTAAATTGTCTAGATTCTTTTCAATGCTATTTTTTAGTGAGACTATACCCTCTGGGAGATTTTTTCCTATTGCTATCTTTTCCATATAAACATCAGGTGCGTGTAAAAAGTTACCTTTTTTTGTTGCAGCAAGAACAGACATTGCCCCCTGTTTGTAGTGAGCGCAAATTGTAGTACCCTCAAGTGGGTCAACAGCAATGTCGATTTCAGGACCATTTCCAGTGCCAACCTTCTCGCCAATATATAGCATCGGCGCTTCATCTCTCTCACCTTCACCAATTACGATAGCACCATTTATTTCCATAGAATTTAACACTGTTCGCATTGCATCAACTGCAACCTGATCAGCCTTTTTTTCATCGCCGAAGCCTGCTAATTTATACGCAGCAAGCGCTGCAGCTTCGGTTACTTTAACTAATTTATAGGCTAAATCTTCCATCATTTGCTTTAAGAACTATATTCAATATATATCATGCTGCTTGAAACTGCAATATGCCTTGACTCATTGCGAGAGAGTTGCTATAATAAATTAGATAGTAACAGTGGTAAAATTTAACATGACTTATGAAGAGATAAAGGAATTTGTAACTAACAATCCTAATATAACTGCTGAGGAGTTTGTTAAGGAGCTAAAGCAAGGTGGGGCAACAGATGCAAAAATTTTTGATTTACTTGCAGATGCCATCAATTCAGAAAGGCACGGTGTTTCAGACGATTCTGCTGTATTTCTAAAAATTGTTGAATTGTTTGCGCAGTTAGATATTAAAGTTAAGAAAAGCAGCGGTGGTAGAACTATGTTGGACATAGCTGTAACAAATAACCAAGCTGACGTTGTAAGGATACTTTTGAATAGTGGCAAGTTTAATAAAGAAGAAAAATTGCATGCTTTGAATTCTGCTATTGTTCAAGGCAATGTCCAAGAATTTAAACTATTTTTAGATTACGTAGATCATGCAAGCATACAAAAGCATTTAAATGCAGCTCCTTGCGATGAGAACACTGACATTATGAAGGTGCTTTTAGATAATAAGAGATTTACTGAAGGAGAAAAGGTTGATGCTCTGAGTAATGCTTTCATAGATGGTGACCTACCAAAAGTTAGGTTACTTTTAAAGCATATGACAGGTATACCAGAAGATGGTATAAGAAATCTTCTAAAAATAATTGAAGAGAGGAAATTATCACTTGGAGAAGAACTTAAAATAGATTCTGAATTTAAAGTGGACTTCAGTAATTCTAATCACGATAAATATCTCTCAAACCGAGTAATAATTGCACTGCTTAGATCGGCAATAAACAAAAAAGAGGAACGAAATACACCTGACGCAGGAAAAAATGGAGCTGGGTTCAGTAGCAGTAATATAAGTACTGATCAGACTACTACACTAAATAATGTTGAGGACTTATGTGAAAAGATAGATAAGAATATAAAACTTGCAATTCGTTATGATAATGGAATCGCTGATCTTGAAGGCTTGCAAGAAAGATTAAAGAGAGAGATTAATTTTCAAGATAAATGTGAGCAAGGTGCTGTGCTAGGAAATGCATTGTTAGAGCATGCAATTAAAAATGAAAGATTAAACACTATAAAATTTCTCCTACAAAATGGAGTAACCATTATTAGTGCAATCGGTCAAGAAGGAAGGTGTTACGTTAGCAAAATTGAAGAAGACAAATCTATATTATGCTCTGTTGTTCATTATACTGATAACAGTAATGCTGAGATTCTAAGCACGCTACTGCAAAATATTAATGCAGAGCAATCAAAGTTAAATCCTGAAGATGAATTGTACAGATTATACCAACAATTAAAAGATGATGCATTCTGCACTGCTTTTGCAGAAAAAAATTCTGTAGCAGCGACAGTGCTAATACAGAACGATCAAGAAACACGCGCATCAGCAGTAAACAAGGATGAAACACCTGTAGTAACAGGAACTGACCAGGTTGTTACTACGCCAAGCGTAGAAGAAAATAGAACAGAACCTAACAAAAATATTAGTAATAAACCTACGGCAACAGTGTCTCCTATATTAACAAAGGAAACAAATCCAACTACTGTACCAAATAGTGGTAACGGTAGGAGTGTTAGTAATAAACCAGTATCTCCTGTAGTATCAACAAACGCCGGCACACCTGCTATGTCAAGCGGTAATGATAAGTCTAGCAACCTCACAAATGCCCAATTTTCTGTGCCAAATGAAAAAGAAGCTAAATATAAAGAAAGCAAGGAAAATTTTTACACCTCATTAACAAAAGATGTTGTTGGAGTTGTTATTACAGGATTATTCATTGCTGCTGCTGTAATGGTTCCATTTGTCGCTGGTGCAGTAGTTTGCGGTATTATAGCTGCTTTGGTTGCAGTATGTACCGGATTGCATATAAACAATTCTACATTACCAGACTATGGAAAAATGGAAAGAAATAAAATTGAACACGTAAGTTCAGATATACCAAAGAGGTGATTTAAGAAAAATCTCCACTAGGAAGGGTGTCATTCCAGTGCCTCCTTCTCCTGTCATCCAAGTAGCCTTCTTTTCCTGTCATCCAAGTAGCCTCCTATAATGTCATCCCAGTGCGTGACACTGGGATCTCATTTTACTTTATGATGACGTCATGAAAGTAGCTTTCCATCCAAAAGGGTGTCATCCCAGTGTCAGCTACTCGGATGACACCCTACTTAACCGTCATACCGCGATTCATTCGCGGTATCTCAAAGCATAGATCCCGCTAACACGTAGCGGGATGACAGCAATCCTACGTCATACCGCCGCAGTATCTCTAGATCCCGCTAACACGTAGCGGGATGACAGCAATCCTACGTCATACCGCCGCAGTATCTCTAGATCCCGCTAACACGTAGCGGGATGACGAATTGCTTAACCGTCATTCCGCGATTCATTCGCGGTATCTCATCCGCTAACAAGAGATCCCGCTGCGGGATGACGGTTGTCGTTTAGCTATAAATGTTTAAGAAATTTACTAAGCAGAAAAAAAAGGCAAAAGAAACCCCGTGGTTGGCTAATTACTTACATTATACTTTCAAGTATGGCGTTTTTTTATTCTAAACACTTAGAGCATGTCTTCAAACTGAGTAGAAAGAAGTTAAGAAGTATGGTATAAGGTACATTTTAAGATGTACCCAAGCGATATAAGTGACAAAGAATGGAAGACAATAGAGCCATATTTTGAACCTAAAAAGACCGGCAGACCAAGAAAACATAGTATTAGAACAATTATTAATGCAATCCGCTATATGATGAGAACAGGATGTCAATGGAGACAACTGCCTAAAGATTTTCCACCATGGAAAACCGTATATAGTTGTAATTCGCGCTTGAAAAAAAGTGGAATATGGCAAGAAATTCATGATTTTCTAGTTAAAAAAGTAAGAGAGATGATTGGTAAAAATAAGACTCCATCAGTAGGTATAATTGATAGCCAGTCAGTGAAAACTACTCAAAAAGGGGATCCAGAGGATATGATGCTGGCAAAAAAATAAAGGGCAGAAAACGCCATATTATTGTAGATACTGTGGGTCTTGTAATTGCTGCTGAAGTACAGAGTGCAAGTATTCAAGATCGTGATAGTGCTCTAAATCTTTTTGCCCAAGCTAAATGCAAAGTTCCAACTTTACGTAAGTTTTTTGCTGATCAAGGGTACATAGGTAAATTACAAAACAGATGCTTATTGGAAACGGGATGTTTATTAACGATTGCCAAGAAAATAGTTGATACAGGATTTCAAGTTATTCCCAAACGTTGGATTGTTGAAAGAACTTTTGCCTGGCTTTCCAATTTTAGGCGCATGAGTAAAGATTACGAGCATTCTCCTCTCACCTCAAAAAACTATATCTTCTTTAATATGATCACTATTATGCTTCACAAATTAGCTCATTCTTCAGTTTGAAGACATGCTCTTAATAACCGCGATTCAGTTGCTTTTAAACCGCAACTAATCTAAATTATAAACGTTAAGAAATTTACTAAACAGAAAAAAAGGCAAAAGAAACCCTAGGGTAGCTAGGCTCTGTGGACAAAAAATATGAAAAGAGAGAAAAAGATGGTAGTTTAGCCTAATAGGTAAAAAATGGAGAAACTACCATATGCAATATTACATCAAAGAGGAAAATTGGAAACAAATTTTAGAGTTCATAAAAAGCGTAAAAGGAATGCACAGCAAAGATGAAAAACGTTTAAGAATATTCATAGAGGCAGTGTGGTACATAGTGCGAAGTGGTTGCCAATGGAGACTTTTACCAAAAACTTATGGTAATTACAGGAGTATACATAAGCGATTTAAAAGATGGTGTGAAAGAGATGTCTGGAAAAAATTGCTTGAATATACTAAACAAGAGCCTGATTTAGAAGTTGCTATAATCGACGGTACGATCATCCGAGCCCATCCATGTTCATCTGGATATACAAAAAACTCCAAGGATCAAGAAGCTTTAGGGAGGAGCAAAGGTGGCTTTACAACTAAAATACATGCGCTTGTCGATGCACTTGGAAATCCACTTAAATTTACTCTGACTCCTGGTCAAAGAAATGAAATTACGCAGGCACAAGTGTTGACCGAAAGTATCTATAACTCTACTGTAGTAGCTGACAAGGGCTACGATAGCAATGCCTTTGTTACAAGTCTTGAAGACAAGGGATGTACAGTAGTTATTCCGCCAAAACGGAATCGAAAAGTGCAAAGGTATTACGATGAGCATATCTACAAAGAACGTCATTTGATTGAGTGTTTTTTTGGTAAAATTAAAAATTTTAGGCGCATTTTTTCCAGATTTGATAAAACTGCTGAGGTTTTTATGGGTTTTCTCAATTTTGTTGGAGCTCTTGTATGGCTTCTCTAAAATTTTGTCCACAGAGCCTAGAGATACCGCGGCGTTATGACGGTTCGCGGCGGTATGACGTAGAGTGCTTAGAAGCGGTCATTTTGCTATAAATGGCTGTAATAGCATCATCTATTTTATTGCTATCACAGCCTGTTTGTGCAAGTTCAGCATTCCCACCACAGTTCTTTTCAACTGCTATTGATATTAGTTCCTTTGCGCTAATCTTATTGATTAAGTCTTTACTTACTTTAATAATCAAAACTGTTTTATCTTTTTCTGTTGCCGTGAAAGCTATTACCGTTTTTGGTTTTTGTTGCTGCAAAACAAACTCTCTTATTACATTTGCTGGAATATCAGTGAAAGTGTGGCTTATAAAATTTATTCCATTTATTTCAGTGCTTTTTATATTCTCTGCACTCACAAGCTTTTTATATAGGTTTCTTATTTTGGTTTCGGATTTTTTGTGTTCTTGACTTAAAACACCTAATCTGCTTGTTATTTCACTTACTGGCGCTTTTACGAATTCTGCAACTTTTTTTAAGTTAATTTCATTATCACGTACATAATTAATTGCTTCCTGACCAGTTAAAGCTTCAATTCTCCTCACTCCAAAAGCAACAGAACTTTCTGTTACTATCTTAAATAAACCGATTTCTCCAGTATGTTCAACGTGCGTGCCACCACATAGCTCTTTCGAATCTCCAATATTTACAACTCTAACCTGATCACCATATTTCTCACCAAACAACGCCATGGCTCCTTCGTCTATTGCCTGATTCATGCTTTGAATTTTTGTAGACGTAGAAAGATTTTCTCTGATTAGAGAGTTTACCATATCCTCTACCCAGAATAACTGATCTTGAGTCACTTGAGTGTTATGGCTGAAGTCGAATCTCAGTCTATCTGGTACAACTAGGGAACCTTTTTGGGTGACATGATCACCTAGAATTTTCCTGAGTGTAAAGTGCAGAAGATGTGTAACTGAATGATTTCTTCTTAAGGTTTGCCTTCTTTCCTTGTCAATGCTTGCTGTAACTATGTCACTTTTACAGATTGAGCCAGATTTAACTATGCATCTGTGCAAATATAGGTCATTAACCTTATTGGTATTCTCGACTATAATAATACTTCTATCAGATTTGATCAGACTGCCAGTATCTCCTACCTGTCCACCTGACTCGCCATAAAAAGGTGTTTTATCAAGTATAATGGTTATCTTTTCTCCCTCCTTTGCAGAATCAATTACTTCATTTTTAGAGGAAACTATAGCTAGTATTTTCGCATCACTTACTTCATTGAACTCATAACCAACAAATTTTGTTTTGCCAAATTTATCGATCAAATCAAACCATACTTGCTCAACAGATTTTTCACCAGATCCAGCCCATTTAGCACGTGCTCTCTCTTTTTGTTCCCCCATTACATCATCAAAACCCTTCTGGTCAAAATTTATTTTTTTCTCTTTTAAAATATCAAGTGTAATATCCAAAGGAAACCCATAGGTGTCATATAGCTTAAACGCTGATTCTCCAGACAAAGTATCGCCCGATTTTAAATCTGTAGTGAATTTCTCCAGAAGATTGATACCTTTCATCAAAGTGTCTTTAAAGTTTTCTTCCTCTGATTTTAACGTCGTTTCTATTAAGCTTTTAGCTCTGATCAATTCAGGATAAATATCCCCCATATAAGCCGAACTCGTGCTATCTATCAGCGCCGGAAAAACGCGATGGAGTAGGGAATCATTATATCCAAGCAGGTGGATATAACGCGCGGCTCTCCTAATTAATCTGCGTAATACGTAATTCCTGCCCTCATTTCCAGGAAGCACTCCTTCTGCGATGAGAAATGCAGCCGCGCGAAGATGATCTGCTATGATCTTATGGGCTACTTTATTTTCCGTATTTCCACAGTACTCTTGTGATTTACTTATCAGAGCAGAAAATAGATCAATATCATAGTTATCATGGACGTTTTGCATAACAGCCGCTATTCTTTCAAGGCCCATTCCAGTATCGATGCATTTTTTTGGCAATTTGTGTAAATTACCTTCTTCATCTTTGTTAAATTCCATGAACACCAGATTCCAGATTTCAACAATTCTATCGCCCTCTTGTAAATTAGGACTCCCATGGTCATAAAAAATTTCAGAACATGGACCGCACGGACCAGTGCTTCCCATACTCCAAAAGTTATCATCCGTTGTAATTCTTATGATTTTATCACTTGAAAAGCCACTTATCTTACGCCAAATCTCGTACGCCTCATCATCAGTATGGTAGACGGTTATGGATAGTCTGTTTTTATCAAGAGATAACTCCTTAGTGATAAATTTCCACGCAAGTTCTATCGCAGTTTCTTTGAAGTAATCACCGAAGCTAAAATTTCCGAGCATTTCAAAAAATGTGTGATGCCGAGTTGTATAGCCAACATTTTCAAGATCATTGTGTTTACCGCCAGCTCTTAAGCATTTTTGGCTGGAAACAGCACGTTTCATTTCAGTTTTTTGAGCACCAGTAAAAATATTTTTAAACTGCACCATACCAGCATTTGTGAACATGAGCGTTGGGTCATGTTCTGGAATCAAAGGAGAAGAAGAAACCTGCTCGTGGTCATTACTTAAAAAAAATTTTATAAATTTTTCTCTGATTTCACTTAACTTCATTATTTTTATTGAGAGTATTTATGAATAATAAGCTGCAATGGAAATAAAATCAATTTATCAATCTAAATATTAATATATAGATTACCTAACTTATTTACAATACCACCACTCTCTAGATCTCAGAACTTTTAGTGATATGCACCTTGTGGTAAGAAAAAATCAATATATTCACGATAAATTTACCTCATATCTGTGTTTTATATGTGGAAATTGGAATGGAAATTTATGTAGGCAAAGAAAAAAGAATAGCAAATGTGGTGACTCAACACTGGAATGACATAAAAGGATCAGACAGAGATTGGCCAGAAAGGCATGAAATAGACACTGCAGAAATAATGGAGTCATGGCAGCATTGTTTTATCATTGAAGTCAAGGATCAAGGTTATATTTGTGAAAATGCAGGAGAAAAGGCGGTTGAATTCTATGGTTTCGAGAAAAAGACGCGCATTGATAATAAGTATGCAATTGATGCACCATTTCTGCGACTATATAAAATAGATGCAGTCATTGATAAACTTGATGCTGTAATAGAGAGTAAATGCCCAATCAACGAAGAGGAAGAAAGTGAAAGTGTTAAAATGAGGCAAGTATTGTTGCCACTTGGGAATAAAGAAGGTATAACACACATATTGGGCGTAATTACTTTTAAACTCCTTTAATATACAATTTTAATTTGATTCTTTAATAAAATTATTTATACTAATGCTTAATTACTATTAAAGAACTCAATAGTAGTGTTTGTAAATTTATTTGGAATATGAAGAGAATAAAATTAAAAACTAAATCTTCTGTTAAAAAGCGCTTTCACCTTACAGCTAAGGGTAAAGTGATTTCTACTCAGTCAGGCAAAAGGCATGGCATGGTAAAGAGAAGTAAATCTAATATTCGTAATCAGCGCGGTACAACGATTCTTGGTAAATCTGACTCGCGTATAGTTAAGCTTTATATGCCTTATGGTATTTAACAAAATGGAGGTAAAATAAAATGGCTCGGGTAAAACGTGGAGTCACTACTCACGCTCGTCATAAAAAAATATTGAAATTGGCAAAGGGTTATAGAGGACGCGCAAAAAGCTGTTATAGAATTGCATTACAAAGAGTTGAAAAAGCACTGCAATATGCTTACAGAGACAGAAGAACCCGTAAACGTGATTTTCGTAGCTTATGGATAATACGTATTAATGCAGCAGCAAGAGAGCATGGGCTTACTTATGGTAGGTTTATGCATGGTCTTACACTTGCCGGCATTGATTTAAATAGAAAAATTCTTGCTGAGATGGCCGTTAATTATAAGGATGATTTTGCCAAATTAGTGGAAGCTGTAAGTGGTAAATTAGCGGAGAATTCTTAAAGCAAAGACACTGTGAGAATTATTTTCATGGGGTCACCAGGGTTTGCTGTTAATTCTCTGAGCTTGTTACTGAAATCAAAGAGCGAAGTGGTAGCAGTATACACCAAGGCTCCAAAACCTTCAGGACGTGGACAGAAGCCAACGAAATCTCCAGTACATGTTATCGCTGAAGAAAGTAACATAGAGGTATGTACTCCTATCTCTCTAAAGTTTTCGGTAGAGCAAGAAAAATTTAGAAATTTCAAACCAGACGTTGCAGTTGTAGCTGCGTATGGATTGATACTTCCAAGAGAAATTTTGAATATTCCCAAATATGGTTGTATTAATATTCATCCTTCATTATTACCAAGGTGGCGTGGTGCAGCCCCCATACAGCACACAATTTTAGCAGGAGATCAAGAAACCGGGGTTAGCATTATGCAATTGAATGAAGGATTAGATTCCGGCCCTATTTTAAAACAGGAAAAATTTCTTATCGAAAAGAACGATAACTACAAGACATTGCATGATAAATTATCTAAGCTAGGCAGTGATTTACTGCTGAAAGTGCTAAACGAAATTGAAAAACAGCTTCCCTTAAAACAGAACGATAACGATGCATGTTACGCTGACAAAGTGGAAGACTATAAAATTTATGCAAGTGATGCCTGTGAAGTTGCTTATAGAAAGGTTAAAGCGTTTTACCCAAAAGCGTTTATCAAGATAGAGAATAAACGTATCAGGATACTTGATGCTGACTTTGAAGCTTTCGCTTCAGAACAAGGTGAGATTGTTAACGATAATATGCACATAAGTTTAAAAGGTGGCATTTTAATTCCTAAAGTTGTACAAATGGAAGGAAGAAATCCTTGTAGTATTGAAGATTTTATTCGTGGTTTGAAATCAAGCATGGTAAAAAAATTTATAGAATAGACTGCTTTGAAGGAAAGGTTAGGAGGGCTAAAGCAACTTCTACAATTTGGTATTCCGCTGCTTGTTAGCGGAATCTACAACAAGATACCGCGTTTTGGTGTACGAACATTGCAATTTGCAGGTAATTTGAGTAGTAGATGGTGTCATTCCAGTCTGGAATCCAGTTTCTATTGTACAGCCACCTGGTGTGCTCATTTAAAGTGAAGTTTTCTGGATCCCAGTGGGCTTTGTTGCATCGCACCTTATGCGGTAGTAATTTACGATAAATTCATGTAGCCATTTCGAATTTAGCCATACCAATGTCAGTAAATTGATTAAGCAAATAGCACTTAATGAGTAGTTCTTTTCCACGATTTACTTCGGACTTATTCCTAAAGCTGAATCCAAATATTTGCTTTAATCTTGAGAAAAACCCTTCAATGTGAGCTCTCTTTCCATAATTTACTTCTTCTTTCCACTTTTTTATGCAATCATATGACTTTATTAGTCTAACAGCAGCATTTCTATCATCCATGTAATCCAATTTTTGGTGCTCTGTTGCGTTGTTTTTCGGAAGAACTTTTGTCTTTATACCAAACTTGTTACATAATTCGTAAAGCTTATGCCTGTCATATGCTCTATCCGCATATAATACCTTTACAGCATGAACTTCTTCTAACAAATCGCAAGCTCCATAGTGATCTGAATAAACTCCGCTGCTGTATTTTGCAGCTATGGCTTTTTTGCTGTTTATATTCAACATTACGTGTAGTTTCTTTACTTGTTCATAGCTGCGATACTTTCTATTTTCGCTATTTTCCTTGCTGTGGCCAGGAGTGTTGTTATAAATGCTGATGCTTGTGCTATCTATAGCAATTTCGATATCTTCCATATTATCTTTATCAATTCTGCAATCATTTATCTTAATATTAAGTTTCTTAAACCTTCTTGAAGCCTGAGAATAGCTGATAACTTGCAAATTTTTCCCAATTTGCTCAAGGTATCCTGCTATAAATCCAACTGTTTGCCTCAAACCTATTCTGAATAGATGGGTTATTATATGTATCAAAATCACCACTTTATTGCTGTAAATATTGTTGCCACCCTGCATTTTTGGCCCAATTTCATACCAATTTTCTATGGCTTCGTTGATATAACGAAAAATATTTCCTCTTTTTTCTAGAAATTTGTTATATTCGTTTTGGTTACTGACTCTCATTTTTTGTGGCATATTTTTTCTTCAACAGTTGAATGGCTATTTTATAATGAATTTTGTCAGTAACTGCCAGATTTTTTCGGTTGCTATGCAACAAAGCCATCCCAGTGTCTGGGCACTGGGATGACATCTTTCTTGGTCTCTTGTATCACAATGTTCGTACAGTTGTGGATACCGTGGCGGTATGACGTAGTAGCTATATATAGACAAATTCCTTTTTCTTAGATATAATTTTAAAAAACTTTCCATATAAAAATGAAAATAAAAAGAGCTTTAATATCAGTATACGATAAAACGAATATAATTGATCTTGCATCGTTTTTAATGCAGCAACAAATAGAAATTCTTTCAACGGGAAATACTTATAAAACGCTATCTAGTGCAGGAATAAAAACACAAGAGGTCTCAGATTACACACAATTTCCAGAGATACTGGGTGGTAGAGTAAAAACTTTACACCCTAAAATTCATGGAGGAATACTTTGCAATAGAGAAAAACACAAAACGGAAATACAAAATCTAGGTATTGAGCCAATAGACCTGCTTATAACTAACCTATACCCATTTTGGGAGACAGTAAGTAGCGGCTCAAATGAAGAGCAAATTATAGAACAAATTGATATCGGCGGAGTGGCGTTAATTAGAGCTGCAGCAAAAAACTTTCGTTTTACTTCAGTTATTTCTAGCATTCAAGACTACGAAGCACTAAAAGCTGAGATGATAAAAAATAACAATGAAACAACATTGGAATATAGAAAATATTTAGCAACCAAAGCATTTGCTCTCACTGCACACTACGATTCTAATATTCACAGTTGGTTTTTATCCCAGAGTAAAAATAATGAGTTGCCAGAGTTTTTCGCACTATATGGGCATAAAGCACAAGAATTAAGGTATGGTGAAAACCCTCATCAAAAAGCTGCATTTTATAGCAATCAATTCACCAAATATCCGCTAGAAAAAATACATGGGAAAGAGTTGAGTTATAATAATATAGTAGATATAGAGTCCGCACTTAACATAATTTCTGAGTTTAAAGAGCCTGCAGCAGTGATAATAAAGCACAATAACCCATGTGGCGCTGCTGTTGGTAATAGTGCTTTGGAGGCATATGAAAAAGCTCTATCGTGTGATGAAGTAAGCAGTTTTGGTGGTATAGTAGCTTTAAATCGGGAGATAGATTTAAAGCTAGCAGAAAAATTAAACGAGATATTTTTGGAAGTAGTGATAGCACCTTCAGTCAGCAATGAAGCACTAAAAATTTTGCAAAGAAAGAAAAATTTAAGAGTGATTATTCATAAATCTTTCCAACAAAATGTGAAATACCAAACTAAAAATGTTGTTGGTGGGTTTTTGGTGCAAGAAAATAATGACCACACAATAAAAGCAGAACAAGTAACAAAGTGCACTACAACAGAAAAAGAAAAGGAAGATCTTATTTTTGCCTGGAAAATATGTAAACATGTGAAATCCAACGCAATAGTTATAGCAAAAGATGGTTGTGCTATTGGCATCGGCGCAGGGCAAACAAGCAGAATAGATAGTGTGAACATTGCAGTGAAAAAAGCAGGTGAAAAATGTAAAGGTGCAGTGCTTGCTTCAGATGCATTTTTTCCATTCCCAGATAGCATAGTAGAAAGTGCAAAACATGGAATTACAGCTATAATTCAGCCCGGCGGCTCGCTGAAAGATCAAGATGTGATAAAAACTGCAAATGAAAATAAAATTGCTATGTTTTTCACTGGCGTTCGCAGTTTTTTCCATTAGGCTTTGTGTCTTATCGTCATACCGCCGCGGTATCTCTAGGCTCTGTGGACAAAAAATATGAAAAGAGAGAAAAAGATGGTAGTTTAGCCTAATAGGTAAAAAATGGAGAAACTACCATATGCAATATTACATCAAAGAGGAAAATTGGAAACAAATTTTAGAGTTCATAAAAAGCGTAAAAGGAATGCACAGCAAAGATGAAAAACGTTTAAGAATATTCATAGAGGCAGTGTGGTACATAGTGCGAAGTGGTTGCCAATGGAGACTTTTACCAAAAACTTATGGTAATTACAGGAGTATACATAAGCGATTTAAAAGATGGTGTGAAAGAGATGTCTGGAAAAAATTGCTTGAATATACTAAACAAGAGCCTGATTTAGAAGTTGCTATAATCGACGGTACGATCATCCGAGCCCATCCATGTTCATCTGGATATACAAAAAACTCCAAGGATCAAGAAGCTTTAGGGAGGAGCAAAGGTGGCTTTACAACTAAAATACATGCGCTTGTCGATGCACTTGGAAATCCACTTAAATTTACTCTGACTCCTGGTCAAAGAAATGAAATTACGCAGGCACAAGTGTTGACCGAAAGTATCTATAACTCTACTGTAGTAGCTGACAAGGGCTACGATAGCAATGCCTTTGTTACAAGTCTTGAAGACAAGGGATGTACAGTAGTTATTCCGCCAAAACGGAATCGAAAAGTGCAAAGGTATTACGATGAGCATATCTACAAAGAACGTCATTTGATTGAGTGTTTTTTTGGTAAAATTAAAAATTTTAGGCGCATTTTTTCCAGATTTGATAAAACTGCTGAGGTTTTTATGGGTTTTCTCAATTTTGTTGGAGCTCTTGTATGGCTTCTCTAAAATTTTGTCCACAGAGCCTAGCATTTTCTAATGCCCATAAACCACAATTACAACCATCTGTTTGCTGACGAACAGAAACATTATTAATCCTGATATTATTTCCTAAGTTATTTTGAATGATATCGGTAATACCACCTGGAACAGCAGTAGCAGTTGAATCAGCATAGTACCCAACATAGTTCCCATTTTGACGTTCAATCACTAGTGTAACCCAATGAGTATTATTTAAAGTAATGATTAAAGTTAAACGCTGTTGTTCTTCATTTTCCCTAAATTGAGTTAATACTCTAACAATGTCCTCGTTACCGTCATTCCTTGCCAAATTAGCTACTTCAAAAGTGTGATTACCTTCAGTACGAAGCTGATATCGCAATCTTCCAGCGTGAGCTATATCAATTTGTTGAAGCCAGTAATCATAATGTCCATTTCTCGTCGCAAATTCTAGTGTAAGTAGATCATTTACTTCTATCCCTTGATTTCCAAGAATATCTCTTATTTGTCTTCTTATTCCTTGTGCTGTAGGAATGGAATTATCACCTCCCCTTATTCTTGACCTTAGTATTTCTAGGAGTTGTTGTATACTACCTTCGAAGGTAATAATACTAACACATCGATTATCACCTAGATCAAACGGTAAAATCCGGTTCCGTCCGGGATTTTCTCGAATATAATTTATTAAATTTTCACGAGTCTGATCTGATAATAGACCCTCTGGTGGATTTTCATCAATAACACTTTCAGGTCCCACTAATACTCCTGGTCTTGAGTCACGACCACCACGATCAAGTCTATGTACATACTCTTTTCTTCCTATTCCTTCTGGAATAGATATAAGACCTTCTACTCTCTCTGCACCTGCATTAAATATAAGAGGAAATAAAACCACCTCATTTCCAGAAGTAATAAGCAAATATCCTCTTTGCTTGTTCATAAGTTCTTTTGTTCGATCTTTTGCGTTATTCTCCTTTTGTGCTACTTCTTCTGCATTACCAGCAAATCTTAATATATATCCAATTGGATGAGTATCTGGATCATTTTCTGTAGGTTGCCTTAATAATAAAAGGTCTAATCTCTGTTCTGTAATTCTTGTGAGTATTACCCTTTCTCCTTCTTCTTCCTGACCCCTTTTCAAACTATATGTTTGACCAACTTTATACATAGCAAGCACTTTATAAGGATTATCACTAGCATAAAATGTACCATGTAGTATAGAACGAAACTTATCCTCACTATTAACATTTATTGCGTCCCTAAGTGGCATCAATGCTCCAGAGATCTCTTGAAATAGTTCTCTATGCTGACCTACATTTTTCCAGCCATCATTCATAACCCTTTCTGAAATACCATGTACATTTTCAGCATTAGGTACTTGTACAAGATCACCATCAAGAAAATTATTTGCATTATTATTTTGGTAATCGTGATATAAACCAAGGTCATTTGGTTGATCAATATCTAGCTCAAATTGGTCATTAAGTGTGCATGAAACTTCCCATACATGAACATTATTTCTATTAACATTAAGAGTTTGTAAATCGATAGCTTCTTGCTGTTGCGCATCGTAAGCTCTAATATGAAGTGTAACTATATTATAACCCTGAGCATAAAAGACCATAGTTAAAGTATGTCTTCTTAAATCTCCATCACCGTATCTAAATATATACTTTCTTACACGTACTCGATCTTCTCCTTCTTCCAGCTCTAAATACTCTCTAGCAAAAGCACTACTCCCAAAAGCAAAACCAGTTATACAATCAAATATTCTGTTATAATTCTCTGCATTTCTTGGTATTTCACCAGGAAGATGTTGAAGCAAGAAATCTCTAATATTCTCTCCAACCTCTTCATCTTCTATATACTCAAACAATCTTTGTACTAAAGGAAACCTACCCTGTTGAAGCCCTACTGTATCAACCCTAAAAGGAATTCGATTTAAATCAAAATTTAATCCAACACAAACAGTATGCTCTGATGTGGTATGAATAGGTATAAATGAAGAATTGTGTAACCTTCCAGCGTAGCCTATGGCACAGTTTAATGCAACATCTGACGGTGTGTCAAATATAGCAAGATTAATAACAATAGGAATATTTTCTCTTTCTGCTTGATGACGTACAAGAAATGCAACATGTGAGTTTCTAGGAGACAAATCAAGGTCAATGCCTATTTCGTAGCGATGACTAAAATTTGCTAAAAACCCTAGGCTCTGTGGACAAAATTTTAGAGAAGCCATACAAGAGCTCCAACAAAATTGAGAAAACCCATAAAAACCTCAGCAGTTTTATCAAATCTGGAAAAAATGCGCCTAAAATTTTTAATTTTACCAAAAAAACACTCAATCAAATGACGTTCTTTGTAGATATGCTCATCGTAATACCTTTGCACTTTTCGATTCCGTTTTGGCGGAATAACTACTGTACATCCCTTGTCTTCAAGACTTGTAACAAAGGCATTGCTATCGTAGCCCTTGTCAGCTACTACAGTAGAGTTATAGATACTTTCGGTCAACACTTGTGCCTGCGTAATTTCATTTCTTTGACCAGGAGTCAGAGTAAATTTAAGTGGATTTCCAAGTGCATCGACAAGCGCATGTATTTTAGTTGTAAAGCCACCTTTGCTCCTCCCTAAAGCTTCTTGATCCTTGGAGTTTTTTGTATATCCAGATGAACATGGATGGGCTCGGATGATCGTACCGTCGATTATAGCAACTTCTAAATCAGGCTCTTGTTTAGTATATTCAAGCAATTTTTTCCAGACATCTCTTTCACACCATCTTTTAAATCGCTTATGTATACTCCTGTAATTACCATAAGTTTTTGGTAAAAGTCTCCATTGGCAACCACTTCGCACTATGTACCACACTGCCTCTATGAATATTCTTAAACGTTTTTCATCTTTGCTGTGCATTCCTTTTACGCTTTTTATGAACTCTAAAATTTGTTTCCAATTTTCCTCTTTGATGTAATATTGCATATGGTAGTTTCTCCATTTTTTACCTATTAGGCTAAACTACCATCTTTTTCTCTCTTTTCATATTTTTTGTCCACAGAGCCTAGCTCTATCTTATTCAGAGGTGGAATAAATGGGTTTAAGCTTTGACGATTTAAAGATTTTGTGTTATAAAATCCACGTCCTTCTCCAAAATTGATTGACTTGTCACGAGGGGAAGGCATACCTTCAGTCTTTACATCCTTAGCCTTCTTATTCATGACTTTGCTTAAAAGGACAGACAACGGGTTTTTCTTATCAGTTTGCTTTTCAATAGCATCCAATATTCCCGCTAATCTGCTTAGATCGTTATCAGTTTCCTTTGTGGACTGCTTGATGGTACGACTCATACCTCTAATAGCATCCAATATTCCATTTTTCGACAATCTGTCAAGATCTATGGTTAACTCGTACGTATTTCCCTCTTTATCTTTAAAAGGTACAATTACTTTATTATTCATATAAACCTCCAATATTAAAATATTATCTAAGTATACATCGTCATTTGTTGCTTTATTATTAATTCACCATGTGAATATTATAGATATTATAAATGAGCATTCTATATTATGCAACTCTTTTCAATATAAGTTTAGCAAAGCAGATCGTTTTTCTTAAAACTGAAATGTTTTTTACCTGATATAAGAATGTGATCCTCTAGCTCCATTCTCATGCCTTGACATGCTGCCGCTAATTCACTCGTCACAGCTTTATCCTCCTTGGATGGCTTTAAACTTCCTCCTGGATGGTTGTGCGACAGTATTATTGATTTTGCCTCTATTGTTAGTGCCTTTTTTATTACTTCCCTTTCATAAATATATACTTCATCTATTGTACCCATGTGCACCTCATCTTCTATCAAATGGTACTGCTTATCCAAATAAATTATCATTGCAGCTTCCTTTGCTGATAGACCTATATTTACCCTTATATATTCTACGAGTTTTGCGTAATTATCCATTACAGGCCCTTTCTTTAAATCCTCTCTTAGTGCCCTCTTTGGAGCTTGCTTAACACATTCAATCGCTGCAACTGCAGAGTCAGTTACCCCATCTATTAGTTTCAGCTCATACATTTCTCGGCCCAAAATTCCTCCTATTCCTTTACAAGTATCCATTAGCTTTCCAGCAATAGCTTGAGCTTGTGCTTTGTCATGAACTGAACTTAGAAGCATTACAACTATTTCATGATCTAGTAGAGCCTCTCCTCCGCTTTGTTTTACTCTCTTTATTTCTTCTATAAATTCATTTTCGTCTTTATTCTTATTATTCATAAAATATACCTAAAATTAGTTACTAATAATTTTTAAATGTTTACTACTGTTTCTTTAGTAGTATTGGCATAAAGCCA
Organism: Wolbachia endosymbiont (group A) of Anoplius nigerrimus; assembly: GCF_947251795.1. Classification (GTDB taxonomy): domain Bacteria; phylum Pseudomonadota; class Alphaproteobacteria; order Rickettsiales; family Anaplasmataceae; genus Wolbachia. Next base: position 442,089 of record NZ_OX366385.1, on the reverse strand, counting down.
TCTATTTTGGCGGAAGTCAAGTCAATTTTTTCGATTTTTTTTGTTTATTTTTTTTTGTGAAAAGATAGAAGATATTAATAATTATTGGTTTCTTTAAGCGATGTCGCCGTACTCTTAAAAAATAAGCTCAGGATTGGTTCTCACTAGATAAGCCAGTGATTGAAGAAATAGCATCAACAGAAATACCTAGTATAAGTAGATTATTTGCTACTTTTATCCCTTCTGCTTTGTCGATCTTTTCTCTGTAGATTTGCCTTCTTTCGGACAAAAATTCTATTAGTATGTTCAGTTCATCTCTTGATTCCTGATTATCAATTCTTTTGAATTCTCTCGTCAAACTTAATAGCTCATTTTCCGCTTCCTCGTCTTCACCTTCATAGTAATCTTCTTCCGTTATCAGATCTTTATCATCCACTGATAATATTTCTGCAACCTTACATGCCACCTCGCTTAAAAAGGTACTCTTTCCTTGTTCATAGTTATGTATTTGTGAATGCGCTACACCGAGCTCTTTTGCCAATTCCTCTTGAGTATATTCCCTTATTATCCTCCATTTCTTCATCTCTTGTCCTTCCTTGTGACGCTTACAGACAACTAGCTCTTTGTTATCATATTCATCTATTGATAAGCCTGTTGCTTGGTAGATAATATCAGCATCAAATTCTAACTCGAGCATATTTTTTGCCATTCTTATTCTTGCTGCTTTTACATCACTTTCCTCTTGAGCTCGAATAAATTTGGTTAATGCATTAATTGCCTTGCGCGGTTCTCTCCCCTTTGTTTTCATGTATTTTCCCATGAAATCGTACGTCTCCTGCGACTTATCTTTATCAAAACAACTGTCTTCTCTTGGTGGAGGAAGTAGATTACTAATAGGAACTGACAATGCCTTTGCTATACGTTTTAACTTTTCAGTTGGAATGCCACATTTTCCTTTTACATACCTTAGCAGCGTATAGTATTCTATACCTGTTTTATTTGCTAAATCTTTTTGGGTATATTTTCGCTTTAATATCCAGCTTCTTACATTCTGCGCTATTTCGTATCTTATGGAGATAGTAGTACGTTTTGTCATGCCGCTAACAGAAATAAACTACACATTATTACACAGGTGAGCATAAATTTACTATGAAAATGTTGACTTCAAGCTCTTTATTATGAAAGGTGTGAGAGCTCGATGACGCTCGCACTTTTGTTAGGCTCTTGCACCAAAAAGCGTTAAAAATGGTCCTTGACAGATCATGGTATCCATTTGCTGGCCTTTTAAAGTACTTTACAGCAGGGTTAATAAAAGATGTACAAAAAACCTCTAAGGTGCATAGTAGCATTCTAAAGCCATCTATGGAAGACATTTTTTTCATCAACGCATTCAAAACTTAAAAAAATAAAAAACTTGAACATTTCTTCAGAATTGTGTATAATTATTAATGCTTTTTAAGGTTCTTTCTTATGACTTTTTCTAAGTTCCTCGATCCTAAATTTGACCTGCCCTTCAAACGAGTGTTTGGCACTGAAAAAAATAAGAATATTCTTATCCACTTTTTGAATGACATCTTAGGCTTTACTGGTGTTAACACAATTCAAGATGTTAAGTTTCTTAGCACTATTATGGATCCTGAGATTGCTTCTGATAAACAAAGTATTGTTGATGTCCTCTGTAAGGATTCTTTCGGGAATAGATATATTGCGGAAATGCAGCTCGCTAGGGACAAGTGCTTTGAAAAACGTGCACAACTTTATGCTTCTAAAGCTTACTCAAGACAATCTGGCAATTACATTGATTTTAAGAAAGTATTCTTTATCGCTATTTCTAACAGTACGCTATTTCCTACAGAGGTTGAGTATATTTCTACTCACAATATACGTGATATAAAGACTAACGGCCATTACTTAAAAGATTTTCAATTCGTCTTTATTGAGTTGCCGAAATTTACAAAGAACAAAGTAGAGCAACTAGAGAGCACAGTAGAAAGGTGGTGTTTTTTTTTCCGGTATGCAGAAGATACTACAGATGAAGACCTAAAAGATATTGCAGAAAAATCACCAATAATAAAGCTAGCATATGATGAATTAGACAAGTTTAGTTGGGAAGAAGAGGATCTTGCAGCATACGAAGAAAGAGTTTTGAGTGTACAGAAAGAAGCTGCTATTTGGGAACAACGTCTTGATGATGCTAGAGATGAAGGTATCCTAATCGGCGAAGAAAAAGGTGAAATGAAAGCTAAAATAGCTGTGGCTAAAAATTCACTCAAGGCGGGTGTTTCTATTGATGTTATTGCTGAAATAACAGGGCTTTCTGTTGATTATATTAAGAAAATTCAAGAAAAGAAGTTTTAGCCATAACGTTTTTTTATTAAACCCTCTATTCTAGGCTCTGTGGACAAAATTTTAGAGAAGCCATACAAGAGCTCCAACAAAATTGAGAAAACCCATAAAAACCTCAGCAGTTTTATCAAATCTGGAAAAAATGCGCCTAAAATTTTTAATTTTACCAAAAAAACACTCAATCAAATGACGTTCTTTGTAGATATGCTCATCGTAATACCTTTGCACTTTTCGATTCCGTTTTGGCGGAATAACTACTGTACATCCCTTGTCTTCAAGACTTGTAACAAAGGCATTGCTATCGTAGCCCTTGTCAGCTACTACAGTAGAGTTATAGATACTTTCGGTCAACACTTGTGCCTGCGTAATTTCATTTCTTTGACCAGGAGTCAGAGTAAATTTAAGTGGATTTCCAAGTGCATCGACAAGCGCATGTATTTTAGTTGTAAAGCCACCTTTGCTCCTCCCTAAAGCTTCTTGATCCTTGGAGTTTTTTGTATATCCAGATGAACATGGATGGGCTCGGATGATCGTACCGTCGATTATAGCAACTTCTAAATCAGGCTCTTGTTTAGTATATTCAAGCAATTTTTTCCAGACATCTCTTTCACACCATCTTTTAAATCGCTTATGTATACTCCTGTAATTACCATAAGTTTTTGGTAAAAGTCTCCATTGGCAACCACTTCGCACTATGTACCACACTGCCTCTATGAATATTCTTAAACGTTTTTCATCTTTGCTGTGCATTCCTTTTACGCTTTTTATGAACTCTAAAATTTGTTTCCAATTTTCCTCTTTGATGTAATATTGCATATGGTAGTTTCTCCATTTTTTACCTATTAGGCTAAACTACCATCTTTTTCTCTCTTTTCATATTTTTTGTCCACAGAGCCTAGCTGGTCACCAGCTTGATTTTTAGGACATTGTTGGCTAGGTGAGCTGCAACTGGTTTTGTTTTGTTGTTCTTCTTTAGTACTTTCAGATATTTTTCCATTTGTCATTTTTTCTATTTTTGCAAAAGTTGCTTTTCTACGTTCCATACGTTTTACTAGAAGTCCTGAAACTAACTGACGACGCTCTGAATCTTGTCCATCGATTTGTCTATGAAATTCTAAATCTTCTTTAAGAAATTGCTCACCATGTTTATCCATTTTTTTGTAAAATTCGTTGTATAGACTATCCATCGTCTCTAAAAAATTCATCTGCACTTCTAAAATCCTTTCATAAAAATCCTTTTCAGGCGGAAACTCCCTTTCCAGATAGCCTGAGTATACATCGATCACTTGAACGAGTAACTGCAGTGCATATTCTTTATTCAATGAGTCAATATGTAAAGACTTAGCTGCCGATTCCCTACTTGCTTCATTACCATAGCAATAATAAGCCAAAAGGTGATGAGAAAGTCTATGTAATGATAAAAGATCGTTTAAATTTTCAATAACTTCATTATTAGCTTTGCATATAACTTCACTATTTTTAGAGGTACTACAAACTGTCGTAAACGATAGCACCCATGATGCTAGTAAATTTATACTTCTAGGCTCTTGAGTTAAATAAACCTTATGGCATATAGCTAAAATATTTATATATTCTATAAATGGCAGAGTAAAATACTTATCTGCTTTTTGATAATCTTCTTGATTATTAATGCAATAAGGATACCCACATTTTATTAAGTTGTTTGCGTTGATTAACATCTTGTGTTGAAATTCACTTTGACCTAAAAAGTCGTCAATTTTAGTCAATATTTTACCCTGAGTACTACACTCATTTAACATTTGAGCTGCAATGGGCTTCATATAATTATCTTCTTTACACAGCTCATAAAATGACTTTAGATCAATGAATAATTCTTTGTAAGCATATAAGTATTCTCGAAAATAAAATTCAACATTATTTCTTTCCTTAAGAAATTTATTAAAGCTACCTGAGATAAATCCTTTCGTGCTACTTTGCCCTGATTTTAAAAATTGATTCAGATTAGGTATTAACTTCTCATGCTTGATATAAGACAACTCACCTAGTTTATTTAGTACAGTATAGCTTACTTGTCTTAATTTTTCCTCATTACCTAACAAATTAACCTCTACTTTACTAAAATAGCTATATTTAAAGTCATCATATTGAGAAAAGTTTTCATTAAAGTGCCCTAGTATATCTCGCACGGGATTTATTTTTGCCTGCACTGCTGTTGCTTTCAGCACTTCTTCTCCAGATCCATTTCGCCTTCGTACTGAGTCAGGATGATATATCGTGCAGAGCTTTTTAAGCTTACTATCAACCTGCGTTTTAAAATATTCCTTATGATCTGTTATAGCTTTCTTTCCCGTACGAATTTTGTGTAGATCATTATCAAGATCAGATAATAACCCATCAGACTTCAGTAGCTTTAGTGTATCCTCGAGCGTAATATGATCTACTGCTGTTGAACCTTGCTCCTGTTGATCAACTTCAATATCAATCTCAAAATTTTCAGACATAACTTTTCCTCTTTTCCATTTCAAATAACAATAGATTAGTAGTAGAATGAAGAGAGAAAGCAATATGCTTATAAGTAAAAAAGGCAGCATTACTTTCTCGGTTAAACTATTTACTCATTCCTTGGCAGCTACTGCTTAGCTTTACTTCATCTATATCAGTACTTGGATTTTCAATTATCTCTATGTTAGATTCACATTCTGAACTATTATCATCTTGTAATTTTGAAACAGTTTTACTTGATTCACCTTCATTACTAGATTGAATATGGTTCGATATATACATATTTCCTGCTTCTTCCCATTTTTGTATTACAGCATTCACGCCAGGAAGACAAAGAATTGTATTCATCTTTGCAAGTAATTCTTGATTAACTAGCTTATCCTCATTTCTTTCCTTATCAATTCTTTCAATTAACTCATTTTTTTCTTTAGCCATTGTCTCAATTAATTCCTTGAGGCCTTGCTTCTCTTTATGCATTTGCTTAACTAACTCCTCTCTTTCTTGCTCCATTTTATTAATTAATTCTTGATATTTCTCTTCTGTTTTTTTATTATTCTCATCCATTCTTTTTATTAATTCTTTTAAATCTTCTTTTTCTTCCTCAGACCTTTCTATTAATTCTTTTCTGTCTTGAACGACTGCATCAATTAATTCTTTGAGCTCTGCTTTCTCTTTGTTTGTTTTTTTGATTAAATCTTCTTTTTCTTGCTCCATTTTGTTCAATAATTCCTGATATCTTTCCTCTGTTTCTTTTCCTTCTTCATCCATCTTTTTTACTAATACCGCTAACCCTTCTTTTTCTTCTTCGGATCTTTTCATTGACTCTTCTTTCTCTTTGGCTGCTGCTTTAAGTAAAGAAGAATACTTTTCTTCAATTGCTTTTAACTGATTTTCATGATTTTCTGATATTTGCTTACTTTGAGCTTCTAGTTTTGATATGATTGTACTTTGTCTATATATAGTATAAACTCCACCAACTAGTGCACCTCCAGCTGCTATTGGTAATAACATAAGAACCCCCTAAAATAATATTGAGTTAGCATACCATAATGAATTTATAACACAACTACTTTTGAAAAAATATTTTTAGCAGAAACGTAAACCAATTAGTGTCACAAAAGTTTTAATTGTTGACTCTCTTCAAAAATGCAAAAAAGTACGTATATTTGTGAGAACACGTTGCGTAAAAATAGGGTTGTGTAAATAAAAACGTAAAATTGTTACAACAAAGCTAGGCAAACTAGTTCATATATAAATTTGGTTAAAGTAGGCTAATATAGCTGACTTTATAGTATAGTAGAATTATTATAAAGAAAAGTTCGAACGGTACACTTGGTAGACCAACGCATCCCAAAACGAAAAGCTCTCACGCTTGTTATTTTTAATTAAATAAAAGTGACTATATTATTAATTTAATGATAAAGAGTATGAAAATATATATCTATTGAAAAGTAGTGCTACTAGTCATAAAAAAATGACTTTACTTTGCTGATTTTTATTGCTACTATGCGACTAGCGACAACAAGAGGTTTTTATGTTACCATTGCAAAATACTGAAAACTCCTCACATGAACAAGGTAGTCATTCGAGGAGTTCAGGTAAGAAAAATCGTAAAACGAGTAGAAAACAGGGGCGTTCTGTTACAGACAAAGATGGTACAGTATCAAAGAGGCTGCGCATGGATGTAAATGTTACTAGTAATGAAGATTCGGTATTTCCTAGTGATTTACAAGATGAACCTAGACAGGATTTGTCTAACGAAGAAATAAAATTTGCTAAAAGTGTGGTTGGTAGAGAAGGAACACCTGCATTTAATCAGTTTTTAGATTTTTTAATTACAGGAGAAGGGACAAAATATCTAGAAGTTCTAAAAAGAAAAGGAATAAATCTGACTAATATGTCCAGTATTTTAGGTAGAGCAGGATCTAATGCTCCTAAAGCTTTTAAAGAGTTATATGATCTTTGGTTTGATAAGCAAGAAAACAAAACACCATATTTAAAAACTCTAGAAAAAGAGGGGATAAATCTGTCTAATATTTCCAGTATTTTAGGTAGAGCAGGATCTAATGCTCCTAAAGCTTTTAAAGAGTTGTATGATCTTTGGTTTGATAAGCAAGGAAATAAAACACCATATTTGAAAACTCTAAAAGACAATGGAGTAGGTCTAGCTCGAATGTCCAGTATTTTGAATGGAGCAAGATCTAATGCTCCTAAAGCTTTTAAAGAGTTATATGATCTTTGGTTTGATAAGCAAGAAAACAAAACACCATATTTAAAAACTCTAGAAAAAGAGGGGATAAATCTGTCTAATATTTCCAGTATTTTGAATGGATCAGGAGCTAAAGCTTCTGAAGCTTTTAAAGAGTTATATGATCTTTGGTTTGATAAGCAAGGAAATAAAACACCATATTTGAAAACTCTAAAAGACAATGGAGTAGGTCTAGCTTGGATGTCCAATATTTTGAATGGAGTAGGATCTAATGCCCCTAAAGCTTTTAAAGAGTTATATGATCTTTGGTTTGATAAGCAAGGAAACAAAACACAACTTTTAAACACTCTAGAAAAAGAAGGAATAAATCTAGCTAAGATGTCCAATATTTTAAGTAGAGCAGGATCTAATGCTCCTAAAGCTTTTAAAGAGTTATATGATCTTTGGTTTGATAAGCAAGGAAACAAAACACAACTTTTAAAAATTCTAGAAGAAAAAAAAATAAACCTAGCTAATATGTCTAGTATTTTAGGTGGAGCAGGATCTAATGCTCCTAAAGCTTTTAAAGAGTTATATGATCTTTGGTTTGATAAGCAAGAAAACAAAACACCATATTTAAAAACTCTAGAAAAAGAGGGGATAAATCTGTCTAGTATGTCCAGTATTTTACATGGAGCAGGATCTAAAGCTCCTAAAGCTTTTAAAGAGTTATATGATCTTTGGTTTGATAAGCAAGGAAACAAAACACAATATTTAAAAATTTTAGAAAAAGAAGAAATAAATTTAACTAATATGTCTAGTGTTTTAGGTGGAGCAGGATTTAATGCTCCTAAAGCTTTTAAAGAGTTATATAATCTTTGGTTTGATAAGCAAGGAAATAGAACACAATATTTGAAAACTCTAGAAAAAAAGGGGATGAATCTAGCTAATATGTCCAGTATTTTGCATGGAGCAGGATCTAATGCTCCTAAAACTTTTAAAGAGTTATATGATCTTTATTTTGATAAGCAAGAAAATGAAACACAATATTTAAAAACTCTAAAAGACAATGGAGTAGGTCTAGCTCAAATGTCCAGTATTTTGAATGGAGCAGGATCTAATGCTCCTAAAGCTTTTAAAGAACTATATAATACTTTTTTTGATGAACAAGGAAATAAAGAACAGCATTTAAAGCATTTTATTAAGGAAAAAGATGGGGAAAAAAGTTTTATGATGCCTAGTTTATCTGGCATTTTAGGTGGAGCAGGAGCTAAAGCTAAAGATGCTTTTGAAAATTTGCATAATGTTTGTTTTGATGACGAAGGAGAAAGAACAAGACTTTTAGATGATTTCTATAATGCAGGTTTCAGGCCAAGTAACTTATCCTCTATATTATGTGGAACAGGAATACGTGCTTCCTCTATTTTAGAAAGATTGCATAGTGTTTGTTTTGATGACGAAGGAGAAAGAACAGAACTTTTAGATGATTTCTATAATGCAGGTTTTAGGCCAGGTGATTTATCCAGCATATTGAGTGCGGCAGCGGATAGTTTAGAAAAATTTCATGATTTTTGTTTTATAGGAGAAGCAAAAGGGTATTTGAGTCATTTCTTAAAAGAAGGTTTTATGCCGGAAAACTTATCCGAGATATTGCATGGAGCAGGAGCTAATATTTGTTCTGCTTTAAAAGATTTTCATGATATTTGTTTTGATGAGGCAGGAAACAGAACGCAGCCTTTAGATGATTTCTATCAGGCAAGTTTTAGCCCGAGTGATTTATCCAGTATATTATCCATGGCAGGAAATAATGCCACTTATATTTTAAGAAATTTTCATAGATTATGTTTTAATAAAGAAAATTATTTAAATCACTTCTTAGCCGAGAAAAAACTTTTTACGCCAAAAAATTTATCTAGGGTGTTACATAGAGTAGGACTTAGTATTTGTCCTGCCTTTGAAAAATTGCATGGTTTTTGTTTTGATAAAGCAGGAAGCAAAACAGATTATTTAAATAATCTTATCAAAAATAACTCACCGAATACGATACTTAATACACTATATAAAAAAGTAGAAAAAGTTAAAAAAGCTCCTTCTGCTTTCTTAGATGAGCAGAATATTAGTGAAGAAGATAAAATAACCAATCCAGGTCTTAACCCGAGTAGCGTATCTGGTAGAACGGAGCAAGAACAAAACTTGGGTAGTTTACAACAAGGTGATTCTAAAATTAAGAGAAAAACCCGGAAGGGTATCACTAACCAAAGTAAGAACGGACAAGATGATAAAATTTTAGACACAGTAGCAGGTAGCTCAAGAGATTTATCCCAGAGACGAGGAACAAGGAAAAAACAAATACAGTCAGTACACTACAGCAAGAGGCAACGAGAAGTGTTTTCACACTTATCAAAGTTTGCGTCATCTATTGAACCAGTGAAACAAGGGCTTTATTTATCTTCTTTTAAAGCACGTGGGGTTGAGATTGATGGTAGATGTGTAGAGATTACACGTGGCTTATCCCAAGCTTTATTTTTACAGAGTGACGGATCATTTTTAAGTAATTTAGAGAATTCAGCTAAAGTTTATGAGCGTATAGCTCAAGGTAAACAGCTATCTGAAAGGGAAAAAGAGGAGATTTTTGCTTTAAGTAAATTACTTGATGATTTTGATCAGCAATTAGATTCCTCTACAAATAGTCTACCTTCAAACTTAATACGTGCTAAGGGCTACAAAACGCTTGGTGATTTATCAAATTATATAGCTAGAGTTAAAGGTGATTTTGCTATTCACTTAGTAACAAGTGATCACGTTGTTGCTATTTATAGAACTGGTAATAATTATGCTTATTTTGATTGTAATACGGCATTTGTTTCTGGATTAAAAAGCGTTGATCAGCTTATGAAAGTTGTAGAAAAAGCAACAGAATTTGCTAGCTATGAAGTAGGAGAAAAAGGCTTTCTTGTTGAACACTTCGATATTGAGCGAGCTAATAAGCTACTATCCAGTGAAGATAAACAAATTCTAGCAAAGGGATTTAAAACAGAGCATCAACTTCTAGCGGAGCAAGATAAGGAGCTTGGTCTTATTAAGGTTAATGGTCAAGAATTATCCAGAGTACAGTTATATGATTTTGGAACTAAAGTTAATGTAGAAGGCAGTGTACCGTTACTTATTAACGCTGATATGAATTTAAGTAGCAAAAAATTCCAGGATCTTATAGATAAAGAAGAAGTGAGTATAACAGCTAGAGAATATCTTGAGAATTTGAAAAATGGCAAGAATGTGGAAGAAGTGGTACAAGCAACTAAAACAATTCCTTTCATAGGCTCGGATCGTGAAGTTAAAGATGCAGAGCAAACGCGTAAGCCAAAACGATCTGTATTAGAATGGTTGGTTAAAGGAACAATTAATTGCATACTTGCTGCTGTTTCTCTTACTAGCGCTAGTTGGTCAAAGAGTCAGTTACCAGAAAAAGCAGGCAATGAACCTCAAACTTATTTAAGTGATTCAACAGTAGACAAGCAGCTACAAAGATCACTGTGATATTTCTTTCTTGAGTTGCGCAATTTCAGCTTGAGGGAGGCCAGTAGATTCAGCTATTAAGTCGACAGACATGCCAGCTTTAAGTAGGTTTTTAGCCACTGCCATTTTAGCTTTCATTTCACCTTTTTCTTCGTCGATTAGGATGCCTTTTTCAGTAGCATCATCAAGACGTTTTTCCCAAATAGCAGCTTCTTTCTGTACACTCAATACTCTTTCTTCGTATGCTGCAAGATCCTCTTCTTCCCAACTAAACTTGTCTAACTCATCATATGCTAGCTTTACTATTGGTGATTTTTCTGCTATATTCCTTAGGCTCTGTGGACAAAATTTTAGAGAAGCCATACAAGAGCTCCAACAAAATTGAGAAAACCCATAAAAACCTCAGCAGTTTTATCAAATCTGGAAAAAATGCGCCTAAAATTTTTAATTTTACCAAAAAAACACTCAATCAAATGACGTTCTTTGTAGATATGCTCATCGTAATACCTTTGCACTTTTCGATTCCGTTTGGCTTTGTTGCATAGCAACCGAAAAAATCTGGCAGTTACTGACAAAATTCATTATAAAATAGCCATTCAACTGTTGAAGAAAAAATATGCCACAAAAAATGAGAGTCAGTAACCAAAACGAATATAACAAATTTCTAGAAAAAAGAGGAAATATTTTTCGTTATATCAACGAAGCCATAGAAAATTGGTATGAAATTGGGCCAAAAATGCAGGGTGGCAACAATATTTACAGCAATAAAGTGGTGATTTTGATACATATAATAACCCATCTATTCAGAATAGGTTTGAGGCAAACAGTTGGATTTATAGCAGGATACCTTGAGCAAATTGGGAAAAATTTGCAAGTTATCAGCTATTCTCAGGCTTCAAGAAGGTTTAAGAAACTTAATATTAAGATAAATGATTGCAGAATTGATAAAGATAATATGGAAGATATCGAAATTGCTATAGATAGCACAAGCATCAGCATTTATAACAACACTCCTGGCCACAGCAAGGAAAATAGCGAAAATAGAAAGTATCGCAGCTATGAACAAGTAAAGAAACTACACGTAATGTTGAATATAAACAGCAAAAAAGCCATAGCTGCAAAATACAGCAGCGGAGTTTATTCAGATCACTATGGAGCTTGCGATTTGTTAGAAGAAGTTCATGCTGTAAAGGTATTATATGCGGATAGAGCATATGACAGGCATAAGCTTTACGAATTATGTAACAAGTTTGGTATAAAGACAAAAGTTCTTCCGAAAAACAACGCAACAGAGCACCAAAAATTGGATTACATGGATGATAGAAATGCTGCTGTTAGACTAATAAAGTCATATGATTGCATAAAAAAGTGGAAAGAAGAAGTAAATTATGGAAAGAGAGCTCACATTGAAGGGTTTTTCTCAAGATTAAAGCAAATATTTGGATTCAGCTTTAGGAATAAGTCCGAAGTAAATCGTGGAAAAGAACTACTCATTAAGTGCTATTTGCTTAATCAATTTACTGACATTGGTATGGCTAAATTCGAAATGGCTACATGAATTTATCGTAAATTACTACCGCATAAGGTGCGATGCAACAAAGCCATTCCGTTTTGGCGGAATAACTACTGTACATCCCTTGTCTTCAAGACTTGTAACAAAGGCATTGCTATCGTAGCCCTTGTCAGCTACTACAGTAGAGTTATAGATACTTTCGGTCAACACTTGTGCCTGCGTAATTTCATTTCTTTGACCAGGAGTCAGAGTAAATTTAAGTGGATTTCCAAGTGCATCGACAAGCGCATGTATTTTAGTTGTAAAGCCACCTTTGCTCCTCCCTAAAGCTTCTTGATCCTTGGAGTTTTTTGTATATCCAGATGAACATGGATGGGCTCGGATGATCGTACCGTCGATTATAGCAACTTCTAAATCAGGCTCTTGTTTAGTATATTCAAGCAATTTTTTCCAGACATCTCTTTCACACCATCTTTTAAATCGCTTATGTATACTCCTGTAATTACCATAAGTTTTTGGTAAAAGTCTCCATTGGCAACCACTTCGCACTATGTACCACACTGCCTCTATGAATATTCTTAAACGTTTTTCATCTTTGCTGTGCATTCCTTTTACGCTTTTTATGAACTCTAAAATTTGTTTCCAATTTTCCTCTTTGATGTAATATTGCATATGGTAGTTTCTCCATTTTTTACCTATTAGGCTAAACTACCATCTTTTTCTCTCTTTTCATATTTTTTGTCCACAGAGCCTAGTGTTTCTCTAAATTCATCTCCTTGCTTCCCTGCCGTTTGAAGTTTTACCAGCACACCATTTATCATTTCTGCCGCTTTCTTTGGTTGTTTTCCTAACATAACGAAAGCATTTACTAAGCCAGCTATCTGCTCAATCTCCAAACCAAATTGTCTTGCCGCACCACTGGCTATATTTATTCCTGCCATTAAATCTTTTGGTTCAACAGAAGTATTGCTTGCAAGGTGGTTTACTAAGTCTCCAAAGTTTCTTAGATCTTTTAGGCTCATTTTATAAATGTTATAAAAACTACTAACATCACTTCCTATTTGTTCTACACTCATACCAAAATTTACTGCCATTTTTGATACTATTTCTGTAAATTCTAAAAGATCTTTTTTTTCTTTAATACCAAGTCGAGCACCACTTGTAGTTATTTGTGCCAACTCTGCAGCAGATAGTGGTATTGTTCGGGATAGCCCTTTTAACATTTTACCAAGTTCTATAAATTCTCTATCATTATCTTCCTTGTCATCAGAAAGTTTTATCACTGCCTTAATATCAGCTATAGCATTTTCAAAATCAATTACAACTTTAACCGGAGCTGCAAGTGTTAGTGCAAGCCCAGCCGTCTCCAACATTTGCGATTTAAAGTACGCTTTTTTTCCCAAAAACATGTCCCGTTTTTTGATGGCGGAGTTTAACTTGGTATACTGACTTCTCAGCTTTTCTGCAGAAGCACCAAGTTTATCTTGATCTCTTATTAGAGACTTAATATCTCTTCCACTTTTCCTTAATTCTTCACTGAATGAACGTAGAACTCCTTTCTTCTTTAAGTAATCTGTCCTTGCCCTTACTACTGATGCACTAGCTTTATCAAACTTAGCCTTTAAATCTTTGCTTGGCTTCTCCGTTTTTTTCATCTCTTGAGCCAAGGCCTTTACTCGCCTTTCTAACTTTCTCCAGGACTGCCCAGCAACTGAGACACCACTGCTTAATTCCTTAAACTTGGATACAGATTTCATCGACGTATCAAGTTGCCTTATTGTACCTCCAAGACGGGAAAGTTGAGCGCTACTTCCTGCCATTGCGCTATTAAAGCTACCATCTAGTATGGCACCTATTTTTACTGATAATGTTGACATTTAAACTCTCCCGCAGCTTTGGCCCATAAAATAAATTCGTCTATTTCCATTTCAAGAATATGCTCAATTCCGCCACCTACGACAGAACAGAGCATTAACACATTTGTCCTTAAGTCCTTTGTGTAACCGATGAAAAAAAATCTTTCAACGCTTCCTGTATTTTCATGTAGTCTGCAAAATATAACTCCCAAATTGTTTCTTTTGTTACAGATGCTAGGTTTGCAATTAATCCAACTTCTTTTTCAAAATCACTACCACCAGTGCGTTCCATTGCTAAGCAATCTCTTACTTTGACTGGTCTAAAAGTTAATTCCGAAACCTCAATTCCTTCTACTGTTATTGGATTATCAAGTTTTACTGTTGTCATGTTTCCCCCTAAAAGTTAATTAAATAAAAGTCTTCGTGGCTTTTACATAACTAATTTTTTTATTGTGATTATAGCTTTGTGTTTTATTGGAATGGCAACACCCTTTTTCTAAATTTTTCAATAAAAAATATATTTAAAGTTTTGGTAGTAAGTCTAACAATCCTGCCCGTTTATAAATGTTATCTCTATGTCCTGCTGTAACGAGAAATACTTTGCGTTTTGGAATATTCACACGATAGATAAGGCGATAGTTATCAAATCTCAGTCTTCTATATCCTCGTAACTTGCCACGTAATGGTTTACCAGCTTTATTTGGGTTAACTTTGAGTTCCTTTTCTATAGCTTCTTCAATATCCAATCTTATTTCTTCTGGTAAAGATGGAAAATCCTTTTTAGCATACCTCTTTAAGAGTTCAATTTCGTAAATACTTTATCCCCTCTTGAAGTCTTCATACTTAATTGTTTCTGCGCCTGGAACATCACTCTCCTTGACAGTATCAGATAACGCAATCTCCTCTATCTCACATTCAATTCCCTCTATGATTAGCCTTTTTGCTAATTCTTGAATAGGCTCCTTGGTAACTTCAGCTAATCTAGTAAGGTGATGTGAAGTTTTTGGGTCAAGTGCTATGTTAATTCCTAAGTCTGCCATATGTTTTACCAAAATATACCACAATAATTATACAACATTTCTCTGAATTTTTCAATAAAAAAATATGTAAACTACATCAGATTCCTAGGCTCTGTGGACAAAAAATATGAAAAGAGAGAAAAAGATGGTAGTTTAGCCTAATAGGTAAAAAATGGAGAAACTACCATATGCAATATTACATCAAAGAGGAAAATTGGAAACAAATTTTAGAGTTCATAAAAAGCGTAAAAGGAATGCACAGCAAAGATGAAAAACGTTTAAGAATATTCATAGAGGCAGTGTGGTACATAGTGCGAAGTGGTTGCCAATGGAGACTTTTACCAAAAACTTATGGTAATTACAGGAGTATACATAAGCGATTTAAAAGATGGTGTGAAAGAGATGTCTGGAAAAAATTGCTTGAATATACTAAACAAGAGCCTGATTTAGAAGTTGCTATAATCGACGGTACGATCATCCGAGCCCATCCATGTTCATCTGGATATACAAAAAACTCCAAGGATCAAGAAGCTTTAGGGAGGAGCAAAGGTGGCTTTACAACTAAAATACATGCGCTTGTCGATGCACTTGGAAATCCACTTAAATTTACTCTGACTCCTGGTCAAAGAAATGAAATTACGCAGGCACAAGTGTTGACCGAAAGTATCTATAACTCTACTGTAGTAGCTGACAAGGGCTACGATAGCAATGCCTTTGTTACAAGTCTTGAAGACAAGGGATGTACAGTAGTTATTCCGCCAAAACGGAATCGAAAAGTGCAAAGGTATTACGATGAGCATATCTACAAAGAACGTCATTTGATTGAGTGTTTTTTTGGTAAAATTAAAAATTTTAGGCGCATTTTTTCCAGATTTGATAAAACTGCTGAGGTTTTTATGGGTTTTCTCAATTTTGTTGGAGCTCTTGTATGGCTTCTCTAAAATTTTGTCCACAGAGCCTAGGTCCAGGTAGCAAATTGAGTGAAGCACAGCCAATATTGCGTAGCCATTCGCTTAACTCTTTACATTCTGATAATAGTGATATTAAAATAGACAGCAGTTCACAATGTCGTTAATCTGGCAGGCATAGCTAATTAACAAGCAGAAGCATAGCAGGCTCAGAGGTGTGCACATCAATGTCAGTGAAGTTTGTGGGAGTGTCAAGCTAAAGAATACAAAAGTTAGAAAAATTATTCTTGCATTAGCTTTTATCCGTGCTATGTATTACACATAATATTTTTGATAGATTAGAGGGAAAGCATGTTAACTAAAGGTACTGAACCTAAACAGGCTTTAGGTAATGAAACAAATCCAGGAGATGAAAAATGGTTGGAACAGGAAGAAGGGAAAACATCGCTAGAACAGGAAAAGCAGGATAAAACGGTAGAGAGTGAAAAATTTGCTAAACAGCGGCTAGAACGGGAAAAACAGTTAGAAGAGGAAGAACACCTAGAGCTGAAAAGATGGGAAGAACAGCTAAAACAGAAGGGAGGGGAAGAGTGGCTAGAATGGGAAGAACATAAAAAATGGCTGAAATGGGAAAAATTGGACGAACCGGCGAAATGGCTACTATTGCAAAATTGGCTAGAAGAAAGGAAGTGGCACCAGGAGGATAATGAGCATTATTTGATCAGAGAATGTTTCGAAATACGTCGTAATGATAATGATACTTTGATAGATTCTGCTAAAGGTTTAGGTACTATTAATTTAATGCGTGCATGGTTTTGTGATGAATCTGATTTAACAGAGAATCAAAAGAAGTTAAATACAAAATTATTAAATATTCTCAGCGGATATCCAGATACTGGTGGTAGAGGTAGTTGTAGCTATAGTATAAAAGTTTGTACATTTTTAAAAAGCAATAAGAACAATAAAGATCTGAAAACTGTTCTTAATCTTAAAAGAGGAGAATCTGGATTGACAGTATTGCATGCGGTAGTAAGTATGGCTGCAGAATATGGAGGAAGGTTAGCTGAAGAATATGTATCTGCTGCATGTTCACTCATAGAAGCAGGAGCTGATCCTAATGTACAGAATGATAGAGGGCAGACACCTTTGCATTATGCTGCTATTGGGTCTGGAGGTGATGGTATAGATCGCCTCATAGAAGCAGGGGCTGATCCTAATGCACAGGATATTGAAGGGAAAACACCTTTGTATTATGCTGCTGGCCTTGGTCATGACAGAGGTATAGAATTGCTCCTACGGAAGAAAGCTAAGTGCGATGTACTTGATAAAACAAGGAAACCCCCACTACAAGTTGCAATTGATAATCATCAATACCACGTTAAGAGACACTTCCCAACTGACAATCAAAAGAGGTTGGATAAAGAATTACGTGATATAATGTGCAAACGTTTCCCTATTAATGACAATTGGGATGAAGATGATAATCTCATTGCTGAAGTCGTTAAAAATCTAAAAGAGTTTTTGGATAAACATGAGGGTGACCAAGATCTAAAAGTGGTTTTAAATTTTTATGATGAAGAAGGAAAATCAATAATGTTGCAACATGCCAGAGATATTTCTTCTGTTTCTGAAGCTGCTACTGAAGTAGAAGACTTACTTTTGAAAGCAGGAGCAACTGACCAAAAAGACTATAACAGGGAAAAATGTTTGCCCAAATCCAGGACCCTATGGGATGATTTAACACCAGACCAGAAGAAGAAGCGAGATGAATTTTTTGCTAAAGTAAATCAAGCTCAAGATATGAAACAACTGGAAGAAGTCGTAGATCAAACTATACGGTCTGGAGTAAGGCTTAACTTTATTGATCCAGAGGAAGTAGCGCAACAAGATAAAGGTAGTTTTACAGATCATGTAATGAAAAAAATTAGTGCATTAAAAGAGAGTTCTGAAATTGCTAGTGGTATAATATATAAATTAGTATCAAAAGGAGCAGTGTTACATAACTTGGATAGACTGGAATCAGGATTTAAGGATCATAAAACCAATATAAAAAGAGCTCATAAAAATTATATGAATAATGCTCTAGAATTTACGAAAATTGTTAAAAATGCGGCTGCTGGTAGAGTAAAAGATGTAAAAATGGATAATTCTACTTTTTACTTAGAATACTCAGAGGACAGCACAATAAATGTTGCAAAAATTATAGATGGAGCAAGGGATTTAGGGTTAGTTCAAGGGGAAATAGAATATGGAAGAGATATAATAAAGATCGGTAAAAGTGAGGTAGAAATTATAACAGCAAATGGCATAAGGAATTACACAGACCTTGCAGATAATAGTGATATAGTATTGACTTTCCATACCAGTCAGGGGAAATTAGACGTTAGATTGTATCCTGACAAACAAGATAAAATAATAGTAGAAGTGAGTAATAAAAAGGAAATATTGGAAAAGTTCAAAAATTGTAAAGAAGAATTAGGTAAGAATTGCTCATTTGGTGGGGATTCAGTATACGATGCTATTGAACAGGGATATTTTGAAAGGTCTGGAAAATTGATGCGTTCTGAAGCAATGAGTCAATCTAATGGACAGAAAAAAGGGAGTTGGTGTGAAAGAATAAGCAGAGCCTCAAACTCAGAACAAACAACAAGCCGTGCTATGAGATAAAATGGATGGTGCTATCAGGTTAATGGCTTAAGAGATTTTCTAAGGAAATTGTCTTGATATTTATGATCTTTCAAGCATACCACTAGCTTTAAGATTTTTTAGGTCAGTTGCCTGGTGTACTACATTAATAGGAACACCTACCTCAAGTAGATTCTTCACCAACTCTTGAAATTCAGCTAACTTTAATAGACTTTAGCATAAAGAAGTTGAACATTTCTTCAGAATTGTGTATAATCATTAATGCTTTTTAGGTTAATTTCTTATGACTTTTTCTAAGTTTCTTGATCCCAAAAATGATATATCGTTCAAGCGTATCTTTGGTACTGAAAAAAATAAGGATATTCTTATTCACTTCCTCAATGATATCCTTGGCTTCACTGGTAAAAATGAAATAAAGGATATAGAGTTTTTAAGTACTATTCAAGACCCTGATATTGCTGCTAAAAAGCAAAGTATTGTTGATGTTCTCTGTAGAGATGAAAATGGACTGCAAGTAATAGTCGAAATGCAGGTCGCTAAAACTAAAGGCTTCGAGAAACGTGCTCAATACTATGCAGCTAAAGCTTATTCAAGACAAGCTGACAAGGGTGATCAATACCATGACCTTAAGGAAATTATCTTCATTGCTATAGCAGATTGTGTACTGTTTCCTAATAAATCTGAATACAAGTCAAAGCATACTATTCGAGATGAAGATACTAATGAGCATGATCTAAAAGATTTCTATTTTATATTTATTGAGTTGCCAAAATTTCCAAAGAATAAGGAAGATCAATTGGAGAATATAGTAGAAAAGTGGGCTTATTTCTTTAGGTATGCAGAGGAAACCAGTGAAGAGGAGCTGGAAAAAATAATAGGGAGTGATTTTATAATCAAAAAAGCCTATGAAGAGCTAAATAGATTTAACTGGTCAGAGAAAGAATTTATTGCCTACGAACAGGAAATAAAACGTATTCTTGATGAACAGGCTGTCCTCGCTCAAAGACTCGATGATGCTACTGAACAAGGCAAAAAAATTGGTAAAGAGGAAGGAAAAATTGAAGGAAAAATTGAAGGAAAAATTGAAGTAGCAAAAACAATGCTGGCTAATAATGTTGATGTTGACACTATTGTCAAGTTTACTGGTCTTTCTATAAGTGAGATAAAAGAATTGCAGAAAGTTTAATAACTTATAGATTCTTCTAAAGAAATTAGCTTATTTGAAATTTACTTGACGTTTTTTGAGTATGTCCTTTTATGTTGGATTCAAAGGAGATTGGATAACAGGCTGCTCCACACTTTTTACTTTCTCGAGCTTGGTGTTGGGATTTATGATATTATATAGCGCAAAACTTACACAAGCTAATCCAACTATCCCGCCAACTACCGCTATAGCGTACATTTTCAATATACAAGCTACAATGCCACAGACTAGTAATACCGCACCAACAACACTAGCCAAGATTGCTTGCCTTTGTTGCGTTGTTTTTGTTGGTGGTTTGTCTTTTTCATCTATGGTAAAACATAGTTCTATTTCAGCGGGATTTGGCTCTTGCTCATTAGTTTCTCTATCGACGGAAGTTGGTTCTACAGTGGTTTCTACTGAATCATTTTGGGCTTTTTCGCTACTTTCAAATATTGGTTGTCCCGTCTCACTATTTTTATTACATAATTTTGTGTCAGTTTCTGTAGCTTTATCAATTACGTGAGTAGTATCTTTATTTGTTACACCATATTTACATACTTCACGCACTTCCTTACTATTTTCATCTTTAGCTGTAGTAGTTTTGGTTGTAGGTGTGGTTTGCTGTTCTATGGTCGTTTTTATGCTAGGCTCTGTGGACAAAAAATATGAAAAGAGAGAAAAAGATGGTAGTTTAGCCTAATAGGTAAAAAATGGAGAAACTACCATATGCAATATTACATCAAAGAGGAAAATTGGAAACAAATTTTAGAGTTCATAAAAAGCGTAAAAGGAATGCACAGCAAAGATGAAAAACGTTTAAGAATATTCATAGAGGCAGTGTGGTACATAGTGCGAAGTGGTTGCCAATGGAGACTTTTACCAAAAACTTATGGTAATTACAGGAGTATACATAAGCGATTTAAAAGATGGTGTGAAAGAGATGTCTGGAAAAAATTGCTTGAATATACTAAACAAGAGCCTGATTTAGAAGTTGCTATAATCGACGGTACGATCATCCGAGCCCATCCATGTTCATCTGGATATACAAAAAACTCCAAGGATCAAGAAGCTTTAGGGAGGAGCAAAGGTGGCTTTACAACTAAAATACATGCGCTTGTCGATGCACTTGGAAATCCACTTAAATTTACTCTGACTCCTGGTCAAAGAAATGAAATTACGCAGGCACAAGTGTTGACCGAAAGTATCTATAACTCTACTGTAGTAGCTGACAAGGGCTACGATAGCAATGCCTTTGTTACAAGTCTTGAAGACAAGGGATGTACAGTAGTTATTCCGCCAAAACGGAATCGAAAAGTGCAAAGGTATTACGATGAGCATATCTACAAAGAACGTCATTTGATTGAGTGTTTTTTTGGTAAAATTAAAAATTTTAGGCGCATTTTTTCCAGATTTGATAAAACTGCTGAGGTTTTTATGGGTTTTCTCAATTTTGTTGGAGCTCTTGTATGGCTTCTCTAAAATTTTGTCCACAGAGCCTAGTTTACAAGCAAACTTTTCTGGATTCCAGACTGGGATGACATCATAGGGGCTACTCGGATGACACCATCTGCCACGCAAATTACCTGCAAATTGCAATGTTCGTACAGTTGTGGAATAAATTGCGATATAGCTATAGATAGTATCAGCTATTTAATAAAAAGATCGTAGCTAAACCAAGAAATATAAGAGCTGAGAGAATATCAGTTGTTGCCGATGTTAGGATTGAAGAAGAAACAGCAGGGTCAGACTTTAAACGGTGAAGCATTATAGGAATGAAAGTTCCGATAAATGTTGCAATAATTGACATCATAATCATGGAGACCACAAAAATCATCTCCACTTTGAAGCTGTGAAACCTTATTGCTAACACTACTAATGAAATAGTAGATAAGATCACTCCGTTTATCAGACCTATTAAAAATTCTTTCATCAGTATTCTTTTTGCATTTTGCTCAGTTAGATATTTTGTTGCGATTGCCCGGATGGTTAGCGTTACTGTTTGGGATCCTGCATTCCCGCTCATTGATGCAATTATCGGCATGATTATTGGTAGTACTATAAAACTTTTTATTACATCATCGAAAAAGCCAACTACTATGGAACACATTGTTGCAGCTAAGAGGTTAAACAGTAACCAAGGTAGCCTTTTAATTATAGTTTTATGTATAGGGGCATTTATATCGGCTTTAGAAGATACACCGCTTATTTTGAGTACATCCTCTTCTGTTTCTTGTTGAACAACTTTTATCACATCTTCAATTAAGATCACACCAATAATTTTACCATTCTTATTTACTACCGGAGCCGATAATAGAGAGTAATCTTTAAATATTCTTGCTACTTCCTCTTGGTCTACTCCAGTTTTAATGATTTTTATGTCATGATCCATTATCTCTTTCATCACTGTTTCACCTGAGTGAGATATTACCTTATTTAAATTAACACTGCCTATAGGCTCTAATTTTGAGTTGATAATGAATATCTGGTAAAATTTTTCTGGTATTTTTTTATAGTTGCACACAAATTCTGTCAGCTGATTTATTGTCCAATAATATGGAGCTATAACCATATCTTTATGTATTAACCTTCCTGCACTTTCTTCTGGGTATGATAGCAACTCCTCTACTGATTTCTGAGTTTTGCTGGGCAAATAGTAAAGTATATTTTCTACAGACTTTCTATCCAAATCTTTCACTATGGTTACTACATCCTCTACATCAAGGAGCATTAGTAACTTTGCTGTATTTTCTATTCCCAATGTTTCTATGATCTCTATTTGTAAATCTGGCACTACATGCACTAGGGCATCACTTAACAAATGTTGATCGAGGATATTAACTAATTTCTCCCTGTGATCACTGATCGAAGTAGATAAAAAATAAGCTAACTGAACGCTATCTATCGTTTTTACAATATTACAAACATTTTCTAGCTCATCGTTATCAAGTGACTCTATTAAGTCATCAATAGCCTTTTTGTCTAAACCATAATGAGAACTTATTTTAATATTCATTATTTTACCTTTAAATATACGTGCTTGATTCCGTTGAGCATTAAAGTATAATAAAATTATTTCAAATTAACTACTATATGGTTAAATTTCTATTTTGTTTGCTGTTATTGTTAGTAATAGTAAATATATTAAAATCTAAAGTATAATGAAAACTTATTTAGAAATTCTTGAATACTTTCAAGGCTTAAATAAAAGTATTTCTCTTATCAGGGGGTGTCTTTGACATAGAAAAATTAAAGTTGCGTTTTGAAGAGCTAGACTCCCAAGCTGCAGATGATGATCTGTGGCAAGATAACCAAAAAGCACAAGAAATTTTAAAAGAACGTTCTAAAATTAAGAATGACGTGGAGTCGTTTTTAAAGCTGGAAAGCGATTACAACGATGCCATTAGCTTAATGAAGTCTGCTATTGATGAGAATGATGAAGAATTTTTCTCTGAAGTTGAAAGTGAATTAGCTAAGCTAGAGAAATTAATCAAACTTAAAGAGACAGAATCCTTATTTACTGGTGAAGCAGATAACAATAACTGCTTTTTAGAAATCCACTCAGGAGCTGGTGGAACAGAGAGCAATGATTGGGCTGAAATGCTGATGCGCATGTATACAAGATGGGCAGAAATTTATCACAACTTTAAAGTTGAAGTTGTAGAAAAATTAGAAGGAGAGTCGGTTGGTATAAAGTCTGCAATGATAAAAATCATTGGAGAAAAAGCTTATGGGTGGACAAAAAGTGAAAGTGGAATTCACAGGCTGGTTAGAATATCGCCGTTTGATGCAAATGGTAAACGTCATACCAGTTTTGCAAGTGTAGGAGTAACTCCAGTGATAGAAGATTCAATTGATATTGCTGTGGATGAAAAGGATCTAAAGATCGACACCTACCGTGCTTCCGGAGCAGGCGGTCAGCACGTGAACAAGACTGAAAGTGCGGTACGCATTACGCATATTCCAACTGGTGTTGTAGTTCAATGCCAAAATGGTCGTTCTCAACACAGAAATAAAGATGAGGCGTTAAAATTACTTAAAGGACGTTTATACCAAATTGAACTGGAAAAAAAAGAACAAAAGATGGCTGAAGAGTATGGTAAAAAATGCGATATAGGCTGGGGCAATCAGATCAGGTCGTACGTTATGCATCCATATCAAATGGTGAAGGATTTAAGAACCGGACATGAAGTGGGCAATATAAATTCTGTTTTTGATGGTAATATAGATTGTTTCATAGTTAGTGTGCTTACTAAGCAAAATTAGACTTTTATAGCTAAAGTAATTTAGGCTTACCGACAACCATCATCCCGCTGCTTGTTAGCGGCTAAGAGATACCGCGGCGGTATGACGTAGGGCTGCTGTCATTCCGCTACTTGTTAGGCTCTGTGGACAAAAAATATGAAAAGAGAGAAAAAGATGGTAGTTTAGCCTAATAGGTAAAAAATGGAGAAACTACCATATGCAATATTACATCAAAGAGGAAAATTGGAAACAAATTTTAGAGTTCATAAAAAGCGTAAAAGGAATGCACAGCAAAGATGAAAAACGTTTAAGAATATTCATAGAGGCAGTGTGGTACATAGTGCGAAGTGGTTGCCAATGGAGACTTTTACCAAAAACTTATGGTAATTACAGGAGTATACATAAGCGATTTAAAAGATGGTGTGAAAGAGATGTCTGGAAAAAATTGCTTGAATATACTAAACAAGAGCCTGATTTAGAAGTTGCTATAATCGACGGTACGATCATCCGAGCCCATCCATGTTCATCTGGATATACAAAAAACTCCAAGGATCAAGAAGCTTTAGGGAGGAGCAAAGGTGGCTTTACAACTAAAATACATGCGCTTGTCGATGCACTTGGAAATCCACTTAAATTTACTCTGACTCCTGGTCAAAGAAATGAAATTACGCAGGCACAAGTGTTGACCGAAAGTATCTATAACTCTACTGTAGTAGCTGACAAGGGCTACGATAGCAATGCCTTTGTTACAAGTCTTGAAGACAAGGGATGTACAGTAGTTATTCCGCCAAAACGGAATCGAAAAGTGCAAAGGTATTACGATGAGCATATCTACAAAGAACGTCATTTGATTGAGTGTTTTTTTGGTAAAATTAAAAATTTTAGGCGCATTTTTTCCAGATTTGATAAAACTGCTGAGGTTTTTATGGGTTTTCTCAATTTTGTTGGAGCTCTTGTATGGCTTCTCTAAAATTTTGTCCACAGAGCCTAGCACCTCGGCGGTATGACATGGGGCTGTCTAGCTATAAGAATTCATTTGGTGGTATTACATATAGCATATTAAAACCTAGTACTAAAATGGATGAAACGAAAGAAGCGCAAAACATAAATGGGAATGTGCTAGGAGGTGGCAAGGCGGCAGCTTGACACAGTTTATAGTATCAAGTTAAGCTTAAAATATGATTGAATAGTTGTTAATAATAGTGTATAATTATTAATCTTTTCTAAGCACTTTAGCTATGGCTACTTCTAAGTTTCTCGATCCTAAGAACGACTTTGCCTTTGTGCGACGTGAAAAGTCGCTTGTTAAATTGTTTAGCAGGTCACCCTGACTAAACCGAGTGTTTTGCCATTTGTACCCTACTAAACTGTATAAGTGCAGTAATACCTTGTGCAAAGCGTTTAGGACAACAAACCCGCCTGAAAAGGAGAAGTTCGATCTATGAAGAAAGAACAATGCTACAAGTGTCAAGTTGGCACGGGGGCTAGGGTTGGACGGTATGGATAACGTAAGTGAATGATTGTAAGCACCGTTAAGTTGAACAAGCCAAAGACACTGACAGGCTTGAACCAAAAGGTAAGTGGCTGGTTATCAAACTGAATGCATTTGATACGCAAACATAAATGCCACCGGTGTAGTAGATCGATCCTAACCTGTATGTAGTTTAATAAGTGGAACACGGAAACCCCATATATCTCTGAGTATTTTTTATACATGGTAAGGTTGATCGCGAGAAAGACTGACGGGTATGTGGGATTGGGAGTGTGGAAAAAGTGAATGCTCAGCTGTAATGGATGAGATACAGGTTTAAACGTTACCTGGCTTGAAAGGGAACTGACGTCCACAATGGTCATCTTGGACAAGATTGTTTGTAAAACCTTTAATAGAGAGGAAAGCAGATGATTACAAGTAAAACTGTAAGTGCACCTTCCAAACAACACGTTCGAACTTTTCTTTATAGTAATTTTACTATATCACAAAGTCAGCTATATTAGCTCATTTTAACCAAGTTTACATATGAACTAATTTGCTTAGCTTTGTTGCAACAATTTTACGTTTCTATTTTCACAACCTATTTTTACGCAATGCGTTCTCACAAAGGTAGGTACTATTTTTGGAGAAAGTGAATAATTAAAACTTTTGTGGTGCTAATTGGTATGGAGTTTTTGCTAAATATTTTGTGAAAAAATAGATTGAATTATAGGTAGATTTGGCTATTATTTGTAATACATGGGTATTGGGTAAAATGTTTGAATTTAGTTCTGTGCTGCTAGCTCGAATTCAGTTTGCCTTCACAATAGGCTTTCACATTATATTTCCTGCTTTCACGATCGGACTTGCAAGTTTTCTAGCCTTTTTGGAGTGGTGTTGGCTTAAGACTGGTGATACACGTTTCCGTGATGTTTATAGATTCTGGATCAAGATTTTTTCCGTTGCTTTTGGCATGGGAGTGGTATCTGGAGTTGTGATGTCATATCAACTTGGTACCAATTGGTCGATTTTTTCTGACCGCATAGCCAATGTTCTTGGCCCTCTATTTTCCTTTGAGGTTTTAACAGCCTTTTTTCTGGAGGCATCTTTTTTGAGTATTATGCTATTTGGATGGAATAGAGTAAGTCCTCGTATGCACTTTGCTTCTACTTGTATTGTTGCAGTGGGAACGCTTATTTCAGCTTTTTGGATTATTGCAGCCAACAGTTGGATGCAAACACCCGCTGGATTCACGATTGGTGAGAATGGTCTCTTATATCCAACCAATTGGTTAGAGATTATTTTTAATCCTTCTTTCCCTTATCGCTTTATTCATATGGTAACAGCAGCCTATCTTACAACAGCTTTTGTGGTTGGTAGTGTAGGATCATTTTATCTTTGGAGAAAACGACACGCTCCTCAAGCAAGAATTATGCTTGGTATGGCAACCATTATGGTAGCTTTAGCTGCACCGTTTCAGCTGTTCATGGGGGATAGGCATGGATTAAATACACTAAAGCATCAACCTGCTAAGATTGCTGCAATGGAAGGTATATGGGAAACCGAAAAAGGGGCTGGCTTACTTTTGTTTGCTTATCCGGATCAGCAAAATGAAATTAATCATTACGAAATAAAAATTCCTAATCTTGCCAGCTTGATCTTAACACATGATTTTTTAGGAGAAGTAAAAGGATTAAAGGAATGGAAAAAAGAAGATAGACCGCCTGTAATATGGGTATTCTGGTCCTTTCGTATAATGGTTGGAATTGGAATTTTAATGATCATAATTGGATTAGTAAGTGTTGTGCAATACTTTCGTGGCAAATTATTTCAAAGTTGTTTCTTGCATGGATGGTGGATATTAATGATGCCCTCTGGTTTTATAGCATTGCTCGCAGGTTGGTTTACTACTGAAATTGGCCGTCAACCTTACACTGTGTATGGAATTATGCGCACAATTGAATCATTTTCACCTGCGATTACCGGTCCTCAGGTTGCATGGTCTCTGATTGCATTTATCGTTATGTATACCCTCATATTTGGAGCAGGCAGTTACTATATCCTGAAACTTATATACAAAGGAATTCCTGTCATTAAAGAAGAAGAGCAATTTTATAAACACGGTATTGGAGCTTCAGTGATTGATGCTGGTACATCTGGAAAGGACAACAATCATGTTTGATTTTTCTTCCTTAATTAATTTACCCCTAATCTGGGGATTACTAATTGCCATAGCTGTTTTACTGTATGTTTTAATGGATGGGTTTGATTTAGGTGTTGGTATTTTACTTCCTTTTGCACCGTCAGATAAATGCCGTGATCACATGATAAGTTCAATTGCACCATTTTGGGATGGAAACGAAACATGGTTGGTATTGGGTGGTGGAGGGTTGTTTGCTGCTTTTCCTCTTGCATATTCAATATTAATGCCTGCTTTTTATATTCCAATCATTATTATGCTGCTTGGCCTTATAGTGCGCGGAGTATCCTTTGAGTTTCGTTTTAAGGCAGAAGGAAAATACAAGCAATTATGGGATTATGCCTTTCATTTTGGGTCACTTGGTGCTGCATTTTGCCAAGGCATGATTTTAGGTGCATTTATACATGGTGTAGAAGTAAACGGACGCAACTTTTCTGGTGGCCAATTTGATTGGGCAAGTGCTTTTAGTGTAATGACAGGCATTGCTGTGATATTTGGATATGCACTTTTAGGTTCTACATGGCTCATAATGAAGACAGAAAATATAACACAAGAATGGGCACGCAAGGTTGCTTCTTATACGCTTGGTTTTGTAGGTATTTTCATGGGACTAGTGAGTATAATGACACCATTTTTAAATGAACGTATTAAAAACTTTTGGTTTAGTATGCCAAATTTTTATTATTTATTTTCTATTCCATTACTCACATCTTGGCTATTTTTCATGTTGTGGTTTGATCTCCAGAATACTAAACGGGAGTACCGTCCATTCTTTCTCAGTATTGCTATTTTTTTTATGGGATATTTAGGTTTAGGAATTAGTATCTATCCATGGATTATACCTTTTCAATATACCATTCTGGATGCAGCTGCTTCTGGGCCAAGTTTATCTTTAATGCTCATTGTTATAATACCTCTTTTACCAATCATTTTAACTTATACTGGTTATTGCTATTATGTCTTTCGTGGAAAATCAAATCATGAACACACATATTGATAAGTTAATAATCTCATGGTTAAAGCGCCACCCTCGAATCAAGCAATGGCTATGGTTTGTTGTTTTGTGGGTCAGTGGTTTATTAGCAGTATCGATATTAACTTATCCGATCAAGTTGATAGTTAATTTTTATAAATAACATATTTTCTGTGTTTCTTCTCGTACCTAATTGTTCCATACGCAGTCAAGTTAAGGAAAAGTAGCATTAGGAAGAAGGCTGTTTTAAATATTAAATGCAGTAATCTAGATTTAATCTAGGCTCTGTGGACAAAATTTTAGAGAAGCCATACAAGAGCTCCAACAAAATTGAGAAAACCCATAAAAACCTCAGCAGTTTTATCAAATCTGGAAAAAATGCGCCTAAAATTTTTAATTTTACCAAAAAAACACTCAATCAAATGACGTTCTTTGTAGATATGCTCATCGTAATACCTTTGCACTTTTCGATTCCGTTTTGGCGGAATAACTACTGTACATCCCTTGTCTTCAAGACTTGTAACAAAGGCATTGCTATCGTAGCCCTTGTCAGCTACTACAGTAGAGTTATAGATACTTTCGGTCAACACTTGTGCCTGCGTAATTTCATTTCTTTGACCAGGAGTCAGAGTAAATTTAAGTGGATTTCCAAGTGCATCGACAAGCGCATGTATTTTAGTTGTAAAGCCACCTTTGCTCCTCCCTAAAGCTTCTTGATCCTTGGAGTTTTTTGTATATCCAGATGAACATGGATGGGCTCGGATGATCGTACCGTCGATTATAGCAACTTCTAAATCAGGCTCTTGTTTAGTATATTCAAGCAATTTTTTCCAGACATCTCTTTCACACCATCTTTTAAATCGCTTATGTATACTCCTGTAATTACCATAAGTTTTTGGTAAAAGTCTCCATTGGCAACCACTTCGCACTATGTACCACACTGCCTCTATGAATATTCTTAAACGTTTTTCATCTTTGCTGTGCATTCCTTTTACGCTTTTTATGAACTCTAAAATTTGTTTCCAATTTTCCTCTTTGATGTAATATTGCATATGGTAGTTTCTCCATTTTTTACCTATTAGGCTAAACTACCATCTTTTTCTCTCTTTTCATATTTTTTGTCCACAGAGCCTAAGATATAACCGAACTCCTGTGCCTTTTTGATTAAATTTTTTACAACTTTCTCTTTGTAACGTGTTTCATAATAATCTATTCCTCTTTCTACATATTCTTGTCCATACTTCAACATACTATAAAAGATACATGCTAATTTCCTTGCCGTAGCAGTAATCGCTTTTGGTGCACCTAGTCGTTTTTTTAACCTTCTACAATATGCACCTATTCCGCTATTGCTTCTTGATACACAGTGAGCAGCCATTCGAAATGCATTCGCGGCACGATTAATGACTTTACGTGTTCTTGTGCTAAACACTTTTTCCCCTGTAATTTTATTAGCAGGGCTTAGCCCCAACCACGAAGTAAAATGCTTTTCTGATCGCCATTTATTATAGTTAATACCAACTTCCGAAATGATAGTTTGTACAGTTAGTATATCCAATCCAGGAATTTTGGTAAAATCTATACCAGTTACTCGATATAATTCTTCATGCAAAGCAAAGTTTGGTTTACTTTTTCTATACTTATTTTTCTCTTCACCTAACTTTTTACTCTCATCAGACTTTGTCTCAAATGTTTTATAATATTCTTCAATGCTCCTGTCACATTCTGCTACTTTTTCCTGATAAATATTATATAGCTCAAATTCTTGCTTTAATGTAAATAGGTGTTCTTTCCTATAGTTTCCTGCTAATGCTTTTGCAATAACAGATTTATCACTTTTTATTCGTCCATCTCTTAGAGCATGTCTTCAAACTGAGTAGAAAGAAGTTAAGAAGTATGGTATAAGGTACATTTTAAGATGTACCCAAGCGATATAAGTGACAAAGAATGGAAGACAATAGAGCCATATTTTGAACCTAAAAAGACCGGCAGACCAAGAAAACATAGTATTAGAACAATTATTAATGCAATCCGCTATATGATGAGAACAGGATGTCAATGGAGACAACTGCCTAAAGATTTTCCACCATGGAAAACCGTATATAGTTGTAATTCGCGCTTGAAAAAAAGTGGAATATGGCAAGAAATTCATGATTTTCTAGGCTCTGTGGACAAAATTTTAGAGAAGCCATACAAGAGCTCCAACAAAATTGAGAAAACCCATAAAAACCTCAGCAGTTTTATCAAATCTGGAAAAAATGCGCCTAAAATTTTTAATTTTACCAAAAAAACACTCAATCAAATGACGTTCTTTGTAGATATGCTCATCGTAATACCTTTGCACTTTTCGATTCCGTTTTGGCGGAATAACTACTGTACATCCCTTGTCTTCAAGACTTGTAACAAAGGCATTGCTATCGTAGCCCTTGTCAGCTACTACAGTAGAGTTATAGATACTTTCGGTCAACACTTGTGCCTGCGTAATTTCATTTCTTTGACCAGGAGTCAGAGTAAATTTAAGTGGATTTCCAAGTGCATCGACAAGCGCATGTATTTTAGTTGTAAAGCCACCTTTGCTCCTCCCTAAAGCTTCTTGATCCTTGGAGTTTTTTGTATATCCAGATGAACATGGATGGGCTCGGATGATCGTACCGTCGATTATAGCAACTTCTAAATCAGGCTCTTGTTTAGTATATTCAAGCAATTTTTTCCAGACATCTCTTTCACACCATCTTTTAAATCGCTTATGTATACTCCTGTAATTACCATAAGTTTTTGGTAAAAGTCTCCATTGGCAACCACTTCGCACTATGTACCACACTGCCTCTATGAATATTCTTAAACGTTTTTCATCTTTGCTGTGCATTCCTTTTACGCTTTTTATGAACTCTAAAATTTGTTTCCAATTTTCCTCTTTGATGTAATATTGCATATGGTAGTTTCTCCATTTTTTACCTATTAGGCTAAACTACCATCTTTTTCTCTCTTTTCATATTTTTTGTCCACAGAGCCTAGGAAAAATTGCTTGATTATTTAAGAATAAGTATAGGAAGCCTCAATAAGGAAAATTTTCGCGTCATCTATATGAATAAAAAGTATCGTCTAATAGCGGAAGACCTGCAAAATATTGGTACAGTAGATCAAACTCCTCTTTATGTCAGAGAGATCATCAAGCGCGCACTTTTGATTGGTTCAACATCCATTGTAATATCTCACAATCATCCAAGCGGAGATACACAACCTTCAAATAGCGATATATCTCTCACTAGACAACTAGCAGAAGCTTGCCAAAGTATAGGAATAGAATTAATAGATCACATTATTATTACATTCAGTAGCTATTTTAGTTTCAAGGAAAATAGGCTGTTGTGAAAGCCTTTATAGCTACAGTAACTTAGATTTACCGACAACCGTCATCCCGCTGCTTGTTAGCGCCGCGGCGCATAAGTGTTGAAAGTGCAGTCACACAAGGTGATTAATGGTATGTAAATCTCCTCTTGATATCAACCTTCGTTGTTGGGAAAGCAGATAAACCACGTCAAAAATTCGCTTAAACCTTCTAACCACAGGCAAAAAGGCGCTTTTTTGATTTATTTTATTATCATTGAAATTTATGCCATTAACCACCTTATATAATGCCACTTATAGCACTTTCAACACTTATGCGCCGCGGCGGAGTGACGGTTAAGCAATTCGTCATCCCGCTACTTGTTAGCGGGATCTCTTGTTAGCGGCTGAGATACCGCGAATGAATCGCGGTATGACGTAGTAGCTATTTCTTGCAATCAAGTTTCGTTAAAAGTCAGATTGAATGGTTAAATCTTCCACCCAAATAACCACGCACTCTACTTGCTTGTTTGGATATATTTCTTGTACTAAGGTTTTATAGGTCAGCATTTGCTTTTTTATTTCATTTAATAAGGAAACAGAAACGTTACGGTGTGATTTGTAGTCAATTATGATTGCTTTATCTTGCGTTATGCATAGCCTATCTAGTCGTACTAATACTGATTTGCCATCGATTATTCCACTCAGTGTAATCTCTGATTTGCCTCCTAAGTCAAACAAATAGCCATATTTTTCATTAAAGGCCAATATTTTACTGTAAATTTCATCCTTATCTTCACTGGTGTTTATATTGTCAAGATATTTTCTGACCCAGTTTTTTCTCCTGTCTTTCTCTATCTTAGGCATATACTGCAATATGCTGTGAATGATCAGGCCTCTTGCATAACCATCTGTTATCCAAGTAGCTGATGCTGGCTTTTCTTCTTTTTCCAGTGTCAAGCACTGGGATGACAGGGGAGGACGCTGGGATGACAGGGGAGAGCGAGTAGCTGATGCTGGTTCTCCTTCTTTTTTACTGGATTCCAGTGTCAAGCACTGGAATGACATTGATAGGTTTGGCGGAAGCGAAATCACTGGAACGTCAAAATAATCACGTTTTTTATAAATGTAAGGGTAGTTTGCGTTCACACATAGCACTTCAACTTTTTCTTTAAATATTGGCTGTAAATATGCTTGTTTCTTTTCATATTGTTCTCCATATCTTGTGATTAGATCATACCAAGAGCCCTTTTGCACTGGCTCTTTACTTAAGATGTATAACTCATCTTCAGCACGTGTGAGTGCTACGTATAATAAACGCAAATATTCATTATAATCCTCTAGTTTTTTCTCTCTTTTTACTTGATCGCAATAAGCGTTGTTGTTTTTTCCACACCAAAATGGCACTTCTATTCCATCAAAGATAATGCTTTCACTGTTTCTTGGCACTGTGTTTGTATCAACCAAAAATACTATGGGAGCTTGCAGACCTTTTGATTTGTGAATTGTCATTATTCGCACAGCATTGCGTTCTGATTGCATATCATTCTTAATCTCCGGATTATTCTCCTTGATCCATTGAACAAATGCTTGAAGAGATGGGTTCTCAAATTGCAACACAAGGTTCATAAATTCGTCTAGGACCTCAAAGCACTCAAGACCTAGCCTTGCAGCAAATTTCTTCTTACCTGTACGCAATATATGTGTAAATAGTGCAAGAGGGGATTCTGTGCGAGATAAGTTAATGAGATAGTTTAATTCACTATAGATAACCACAGAATAATCCTGAATTCTTTCCCATAGTGAATGCTCTTTACGGTCGTATGCAATGTTAAATAAATCATCCTCGGTGAAATTAAATAGCGGTGATTTTAAAGCATTTGCAAGAGCTAAATCATTTGCCTGGAGGAGTAAAAATTCGGCCAAAGCTATTAAGTCCTGCACGGCTATATAGTCCATAATTCTAAAATAATCTCGGCCTACAACTGGCACGTTTGCTTTTTTAAGTTCGCTTATTATGTAATCAACTAACACGTTTCGTTGTCGTACCAGAACCATAATGTCTCTTGGTTCTATATGGCGATCTTTAGCAACTAAGATCCGCCCTTCATTTAACCAGTTGTGAATTTTGTGGGCTATTGCCTGAGCAAGTAATCGATCTGCTATTGTATAACCTTCCTTGCATGTCAGAGGAATTTGTAAAGCTTGCTGTTCTTTCTCTTTGCGCCTTGGTAACGCTGGCCAAATTTCAATATATCCTTGGTCATTTTCTCTGTGTGGAACATGTTTTATTTCATTATCATTAAAAGATATTTCTGCGCGGAAGTTATTAAATATTCTATCTACAAGCATCAAAACTTCTGGAGTTGAACGAAATGACTTTTCAAGTTGGCATGATATCCAATCTCTACCACCAGTTTTCGTATGAAAGTATTGTTGCATATAGTTGAATAGATGGGGATTTGCTCCTTGAAATCTGTATATAGATTGTTTTACGTCACCAACTACAAATAAGGTTCGCTTTTCATCATTACCGGCAAAAAATTCATCGCAGAGATTTGTTATAATTTTCCACTGGCTGATGCTATTGTCTTGTGCCTCGTCAACAAGGATGTGATCTATTTTTTGATCCAAGTTAAACAATATCCAATCTTTGTAGTTTGGATTGCTGAGAAGATTTGTTGCTAAGTCAATTATATCATTGTAGTCAAGCAGTGCGTTTTTTGATTTTTCGCTACTGTATAGATCAATATATACTTTAAATATACCAAGTAAGCTACTGGTTCTCTTGAATATTTGATAAGAGTTCATGTCTCTTATATGGGTAAATACTACATTCTGAACGCTCTCTATTATTTGCTCTGCATCTTTGAATTTCTCCAAAATACTTTTTGTTGCAATGGATGATATGTTCTTTTTTTCGTGCGATTCTGATTTGAGAAATACCTTGGCTAGACTTTCTATATCCTCCTTATTGGTGCTGTCACACCAATCAGAGAGCATTGCACTATAACTCTGATCTCTTTTACTGCCTTCACTTAATATCTCTGCTAATCTTTTTATATGCTCAGTCGTTCCACTTTGTAAATCATGAATTCCATCTGGAGCATTGAGTTTATCTTTGATATATTCCGAATCATTTGCTGACATCGATCTCTTTACACATAAAGTATAAAGCAAATCGCGTAGTTTATTTTCATCAATTTCAGTTGCAATGAAGTTTATACTATCTTGCACAGTTTCGTTATGAAGCACTTTATTGAATATGATGGAATGTAATTCTTTACATTCACTCAGTGTACAATTTGGGGCGATGCCAGCTTCTATGGGAAAGTTGGAAATTAATTTGTAACAGAAAGCGTGTATGGTTTGTATAGTTAGACCAAGATTTTCCAGTTCAGAGAAAAGCCTTCTTGCTCTTGTTAAATAATCTTTATTTTTTCTGGATCCCAGTGTCACGCACTGGGATGACACCAAAGGGTTTACCGCTGGTTTTTTGCTTAAATCATGGTTATGCGATGCACCACCCCCTGTCATCCCAGTGCGTGACACTGGGATCCATTCTTTTTTTTTACTGGATTCCAGCGTCACGCGCTGGAATGACATCGGAAAGAAATCTAGTTGTTCTAGATCTGCTGCCAACACACTATCTGAACATATTGCCCACTTACTGAGTATGCTGTGAATGCGATTCCCCATCTCGTTTGCTGCAGCATTGGTGAACGTTAAGCAAAGAATATTTCTTTTGTTTTCTAATAAAAGTCTCAATACTCTGTCTATTAAGATTTTTGTTTTGCCTGTACCAGCGGACGCATTTACCCATACAGAGAAATTGGGATTTATGGCATTTGATCTCATCAGAAGTGCGAAAACCTTATAAAAGTTGACTAAAATAGCATTATACATATAATGTAAAAATAGTGTTAGTGAAGATATATAATGAAAAGTTTTTGTGTAAAGGCGCCTGCAAAAATCAATCTTTTTTTGCATGTTGTAAATAAGAAGGAAACAGGATATCACTTGATTGAAGGTTTATTTGTCTTTGCTAATCTTTCTAATTTTTTGGAAATAAAAGTAGGTGAGAAGTATTCTAGATACGATAACTCTACAGTTGAATTTATAAACTCCGAGTCTAGAATAAATAACCAGTATAACACTGTAATGAAAGCGGTTAATCTGCTGTTTAGACATGCTCCAGTGCGTACTAAAGTTTCTATTAGAGTTGTAAAGAACATACCAATTGCTGCAGGACTCGGTAGCGGATCCTCAGATGCTGGAGCTGTGATACGCACGCTAGGGAAGCTGTGGGAGATTGATAGGACGATTTTAAATGAAATAGCCCTAAGCGTTGGTGCTGATGTTCCCGCAAGTGTAGATAGCAAGCCTGTCTTTGTTAGGGGTATTGGCGAAGAATTATGCCACATTAAAAAGTTCTCTTTACCCACGAATGTGGTGCTTGTGAAACCGAAAAAAAAGTTTTTGAGTACACCAGAGGTATTTTCCAAACATGAAGGAAAATTTTCTGAGCCAATTGAGTGGAGCGATGACGCTGAAAAGGATTTGTTGAAGCTTCTTAAAGAGACGAGAAACGATCTTCAAGAAATAGCAATAAGCCTAGTACCTGAAATTAAGGATGTGATATCAACACTTGAGTCACAAGAAGGCTCTATACTTTCTCGCATGTCAGGCAGTGGTGTATCATGTTTTGGAATATTCGATAGTGAGGAAAATGCAAAAGTTGCTGCAGTTAATATCGGAAAAAAGCAACCAGAATGGTGGGTATGTGACACTCAATTAATAGTTTGACTTATGCCCTTAATTTCCGAGAATAAAAATCTTATAAATGGTTACAGGGAAGGAAAATTTTTGGTGA
Source organism: Wolbachia endosymbiont (group A) of Anoplius nigerrimus (assembly GCF_947251795.1). GTDB lineage: Bacteria > Pseudomonadota > Alphaproteobacteria > Rickettsiales > Anaplasmataceae > Wolbachia. Next base: position 405,362 of record NZ_OX366385.1, on the reverse strand, counting down.
ATAATAGAGAATATTGCGGCTCAATTATAGTTTTTCCTGAAAAGGTGATTAAATTGAAAGAAAGTGATATAAATAATTTTGAATCTTTTTTAACAGAGGAAATAGAAATTTTGATAATAGGTACTGGTAAAACACGCAATATACTATGTTCTTCAGTGAAGTCCTATCTTATGGAACAAAAAGGTTTAAATTTTGAATTTATGACAACAGGTTCTGCATGCAGAACCCATAATGTTCTGATATCCGAAGATAGATTTGTTGTCAGTTATCTAATAGCCATATAGCATGCTTACCCAGGACTTTTTCATCAACAGTCTAGTTGCAGTAGTCGTAATTAGCCTAGTAACAGGCGCTTTAGGATCGTTTATGATATGGCAAAGGTTATCTTATCTTGGTGATAGTTTGTCCCATTCTTCATTGCTCGGTGTTGCACTTGCTTTAATCTTTAAGATTAGCCCATCGCTTAGCATAATGCTCATTGCAATTACATTTGCTATACTACTTTCTCTTAATTTTAACAGATTATATTCTGCTGATACGATATTGAACATTGTTACCAATGTAGTTTTATCATCGAGTTTAATACTTATGTCTTTTCTTCCATCTGGCAATAATAGTATTATTAGCTCACTGTTTGGTGATATATTAACGCTCGATCAAAGTGATATAATATTGATTTTTTTAATCTCTGTAATAGTTACTTTGACATTAATATTTAGATGGCGTTATTGGTTAATGATTTCAATTAATCAAGATTTAGCAGTAGTTGAAAAAATTAATGTTACCTTTGTTAGACTAGAATTTTTAATCACTCTTGCTATATTTATAGCAATTGCTGCCCAACTAATAGGAATATTACTCATTGCTGCATTTTTGCTAATACCAGCAGCATCTGCAAGGCTCATTTCGAAAACTCCGATGCAGATGATTATTGTTGCAACAGTTTTTTCTGTGATTTCTGGGATATCAGGTCTGATGTTATCTGCAAGTTTTGATTTGTTAACTGGCCCTGCAATTATACTTGTTGCAGCGGTATATTTAATTATCGCTTATTTTATAAGGCTAGTATTAAGCAGGTTGGCTTAATTTTGATCTCGAATGTTAATAATTTTGTAATATACTCATTATAAAACATCACTATCTTAGCACAAAATAGTTTTTGCTATACTATTATTTATATGCTAATGATAAGTTGTTAATTTTATGGAGTAAGCAATATGAGCGAAGAAGGATTTTTTTCTAAATATATATCTAAGCCTGTGAAAAAATTTTATAATTATATTACAGGAAAAACAGAAGAGTCGGATAATGTGCAGAGTACGGCAGATGATATTGTACAAGAAAGCTCAGAGTCTTTGGATACTCATGTACAGTCAAATGAGAATGATATCATATAGATAGCATGAGGGTCACACCATTCAAAGTTAAAAAATTCCTAGAGAAACCTGATGCTTTAAGTGGTGTGTTAATTCATGGAAGTGATAACAGTAAGGTTGGTTTTTATGTACAAGAAATAATTGCTAATTTGGATGAGTATTCAGTTCAGGTGATGGATTTTGCAATAGTGAATAAGTCACCCGGTTTACTATTTTCTGAATTGGCAAACATTTCGATGTTTACCAGCAAAAAATTAATTAAGCTGATAAATGTGAGTGGAGGTATATCCAAAGAGTTAAAAAACGTATTGGATTATAATGCAAGTGGTCATTATGTAATGATGGTAGCAAGTGATCTTCCATATAATTCTGCAACCAAAAGTTATATGGAGAGTTCAAAAATTTTTGGTGTGATTGCTTGCTATAAGGACAGCAACAGCAATCTTTATGACATTATATCAAGTTACTTAAAACAAAATGATATAAAATGCACAAATGAGATAATCTACCATTTGCAATCTTACTTTAATCATAGCAAGCTGCCTATATGTTCAGAACTTGAAAAGTTAGTTTTGTACTTAGGGGAGAGAAAAGACCTAAAACTTACTGATATAGAATTATGCTTTTCAACTTCCGGCAACGACTATGCTACACTTGATGATCTATGCTCTGCCATAGCAAGTAAAGATATGTCGCGCTTCATTAGAATTTCTGATGTATTGATATCGCAAGAAAATTTTTCACCGATAGCGCTGATTCGTATTATATCAAATTACTTTTTGCGTCTTGAAAACGTTTTGCTGTCAGTGCAAGGTGGAATGAGTGAGCAGGTTGCAATTGATCAACTGAGTCCTCCATTGTTTTTTAAACAATTGCAGAGCTTTAAATCTCATTTGAAAAGTTTGCAACTTTCAGAACTTAAGAAGATCTTGGAAAAATTGATAAGCTTAGAAGTTACCTGTAAAAAAACTGACTTGGATCATAAAATGATTTTTCAACATGCACTGACGAGTAGCTGACTACTCAGATCCAGCCTTTCTTATAATTTCATCAAAATGTTGTATTTTAACATAAAATAGCTGCTTTTATGCCTACCAAAATTCATTCTTTAGTGTGTGTCTCAGAGCATGTCTTCAAACTGAGTAGAAAGAAGTTAAGAAGTATGGTATAAGGTACATTTTAAGATGTACCCAAGCGATATAAGTGACAAAGAATGGAAGACAATAGAGCCATATTTTGAACCTAAAAAGACCGGCAGACCAAGAAAACATAGTATTAGAACAATTATTAATGCAATCCGCTATATGATGAGAACAGGATGTCAATGGAGACAACTGCCTAAAGATTTTCCACCATGGAAAACCGTATATAGTTGTAATTCGCGCTTGAAAAAAAGTGGAATATGGCAAGAAATTCATGATTTTCTAGTTAAAAAAGTAAGAGAGATGATTGGTAAAAATAAGACTCCATCAGTAGGTATAATTGATAGCCAGTCAGTGAAAACTACTCAAAAAGGGGATCCAGAGGATATGATGCTGGCAAAAAAATAAAGGGCAGAAAACGCCATATTATTGTAGATACTGTGGGTCTTGTAATTGCTGCTGAAGTACAGAGTGCAAGTATTCAAGATCGTGATAGTGCTCTAAATCTTTTTGCCCAAGCTAAATGCAAAGTTCCAACTTTACGTAAGTTTTTTGCTGATCAAGGGTACATAGGTAAATTACAAAACAGATGCTTATTGGAAACGGGATGTTTATTAACGATTGCCAAGAAAATAGTTGATACAGGATTTCAAGTTATTCCCAAACGTTGGATTGTTGAAAGAACTTTTGCCTGGCTTTCCAATTTTAGGCGCATGAGTAAAGATTACGAGCATTCTCCTCTCACCTCAAAAAACTATATCTTCTTTAATATGATCACTATTATGCTTCACAAATTAGCTCATTCTTCAGTTTGAAGACATGCTCTTAATAACCGCGATTCAGTTGCTTTTAAACCGCAACTAATCTAAATTATAAACGTTAAGAAATTTACTAAACAGAAAAAAAGGCAAAAGAAACCCTAGGGTAGCTAGGCTCTGTGGACAAAAAATATGAAAAGAGAGAAAAAGATGGTAGTTTAGCCTAATAGGTAAAAAATGGAGAAACTACCATATGCAATATTACATCAAAGAGGAAAATTGGAAACAAATTTTAGAGTTCATAAAAAGCGTAAAAGGAATGCACAGCAAAGATGAAAAACGTTTAAGAATATTCATAGAGGCAGTGTGGTACATAGTGCGAAGTGGTTGCCAATGGAGACTTTTACCAAAAACTTATGGTAATTACAGGAGTATACATAAGCGATTTAAAAGATGGTGTGAAAGAGATGTCTGGAAAAAATTGCTTGAATATACTAAACAAGAGCCTGATTTAGAAGTTGCTATAATCGACGGTACGATCATCCGAGCCCATCCATGTTCATCTGGATATACAAAAAACTCCAAGGATCAAGAAGCTTTAGGGAGGAGCAAAGGTGGCTTTACAACTAAAATACATGCGCTTGTCGATGCACTTGGAAATCCACTTAAATTTACTCTGACTCCTGGTCAAAGAAATGAAATTACGCAGGCACAAGTGTTGACCGAAAGTATCTATAACTCTACTGTAGTAGCTGACAAGGGCTACGATAGCAATGCCTTTGTTACAAGTCTTGAAGACAAGGGATGTACAGTAGTTATTCCGCCAAAACGGAATCGAAAAGTGCAAAGGTATTACGATGAGCATATCTACAAAGAACGTCATTTGATTGAGTGTTTTTTTGGTAAAATTAAAAATTTTAGGCGCATTTTTTCCAGATTTGATAAAACTGCTGAGGTTTTTATGGGTTTTCTCAATTTTGTTGGAGCTCTTGTATGGCTTCTCTAAAATTTTGTCCACAGAGCCTAGATAAAAATACAGATATGTTTGACATTTCAAAAATTGTAATAACACCTGAAATGTTAAAATTAGTTGCTGAAATTGATGAATTTAAAGGAGTATGGCAATTGTTTGGTAATTTAGCTCCAGAACGTTTACAAATGCTCAAGAAAATTGCAACAATTGAAAGTATTGGTTCTTCTACCCGTATTGAAGGGGCAAAACTATCAGACCGTGAAATTGAACAATTATTATCCAAACTTGATACACGCTCATTTCGTTCTCTAGATGAACGAGAAATAGCCGGATATGCGTATGTGTGTGAAGAAGTATTTCAAAACTTTAACAAGATGCCATTTACAGAAAACACTATAAAACAGTTTCATATCCGGCTTTTACAATTTTCATATAAAGATCAAAGGCACATGGGAGAATATAAAAAATCTCCCAATCATGTTGAGGCGTTTGATGAATCTGGAAAAAGCTTGGGCATAGTTTTTGAAACAGCCTCTCCGCTTGAAACAGCGACACAAATGCAAGAACTTATTTATTGGACTAGCCAACAATTAGAAGTAAAATCGTTACATCCTCTATTAATTATTGGCATTTTTATAGTTACTTTTTTAGCTATTCATCCCTTCCAGGATGGAAATGGCAGATTATCACGCATTCTCACAACTTTCTTGTTACTAAAGTTAGGGTATATCTATGTACCTTACAGTTCCCTTGAAAGTATAATTGAAAGTAATAAGGAGAGTTACTACTTGGCTTTGTGTCGTACTCAACAATCCTTGAAGACGAGCAGCAATGATTTTAATCCATGGCTTATGTTCTTTTTAAGGTCACTACAAAAGCAAAAATTTTATCTTGAACAAAAGGTGTCACATGAAAAAGTGTTAAATCTCTATTTACCACCACTTTCTGCTGAAATACTAGCACTACTCAGCAAACATGGACGTCTTACAATTAAGGATTTGGAAAATATTACTAAAGCAAACTGCAATACCTTAAAGAAGCACGTATCTAATCTCGTAAAGAGTAATCACATTACTCAGCATGGAAAAGGCAGAGCAACCTGGTATGTAATATAGAGCTCAATAGGATATGTATTCATTTTGAATTGTAGAGCTATAGAATATAGATCAGAAGTGACAGAGCTTAAAAAAAAGCATAACATTCTTAATAAACGTAAAAAGCTTTATGAAAATCAGAGTTGGAGTAATAGGCTGCTTAGGCAAAATGGGCAAGAAAATACTCAATGAATTAATTACAAATACCAAAGTGGAAATAGCAGGTGCTGTTGCCCGTTCAGGCAGTAAGTACATAGATTCAGATATTGGACCAATTATAGCCAATCTAGGAATCAAGGTTACAAGTTCTATTAGTGGCATATTTGAGTTATCCGACGTTGTAATAGATTTTACAACTAAAGAATGTATGTTAGACTGCCTTAAAGCAGCTGTAAAATTTAAAACACCGCTGGTGAGTGGCACAACTGGAATAGAAGGTGTCAATTTAAAAGAGTATGCTGCTGAAGTTCCAATATTATGGTCAGCAAATATGAGTGTTGGGGTTAATGTGTTGCTGAAATTGGTAAAAAAAGCTGCTGAGCTTTTAGGTAATGAATATGACGTTGAGATTTGGGAAATGCATCATAACTTAAAAAAGGATTCACCATCTGGAACAGCTATAGAACTTGGCAAAACAATTGCTAACGCTTCAAAAGTGGATTTTCAGTCCAATCAATATTTACATAGTGGTTCAAACATAAGAAAAAAGGGGGGAATAGGTTTTGCAGTATCTCGTGGAGGTGGAGTAATAGGAGATCACAGCGTGATGTTTGTTAATTCTGATGAACGGATAGAACTAAACCACAAAGCAATTGATCGCACAACATTTGCTAGAGGAGCTGTTCAAGCAGCAGTATGGCTATATGAAAATAAAAGAGAAATTCCGGGGCTCTATTCAATGCAGGATGTGATATGAGCAATACACGTGCCTCTGTTAAAGATTTAAATCTCTGGTATGGCTCTAAGCAAGTTTTATTCGATATAAATTTGAATATTTATAAAAGAAAAGTTACTACTTTTATCGGACCATCCGGGTGCGGTAAATCAACATTTTTGCGTTGTTTTAATCGTATGAATGACTATGTACCTGGATGCAAAACTGTTGGTGAATTAGATATCGATGGGCTGGGTGATATATATTCACGCGATATGGATGTTGTACTACTTAGAGCAAAAGTTGGTATGGTATTTCAAAAGCCAAATCCTTTTCCAAAATCAATATATGATAATGTTGCTTATGGGCCAAAATTGCATGGTATGGCGAAGGATAAGCAAAAATTGAATGAGATGGTGGAAAATAGTTTAACCAAGGTTGGTTTATGGGAAGAATTGAAGGACAGATTGCAAGATAGTGCACTCGATTTATCCGGTGGCCAACAACAGAGGCTATGCATCGCTCGCGCAATTGCAGTGAAGCCAACTATTTTATTAATGGATGAACCGTGCTCCGCTCTTGATCCAATGGCAACCAATGCAATCGAAAATCTTATACAAGAGCTGAAATTAAGATTTACTATAATTATGGTGACTCATTCAATGAAGCAAGCTAAAAAGTTATCTGATAGTGTAATTTTCTTTCATAATGGCAGAATTGTTGAGTCTGGAAGCACTCAAGAAATATTCGAAAATGCTCAATCTCCCTTAACAAAGGAGTATATCCTGGATCATTAAATTTCTGTCATCCTATGGCTTTGCGATTAAATCCATTAGCTTCAAAAATTGTAATACTTAAAAATATGATTGAATAATTATTAATAATAGTGTATAATTATTAACGTTTTTCAGGCATTTTTGTTATGGCTTTTTCTAAATTTCTCGATCCAAAAAATGATTTCGCGTTCCGGCGTATCTTTGGTACTGAGAAAAACAAAGATATTCTTGTTCATTTTCTCAATGATATTCTAGGTCTCACTGGTGAGGCTGAAATAAAAGATGTAAAATTTCTAAGTCCCATTCAAAACCCTGAAATTGCCGCTAAAAAGGAGAGTATTGTCGATGTACTCTGTAGAGATTCTACAGGTGTTCAATTTATTTGCGAGATGTAGGTTGCTAGAACGACTGGCTTTGAAAAACGTGCCCAATACTATGCTGCTAAAGCTTATTCAAGCCAAGCCGGTGTAGGTGACAGATATCATGAACTTAAAGAAGTTATCTTCATTGCTATCACTGATTTTATTCTATTTCCTCATAAATCAGCCTACAAATCCGATCATGTTACTCTTGATAAGGTAACCTTTGAACATGATCTAAAAGACTTTAGTTTCACTTTTATAGAGTTGCCTAAATTTAAGAAGAAGGAAGATCAATTGGAAAATATAGTCGAAAAGTGGTGTTACTTTTTTAGTGCGACCCTGAAAGTCGTGGTTTTGTGGTGGTTAAATTCCACTTTCCCTAGACATCGGGGATAATGTATATCTCACCTTTTAAAGGGTGGCAACCTTTGGGATGCAAGCATGAGATAAAAGCAGGTAACACTAAACCTCATGGTGAATCCCTGCAAACAGAGTTAGATATGATTACGAGAGGAACCTATGTTTGAATTGTCGTCAAAGCATAGTATGCGAAAAGAGGTTGAACTACGCATAGACCAAAATGGTACGAAGCAAAAGGGGAACTAAAGATTGAAGACTTTAGTTATTGATGTTCCCAGCTTCCGGCAAATAGTAGGAATCTAAGTTTAACGTGAAACGAAGCCATGGAACGGAGTAACCACATAAAAGCTCTTATATTCATAAAAATATAAGTAGGTAGCCAACCACAAGCTGCTATGTGGAAGGATTGTTTAAGAAGCTAATGCCCAAAGTAATATCTGGGATACGCAGACGTAAACACTTTAATTTGGAAGGTAAAGTGGTGAATAGTAGTGAATATGTTATGGACCAGCAAAAAGCTAGGTATGAATGGAATGGAATTCCTTGGCGAAAGCTGAAGAAATCTTCATTTAAGCTACAAAAACGAATTTACCAAGCTTCTAAATGTAATGATATCAGAAAGATGCATAATCTTCAGAGATTATTACTCAAATCAACAAGTGCAAAAACACTCGCTGTTAGGAAAGTAACACAGGACAATAGGGGGAAGAAGACTGCAGGTATTGATGGAAAGGCTAATCTTAATCAAAAAGAAAGATTACAACTATCATATTCTTTAGATATAAAAGAAAAAGCAAAGCCATCAAGACGCGTCTGGATCCCAAAACCTGGTAAGCCATCGGAGCATCGCCCGCTTGGTATACCTACTATATCGTGTCGAGCAAAACAAACACTTGTAAAAATGGCTTTAGAACCAGAATGGGAGGCAAAACTTGAGCCAAACACTTATGGTTTTAGACCTGGTAGATCATGTCATGATGCAATTGAAGCCATATTTGATGTGCTAAAACAGAAAACAGCATATGTATTAGAGCATGTCTTCAAACTGAAGAATGAGCTAATTTGTGAAGCATAATAGTGATCATATTAAAGAAGATATAGTTTTTTGAGGTGAGAGGAGAATGCTCGTAATCTTTACTCATGCGCCTAAAATTGGAAAGCCAGGCAAAAGTTCTTTCAACAATCCAACGTTTGGGAATAACTTGAAATCCTGTATCAACTATTTTCTTGGCAATCGTTAATAAACATCCCGTTTCCAATAAGCATCTGTTTTGTAATTTACCTATGTACCCTTGATCAGCAAAAAACTTACGTAAAGTTGGAACTTTGCATTTAGCTTGGGCAAAAAGATTTAGAGCACTATCACGATCTTGAATACTTGCACTCTGTACTTCAGCAGCAATTACAAGACCCACAGTATCTACAATAATATGGCGTTTTCTGCCCTTTATTTTTTTGCCAGCATCATATCCTCTGGATCCCCTTTTTGAGTAGTTTTCACTGACTGGCTATCAATTATACCTACTGATGGAGTCTTATTTTTACCAATCATCTCTCTTACTTTTTTAACTAGAAAATCATGAATTTCTTGCCATATTCCACTTTTTTTCAAGCGCGAATTACAACTATATACGGTTTTCCATGGTGGAAAATCTTTAGGCAGTTGTCTCCATTGACATCCTGTTCTCATCATATAGCGGATTGCATTAATAATTGTTCTAATACTATGTTTTCTTGGTCTGCCGGTCTTTTTAGGTTCAAAATATGGCTCTATTGTCTTCCATTCTTTGTCACTTATATCGCTTGGGTACATCTTAAAATGTACCTTATACCATACTTCTTAACTTCTTTCTACTCAGTTTGAAGACATGCTCTTAGATGCTGATATTTCTGGATGTTTTGACAATATTAACCATAATAAACTGCTTGAAAAGCTCAATACCACACCAACGTTAAAGAAAATCATAAGAGGATGGTTAAGGGCAGGCGTTATGGAAGATGGAAAGTTTCAATCCACAAAACGTGGTACAATTCAAGGAGGGACGATCTCACCGTTGCTAGCTTGTGTTGCATTACACGGATTAGAGCAACATATCAAAAAAGCATTAACAAACGAACTCTTTCAATGCATGAAAAGAAAATATGGTAGGATATCGCATAAAAATGCGCAAAAGTCTATTAGTGTAATTTTCTACTGTGATGATTTTGTCGTCATACATGAAAGTGAAGAAATTATTCTTAGGGCAAAAGTTCTAGTTGAAGAATGGTTAAAAACCATTGGATTAGAATTAAAGCCTTCTAAGACAAAAGTTTCTCATACATTAAAAATCATTAATGGAATAAAACCAGGATTTGATTTTCTTGGATTTTCAATAAGACAATATCCAACAAAAGAAAGTAAGAAAGGTTACAAATTATTAATAAAACCAAGTCGTAATTCTATAAAGCAGCATATATTTGCTATTAAACATAAACTTAGAGAAATGCGTGGGGCGCCACAGGAAGTAGTAATAAGGAATCTCAATCCAATCATTAGAGGGTGGAGTCAATATTACTCTTCAGTAGTTTCATGTAAAATCTTTAGCTCATTGGATAATACTATACATAGAAAGCTCTGGAAGTGGGCAGTCTTTAGGCACCCAAACAAAGGGAAATGCTGGATAAAAAGAAAATACTTTAAAAAGTATAATAACGATAACTGGCGTTTTATGACAAGTAACAAGATACATCTTATTATACACAGCGATCATGTTATTAAACGACATATCAAAGTGCAAAAAACCAGATCTCCATATGATGGTGATTGGGTTTATTGGGGTAATCGTCTTAGAGAAATACCAGATAAGCCATCAAGAGTAATAAAACTATTGAAGTTACAACAAAGTAAATGCGGTAATTGTAGACTATGGTTTGAAAGTGATGATATAATAGAAATACATCATAAAGACCGGAATAGACGAAACAATATGATCAAAAATTTATCTTTGTTACATGGGCATTGTCACGATGAATTACACAGGAGGTGTGCATGACAAGCACCAAATTAGAGAGAAGCCGTATGAGGCGCAAAGTCTCACGTACGGTTTTGAAGTCGAGTGAAGAGGGGCGACCTTCTTCACTTAGACAACAACATGCAGAAGAGACCACTGAAAAAGATCTAAAAAAGATTGCGAAAGAAGCACCAATAATAAAGCGAGCATATGATGAATTAGACAAGTTTCACTGGAGTGAAAAAGATCTAACGGCATATGAAGAAAGAATAATGGATCTGTACAAAGAGGAAGCTATTCTTGAATACAAACTTGAAGAAGGTATGAAGAAAGGTATGGAGAAAGGTAGAGAAGAAGGTAGAAAAGAAGGAAAAATTGAAATCGCAAAAGCAATGCTGGCTAATAGTGTTGACATCAACATTATTGTTGAGTGCACTGGTCTTTCCATTAGTGAGATTGAAGAACTAAGTGGAAATCTGTGAACGGTTACATTACATAAAAGGTTTAAATATACTGGACATACTGATATACTTTCGTATTAAAAAACACCCAATAAGCAGAGTTGTAAGTGGAATAAACCACAAGATGTAAGTGCTAGGTGGGGTAGTTATAATTGAATTGCCGTAAGAATTTTTTAACTCTGAGATTATCTCTTCATCTGTGTATCCATCATTGATTTTTTTACGAATTGCTTCTCGCATATCATACGCGATCTGAGATCCAGATTCAGACAATGATTCGCCAGAACATATTGGACACCTTATTATTTCAAATAAACTGGTTGCTCGTTTTTCCATGCTTTTATCTCTGAGTTTATTATCCAGAGTAAAAGCGTTTACGCCTGAGTGAAATATCAATATGAAAAGTAAACTAACTACTGCTCTCATCCTTGGTTAATTGGGTTGAGTTGGTTCATAAAATCAGTGATGGATAACTTTCCAATAAAGCTTGACCCTACATCATCATCGTACTTTATTGAAAATTGAATGCCGTCATCAGTTGTTTTTTCTGATAAGGAAGACATTAATTTTTCAAACGCATCTGAAGTTTTTGAGTCACCAATCATAAACGAGATTAATTCTTTATAATTTGATATAGCCACGTTGATTTTGTCTTTAAATGAAGACGTAACCAAATTATAATTTTGCACTCCACCATCTGCAGCAAGAGAAAAATTATTACTTTGAATTAAAAATTTCTCTATGTTGAAATTAATTCTGGAAGCTGAGATGTGGTTTACAAATTCGTAATCAAATTTAGTGTCGATACTAAGGTAACTTTCAGGACTTGCAGTATTTTTATACCGATAAGTATAAAAATCAAATCCTAGTTTAGTATTTCCACTTGGTTCTTTATCGAGGTGAAATTGAATGTAATTACTTTTATCATTCACTTCAGTTATAACACTTTGCTGATTTTCTGAAACATCACATTTTAATCCATAATCTTCGTAACGAAGTGTATCTATATAGTCTATCACGGTACTATTTCTGTTGAATCGCAATGAAGATGGTAAATCATTTAGTCTAACAACAAAGTGGCTGCTATCATTTGTGTGGCATTTTATATTCTTTTTCTCATCACCATGAACAACAATGTTGACTTCATTGCTTGGTATGTAGATATATACTGATTTATCAAACAATCTATTTTTTATCAATAAAGCATCAGATGAGATGGTTAATTGCTCATTGGAAAATTTTGGGTTTGTCACACGGAAAATTAGGTTAGAAGGAAGTCCACTAAAATCATGTAAAATATCAAACTTTTCGTCGTTAATGTATAGTATTGTTTCAGCTAAAAGATTTTTTACCTTACATGCAGAAAAATACCAAAAACCACTATACGCTACAGGAATAAACAAAAGTAAAGAGATGATAATATAGATAAAAATCTTACGCATAGCTAATCACTCCCCTGTTTATCCAATGATATATTTCTTGTACCCCTTGGTATGGTTACACACAAGCCGTCGATATCTTTTGTGATTTTTATTTGGCACCCAAGTCTTGATGTCTCCGTTAAGCCGAAGGCTAAATCTAACATATCGTTTTCCTCATCAGATATGGGATTATGCGTTTCTACAGCATTATAAAACTTTGGATCAACAATCACGTGGCATGTAGAACAAGCAAGAGAGCCTTCACATGCACCTTCAAGCAGATCTGGATCACTTCTGTGGGCTAAATTAAGCAGAGTTTCTCCCTCTGCAGCTTCATAGCTTTTCTTACTCCCATCAGGTAAAACAAAAGTAACAGATGGCATATTATTCCTATTAAAATCCTTACTAATTTCTCTGTATTCTACAGGTAATAACTAATATTTGCAAACTCTTTGCAATTCCAGTGCCTATTTCTTGTTATCCAAGTAGCCTCCTTCTCCTGTCATCCGAGTAGCTGACACTGGGATCCAGGAAAAAGAATGATGTCATGCAAGTAGCCCCTATGATGTCATTCCAGTGCTCCTTTCTCGTCATCCCAGTGCCTATTTCCTTGTCATCCCAGTGCCCAGACACTGGGATCTAGGAAACTTAACTCTACACCAAGTAAATGTACAATAAGAACTAGATTCCAGCGTCACGCGCTGGAATGACATCATAGGGGCTACTCGGATGACAAAAAAAGGAGCACTGGCATGACACCTCTCTTGGGCTCTTTGAGCTATAAACATTAAGAAATTTACCAAATAAAAAAAAAGGCAAAAGAAGCCCCGTGGTTGGCTAATTACTTACATTATACTTTCAAGTATGGCGTTTTTTTATTCTAAACGTTTAATAACCGCGATTCAGTTGCTTTTAAGCCGCAACTAATCTAAATTATAAACATTAAGAAATTAACTAAACAGAAAAAAAGGCAAAAGAAACCCTAGGGTAGCTAATTATTCACTATCCATTTTTTAAGTTGGCGTTTTTTAATGTTTTAAATGCTTTATAAGCGTATTTCAGCTTGTATAGGTAAAAACCTAGAAATTTGATAAAGACATAGAGTGCACATAGTGCAAAAAATTAAACATGAGACGCCAGATACGTGAGTTTTTTTGTCATTTAATCTGTACAGAGAAGATAAATAAATAGCTTCATTTTCATGATAAGGGGGCTGGCGGAGTTTGTCAAGGAAGTTTTTGTATTTAATCCGTTTCTATGGCTTATATAATAATTATTATTGTAGTATAATTTAGAATAATGCAATAGATACCTAAATGTTTTAGCTATTAATTATATGTTGCACAAAAGCATATATTGCCCTACCATCCAAGTAGGTTAGAAATAAAGAGGTTTTTATGAGTTTTACTTTACCTGAATTACCATACGATAAAACAGCTTTGGAGCCTTATATATCTGCAAAAACCTTAGATTTTCATTATGACAAGCATCATAAAGGGTATTTAAATAAACTCAACGAGCTGGTTGAAAATACGGATTATCAACACGTAAAAATTGAGGAATTAATAACAGAAGTTCATGGTAATAGCAGCAACTTGCCTATATTTAATAACGCAGCACAAGTTTGGAACCACACTTTTTATTGGAACTCAATGAAAAAAAATGGTGGTGGTAAGCCTAAAGATAGTAGTCTTTTAGCAAAAAAAATTCAGGACGATATCGGTGGCTTTGATAAATTTTATGAAGAATTCTCCAACCATGGAGTAAGCCAGTTTGGCAGTGGATGGGTATGGTTAGTGCTCGAAAAAGGAAAGCTCAAAATCACCAAAACTCCAAATGCAGATTTGCCATTAATTTATGGCCAAGTGCCATTGCTCACTATGGATGTGTGGGAGCACGCCTATTATTTAGATTGTCAAAATCGTAGAATTGACTACATAAAAGTTTTCCTTGACCATTTAATTAATTGGGATTTTGCAGAAGAGAATTTAAAAAAGAACACATAAGATGAATGTACCCCAGGTAACAAAATTAGATAATGGTCTGCGCATAATAACTGAGCAGGTGCGTGATGTTGATTCCGTAGCTTTAAGCATACGAGTTGGTGTTGGCAGTAGAGCGGAAAGTGCAAATCAAAATGGAATATCCCATTTTCTAGAACACATGGCTTTCAAAGGGACGAAGACAAGAACTGCATTTGAAATTGCAAAAGCTTTTGATGACATAGGTGGGGTTTTCAACGCCAGCACTGGTAGGGAAAGCACCACCTATTATGCAAAAGTCCTCAAGAAAGACATCAAAACTGGTATTGATATACTAATAGATATATTGATGAATTCAACATTTCCAGAAGATGAATTGGAACGTGAGAAGGGTGTTGTAATACAAGAGATTTTTCAAACTAATGATTCACCAAGTGACATTATTTTCGACAAATATTTTGAGGCAGCTTATAAAGACCAACCATTTGGTAGGTCAATCTTAGGCACGCAAAATACTGTAAAATCTTTTACTCGAGGAGATCTAGATAATTACATAAATGAGCATTACTTTGGTGAGAATATGCTATTTGCCGTTGCAGGAAATGTTGAACATGAAGAAGTTGTTGCATTAACCAAAGATTTTCTCTCAAAGATTCATTCTAAAAAGCTGAAAAAAAGCCAAAATGCGAGCTGTACTGGTGGTGAGTATTTAGAACATCGTAAATTAGATCAGGTACACTTGCTAATTGGTCTACCTAGTGTTTCTCGCCATGACGATAAATATCACACGTTTCAAGTGCTTGATTCTATATTAGGGAGCGGAATGTCATCACGTTTATTCCAGGAAGTAAGGGAAAAGCAGGGATTAGCTTACTCTGTTTATTCATTTAATTCCAGCTATACTAATACAGGAATGTTTTCCATTTTTGCTGGTACAGACAGTAGTAACTTAGATAAGCTTTTAAAATCTATAACGACAGAGTTGAAGAAGTTGTCTACAGATGATCTGAAGGAAGAAGAAGTAAATAGAGTGAAAGAGCGAGTAAAATCCCAAATTTTAATGTCACGCGAAAGTGTTAGCTCACGTGCTGAAACATTGGGACACTACTACGGTAACTATAATAGGTACATCAGTAAAAATGAATTAATAGAAAAAATTAGTGCAGTTACCACTGCTAACGTAAAAAAAGCAGCAGAAGAATTGTTATCTCAGCATGAAAAAGCCACTCTAGCTGCAATTGGAGAAATTAAGTCACTGCCAAGTTACGATAAAGTGGTTTCTATGCTTAAAGCTTAGTGTATTCTGTTATATTGATTTGGCTGCTTTACAATAGATCTTCATAATTTATAGCTAAAATGACTTAAGTTTACCGATAATTTGAAAAACAAAAATTCGTCATTCCGCTACTTGTTAGCGCCGCGGCGGTATGACGTAGGAAAACCTTTCTTGGGTTAGCTATAGCACAGTGATTAAAGAAGCGTAAAGTTGAAACAATGTGCTATGAACCACACATATAAGCAATTATATGTATTAAACAAGAGCCTGACACTAGTTTTAATTCTTCTGTCAGTTAACTCTTGTTTTTTACACATAAATCACTTATTTCTTCCAATCCCTTCTATATTCCTGCTTTGTATAACCCTTTCCGTATAATTTTTAGGAGGTACTGGTGGTGCAAGTGATTTTTTGCTTACAGGGTTTGAGTCTATACCTTTCTTTTGCCGATGATAGTTCCGTGCTTCTTGAACGGTCTGATGTGTAGGCTCTCCACCATTATAGTTTCCTCTCACAGAGTTCGAGTTTATGTCTTTCTTTTGCGGAGGATAGTTCAATGCCTCTTTACGAGTCTGGAATATAGGCTCTCCATCATTATAGTTTGAGTTTATATTTTCCTTTTGCGAACCAGCGTTCAATAATTTCGATATCTCTCGCCCTAGGCTCTGTGGACAAAATTTTAGAGAAGCCATACAAGAGCTCCAACAAAATTGAGAAAACCCATAAAAACCTCAGCAGTTTTATCAAATCTGGAAAAAATGCGCCTAAAATTTTTAATTTTACCAAAAAAACACTCAATCAAATGACGTTCTTTGTAGATATGCTCATCGTAATACCTTTGCACTTTTCGATTCCGTTTTGGCGGAATAACTACTGTACATCCCTTGTCTTCAAGACTTGTAACAAAGGCATTGCTATCGTAGCCCTTGTCAGCTACTACAGTAGAGTTATAGATACTTTCGGTCAACACTTGTGCCTGCGTAATTTCATTTCTTTGACCAGGAGTCAGAGTAAATTTAAGTGGATTTCCAAGTGCATCGACAAGCGCATGTATTTTAGTTGTAAAGCCACCTTTGCTCCTCCCTAAAGCTTCTTGATCCTTGGAGTTTTTTGTATATCCAGATGAACATGGATGGGCTCGGATGATCGTACCGTCGATTATAGCAACTTCTAAATCAGGCTCTTGTTTAGTATATTCAAGCAATTTTTTCCAGACATCTCTTTCACACCATCTTTTAAATCGCTTATGTATACTCCTGTAATTACCATAAGTTTTTGGTAAAAGTCTCCATTGGCAACCACTTCGCACTATGTACCACACTGCCTCTATGAATATTCTTAAACGTTTTTCATCTTTGCTGTGCATTCCTTTTACGCTTTTTATGAACTCTAAAATTTGTTTCCAATTTTCCTCTTTGATGTAATATTGCATATGGTAGTTTCTCCATTTTTTACCTATTAGGCTAAACTACCATCTTTTTCTCTCTTTTCATATTTTTTGTCCACAGAGCCTAGATCCCAGTGTCAAGCACTGGGATGACACCTCTGGGCACTGCCGTCATAAAGGAACCAGTGTCAGCTACTTGAATGACACCATTTGCTGTGCAATTTACCTTCAAAAATGAATGTTCGTACAGCTATGTGTCTGGGCACTGGGATGACAAGAGAAGAAGGCTACTTGGATCCTAGTGGACTCAAATCACAATGTTCGTACAGTTATGCGTCAAGCCTAAAAACAGTTAGCTAATAGGTTTAATAAAAATTCACATATACAGGAAAGATTGGTAACATTACTTGAATAGAGACCGTTATTGTAATTATGCCGAAACGCACAGATATAGAATCTATATTAGTAATAGGAGCAGGCCCAATAGTTATAGGTCAGGCATGCGAGTTTGATTATTCTGGAACGCAAAGCTGTAAAGTATTAAAAAGTGAAGGTTATAAAGTCATTTTGGTTAACTCCAACCCCGCAACTATAATGACAGATCCTGAATTCTCTGATGCAACTTATATTGAGCCGGTACTGCCTGAAATCATAGAGAAAATTATAATTAAGGAGAGGCCAGACGCAATATTGCCAACAATGGGCGGGCAAACAGCACTCAATTGCGCAATAAAACTTGCAGATGATGGAGTGTTAGACAAATACAATGTAGAATTAATAGGGGTAAATAGAGAAGCAATAAAAAAAGCAGAGGATAGAGAGTTATTCCGTCAGTCCATGGATAGAATAGGACTGAAATACCCCAAAAGTATCATTATAAAAAATCAAGAACAAATAAAAAAGGCTTTGGACTACGTTGGATTACCAGCAATTATCCGCTCATCATTCACTCTTGGTGGAGCAGGTAGTGGCATAGCATATAATAAAGAGGAGTTTTTCAATATCGCAGAAAGTGCTCTCAAAATTTCGCCAATAAATGAAGTTCAGATAGATGAATCAATTATCGGCTGGAAAGAATATGAAATGGAAGTTATCCGCGATTGTAAAGATAACTGCATAATAGTCTGTTCGATAGAAAATGTTGATCCGATGGGAGTGCACACTGGGGATAGCATAACTGTTGCTCCTGCTTTGACTCTGCGTGACGTAGAATACCAACAGATGAGAAATGCATCTATAGCAGTGCTGAGAGAAATTGATGTTAGTGCCGGAGGTGCAAATGTTCAGTTTGCAGTGAATCCTAAAGAAGATGGAAGCCTCGTTGTAATTGAAATGAATCCAAGGGTTTCTCGCTCTTCTGCACTTGCCTCAAAAGCAACAGGTTATCCTATTGCAAAAGTTGTAACTAAACTTGCTATTGGCTATTCACTCGATGAAATACGTAACGACTGTGCTCCAATAATACCAGCAGCATTCGAACCAGTGATTGATTATATCGTCACTAAAATCCCTCGATTTGAGTTTGAGAAATTTAAGGGAACGAATTGTGAACTATCAACTTCCATGAAATCAGTGGGAGAAGTAATGTCTATAGGCCGCACTTTTAATGAGTCACTGCAGAAAGCTTTCCGTTCACTTGAAACTGATCTTACAGGACTTGATGAAGTATTTCCTGAGAACATTGATATTGATCACGTAAAATCTCAATTAGCAAAATTGCTGCCAAACAGAGTACTGATTGCTGCTGACGCAATGCGTCACGGAATTAGCATAGAAGAAATAAATTCGATTACAGGATATGACTTATGGTTTCTACAAAATATACAGCAAATCATCTTGGCTGAACAAAAAATCAAGGAAAACGGCCTTCCTGAAACTGCATATGAAATGTTAGAGCTGAAAAAAATGGGATTTTCAGATGCAAGATTGGCGAAATTAAGCAATAAGAAAGTAGAGCAAATCGAAGAAACAAGAAAAAAATTTGGCATCAAACAAGTTTATAAGCGTGTAGACACCTGTGCAGCTGAATTTGAATCGAGCACTGCTTATATGTATGGCTGCTATGAGGGTGATGTTGAAAATAAAACGGAATGTGAGGCGAATATTTCTGACCGAGAAAAGGTTGTCATTTTAGGAAGTGGTCCAAATCGCATTGGTCAAGGTATTGAGTTTGATTATGCATGCGTACATGCAGCTTCTGCCGCCAAAGAAATGGGGTATGAAACAATAATGATCAACTGTAATCCCGAAACTGTTTCAACTGACTACGATACCGCTGATCGTTTATATTTTGCACCACTGATTGCAGAGGATGTGCTTGAAATACTAAGTAAAGAGCAAGAAAATGGCACACTAGTTGGTGTAATAGTTCAAATAGGTGGTCAAACACCTTTAAAGTTAGCCAAAGTGCTTAACGAGAGAGGTTTCAAAATTCTGGGAACTTCGTTTGATTCTATTGACCTTGCAGAAGATCGCATGAGGTTTAAAAACCTTGCTTTGCAACTTAATTTAAAACAACCTGAAAATTCTATCTGCCATTCAGTAGAAGAAGCGTTAACCAATGCAGAAAAGGTGGGGTTTCCACTAGTAGTCAGGCCATCATATGTCCTTGGCGGTCAGTCTATGTCGATTAGACACGATACTCAGAGCTTTAAAGAGTATGTCTTGAATCAAACCAAAATTTTTGAACACGGATCGCTGCTTCTTGATAAATTTTTAGTCAATGCAGTTGAGGTTGACGTTGATGCTGTATGTGATGGGGAAAAAGTTTTCATTGCAGCGGTCATGGAGCATATTGAAGAAGCTGGTATCCACTCTGGCGATTCAACATGCTCAATACCGACAAATACATTGAGTGACGAAGTAATAAAAGAGATCGAGCTCCAAACTGAGAGAATAGCATTAGCATTAAAAGTGAAAGGTCTGATAAACATTCAGTTTGCTGTTCAAGAGAGTGATGTATACATACTTGAAGTAAATCTAAGGGCTAGCCGCACAGTTCCTTTTATTTCCAAGGTAATCAACATTCCTATTGCAAAGCTCGCCACTCAGGTTGTTTTGGGTAAAAATTTGAATCAGGAAAACAAGCCTTTCAATCATTTTGCAGTTAAAGCTGCTGTTTTTCCATTTACCCGCTTTGCAGGAGTTGATACTTTACTTAGTCCTGAAATGAAATCAACAGGAGAAGTGATGGGAATTGACTCATCTTTCGAAGCTGCACTTGCAAAAGTGCACATGGCTGCAGGATACAAGTTACCAACAGAAGGAACAGCTCTGGTTTCAGTAAAAGATGATGATAAAAAGTATATATTGCCTGTTGTACGAATGTTGAAAGAACTGAGTTTTGAAATATATGCCACCAAAGGCACAGCTTCGTATCTGAACAATAACGGCATTGCTGCAAAAGCTGTAAATAAAGTGAGAGAAGGCAGACCCCACATAGTTGATATGCTCAAAGATGGAAAAATAAATCTAGTGATCAATACTTCAAAAGGTGTGAAATCAGTCTCAGATAGCAAAGATATCAGGAGAACTGCTATTTTGCAAAATATAGCTTACAGTACCACAGCTTCTGGGAGTAAAGCGTTAGTGCTTGCAATTCAATATGTAAAGAATAGCAAATTGGAAGTGAAATCATTACAGCAGATACAAAACGTTTAAATATCAAAACTAAAATAATTCATTCCTCTATCTCGAAATCGTGGTAGAATAATGTAAGTCAAATTTCTTTGCTGACTTGTCTATGTATTATAGTATTTATCAAAGAATTAATGGGTAATGGTTATATAATATGACTTATAAGATAAAAAAGCAACAAACAATAGACCAACAAATTCTTGAAAGTGATATAGAAGATCCGACGAAGTTCTCTCTTAACCAAGAGTATAACTTTGCCAAAAATGATTTGTCAAACAAAACAGATGAACACGAAAGTGATAATCGACTACAGAACTCTAGTGATCATGATTCAGATGATAGTTCCACTGATGGTAATCAGACGCCTTATACTGAATCAAGTGATTGGGACTCAAATTCGAGCTGTAGTTCAGATTATTCTTGTTTTTCGGAAGATGGCTCACTTTTAATGGATCTAGAAATACCATTAACTACAAATGAAAGTAATCTGATTGGTGAATTTTGTGAGGAGATAGAAAATGTGGAAAAAGAAAATAACAAAGGAAGTGCTTTAAGGCTTATTCAATACATAACAAATAAATACTTAAGGAAAGGGATAAGATTGAATTCATGTTATGGTGATCGTTATAGAACTGTAACAAATTTGATATTTGAAGAAATAATAGGTGTTATTAATAATGAAGGCCTATGCCCTAGGCTCTGTGGACAAAATTTTAGAGAAGCCATACAAGAGCTCCAACAAAATTGAGAAAACCCATAAAAACCTCAGCAGTTTTATCAAATCTGGAAAAAATGCGCCTAAAATTTTTAATTTTACCAAAAAAACACTCAATCAAATGACGTTCTTTGTAGATATGCTCATCGTAATACCTTTGCACTTTTCGATTCCGTTTTGGCGGAATAACTACTGTACATCCCTTGTCTTCAAGACTTGTAACAAAGGCATTGCTATCGTAGCCCTTGTCAGCTACTACAGTAGAGTTATAGATACTTTCGGTCAACACTTGTGCCTGCGTAATTTCATTTCTTTGACCAGGAGTCAGAGTAAATTTAAGTGGATTTCCAAGTGCATCGACAAGCGCATGTATTTTAGTTGTAAAGCCACCTTTGCTCCTCCCTAAAGCTTCTTGATCCTTGGAGTTTTTTGTATATCCAGATGAACATGGATGGGCTCGGATGATCGTACCGTCGATTATAGCAACTTCTAAATCAGGCTCTTGTTTAGTATATTCAAGCAATTTTTTCCAGACATCTCTTTCACACCATCTTTTAAATCGCTTATGTATACTCCTGTAATTACCATAAGTTTTTGGTAAAAGTCTCCATTGGCAACCACTTCGCACTATGTACCACACTGCCTCTATGAATATTCTTAAACGTTTTTCATCTTTGCTGTGCATTCCTTTTACGCTTTTTATGAACTCTAAAATTTGTTTCCAATTTTCCTCTTTGATGTAATATTGCATATGGTAGTTTCTCCATTTTTTACCTATTAGGCTAAACTACCATCTTTTTCTCTCTTTTCATATTTTTTGTCCACAGAGCCTAGAGAACATTAGTCTGAGCGGACACAATGACAGAACTAAACATATTGATTCAAGGCATGGCTAATGTGCAAATATTGAAGCAAAAGTGATCAGTGCTTACTGTACGAACATTGCAATTTGCTTGGCAGGTGGTGTCATGCAAGTAGCTGACACTGCTCTCCTTTGTCATCCCAGTGCCTTGACTACTTGGATCCAGGAATTTTATTAAGTTGGTGAGCATAAAAATAGCTGTTTTACGTTAAAATACAATGTTTTGATGATTATGGAAAGGCTGGATTCCAGTGTCAAGCACTGACCATTTGTTGTAAACTTACTTTTTCTTGATTTTTTGGTTTATCTCGCCTACCTATTTTGCCACTTTGCTGAACGGATACAACTAAACAATAGGTCTATCTACTTCATTCTAATGTGATTTCAGTTTTTTTACGTGCAAACTCTCTAATCCCACCTTGTAGTTAGGATAAATTAGAGAGACATTAAGATCTTTTTTAATTTTAACATTACTTACTTTTTTTGATCCTAAATAAAAACTCTGTGCATAATCTGGTAACTTAATTGGCTCTGGAGGGCTAACGTTGAGAAGTTTGGCTGCATACATTATCACTTCAGATTGTGTAGTGGGTAAATCATCTGCACAATTGTATATTTCACCAGGTTTTATGTTTTGCATGGAAGAAAATAGAATATTCGATATATCTTCAACGTGAATACGAGAAAAAAAATGCCCTTCCTTTTTCACATTTCTTGCTTTGCCAAGCTGCAAGTCAATTAACACGTTCCTACCAGGACCGTATATTCCAGCTAAACGAAAAATATGTACAGGCAGTTTGCTATTCAGCCACTTCTTTTCAGATCTAAGGCGCTTTTCTCCTCTGATTTCTATAGGTTTTGTTTCAGATTCCTCATTCACCCAATTACCAGAGTGATCACCATAGACACTAGTTGCAGACAAATAACCAAACCATTTGACATTTTGCAGGCAATCACCGTATCTCTCCACAACATCATCGCCATCTGGAGGAATAGAAATTAAAACGTGCGTTGCGCTTTTAAGCAGATCTTGGCTAACTTTCTCATAATTACAGAGGATTATATTTTGTATATTTTTGCTTCTTGATGTGCCACTAACTTTCCAACCTAAGTTCAGTAGTTTTCCCGATAAAAATTTAGCTACATATCCATAACCAAAGCAAAACAAGTGCATGAAAATTAATTTTTAAAATTCCTCTTGATAAATTCTACTCCTAATTTTATCCCTTCTTCATTAATAATATGCCCTAATCCATGAATTGGGTGCCCTTCAACATTTACCCCATTTTCTTTCAGAGCTTTAACCGCTAAGTCGAGAGACGAAAAAGGTACCACGTCGTCAGCATCACCATGGATAACACATATGTTAGGTTTTGACTTGATCTCTGGTGCAGTTTTTGAAGGTGAAAGAAACCTACCAGAGTATGCAACAACTGATGCACATGATTGAGAGCGGGTGAGAGCTGTATGTATTGCAAGCATTGCTCCTTGAGAAAATCCAACTAAAGAAAGTTGCGTATCTTTTAAATTAAGCTCCTTTAATTTTGTATCAATGAAATGATTTACAATTGATGTAACATTTTTTACTCCATTATATAGCGCTTCCTCACTACGATCTTCCAAGCTGAACCACTGATAACCATCACCTATTTCTCTTTCAAACGGAGCATTGGGTGCTACAAAATATGACTCGGGTAAAAACTTGCTCATAACTTTAGCAAGGTGAATGAAATTATCGCCACTTGAGCCCCAACCATGTAAAAAAATAATCAAATTTTTCTTATTTCCGCCTGCACAAATTTCTTGGCCTTTAAGTTCAATCATTTCTTTTCCTTTTGCATTTATATTTTTATTTAACACTAATTTTCAAATTTGTAAAAACATACTGTAATTGCTGTTGAATGATGGAGAGACATACTCCATTATTTTATACCTATAGCTAACTGAAAAAAGGTTACCCCAGAAGGGATAAAAAGGTATAAAATGGCTTTGGATAAGGTAGAATGATGATGATCCTAAATATTTAATAAATTTGACTACTGAGGGATTTCAAAAATCTCAATTTTTTATTAATTGTGAGATGTGGCACATTCTATCTTCATATAGCTTTCCTCTTCATACCTCAACTAATGAAATTAGAAGCATCAACTCCCTTCTGCAAGCAAGCAGCAATGACAGTGTTCATCATTAGAAATGCAATTGTCATTGGGCCAACGCCTCCGGGTACTGGGGTAATAGCTTTGGCTTTCCCTTTTATTCCCTCAAAGTCAACATCACCTACAAGCTCTCCTACATTAACACTATTTATGCCAACATCGATCACTATTGCCCCTTTCTTTATCCAGTCTGCTTGAACAAAATTTGGCTTTCCGACTGCTGCAACTACTATATCCGCTTTAGAGCAATATTCAGCTAAATCTTTACTCTGTGAGTGCAAGATGGTAGCAGTGCAATTTTCCTGCAGCAATAGGTGAAACATTGGCTTGCCCACGATATTTGACCTACCAATCACCACTGCGTTTTTACCGGAAAGGTTCTCTTCAATTGATTTAATTAAATGCAAAGAACCTTTAGGAGTGCAAGGTATAAGGCAGTTTTTTTCACCTTTAACTAATTTGCCAACGTTTTCATCGTGGAAGCCATCTACATCTTTTTCAATACTTACTGCGTTAATTACTCTGCTTGCACTAATATGATTTGGTAAAGGCAACTGTACTAAAATGCCATGCACAGATCGATCTTCATTTAACTCATTGATTTTTTCAATCAATTCATCTTCTGAAATATTATTAGGCAAAACAATGGTCTCAGAACTTATGCCCATTGATTCTGCTTTTTTTTGTTTGTTGCGAACATAAACCTGACTTGCTGGATTGCTGCCCACGAGAATTACTTTCAGGCAAGGAAAAATGTTATACTCTCTCTTTAAAATATCAATTTTTTGTGATAGCCTCTCACATAGGTCGTTTGCTATTTTTTTACCATCAATAATAATTGTCACTTCCTTGCCACTCCTTAAAGTCAGGTAATTTTATATCAAATAAATCCAATACTTTGCCAACAGAATGATTAATAATATCATCCAACGATTTTGGTTTAATATAGAAAGCAGGCACTGGTGGAGCAATTATTGCTCCCATCTCCGTTAATTTTAACATATTTTGTAAATGCCCAAGATGTAGTGGTGACTCTCGCACCATAAGAATTAATTTTCTTCTTTCTTTTAGCGTTACATCTGCAGCCCTTGTCAATAGATTGGAAGTAACACCTGATGCGATTTCAGACATTGTCTTCATAGAGCATGGTGCTACAATCATTCCTGAGGTTTTAAATGAACCACTTGCTATTTTTTCTCCTATTCTTTCTTCAGAATAGTAAAAATCTGCAAGTGATGTAATATCTTCAAGTTTTTCTTTAATCTCATGAGCTAAAGTTATTTTCCCAGCACTGCTTATCACTAAATGAGTTTCATAATCAACGTCTTTCAACGCTTCTAGAATTCGTACACCGTAAATAGAACCAGATGCTCCACTTATTCCAATTACAATTCTGCTATTCACTTAACTCTTCTTCGTAGCTCATTCCCAATGCACGTTTATAGGTATCAAGCAATATTTCCTGTTCCTCTCTGTCATCATCATCCATCTTCCTCAGCCTAATAATTTGTTTCATCACTTTTGTATCCCAACCTTCATCTGCGGCTTTTGCATATACATCACGAATGTGATCTTGCACATCCCTCTTTTCTTGTTCAAGTTTTTCGATTCTCTCTACGTAACCCTTCAACTCTTCAGCCGTTATTTTTACTGTATCTTCCATGAAACTCCACTAATTAATTGCTCCTACTACTAGTATTACCAGTTTTTACTTGCACTTCAACAACAGTAATAATATTTTTATCTTTTTTTAAAATCTTAAAGCGAAAACCATACATGGAAAACTCCTCGCCTTCGTCAGGAATGCGCTCTATTTCATTCACAATCATACCTGCTAGAGTTGTAGCTTCTTCATCAGGGAGATTCCAGTATAACTGCCTGTTAATGTCCCTAATAGTAGATTCCCCTTCTATGTGATACACATTATCAGATATTTTCTTTATAAAATTCTCCGTAATCAAATCATGCTCATCGGAAATTTCTCCGACTATTTCTTCTAATATATCCTCAAGGGTTACGATCCCCTGCAATGCTCCATATTCATCGATAACAAGTGCAAGGTGTTTCCTGTTCTTACGGAAGTTGTGAAGTTGTACGCTAAGCAGCGTACTTTCTGGTATGAACCAAGGTTTCGACATAACTTGGGCAATGTCAACTTCTTCTGTTTTATTATCCTTCTCACGCAAGGCATTTATTAGATCTTTCACGTGAATTACACCGATAATATCTTCTGGTTCTTTTTGCCATAAAGGTACTCTACTGTGACTGCTGGTTAAAATCTCTCTTATTAACTCTTCTTTATTCCGATCTATATCAAGAGAAAATAGGTTTCTTCTATGGGTCATAATTTGTGATATCTCTGTTTCAGCCAAATCAAGTATGCTGCTTAGCATATCTAAATCCTGTTGTAACATAGTTCCTTCACTGCGGTGAAGAGTAATCATATTACGCATTGCATCCGCTGCAGATATCACTTCCTTGTCTTTATGCAGCCCACATAATTTCAGGATGAGGTTAACAATAAATTGAATACCTAGCGTCAATGGAGAAAAAATCTTTACAAAAAACAATACAAAATAAGCAGAAAATGATGCAAATTTTTCAGGATTTTGAATAGCATAAGTTTTTGGTAGAACTTCGCAGAACAATAAAATACAAAATGTTATTATAATTGTTGATAGGAGAATGCCCTCATTTCCAAAAAGATTGATAAATATTGCTGTAAATAAAGCAGAGCAAGTAATATTAATAATTGTATTGCCGAGCAATACCGTTCCTATTGTTAATTCTTTCCTATTTAATAAGCGGTCTATTATCCTGGCTCTTTTGTTACCGTCTAATTTTAGCTTATTAACTCGAGAACGGCTAATTGAGGTTAAGCCTATTTCTGCTCCTGAGAACAAAAACGATAAAATTAACAAAATAAAAATTGCTGATAATACTAAGACCAATAACCAATCCATTAAAGTACGATGTTATTGTGATAAAAAACAAAATTAATTTTACATGTTATGGAAGGCATTTGCAAGCCTGAACTTATATTGCCGAATTTTATATATCTTTAATCTTAAAAAATAAATCATAAAGCATATTACACGCCGCATTCACATGCTCATCCTCAATGATAAGTGGTGGGGTTATTCTTACTACTTTGTTGTTTGAAACCCTAGTTATTATTAAACCTTTATCAAGAGATCGACTAATAATTTTATCAGCTACAGGAGTTGCTAGTTCTATTCCCATTAGTAACCCTTCTCCACGAACTTCTAAAATCATCTCAGGAAATTCTTTAGCTAAAGGCAACAGCTTTTCTTTTAAATATTTACTAATTCTTTTAACATGATCAAAAAAGCCTTCTTTTAGCATTATATCGAGTACTGCATTACCAACAGTCATGGCAAGTGGATTACCACCATAGGTTGATCCATGAGTTCCTGGAGTAATTGCTTCTGCTATGTAATCTTTTAATAAACATGCAGCTAGAGGAAAACCGTTACCCATAGCTTTTGCACAGGTTAGCATATCAGGTTCAATGCCGACATTTTGATAATGAAATAAAGAACCGATGCGTCCATATCCACATTGCACTTCATCAAAGCACAAAATTATTCCTTGAGCTTTTGTTATTTTCCTTACTTTTTGAAGATATCTTACGTCTAGTGGATATACTCCACCTTCGCTTTGTATGGGCTCTAAAAACACAGCAGATGTTTCATTATTGATTTTTTCTTCTAATGCTTTAATGTCATTTCTTGGCACTTTATCAAAACCAGAAAGGAGCGGAGCAAAACCTTCGCGTGATTTTTCACTGCCTCCAGCAGAAATTGCAGCAATACTGCGGCCATGAAACCCTCCTTCAATTGTAATAATACGATTACGTTTTGCTTGCCCTTTCAAGTAAAAATAACGGCGAATAAACTTAATTGCAGCTTCTGTTGCTTCAAGCCCACTTGAGCAGAAAAAAACTTTATCTGCAAAAGTAAGGGTTGTTAAACGCTCGGCAAGTCTTTCTTGCTCGGGAATAGTGAAAATGTTAGAGCAGTGCCATAGTGAGCTCAATTGCTCTTTCAGTTTGTCTGTAATGTATGGATGACAATGCCCTAAAGAAGTTGTAGAAATACCTGCAGCAAAATCTAAATATTTTTTACCATCTTTATCAAAAAGATATGCCCCTTCTCCCCTGACTATAGGAGTGTCAAGTCTATTATACGCATTAACAACATGATCCATTTTATAAGTATTGTGGTATTATCTGTATTATACCTGAAATGAATCCATTAACACAAAGCTTTTCCTTTAACCTCTTATGCTACCTCAACTAAAAATTTGGCTAATGCAGACCCTTTCTGTCATTCTATAGCTAAAGTAACTTAGTTTTACCAACACTTATTAGCATTGTAAAAGTTTTTGTTTCTATTGAATGATAGTTGTAGCATATGCAAGAAGTCTATTGACTTTGAGCGCACTTTAGCCTATACAATTTTAATATCTTAAACTACTGGACATGCCCGATCTAAAGACAATGATGTTAAATTTTGGCCCTCAGCACCCAGCTGCACATGGAGTGTTGCGTCTTGTTTTAGAGATGGATGGTGAAGTGATCGAGAGGGCAGATCCCCATATTGGGCTTTTGCACCGCGGTACTGAAAAATTAATAGAACATAAAACGTATCTTCAAGCTTTGCCTTATTTTGATCGCCTTGATTACGTATCACCAATGTCACAAGAGCATGCATATTCACTTTGTGTGGAGAAATTGTTGCAATGTGAAGTGCCAATTAGGGCAAAGTATTTACGTGTCTTGTTTTGTGAACTGACGAGAATA
This sequence comes from Wolbachia endosymbiont (group A) of Anoplius nigerrimus, assembly GCF_947251795.1. Taxonomy (GTDB): domain Bacteria; phylum Pseudomonadota; class Alphaproteobacteria; order Rickettsiales; family Anaplasmataceae; genus Wolbachia. Next base: position 375,936 of record NZ_OX366385.1, on the reverse strand, counting down.
CTAAATCATTTACTGAACATTTCTTCTCAAGCGCTTGATGTTGGAGCAATGACCCCTCTTTTATGGCTCTTTGAAGAAAGAGAAAAAATACTGGAATTTTACGAAAGAGCTTCAGGAGCAAGGTTTCACGCAGCTTACATCAGACCAGGTGGAGTTGCAGCAGATGTTCCAGAAGGCTTGATTGAGGATATTGCAAAGTTTATAGAGCAATTTCCAAAGTATATAGACGATGTTGATGAACTTTTAACAGAAAATAGGATATGGAAGCAACGCACTGTAGGAATCAGTGAAATATCAATTAAACAGGCACTTGACTGGGGCTTTAGTGGCCCAATGTTGCGTGCTGCTGGACTTGCTTGGGATTTGCGAAAAAGCCAGCCATATGAAATATATGATCAGCTAGATTTTGATATACCTATTGGCCAAAATGGCGATTGTTATGACCGTTATCTAGTTAGAATGGCAGAGATTAGGCAGTCTGTTAGCTTGGTGAAGCAGTGTATAGAGAAAATGCCTGGAGGCCCAATAAAAACTGAAGATAGAAAAATTTCTCCACCGCCAAGAGCAGAGATGAAAAAATCTATGGAAGCTCTGATTCACCATTTTAAACTTTACTCAGAAGGATATCACGTACCAAAAGGTGAAGCTTACACAGCTGTTGAGGCACCAAAAGGTGAGTTTGGAGTGTATATAGTTTCAGATGGTACCAATAGACCTTATAGATGCCGAATAAGAGCACCTGGCTTTGCACATTTACAAGCTTTGGATTTTATGGCAAAAGGACACATGCTTGCCGACGTTGCAGCAATTATTGGCTCAATCGATATAGTTTTTGGTGAGATTGATAGGTAATTATTGTAAAATAGTAACTCAACTAATGGTCAATACATCTTCTATTAAAAATTGTACAAATTCATTGCCATTCCAGTAATTTATAGAGATTTTACCCAAAATGGCTTTAACATTACCCTGCATGATAGCAGAGCCAAGGTGAGTATTTGCAGAGCGAAATGCAATAGCTCTTACCATAACATTATCATCAGCAATAAAACATTTTATATGGTCAACTCCTATAACTTCAGGCTTTCTTATCTTTGCTCCCTGAATGATAAACCTTGGTTCAGGATTCCCAACTCCAAATGGTCCCAAGCGTTGCAGTTGGTTCCACAGAGACAAGTTTATTGCTTTAGCAGTTACTATACTATCAGCTTTTAAAGTTTTCTCATTTATAGAGTTTGCAAATCTTTCAGTAAAAAAATCATGCAAATCATTTATTTTGTCTTCTTTAATTGAAAATCCTGCCGCCATACTATGGCCACCACCTTCAATAATTAAATTTGTAAACTTTGCGGAAAGGACTGCAGCACCGATATCAACTCCAGAAATTGACCTGCAGCTTGCCTTACCTATTCCATTATTTAAAGATATCACTATTGCTGGTAAGTGAAACTGTTCCTTTAGCCTCGATGCAATTATACCAATTATTCCCCGGTGCCAGTTGCCGCTTACCATTATAAAATTTACACCTAATTGCGCAGACTTTTCCGCCTGTGTTGTAGCTTCCGAGAGAGCCTCATTTTCTAACACTTTTCTTGCATTATTCAAATCTATTAATTTTAGCGCGATTGAATGAGCTTCTTCTTCATCATCCGTAGAAAGCAACCTTGCACCGAGCGACGCTTCTCCAATTCTTCCTCCAGCATTTATGCACGGTCCAATGCTAAATCCTAACCGCGAAACACTTGGTTTTTCAAGGATTCCCAAAGCATCAAATAAAACACGCAAGCCAACGTTTTTTCTTGCTGACATAACTTTTAATCCTTGTGAGATAAGTGCTCTATTGAGGCCTGTAATCTGCATAACATCGCAAACAGTTCCAAGGGCAACTAAATCCAGTAGATCAAATAAATCCGGTTCTTTTTTGTTGGTAAAAAATCCTTGCTCACGTAGGCTTTTATTAAGAGCAATAATCAGCAGAAATGACACTCCAACTGCTGCAAGGTTAGTATAAGGAGAGCTTTCATCAAGGCGGTTTGGGTTAACAACTGCTACGGCGCTTGGTAACTTTTCCATACCAAGATGATGATCGACAACTATAATATCAAGACCAAAGACCTTTGCATCTTCTATTGGTTGATATGCAAGCGTACCGCAATCAACGGAAATACATAAATCGATCCCGTTTTTTTTAAGTTGTAATAAAGCATCTGTGTTTAATCCATAGCCCTCATCAACACGATCTGGAATGTAGATTATAGAGTGTATACCGATTGCTCTTAGGTACCTGTTAATCAATGCTGACGACGTTGCACCATCAACATCATAGTCACCAAATATTGCAATGTTTTCACTATTTTTTATTGCCCGTATTATACGAGAAACAGCTTTATCCATATCAAGAAGGTGAAAGGGATCTGGTAATAGCGATCTGATTAGTGGATATAAGAAGTCGCTCGCATTTTCTATGTTAACACCACGAGTAACCAATATTCTTGCTAGTGCTTCTGGCAACTCAAATCTCTGTATAAGAGTTAAGATTTCCCTTTGATCTGCTTCTTGCAACTTCCACAATGCATTTGTTATGCTGCGCTTTTCAATTTCAAGTAGCATATTCTTTGTAAATAAAACTACTTTACCAGAACTTTTAAACTTGTTCTATAATTGTATTAGATGTACAGTTCCAGAGTGTGATGGTATGATAAAATGTGAGAAAAAAATATCATCAAGGGAGGAATTATGGTTACATGGGCGCGCCAGAACAACAGCGTAGAGCAATACAAAATAGTAAAGAGAGCATAGCAAAGCTTTCCAAACTTTAAACCAAAAACTATTATTAAGTGGAGAAAACGCTCATTTACCAAAGATGCTGGTATGGGTCCAAAGCATCCAAGATCAACTGTTTTAACTTTAGAAGAGGAGTGTTGCATTTCGTAAGCATACTCTATTGCCATTAGATCTACGCTTTGCAAACCTCAATCCCACATTTGAGTCGCTCCAGCTTACATCGTTGTTTACAAAGGCACAACATTAGCAGACTACCAGATGTCGATGGTGAAGTTAAACCAAGAAAGAAATTCAAACAATATCCTATAGCATATTGATATTGCAGAAGTCAGAACAGAAGAAGGAAAGTTATATTTGTTTATTGCAATAGATCAAATTCACCTAGGCTCTGTGGACAAAAAATATGAAAAGAGAGAAAAAGATGGTAGTTTAGCCTAATAGGTAAAAAATGGAGAAACTACCATATGCAATATTACATCAAAGAGGAAAATTGGAAACAAATTTTAGAGTTCATAAAAAGCGTAAAAGGAATGCACAGCAAAGATGAAAAACGTTTAAGAATATTCATAGAGGCAGTGTGGTACATAGTGCGAAGTGGTTGCCAATGGAGACTTTTACCAAAAACTTATGGTAATTACAGGAGTATACATAAGCGATTTAAAAGATGGTGTGAAAGAGATGTCTGGAAAAAATTGCTTGAATATACTAAACAAGAGCCTGATTTAGAAGTTGCTATAATCGACGGTACGATCATCCGAGCCCATCCATGTTCATCTGGATATACAAAAAACTCCAAGGATCAAGAAGCTTTAGGGAGGAGCAAAGGTGGCTTTACAACTAAAATACATGCGCTTGTCGATGCACTTGGAAATCCACTTAAATTTACTCTGACTCCTGGTCAAAGAAATGAAATTACGCAGGCACAAGTGTTGACCGAAAGTATCTATAACTCTACTGTAGTAGCTGACAAGGGCTACGATAGCAATGCCTTTGTTACAAGTCTTGAAGACAAGGGATGTACAGTAGTTATTCCGCCAAAACGGAATCGAAAAGTGCAAAGGTATTACGATGAGCATATCTACAAAGAACGTCATTTGATTGAGTGTTTTTTTGGTAAAATTAAAAATTTTAGGCGCATTTTTTCCAGATTTGATAAAACTGCTGAGGTTTTTATGGGTTTTCTCAATTTTGTTGGAGCTCTTGTATGGCTTCTCTAAAATTTTGTCCACAGAGCCTACGTTGAGTTGCATAAAAGTGCTACAAAACCCATAGCTGCTGAGTTTTTAGGTAATCTGATTAGAATTTTACCGCACACTATTTTGACAGATAATGGCATACAATTTACAAATCAGAAGCGCCATAAATACGCCTTCCAACACATATTTGATAGAGTTTGTGAAGAAAATAACATTGAACATCGTTTGACAAAAGTTAGCCATTCTTGGACAAATGGACAAGTTGAACGTATGAATAAAACTTTAAAGAATGCTACAGTTAAGAAATATTACTATCGTTCGCATCAGCAACTTAAGGAGCATCTTTATGACTTTGTTATGGCCCACAATTATGCTAAAAGACTCAAAACTCTTAAACGCTAACTATGGATTAGGAGACAAAGAAAGTATTAGAAATAGAAGGTTTTTTATGTTTTAAAGAATATGAAATAAGGGTGGAAAAAATGTGAACTAAAAAATTAATAGGAGATCTATGGCGGGTATGCTCAATTTCCAATCTGTTTTTTAGGTAACCAAAGACGGTTTCAATAATAGATCTTTTTCTCAGAAAAATCTTCTCATTTAGCGAGATTAATGCATTTTTCATACCTTTTTTTATCTTGGTCACAAGCTTGAGATTTCTATCAAGTAGTTTCAAAAATAGATCTTTCTTAATATAGCCTTTATCTCCAAATAATAAACCCGCTAATTTTTTAGTCAGGTCTGGAACTGGTTTCCTATCGTCAACATTACCTTTTGTCAAAGTAACCCCTTGAATTTCACCTTTTTCATTGATTACCATATGTAATTTAAAACCATAAAACCAACCATAAGTGCTTTTTCCTATTTCAGCAATTCCGACAAAAACTTTGTTTTCTGAGATTCGCTTCCTATGACATGTTGCGATAGGTGTTGAATCGATATAGGAAATACCTGTCTCTTTTGCTTGCTCACATAACCATTGCAGCAGAATCGCTAAATACCATAAAACTCGCGGCTTTAACGCAATGAACCTATCATATGAAGGCAGTGTTGGAAAGTCTGACTTATGTAATAACTTTAGATAATATTGATAAAATGATTTAAAATTTTCATATCTAGACTGCTGATATAGTAGAATTATTGTTATAATTTCAGAATACTTTATTTCTGGCACTCTGGTAGGTTTTTTGTTATTAGACAATAGTCTGTTTGCAAAATTTTCATCTATTATTTTGCAATAATCATCTATAAAACAAAACAATTCTGTTATATTCTTGTTCATTGGGTAACCTCCTACTATCGCTAAAATACTGGAGTTTACCCTATTTCTCTCCCTCTCTCTATTCTCCTTCTAATCCATAGTTAGCGTCTTAAGGGTCTTACACCTTTTGAGTTTATATCTTTACAGTGGACAAAATCTCCTGAATTGTTCATACTAAATCCACACCATCACACTTTGGGACCATACATCTATCTCTACAAAAACTATATTTTTCTTCAGAGGAGAGTTATATTGTAACTATGGACAAAATAATCATAAAAAAATTTGGTGGGACTTCGCTAACTGATTTAAACCGAGTTGCAAATTTGATAAAAAACGATATTGAGAAAGGTTGTAATGTAATCGTTGTTGTATCTGCTGTTGCAGGATTTACTGACCAAATGGCTTTTCAGGCTAGGCAAATCTCAAATTTAAGTTGCAGACAAGAGTTATCAGAGTATGACGTTATGCTTTCAGCAGGAGAACAAATTTCTTGCGGTCTATTAGCTATCACTCTCCAATCGATCGGAGTTAATGCTAAATCGTGGCTTGCCTGGCAGTTACCAATTGTAACTGATGATTTTTATTCTGAGTCTAAAATAAAAACAATAAAGATTGACCGTGTGAAAAGGTCTTTTGCTGAGGGTTATACAGCTGCGATCATCGCTGGTTTTCAGGGTATAAATGATGATAGAATCACTACTTTTGGAAGAGGAGGCTCTGATATATCAGCAGTTGCCTTCACGGTAGCCTTTGGTGTTAGAACTTGCGAAATTTTTACTGATATTGATGGAATATATACAGCAGACCCGAGAATTGTTCCAAAGGCACGCAAGCTCAAATTTATCTCTTACGATGAAATGTTGGAAATGTCGTCATCTGGTGCTAAAATACTGCATAATCGTTCAGTACAACTTGCAATGAAACATAACATTAAAGTGCAAGTGCTATCCACTTTTAAGGAAGTAGAAGGCACCACAGTACTACACAAAAGGGATGTACTAGAGAGATACTTAATTACTGGAATAACTTATAGCACTAATGAAGCTCTTGTAACTTTCACTAACCTTGCAAATAACTTGCGTACTTTAAGAGATATAGTAGGGGCAAACGTTAAAATTGATGTGGTACATGGGTCAAGTTTTGTTATCTCCAAATTTGATATTGATTTAATGGAAAAGTTACTGAATAAGAATGAAAATTATGCTATAAACGATAATGTAGCTAAAATTTCAATAATTGGTATTGGTGTTATGTCTAACACTGAAGTGATGCACCGTACACTCAAGGTTTTAAGCGAAAAAAAGATAGAAATACTTGCTATCACAACATCCGAAATCAAAATCAGTATAATTGTTCAAAAAGAATACGTTGTAGCTTTGGTCAAAGATTTACATACTGAGTATGAGCTTGATATGCAACACTAGGATAGGCTCGACGTCCACAACTGTACGAACATTGCAATTTGGGCCTACCAGGAGGGTGTCATTCTCCTGCCATCCAAGTAGCTGACACTGGTTCTTTTATGACGGCAGTGCCCAGACACTGGTTCACTCTATAATGGCAGTGCTCTTTTTTTGTCATCCAAGTAGCCTCCCTCTCCTGTCATCCCAGTGTCAGCTACTCGGATGACACCCTACTTAACCGTCATACCGCCGCGGTATCTCAAAGCATAGATCCCGCTAACATGTAGCGGGATGACGGTTGTCGTTTAGCCATAAACATTAAGAAATTTACCAAACGAAAAAAAAGGCAAAAGAAACCCTAGTCATTGTCTATTTTCAGTATTGGCGTTTTTTAAGTCTTAGAGCATGTCTTCAAACTGAGTAGAAAGAAGTTAAGAAGTATGGTATAAGGTACATTTTAAGATGTACCCAAGCGATATAAGTGACAAAGAATGGAAGACAATAGAGCCATATTTTGAACCTAAAAAGACCGGCAGACCAAGAAAACATAGTATTAGAACAATTATTAATGCAATCCGCTATATGATGAGAACAGGATGTCAATGGAGACAACTGCCTAAAGATTTTCCACCATGGAAAACCGTATATAGTTGTAATTCGCGCTTGAAAAAAAGTGGAATATGGCAAGAAATTCATGATTTTCTAGTTAAAAAAGTAAGAGAGATGATTGGTAAAAATAAGACTCCATCAGTAGGTATAATTGATAGCTAGTCAGTGAAAACTACTCAAAAAGGGGATCCAGAGGATATGATGCTGGCAAAAAAATAAAGGGCAGAAAACGCCATATTATTGTAGATACTGTGGGTCTTGTAATTGCTGCTGAAGTACAGAGTGCAAGTATTCAAGATCGTGATAGTGCTCTAAATCTTTTTGCCCAAGCTAAATGCAAAGTTCCAACTTTACGTAAGTTTTTTGCTGATCAAGGGTACATAGGTAAATTACAAAACAGATGCTTATTGGAAACGGGATGTTTATTAACGATTGCCAAGAAAATAGTTGATACAGGATTTCAAGTTATTCCCAAACGTTGGATTGTTGAAAGAACTTTTGCCTGGCTTTCCAATTTTAGGCGCATGAGTAAAGATTACGAGCATTCTCCTCTCACCTCAAAAAACTATATCTTCTTTAATATGATCACTATTATGCTTCACAAATTAGCTCATTCTTCAGTTTGAAGACATGCTCTTAAACACTGCAATTTAGCTGCTTTTAAATGCAACTCACCTTAGTTTAAATGTTTAAGAAATTTACTAGGCAGAAAAAAAAGGCAAAGAAAACCTAGGGTAGCTAGTATTCAAATTCTCCCTTGTCTATTTGACGTCTTTTACTGTCTTAAACGCTTTATAAGCGCGTTTCGGCTTGTATAGGTAGAAACCTAAAAGTTTTATAAAGACATGAGGTGCACATAGTGCAAAAAATTAAGCATGATTTACGCCAAATACAAAGTTCCCTTTGTCGTTTTAATCTGCAGATTGCGAAGATAAATAAATAGCTTCAGTTTCATGATAAGGGGGCTGGCGAGGTCTGTCAAGTAGTTTTTAGCTCTGTTTCTATTAGCTACTTGCCATATATTCCAAGGTGTTCTGCTTGTAGATATTATACCAACAATCCACTATTTTTTTTATGTCTTGTGGTTTAGTTTCTGGACCTATACTGATTCTGATTGAACACTCTGCTTGCTCTTTTGTTGCCCCCATTGCAAGCAAAACATGGGAAGGCTCAACTTTTCCAGAAGAACATGCAGAACCATTACTAACTGCAATATGATTCAAGTCAAAATGCATGAGCTGCACATCACTCTTTACTCCTGGCATATAAATAAAACTTGTGTTTGGCAGCCTCTTAGAGTTTTTACCGAAGATTCTTATATCACTGGCAAGATTTAATAATTCACACTCTAATTGATCACGTAGCTCCTTTATTTCATCCATTTTTGATAGAAGGTCTGGAATATTTTGCAGTGCAGCAGAAAGGCTTGCAACCGCAACAATATTTTCCGTACCACCACGAAATCCCTTCTCTTGTCCACCACCTATTATAATAGGTTCTATCGCAAGTTCTTTATTGAATATTAAAACTCCACTGCCTGCTACACCGCCAAATTTATGGGCGGATAAAGTGAGTAAATCCACTCCTAAATCTTCCATATTAACTTTAATTTTTCCAACACTTTGAGCAGTGTCAGTGTGGCAAATTGCTCCAAATTTGTGTGCTATTTCAGCTATTTCCTTAACAGGCTGAATAACTCCGGTTTCGTTATTTGCCATCATAACTGAAACTATTGCTTTGTTTCCTTTAAGTTCACTTAGAATTTTTTCTAGCTCTAAAAAGTCAACAATGCCCTCCAGATTAACGGGTATTATATATGGATTACATGCAGAATTAAGAATTGAAGGATGCTCTATAGCTGAAATTACATGCAGATAGCCTGCTATTCCTCTCATAACAAGGTTATTCGCTTCAGTCGCACCAGACGTAAAAACTATTTCTTTATCACTTGGAACACCAATAGCATCACGTATGTTGTCTCTTGCATCCTGAAGAATCTTCCTCGCTTCTTGTCCTCTTTTATGTAGTGATGATGGATTGAGCGTTTGTTTTAACAAGACCTCAAATATACTTTTTTTTACATTCTCACTAATTGGAGCAGTTGCATTGTAATCAGCATATACGTAACCACTATTTTCTAAAGAGAATGGACTCATCTGTCACTTAAATAAGTTTACCATCAACTATAGCCATAACTATGTACGTTAGCTTTAACACGATAAAAAATTTATTGCAAAAACAGCGAAATTAATACATAATTAATAATTCATGTCATCAATACCTGTCAAGCAGGTTTTTATTAGGAGTTACCGTGGTAGAAGTTTTTTTGAATAATGCAACAAGAAAGATAGAAGGTGAATACCACCAAAGCAAAGATGCCAACGCGCCGGTTGTGCTGGTTTTACATCATCACCCTCAATATGGTGGTAATATGGGTAGTAAAATTGTACATGGTATATATACGTCTTTTATCGATAACAATTTTTCTGCATTGAAAATTAACTTTCGTGGTGTGGGAAAATCTACCGGAACTTTTGATAAGGGTATAGGAGAATTAACTGACGCTGTGGTAGCTATTGATTGGCTTCAGGAACATAATCCTAGCAACGTTCCAATTTGGATCGCTGGTTTTTCTTTTGGAGCATGGGTGGCTATGCAGCTAACAATGCGCCGCCCTGAGATAGTGGGTTTTATTGCTCTTTCTCTTCCGGTAACTAAGTACGATTTTTCTTTTCTTTCTCCCTGTCCAGTTTCTGGGCTTATAATACAAAGCAGTAATGATACAATCTCAGAAGAAAGCGATGTAACAGAATTAGCAAAAAGGTTGATAAATTCAGTAAAAAGTGATCACATGAAATACCATATAATAGACGATACTAATCACTTTCTAAGGGATAAAGAAGAGGAAGTGACTCAAATCGTAGATGGTTATATAAAACTGCGCTTAAACAGTGCAGCTATTTCTTCTCAAAAGGTCAAAGAAAAGGTAAGGGTAAAAGAATATGCCTAACCTTTACAAACAAGAGAAATGAGTGTAGTAATATAAATAAAAAGGTTTTGTTATGTTTAAAAAGCTATTATTTTTTGTTTTAGCTGTGTTTATGTTATCGGGGTGTTCCCTAAGTAAACAGCGTAAGTTAAAAAGTCCGTGTATAAAAAGCAATGAAAGCGTTTCATGCGAGTTGTACTCTGTTAATGATCATTGGTTAGATAAGTATAGGGCATAGAAATTATGCTGTTTTTCCTATTCACAACTTCACTAATGATCGATCTCTCAATTGGAAAATACAGTCTGCCTTTTCTGCAAGGAGATGATTGTGCGTTACTATAAGCATAGAGCTGTTATTTTCCTTTACGTAGGAATGTAGCAGTAAAAACACGTTAAAAGAATTTGTTGGATCTAAATTTCCTGTTGGCTCATCTGCAAGTAAAAGCTTTGGAGAATTTACAATGCTTCTTGCAATTGCAATTCTCTGCCTTTCCCCACCCGAAACTTCAGATACCATGCTACTTGCTTTGTTTTCCAGACCAAATTTTTCCAATGTTGCTTGCGAATTTTTTTTTGCTTCAGCTTTGCTTTTTCCTGCAATGAGTTGAGGAAGCATAATATTTTCCAACACCGATAACTCTTGTAACAAATAGTGAAATTGATAAACAAAACTAAGAAAATTTCTTCTTACATGAGTTTTATGCTTATTACTGGCTTGTGTGCAATTTATTCCATCTATCGTAACTATACCTGAAGTTGGCTTGTCCAACAAGCCTGCGATTTGCAATATAGTTGTTTTCCCTGCACCTGAATTGCCAATCAGCGCTACTACTTGCCCTCTTGTAACACTTAAGTTGATATCCTTTACAACAGCAGAATTGTCCTTGAAGCTTTTATCTACAGAAGTTAGTTCTAGTGCTACATTACCACCCATGTTTAAAAGACCTATAACCATACAAATGTTGTACTTGCATAGCAAATGATAGTGCATGACCAGTAAAAAAGAAATAGAAGAATAAACCTCAGTGTCAAGTATACAACTATATGAACGTTGTAACTTGAGAGCACCCTCCACCAGAGAAGGGTGTCATCCCGGTGCACTGACTACTTGGATCCAGAAAACTTAACTTTAAATAAGTGGCTGCATAATAAAGGCTGGATTCCAGTGTTACGCACTATCATTTACTATGTAACATCGTGTCACATTACAACATCCGTACAGTTATATGTCAAGCACTGGAATGACATCAAATTTTTGACTAAACTGAGAAGCTGTTACCACAACCACATTGAGACTTAGCAAAGGCATTCTTTATTTGAAAACTAGAACCACTGAGATCCTCAGCATAATCTATAACTGAGTTATTTAAAAATTTTGCTGAACAATTATCAACCATTAATACAGGAGTGCCATTTTCATCATTAATTACTATATCTTTACCTTTTTTGCTAAAACTGGAGTGGCTTCTATAGTCCTCGCTTTCTTCATAGTCATCATCTTCGTCTTCGTCATCAAACTCATCATCGTAATCATCATCTTCATCATCCAAAGATAGATTTTTATTCATTTGATCCATAAGAAAATTGTATTTGAAGCCAGAACATCCACCACCTGAAACTGCAACCCGTAAAATGGAACTCTTATCCCCTTCCTGCTCTGCAAGAGAGTGGATTTTTTTTAGTGCATTATCAGTTAAGTTGATGTTGTAATTTGTTGACATAGTAACCACCGTTTATTATTGATAACTTATTATAGTAGAAATTTTACATGTCAAACAATAATTTTCTATTAAGTTATGCATGTTTTCCAAGCAAAACAAAAGGGAGATACTTTAAAGAGCCAGGAGATGAGAATCGCAGCTGTTTTCAGCGTGATAGGGACCGTATCATTCACTCTAATGCGTTTAGAAAATTAGGGTACAAAACACAAGTTTTTATCAATTACGAGCACGATTACTATCGCACTCGGCTGACTCATAGCCTTGAAGTTGCACAAATTGCAAGATCCATTGCACGCAGGCTCAGCTTAGATGAGGATATCACTGAATGCATAGCGCTTGCACATGACCTTGGTCATCCCCCATTTGGTCACACAGGTGAGGATGCTCTAGTTCAAGTTAATAATGAGAAGTATAAGTTTGATCATAATGTTCAAGCTATAAGAATTTTAACTTATCTTGAACAAAAACATGCTGATTTTGATGGTATGAATCTAAGTTGGGAGGTGGTTGAAGGGGTTGCAAAACATAACGGTCCCTTACTTGGTCAGAATGCAGTATCTCACACAAATAATCAGCTATTGCTAGAATACAACAAAAAATATGATCTAAAACTTGAAGAATTTTCAAGCATTGAAGCGCAAGTTGCTTCAATTGCCGATGATATTGCTTACAGTGTGCACGATCTTGATGACGCACTCAGGGCAAATTTAGTAACCATCGAAGATTTGCTGAATGTCCCTTTAATTGGAAAAACGTTTAAAGACGTAAGAAGCGGATATTCAGAATTGCCTCAGAGCAAACTCATACATGAATCACTGAGTGGAACTATAGGAACTATGATAAGTGATGTTGTTTCTCAGACTGAAAGAAATATTGAAGATCACAAAATAAAAAGCGTAGAAGACGTAAGAAGTCTAAATAAAATGCTAGTCACATTTTCACCAGAAGTTGCGAATGCTACAAAAGAAATGAAAAGATTCAACATGGAGAAAATATACAGAAGCTATAAACTGAGTAGAACGATGAACAAAGCAAAACGCATAATACAGGAACTCTTTCAATGTTTTTATGAAAACCCAAGATTACTTCCTACAGAGTGGAGCAAACTTGCTTGTGAATCTCAGCGTTCAGTAATAATATGTGACTATATCTCAGGTATGACAGATAGATTTGCTATACACGAGCACAGAAGAATTTTTGATACCTCATACGAAATGACTTCTTTCTAATGACTGATGATCATTTCATGTCAATTGCATTAAGGCTTGCAGAAAAAAATCTTGGAAATGTTGCACCAAATCCTGCTGTCGGGTGTGTTATTGTAAAAGATGGTACAATTATTAGTGAGGGATATACAGGGATTGGTGGGCGTCCGCATGCGGAGGTAGTCGCTTTGCAAAACGCTAAAGATTCAACTCATGGCGCAACTATATATATCACTCTTGAGCCATGTTGCCACTTTGGAGTTACAGAACCTTGTACCACAGGAATTATAAGAGCTGGAATAAAAAGGGTAGTAATTGCAACTATTGACCCAGATAGTAGAGTTTTAGGTGGAGGCATTAAAGCTCTGAAAGAAGCAGGAATTGAAGTTGAGCAAGGTATCATGCAAAAAGAGGCAGAAGAACTGAATGTCGGTTTTTTCACCACTAAAAAACTACACAGGCCATTTATAGCCTGTAAAATCGCAACAACTCTTGACGGAAAAATTGCAACATTTACAGGCGATAGCAAATGGATAACAAGTGAGGATACAAGAAATTGGGTGCATGAGCTTAGAGCAAAATATGATGCAATTATGATTGGCAGCAATACTCTCATTAATGATGATCCACTCTTAACTTGCAGATCACCAGAGCTTGAAAACAGATCACCAATAAGGCTAATTATAGATAGCCAGGAAAAATTGCAGGAAGAGCATAATATTGCAAAGACTGCAGACAAAGTAATAACTTGGGTGATTACAAACAGAGAAATAGAGAGAAAAATAAAAGACATTAATTATTTGATAGTCAATTCAAATCATAAACCTCCTGTTATTCCAGATGTCACCCCAACACACTCTCCTGTCATTCCAATGCCTTCTCCTGTCATCCCAGTGCCCAGACACTGGGATCCAGAAAACTTCAAGCAATTGCGTAGTGAAAACTGGATTCCAGTGTCAAACACTGGAATGACATCAGATCGAAAAGTCTGCCTAAAAAACATGGCATCAAAACTTGTTTCAGAAATTGGCATAACAAGGTTATTAGTTGAAGGTGGAGGAGTGTTAATTACAGAATTATTAAAACATAACTTAATCGACAGGTTGATAATCTGCCGCAGTGGTAAAATTCTAGGTAATGATGCCACTCCTTTTGTAGGAAATTTAGGAATTCAATCCATCAATGAATGTTATCGGTTCAAAAGAGCAGAGATAATAGAGTTTAGTGAGGATGTAGTTGAGGTGTGGGACAGATTACCGTAACTCTTCTCAAATGAAAAAAAGAGGCAGAACCATCTCTACCTCTTGTGCTATTTAGCTAGCTATTTGGGCTTTAGCTGCGTATTTGTCATCAAGTACTTCAGTAACACTAGGATCTTCTAAGGAAGCTTTAACTTTTTCTTTGAAATCGTTGTCAGTAAGTGCTTCACCCTTCTCACCTTGAGGTCCTTTATCACCAACTGGTCCTTTATCACCAACTGCATTCATTTGCTGATATGAAGAATAAGCTAGTGCGGCAAAATATACAGCTGCAATAAATAGAACTGCAATTCCAGCAGGGCTAGCAACAAGTGCTAAAGATGCAGGTCCAGCAATTACTTTAGTAGCAATTAATATTGCTGTTATTGCTCCCGCTAAAGATGCAAGTGCAACTGCACCTTCAATAACCACTTTTGTTATATCTGCAGTGTTTTCCCACTTCAATATAGTTTGATCTTTACCTGTAGTCATAATAGTCCCCTTAAAATAAGGCTAATAAAAAGATTAAGTATGTGTTAATAATGCATGTTAGTCAAGTCATTTTTTACATAAAGTATATATTTCAAGCTAAACTGTTACCCATTGTATATAATTAACATATGAAACATGGTTGGCTGAATCTCGATAAACCAATAGGAATTAGTTCTGCACAAGCTGTAACTCAAATTAAAAGGATTTTTGGGATAAAAAAGGCTGGTCATCTGGGAACACTTGATCCTTTAGCTTCAGGTGTGCTGCCAATTGCTCTTGGCGAGGCAACAAAAACTATACCATATTTATCTTGTGACTTAAAGGCATACGATTTTACAATAAAATGGGGTGAACAAAGAACAACGGATGATTTGGGTGGTGATATTATTAGAACTAGCACTATAGAACCTCAGTATAATCAAATAAATTGTGCAATTAAAAATTTTATTGGTGAGATTAAGCAGACTCCTCCTCAATTTTCAGCAATAAAAATCAAAGGAGCAAGGGCGTATAAATTGGCAAGAAGTGGGCAAAAGGTAAATATAGAACCCCGCACAGTGCGAATCCATGAACTAAAATTGATATCTGTGGACACCATAAATAATAGTGCAAATTTTTCTATGATGTGCGGTAGTGGTGTATATGTAAGATCAATTGCTCGTGATCTTGGAATTGCATTAAATTGTTTTGGACACATTACAAAACTAAGAAGAACTATGGTAGGTGACTTTAGAGAAAATAAATCAGTGACAATTGAGCAACTTATTGAAAAACTCGCTTTTTGGTGTCATTCCAGCGCGTGACGCTGGAATCCAGAAAAAAAGAACCAGTGTCAGCTACTCAGATGACAGAAGGTACAGGGAGTAATGCAAAAAGTTTCGTCATCCCCATTGAATCGGCTTTAAAATCGATGTTCAAAGTTGAAATTTCCCCAGAAGATGCGGGGAAAATCAGAAAAGGTCAGGAAATTGTATTAAATAACTTGCGTAATTTAAAGAATTATGATATTTGTTGTACGATAGTGGGTAGTGTACCTATTGCAATCTGCAGTTTTATTTATGGTTGTGTGAAACCTATTCGTGTTTTTAATATTTAAAATGAGGTTTAGATGTCGATAACATCCGAAAAGAAAAAGAGTTTGATAAATATATATGCAATTAAAGAAGATGATACAGGCTCATCTTTTGTACAATGTGCAATTTTGACCGAGAGGATCAGTAATTTAACTGAGCATTTTAAAGTGCACAAGCATGACCATCACTCTAAGCGTGGTTTACTTATATTGATAGGTAGAAGACGCAAGCACTTAAATTATATAAAGCGTAAATTTGGTAATGAGGCCTATCAGGAATTAATAGAGAAGTTAGGCATTAGAAAATAATCGAGGAATTTAATATGTTTAAAATTATAAAAAAATCTATAGAGTGGGGTGGTCGTGCCTTATCTTTAGAAACAGGAAAAATAGCACGCCAAGCTCATGGTTCAGTAGTTGTAAATTACGGTGATACTTCTGTTTTAGTAACCGTTGTAAGTAAGAAGAAGGAAGAAAATGTTGATTTCCTACCTTTAAATGTGCAGTTTATCGCAAAAAGCTATGCCATGGGTAAGATCCCTGGCGGCTTTTTTAAAAGAGAAGGCAAGCCATCTGATAGAGAAACTTTAATCTCAAGAGTAATAGATAGAAGTATAAGACCACTATTCCCAGAAGGATTTAATGATGAAGTTAGTGTGGTGTGCAATCTATTAACTTATGATACAGTCAATCCTCCTGAAGTGCCAGCATTGATTGGTGCTGTTGCAGCTCTTGCAATTTCTGGTGTTCCTTTTCACTTTACTATAGCTGGAGTGATGGTTGGTTGTGATGAAAATAATAACTATATACTCAACCCTTCTGTTCAAGAGATGAAAGCAAGCAGCTTGGATCTGTTTTTGTCCGGTGATGAAAATTCAATTTTAATGGTTGAATCAGAAGTGAAAGAGCTCTCTGAAGAAAATGTTTTTAATGCAATAAAATTTGGCCATGAACACCTTAAACCTGTCATTAAGCTCATAAAAGAGTTTGCTGATACAATTGGCAATAAACCTAAGAGCTTTGCTCCTATTGATACATCAGATATAACACAAGAGCTCGAAAAATACGGTAAAGATTTTGAAAAAGCATATTCGCAAACAGTAAAACAAGAGCGAGTTCAAGCTTTAGAAGCGATCAGAGAGAATATATTGAATACTCTTAAAGAAACTGGAAAAGACGAAAAGTTAATTACGTATGCAGTAAAAAACTTTGAAAGATCTTTAGTACGTGAAATAATTAGGAAGAAAAGTATAAGGATAGACGGTCGTAAGCATGATGAAATACGTCAGATAGAAATTGAAGTTGATATTCTGTCCAAAACTCACGGTTCTGCACTATTTACAAGAGGCAATACTCAGGCACTGGTTGTTACTGCTCTTGGCACTACTCAAGACGAGCAAATTGTGGATGATATTGAAGGGGATAGACGTGAGCATTTCATGTTGCATTATAACTTTCCCTCATTTGCTGTTGGAGAAACTTCTGCTGCACGTGCACCAGGAAGAAGAGAAATCGGTCATGGCAAACTTGCTTGGAAAGCAATTCATCCTGTTTTACCCGATAAATCTGAATTTCCTTATACAATAAGAGTAGTGTCCGAAATTTTGGAGTCTGATGGTTCTTCTTCTATGGCAACAGTTTGTGGGACTTCTCTTGCTTTAATGGATACGGGTGTGCCAATAAAGGCCCCTGTTGCTGGAGTTGCTATGGGCCTTATTAAAGATAAAGACGAGTATGTAATACTTTCCGATATATTGGGTGATGAAGATTATCTTGGTGATATGGACTTTAAAGTAGCAGGAACTAGTGAAGGAATTACGGCACTGCAAATGGACATGAAAATTTCTGGTATAAGCTTTGAAATTGTTGAAAAATCTTTAGAACAGGCAAAAGCTGGAAGATTACATATTTTAGAAAAAATGAATGCAGTGATTTCAGAACACAGTGATGATGTCAAAGACCATGCACCAAGAATGTTATCATTTTACATAGATAAAGATAAAATTTCTGCAGCTATTGGTGCTAAAGGAAAAAATATACGCAGTGTGTGTGAAAGAAGTAATGCAAAAATTGAAATAGGAGACGATGGTAAAGTTTCTGTTTTTGCCACGAGTGGCACTGAAGCTGAAATTGCAAAGAGTATGATGATTGATTCAATAACAGAACTAGAACAAGGTTCTATAGTTGATGTCAAGGTTGTAAGAATAGAGAAGTCTATTGTAGAGCTTGAATTTCTTAATGGCAGAAAAGGAAAAATGCACATAAGTGAAATAGCTAATGAACACATAGATTCTATAGAGAGCATACTTAAACAAGATGATACTTTCAAAGCACTAGTAATTGACTTCGAAAAAGGTGGATGTCCAAAATTGTCAAGACGTCGAGTTGATCAAGAGACGGGAGAGTTTTTTGAAGGTGAGCTTTACAACGAGGAAAGGAAAGATGGTCCAAATGACAGGGATAATTATTACAATAATTCATTTAATAGAAAACCTGGAGGAAGTTACCATAAGAAGCCTTCTCGTCCTCGTTCTGGTTTCAGCAACAGAAATAGGCCGAAATTTGGTAATAATGATTCATCATCAGGCTTTTATTAAGAGTAAACTTCTTGCGTTACCTCTTGTCATCCAAGTAGCTTGACTACTTGGACCAGAGACTTTTTCAAATTGGTAGATAATAGAAATAATTTGTGTTAACTAGCTAAAGATCTTAGGTTTGCCAACATTCCGCTACGTGTTAGCGGCTGAGATACCGCGAATGAATTGCAGTATGACGTAGGGCTGCACTAGCATAGGATTACCACGATGGATTTTTAAGATCGTTCACGGCCTTCTTAATATCTTCAGCCTTGAATATCGCCGATCCCGCAACTAAAATATCAGCACCTGCTTTTATTATATCAGCTGCGTTAGAAAAGTTAACTCCACCATCTACTGAAATTTGTGTTTTAAGATTACGCTCCTGTATCATTTTTTTTATAGTAGATATCTTGTTCAACTGTGAATGAATAAATTCCTGCCCTCCAAAGCCAGGGTTGACTGTCATAATCAGCACAATATCTAGCTCATGTATTATGTATTCAAGCACACTTGGGGAAGTTGAAGGAACAATTGAGACTCCAGCTTGAATCGGTTTTTTTGCGTCGTTTACATTTTTGTATGACTTTATCTTTCTTATCAACCTCTCAAGGTGTATCTCTGCTTCTGCATGTACAGTGATAATATCAGCACCAGCATTTATAAAGCTTTCAATGTGGTTACCAGGAGATTTGACCATTAAATGCACATCAAAAGGAAGGTTGCTATATTTACGTATTGCAGAGACAACGCTAGGACCAATTGTAATATTTGGAACGAAATTCCCATCCATAACGTCTATGTGTATGTAATCTACACCTAAATCGCTAATTTTTCTTACTTCTTCTCCTAATTTTGCAAAGTCTGCTGAAAGTATAGAAGGTGCAATTTTAATATTCATGAGCTGTTTTTTACTAAAAAATAACTTATTTTTAAAACTCTGTCACCCTAATACTATTTGCATCATCTGAGTAGTTATAGGAACTGGATACCGATATCGGCGATGGTTTATGCCTATTTAACTAGGCTCTGTGGACAAAAAATATGAAAAGAGAGAAAAAGATGGTAGTTTAGCCTAATAGGTAAAAAATGGAGAAACTACCATATGCAATATTACATCAAAGAGGAAAATTGGAAACAAATTTTAGAGTTCATAAAAAGCGTAAAAGGAATGCACAGCAAAGATGAAAAACGTTTAAGAATATTCATAGAGGCAGTGTGGTACATAGTGCGAAGTGGTTGCCAATGGAGACTTTTACCAAAAACTTATGGTAATTACAGGAGTATACATAAGCGATTTAAAAGATGGTGTGAAAGAGATGTCTGGAAAAAATTGCTTGAATATACTAAACAAGAGCCTGATTTAGAAGTTGCTATAATCGACGGTACGATCATCCGAGCCCATCCATGTTCATCTGGATATACAAAAAACTCCAAGGATCAAGAAGCTTTAGGGAGGAGCAAAGGTGGCTTTACAACTAAAATACATGCGCTTGTCGATGCACTTGGAAATCCACTTAAATTTACTCTGACTCCTGGTCAAAGAAATGAAATTACGCAGGCACAAGTGTTGACCGAAAGTATCTATAACTCTACTGTAGTAGCTGACAAGGGCTACGATAGCAATGCCTTTGTTACAAGTCTTGAAGACAAGGGATGTACAGTAGTTATTCCGCCAAAACGGAATCGAAAAGTGCAAAGGTATTACGATGAGCATATCTACAAAGAACGTCATTTGATTGAGTGTTTTTTTGGTAAAATTAAAAATTTTAGGCGCATTTTTTCCAGATTTGATAAAACTGCTGAGGTTTTTATGGGTTTTCTCAATTTTGTTGGAGCTCTTGTATGGCTTCTCTAAAATTTTGTCCACAGAGCCTACCACCATACTCACCTGACATCAATCCTGTTGAGAGGTTTTGGTTATATATAAAACAGAACATTTTGCGTAACAAAATCTACGACACAATTGCTTTGCTTGAGAGCGCTTTGTGCAAATTTATTACCTCTCTTTCTCACTCTACAATTAAAAAACTCTGCAATGCCGCTTATTTGATTCGCTAGTAATGAGAATTGGTATTAGTTTTTATATAAGTAATATAGGTTACCCAAACTTTATTTGGCTGATCAGTGGTGAATTTTTGATCCAATGTGTTCGGAGCCACAACTCGGTTGCTTATTTGCTGTTTTTTATTTTTGAACCTTCGTCTAAGTTTAGCTTTAATGCCATTTTCTTGCATAACACTTTGTACTGTTTTAATTTTTGCCTAAAACTTTTAATTCAGCGTGAATTTTAGGGATCTGCATTTGGATGCTTTTTTTGAATATCTGCTAGGCTCTGTGGACAAAATTTTAGAGAAGCCATACAAGAGCTCCAACAAAATTGAGAAAACCCATAAAAACCTCAGCAGTTTTATCAAATCTGGAAAAAATGCGCCTAAAATTTTTAATTTTACCAAAAAAAACACTCAATCAAATGACGTTCTTTGTAGATATGCTCATCGTAATACCTTTGCACTTTTCGATTCCGTTTTGGCGGAATAACTACTGTACATCCCTTGTCTTCAAGACTTGTAACAAAGGCATTGCTATCGTAGCCCTTGTCAGCTACTACAGTAGAGTTATAGATACTTTCGGTCAACACTTGTGCCTGCGTAATTTCATTTCTTTGACCAGGAGTCAGAGTAAATTTAAGTGGATTTCCAAGTGCATCGACAAGCGCATGTATTTTAGTTGTAAAGCCACCTTTGCTCCTCCCTAAAGCTTCTTGATCCTTGGAGTTTTTTGTATATCCAGATGAACATGGATGGGCTCGGATGATCGTACCGTCGATTATAGCAACTTCTAAATCAGGCTCTTGTTTAGTATATTCAAGCAATTTTTTCCAGACATCTCTTTCACACCATCTTTTAAATCGCTTATGTATACTCCTGTAATTACCATAAGTTTTTGGTAAAAGTCTCCATTGGCAACCACTTCGCACTATGTACCACACTGCCTCTATGAATATTCTTAAACGTTTTTCATCTTTGCTGTGCATTCCTTTTACGCTTTTTATGAACTCTAAAATTTGTTTCCAATTTTCCTCTTTGATGTAATATTGCATATGGTAGTTTCTCCATTTTTTACCTATTAGGCTAAACTACCATCTTTTTCTCTCTTTTCATATTTTTTGTCCACAGAGCCTAGATAAACCAAAAGTCTTCATATACAGAAAAGGTCCACAAGTAATGAATGACATATACGCAGCAGAAAAGAGGCTTGACATCAAAGACAACGTAACAAACCTCGGATTAGATAGTAGTTTTCTGTAATCTTTCATCATTTTTTTCAAACTGAAAATATCGCGGTCCTTTTTTGTTTCTGGTAACGCTAAAAGCAGCAAAACCCAAGAGATCAAACAAAGTATTGCAACAGTTGCATAATTACCACGCCACCCTACAATTTCATTGATGAAACTGCCTAACACTGGTGCAATTGCCATGACAACTGTAAGAACAGAATTCATGATTCCAATAAATTTCACCGCTTCGTCACCTTTATAGCTGTCTGCAACGATTGCAAACACAACTACAGATGTGCTGACACCAATGCCCTGAACAAAGCGAGAGATTAAAAGCCAAAAAATCGACGGTGCAAAAACACAACCAACAGCGCCGACGAGTAGTAAAGTGTTGCCTATGATCATAATTCTCCTTCTGCCATAGCATTCAGACAATGGACCGAAAAACAACCCTCCTATGCAAAAGCCTAGGAAATTATAAGCAATAGTTAATTGAATTGTTCCTTCTGATACGTTAAAATAGTGTACCATATCAGGAAAACTAGGTACGGAAATATCAATTTCAATGAACTTAGCAATTAGAGACAGGATTAACAGAAATGGTAGTAACATTTGAGATTTTCAATTAATGAATAAAAATATCACATTTAAAGCGTTGAAAGAAGAACATTTTTTACTGTTATTAAAATGGTTAGAAACACCTCACGTAAAGAGGTGGTGGGATGCGGATATAAATTGGACACCAGAGTTAATTGAGAAAAAATATAGCAATTATATCAAAGCGTTTGAAACTTAAGACACAAATTATTGAAAAACCAATGCATGCATTCATTATTAATTGTGACGGGGTTGATATTGGTTATATTCAATACTATAACAAACATGATTTTCCACCTGAGCAGGGCTACGATACTTCTGAGCTTCCAGAAAGCTGTGCTGCTATAGACTGGTATATCGGAGAGCTGGATTATGTGGGCAAAGGCACAAGCTTTGAATATATTTTTAAACGAATTTGTCTTTAAAGTTTCTGAAAATGCTTTTGTTGACCCAGATACAGCAAATGTTCGTGCAATCCGTGTTTACGAAAAAGTTGGATTTAAAAAAATTAGGGAAAGTAATGGTACAATCTTAATGATCAAGGCAAGAATTCCTGAGAACCATGCAAGATGAGTGTTTTTTCAACAGTCCATCTAAATTGCTACAAGCAGTTCAATTTTTAGTAAATATGTCATTATTCAAAAATATGCAAGAAGCTTTATAGAAACTTAACATAATTTTATCATAAAAATGTCATTCTTAAGTCCTATGTAAAAACAAATTTTGGCACTAATTTAATTAACTATGAGCTGGATAAATTGGGAAATAAATTTTGTTTACTTTTACAATACCTTAAGATCTAATGTTACTTTATCAGTCAAAAGTATCACAATAGGCTAGTATGTTCTTTACTCTTTTCCTAAAAATATCACCTATTTATATTACAATGTTTATTGGTTATTTAGCAGGAAAATGTCTTAAAATTGATAGAAACACTATATCTCAAATACTCTTTTATATAGCTAATCCAATAGTGATTTTATATGGAGTCTCTCATATAGAAGTTAATTTAAAAGTAATTTCTCTGCCGATTTTGATATGGTTTATAGGTAGCACTATGTCCTTATCAGTGTATTATCTTTCTTCTTTTTTATTTAAGGATAACACGAGAAACATATTAGCGTTTAGCTCGGGCAGCACAAGTATGGGTTATTTTGGTCTGCCGATTGCCATGGCTTTATTTGATGAAGATTCAGTATCTGTATATATTGTTTGTTATATAGGAATGGCGTTGTTTGAAAATAGCTTAGGATTTTACATAGCTGCAAATGGTATTTATACCGCAAAAGAATGCATATTAAAGTTGTTCAAACTTCCTTCGCTTTATGCAATGGTTCTGGGCTTCTTTTTAAGTATATACGATATACAAATACCTACTTTTTTAACAGATGTTATGATGAATATTAGAAGTACATTTGTTACACTAGGAATGGTGCTACTTGGAGTGAGCATTGCGAATATTACAAGCTTTAAAGTAGATTGGAAGCTTGCTTTGATTACTATTACAGCAAAGTACGTATTCTGGCCACTGTTTGTTTTAGGAATTGTCCTTCTAGACAAACATGTTATAGGTGTATACGACGAGAGTATATATAAAGCACTGATGTTGCTAGCTATTATTCCAGTTTCTGGGTCCAGTATAATACTTGCTAATATTTTGAATTATCAACCAGATAAAGCTACTCTGTTGCTTCTAATCAGTACTGCAGTGGGACTATTTTATGTTCCACTAATAATATCATTATTTTTTACTAAACTTGTTCCTTTTTGATCAAAAAATTAAGCGCTTGCATAACCATATAACAAACTTTTATTGGAAATAGAAACAAAAAAACTTCCTTGACAAACCTCGCCAGCCCCCTTATCATAACAGTGAAGCTATTTATTTATCTTCGCAATCTGCAGATTAAAACGACAAAGGGAACTTTGTATTTGGCGTAAATCATGCTTAATTTTTTGCACTATGTGCACCTCATGTCTTTATAAAACTTTTAGGTTTTTACCTATACAAGCCAAAACGCGCTTATAAAGCGTTTAAGACAGTAAAAGACGTCAAATAGACAAGGGAGAATTTGAATGCTAGCTACCCTAGGCTCTGTGGACAAAAAATATGAAAAGAGAGAAAAAGATGGTAGTTTAGCCTAATAGGTAAAAAATGGAGAAACTACCATATGCAATATTACATCAAAGAGGAAAATTGGAAACAAATTTTAGAGTTCATAAAAAGCGTAAAAGGAATGCACAGCAAAGATGAAAAACGTTTAAGAATATTCATAGAGGCAGTGTGGTACATAGTGCGAAGTGGTTGCCAATGGAGACTTTTACCAAAAACTTATGGTAATTACAGGAGTATACATAAGCGATTTAAAAGATGGTGTGAAAGAGATGTCTGGAAAAAATTGCTTGAATATACTAAACAAGAGCCTGATTTAGAAGTTGCTATAATCGACGGTACGATCATCCGAGCCCATCCATGTTCATCTGGATATACAAAAAACTCCAAGGATCAAGAAGCTTTAGGGAGGAGCAAAGGTGGCTTTACAACTAAAATACATGCGCTTGTCGATGCACTTGGAAATCCACTTAAATTTACTCTGACTCCTGGTCAAAGAAATGAAATTACGCAGGCACAAGTGTTGACCGAAAGTATCTATAACTCTACTGTAGTAGCTGACAAGGGCTACGATAGCAATGCCTTTGTTACAAGTCTTGAAGACAAGGGATGTACAGTAGTTATTCCGCCAAAACGGAATCGAAAAGTGCAAAGGTATTACGATGAGCATATCTACAAAGAACGTCATTTGATTGAGTGTTTTTTTGGTAAAATTAAAAATTTTAGGCGCATTTTTTCCAGATTTGATAAAACTGCTGAGGTTTTTATGGGTTTTCTCAATTTTGTTGGAGCTCTTGTATGGCTTCTCTAAAATTTTGTCCACAGAGCCTAGAAAAAAGAGGAAATATTTTTCGTTATATCAACGAAGCCATAGAAAATTGGTATGAAATTGGGCCAAAAATGCAGGGTGGCAACAATATTTACAGCAATAAAGTGGTGATTTTGATACATATAATAACCCATCTATTCAGAATAGGTTTGAGGCAAACAGTTGGATTTATAGCAGGATACCTTGAGCAAATTGGGAAAAATTTGCAAGTTATCAGCTATTCTCAGGCTTCAAGAAGGTTTAAGAAACTTAATATTAAGATAAATGATTGCAGAATTGATAAAGATAATATGGAAGATATCGAAATTGCTATAGATAGCACAAGCATCAGCATTTATAACAACACTCCTGGCCACAGCAAGGAAAATAGCGAAAATAGAAAGTATCGCAGCTATGAACAAGTAAAGAAACTACACGTAATGTTGAATATAAACAGCAAAAAAGCCATAGCTGCAAAATACAGCAGCGGAGTTTATTCAGATCACTATGGAGCTTGCGATTTGTTAGAAGAAGTTCATGCTGTAAAGGTATTATATGCGGATAGAGCATATGACAGGCATAAGCTTTACGAATTATGTAACAAGTTTGGTATAAAGACAAAAGTTCTTCCGAAAAACAACGCAACAGAGCACCAAAAATTGGATTACATGGATGATAGAAATGCTGCTGTTAGACTAATAAAGTCATATGATTGCATAAAAAAGTGGAAAGAAGAAGTAAATTATGGAAAGAGAGCTCACATTGAAGGGTTTTTCTCAAGATTAAAGCAAATATTTGGATTCAGCTTTAGGAATAAGTCCGAAGTAAATCGTGGAAAAGAACTACTCATTAAGTGCTATTTGCTTAATCAATTTACTGACATTGGTATGGCTAAATTCGAAATGGCTACATGAATTTATCGTAAATTACTACCGCATAAGGTGCGATGCAACAAAGCCATCCCAGTGTCACGCACTGGGATGACAGGAGAAGAAGGCTACTTGGATGACAAAAAAGGGGCTACTCGGATGACACCCTGACAACCGTCATCCCGCTACGTGTTAGCGGCCGAGATACCGCGAATGAATCGCGGTATGACGGTTCGCGGTGGCATGACGATAACCTCGTCATTCCGCTGCTTGTTAGCGGAATCTACAACGAGATACCGCGGCGGTATGACGTAGGGAGATCTGATCTGTTCTACGCTGCTATTCCACATCAAGAACAACCATAAGTTCATTAGGGTTCACATAACCTAAAGCATTTTTTGCTTGCTCATCAAGCAGATCTAAATCTAAGCTTTTTTCATATAAGCCAAATACTTTGTTGTCCAACTTTTCCTTTTCAGAAGAGACATCCTTTAGCAAAAGTTTATTGTACTCGATTTCTTTTTTTAAATCGATTAACGTCAATAAGCCACGTTTACCTGTAATTGTGCTAATGCTGAAATATAATGTAAGAGAAGAAATGAGCAGGGCTGCGCTTAAACACAGTAACTTTTGCTTCTTTTTAGATATAAGCACCGTACTTTCACATACAAGAAATGTATAATATGAAAAGGTGAATAAAAAGCTAAGAACCTTGACGTGCTTTACATCTTGGCTTTACCTTATTTATAATGTAAATCTTACCACCCCTTTTCACAACTTTACAATTTTTATCTCTGTTACGATGAGATTTTAGCGACCCTTTGACTTTCATATCTATAGTAAGAATTAAATTACCTTACATTATAATCACTTATCAAGAGTTAGTCAATTGATAACATTTTATTAAAATATTGTATAATTGTTGCTGATACTTCTTCGATCGACTTTTGTGTGACATCAATAATTGGCCAGTTATTCTGCTTAAATAGTTCCTCTGCTTCTTTAATTTCCTTTTCTACTTTTTCAGGATTAGCATATATATTATTATCTTCGTTGTTAATTGAAGTAAGTCTATTTTTGCGTATTTCTATTAGCCTACTTACGTCTATTGTTACCCCTATCGTTAGTTTATTTTTTAATTTTGCCAAGTCGACATAAAAGGGTACTCCACTAACAAAAGGAATATTTGCAACCTTATAGCCTCGATAAGCTAAATACGTACTGGTGGGAGATTTTGATGTACGTGAAACTCCAACCAAAATTATATCTGCTTTATCAATATCTTGAATACTTTGTCCATCATCATGATTAATAGTGTAGTTTATTGCCTCAATGCGCTGGAAATATTCGTTATTTATTTCAGTATGCAAGTCAAGCTTTTCGTCTTTTTCAATTTCAAGATAGGACGAAATTTCTCTAATAATATGTGATAATATTGCTCTATAGGGAATTTTCAACTTTATACAGTTATCTTTTAGATATTTTCTTAGCTCATCATCAGTAATAGTGCATATAACAAAGTTATGCTCATCACTTTTCTTATTAATTTCCTCCAAAATTTTGTCAACCTGCTCTTCTCCTTTCACAAAAGACCAAACATATTCGATCGTTTCTACAGAACGAAAGTGTTTCAGAGCTGATTTTGCAACTGATATAACAGTTTCACCACTTGAATCTGATACTAAGTGTAGATTAAGCTTTTTAAGGGTCATATACTAAAAATAATAGCTAGCAATCTGCTACTGAAATTATGCTAATTTGTTGACCTACGTAAATATAGAAAAACTATCCTGTTGATAAAACTCAAACTAATTGGTAAATTCTTAACACAATTATTCTCAAAATGAATGTTTTTATTAAAGCCTACAAATTTCTCTTATTTTTCTAAGAAAGCTCTACCTTGGCTTGGGGTGATTTGTTTCGCATGTTTTTTAATTGGAATGTCTTTGGCGTTATTCTTCTCCCCAGAAGATTATAAACAAGGAGAAATTGTACGAATTATGTATCTTCATGTGCCTTCTGCATGGCTTGCTCTTGGAATATATGGATTAATTGCATCACTCAGTTTCATTTCATTGGTGTGGAACAATAGCATTGCTAGTGTCTTGGCACATGCTGCTGCTCCTGCAGGGACAGTCTTTTCGGCAATATGTTTAATCACAGGCAGCATCTGGGGAAAAGGAACCTGGGGCACTTGGTGGGTATGGGATGCAAGGCTTACTTCAATGCTGATTTTATTTTTCCTATATGTTGGCTACCTTTCATTGTGGAGCGCTTTTGATAATGAAGCGAGGGCAGAAAAATCAGCAGCAATATTTGCCATTTTTAGTGCTGTAAATATTCCTATAGTAAAGTTTTCTGTGAATTTATGGTCTACTCTCCATCAGCCTGCAAGCATTTTGAGAAGAGGTGGAGTAGCAATAGAAAGTTCTTTGCTGTTGCCACTCGTTGTAATGTTTATGTTTTGTGCCACATTTTTTTTAGTAGTGTGGATACTGTATTCGCTTTACTTAATTAATTTATATAAGATAAAGAGAGAAATTAGTGTGCGGTATTAGGTAGCTTTGTAAGTATACAGGTAAATATGCTAGAGAAAATTAGGCAAAATATCTTTGGTCACTTTAAATACTTGCCTGCTGAAACTGAAGAACGTGCTATGTTATGTGATCTAACTAATTTTGAAAGTAGCGCCAATCAACTCATCAAAATAGATCAGGTATTGAATCGAGATCGACTTGAGCATTTTATCAAAGTTCTTGAAACATATGATACAACGGCACGTAGTTTTTACGATTAGGTGCACTATAAAATAGCAACCGTTGTAACCATGAACTCTAAAATATTTAAAGAGCCTACTAGTATCTTTAATGTAAGTGTTCATGTGATTCCACAGATAATCTCTGTTTTGTTATTCTATCTGTCCATTTATCATTTTCTATATCTTGTTTATTAGTTGCTTTTTTTTCTTGTTCAACAATTGCCTTATCTATCTCCTTATGAATTGCATCAATTGCATTAATCGCACCTTTTTTTTCGTATACTTCTCTTTTTCCTTCAATGATTAAATTGGTAAAAATATTTACAACAAACTGCACTTGATTATGATTAACCTGACCTTTTATCAAAGAAGGTAAAGAGTTTAATTCCATCAATACTTCTGATGCTGTTTTATCTTGAGTGGAAAGCCCTAAATTATCTGCTACTTCACTTGTTAATAACTCTCTGTTTTCTTTATTATCTTCAAGTTTAGCATAATTACTTAATAACTCAATAACAGTAGGCACTTTACCTTCAACATAAGCATCAATATCTTCTTGATTATCATCTAGTTTCGACAACCCATCTTTGAGACTTTTCTCTAAAAGATCGATAAATTCTTCATTTGCATCTGATCCTGTGGTTGATATTGTACCATCTAAATAGTTACTTTGAGCACCGAAGCTATGCTCTATTTGTATTTTTGTCTCAGATTTAAATCCTAGTTTTGCACAGAGTTTCTGAAAATATTCTTTAATAATATCAAACAAGGTCTTGCCATTATCTTTATAGTTTTTCAACTCTTCAGGAATAGTAAGCAACAGTTTACCATCACTGTGTGTTGCAAAGTCTTCACCATCGTGAGATTCAATTATAAATTCTAATGAACTGGGCAGATTACATATTTTCTCTTCCGGATTATCAACCGTGGTTATAGGCATTGCCATATCATACCTCACTTTTATGTGGTTGTGGTCAGTGCAGTAAATGTTTAGTGCTTTTTTAGGATTGTGTGGAGTTAAGCTACAACTACTGAGTGCGGCATGAGATTCATTAAATATACCAGCTCCATACCCTGCTTGATTACAATTAGTGACTAGCTCTTCTAAAATAGCATTACTTGGAACTTCTGCTCCAGCGTATCTAAACATTTTCTTGAAAACTTCTTTTGCAAAGGAACGGTAATCCTTGTTTTCATCTCTCTCTGTAGGTAATAGATGGATATACCCGTGGCCAGCATTGTAAAATTCTTCAAATTCTTTCTTATATGAATCGGTTTTTTGATGATCAGCAGTTTTGGGATCTTCGCAGTGATTTTTCCACAGCTCACCCAATGCGTCACTTACAAGCTCTTTCTCAATATCTTCGAGTACTGAAGCAACAAAAGCTTTGCCACGATCCGTATCTATTTCTCTTGTTCCTTTTTTGTTAAATATTTCGTCATTATATATATCATCACTATTAAAAAGTTCGCTTCTGCGGTGCTTAGCTCCTTCCTTAAATGCAATAATAAAATTTTTATCTATTTCTTTTCCGTTAATAATAAAATTCATCCTTTGAAAATCTAAGAACATTGTTTCACCGGAATTCGCTAATTTATTATCTTGATCTGCTCTTAATTTACTAAAATTGAACTCTTTAGCTGTGGCCTTTAATCTAACTACTGGACTCTTATTATTTTTTCCTTTTGTCTCTTTCATAAATAACACCTTACTGCAAATATGCTGTAAGTTATATCATATAATGATGAATAATTTGGTAATATATTAAGAAAATCGACAGTATATTTCTTTATTTAAGAGGTGTAGGAAAGGCGTAGATTTCTCTTTCCATTTGTAGCGTACTGCATTAATATTTATGTATTAATCTAGAAAATAATGATGAATAATATTGTAATTGTTGGTCTGCAATGGGGTGACGAAGGCAAGGGTAAAATAGTAGATTATCTTTCTGAGAATGCAGATGTAGTTGTGAGATTTCAGGGAGGAAATAATGCAGGGCACACTATAGTAATAGATGATGAGGTTTATAAATTAAATTTACTGCCCTCTGCTGTTTTGAGGCCAGGCAAAATATCTATCATAGGAAATGGCGTTGCTCTTGATTCACACGCTCTAATCTCAGAAATAGAGTCATTGAAAGTTAAAGGAGTAGACATAAACCATAACAATTTGATGGTATCCGAAAGCTGCCCATTAATACTTAGTGTACATAAGGACAAGGAAAAGCTATTTGAAGACTTAAACGGAAATCGCAAAATTGGTACAACAAACAAAGGAATAGGGCCATGTTATGAAGATAAAGTTGGAAGGAGAGCTATACGCCTTTGTGACTTAGAAAACGCAGATGAGCTCAATAAAAGATTGGATACTCTTTTGAATTACCACAATGCTATCAGGAAAGGCCTTAACTACCAGGTGGTTAAAAAAGAAGAAATATTAAAGGAAATTCAAGAGATTTCAGAAAAAATTCTTTCATATAAAAAACCTGTGTGGAAGATATTAAATGACTTGATGAAAGAAGGTAAGAAAATAATATTTGAAGGCGCCCAAGGCGCATTTTTAGATATCGACCACGGAACTTACCCTTTTGTTACTTCAAGTAATACTGTAGCGTCGCAAGCAATAACAGGCTCAGGATTAGCCTACAATGCTTACATTATTGGTGTGGCAAAAGCTTATACAACAAGAGTGGGCAATGGTCCATTTCCTACTGAGCAAAAGAACGAGATTGGAGATAGCTTATTTACTATAGGCAAGGAGCTTGGAACAGTGAGCAATAGGAGAAGGCGCTGCGGATGGTTTGACGCAGTTTTAGTGCGTCAGGCTGTGCAACTTTCTGGAGTTTCAAGCATTGTATTAACCAAATTAGATGTGCTTGATTCTTTTGATACAATTAAAATATGCACTGGTTACAAGTATAGCGGGAAAATGTATGGTTATTTACCCGCATCACATTCAATACAGGAGGAATTAGAGCCAATATATGAAGAGTTTCCTGGCTGGAAAGAAAATACTCAAGGTAAAAGGTCGATTGAAGCATTGCCTATCAATTTAATAAAATATATAGACAGGTTAGAAAAATTAATAGGTGTACCAATTCATCTAATTTCAACTAGTCCAAAAAGAGAGGATGTTATTGAGCTTAAAGATTTCTGAAAACGTTTTTGTATCTTATTAATTCTTATCCAATAAAAAAAATACTTGCATAACTCAAAATACTAAGTCTATTATATAAGATATTATTGTAAACTTATAGTGAGTAGTGTACAATGAAAGGCAAAGAATCAAGCTCAAGTTTAACACTTGCAGTTATTTTCAACACAATTAAGTTAATCATAAAAGTTAGTGTAGAACGTGGTTTGATTTTTTTTGAATATAATTTCATTAGTATAATATAAATATAGTTAAAGGAGGTGTGTTATGCTTGTAGGTTTGACTAAGGGAGACAAAGCAGCAGAGGCAGGAAAAACAAGTGATCAGTCAGAGAATTATGATGTTAAATCAGTTATAAGGGCAGCATCATGTGCCTGGTATGCAATACATTGCCTACTGGTGTTGTATGGAGAAGAAAAAGAAAAATTATGTTATCCGTTACGGCTTACACCACGTTTTACATCCTTCAAGAACCGTATCGATGAAGTGGAAAAAGATAATTCTTCCACTAAGGACTCTGCTATAATAAAGTTCTGCCGCTCAATTGCAGAAAATGATAAATTATACAAAGAATTAGAAAATTTAAATAATCTTGCTGAAAATTTTGCCAATAAAGAATTTGATTCTCAATTAGAGAAGATAATAACAGGTTTTAAACTAAAAAATCTAGAAGACAAGGTAGGCTTCTTAATACTTTTGAAAGAAGAAAGCAACTTCACTGCTATACAAGAGGCTTATAGCGATAAATGGAGTTTTTATGACCTAATACACGATAGAGATTTTAAACAAACATACATAGACAAAGCAGTAACAGAGTCTGCTAATAAGAGCTTTAAGGAAGATATAGATAAATATATAAAGTTGGCAGAGCAGGGAAAAAAAGCTGCAAGTAAATATTTTGAGGGAAAAGGCGTAGAGCTTCGAGCTTATTACACAGAAACTGATAACGCTCATAGAGTTTTGAATATCAATCTTATTAATTACAATAGAAGTGAGCCAACAAAGATTAGTGATATTTTACAGCAAGAGAAAGATATTAAAGAATTGAATATCTATTGCAATAAAAAACATGAAATACACGCTCATCAAGAAGGTAAGAAAAGATATTATGAATTTAAAGAAGGCGCATGTTATGAAATGACAAGCACTTGGCCTGTAGAGAATGGATCCAGAATGTGTACCATGATTATGAATGTGAGTAGTGATGGCATAACTGAAATACTAAAATTTGATGGTGAAGATTTTGTGCCATTGGAGGAGATCCTAGAATTAATAAAGCAAAACGATGAATTATATATTCAAGGTCTCTCCTTACATGATGCTGTAATGAAATCACTAGATAAAGGGTAAGGCTGCTGATGTTGTACCTACTGCTAATAATAATTTGCAAAATGAATTTATAAGGATCAATCAAGACAAGGAACCAGGGGGGAATTTGAAGCTTGAATGTGATGCTGACAATAGCCTTCCTCCTCCTTCTATTAATAGCAATTCATCAACTCAAACAGAAGTTAATTTACAGCAGATTGCAATTCAGACAGAAATTAATTCACAACAAACCGAAACTCAAACGGAAGTCAATTTACAACACACTAAAACTCAAACAGAAGTTGCTTCACAACAAATCGAAACTCAAACGGAAGTCAATTTACAACGCACTGGAACTCAGACGGAAATTGACTCACAACAAACCGAAACTCAGACAGAACTTAGTTTACAAGAAGTTGCAATTCAGACGGAGGTTGATTTACAGCACACTGAAACTCAGACAGAAGTTGCTTCACAACACATTGGAATTCAAACAGAAATTAACTCACAACAAATAACTGATTTACAAAGTGAGTCTGAAAAAGCTAAGCAAAGAATTGGAGAAACAAAATAGCGATTTACAAGATGGGTTCAGAAAAAAGGAGCAAAAAAACACAGAATTGCAAACTGAACTGGCACAAAAAAATGAAGAATTAGCAAGTGCGTTAGCAGAGCTACAAGGGAAAGCACAAGAACTTAAAAGTGTATGTGAAGAAAACAGAAAGCTAAGGCAAGAGCTGGAAGTTGTCAATGCAAAAAAGGAGGAATTAAAAAGTGAATTAAAGGAATTGAAAAAAGGACTAAGTCAAGTGCAGAAAGAAAAGTCTGATTTAGAGGACAAGTTTGATCAGTTAGAACACTCTAATAAGGAGATGAATGGAAACCAAGAACGGCTTTCAGAACAAGTATTAGGTTTGCAAAAGGAGTTATCAGAATTGAAAAAAGAAAACCAAGCATTAAGCAATAAGCTAGAAAGTGCTCAAACAGAAAAGAAAAGAGCGAATCAGGAACTTGCAGAAGCTGAGCAAAGAACTGAAGCATTAGAAAAACAGATTAGTGATTTACAAGATAAACTTGAAGAAAAGGAACGAGGATCCAAGGCAAAAATAGATGCAATGCGCAAGGAGTTAACGCAGCTCAAAGAAAACCTGGAGGAGAAGGAGGAAGAATTTAAAAGCGTGTATGAAGAAAAAAGAAGGCTAGAGGACAAGCTGAAAATTGTTAATGCAGAAAAGAAGGAATCAGAAGACGAATTAAAAAAATTTGAAGAAGGTATAGACCAAGTAGTACGCATAATGGAGGAAAAGGAGCAGTTTATAAGCAATTTAAAACGTCAAATGCTAGGCTCTGTGGACAAAAAATATGAAAAGAGAGAAAAAGATGGTAGTTTAGCCTAATAGGTAAAAAATGGAGAAACTACCATATGCAATATTACATCAAAGAGGAAAATTGGAAACAAATTTTAGAGTTCATAAAAAGCGTAAAAGGAATGCACAGCAAAGATGAAAAACGTTTAAGAATATTCATAGAGGCAGTGTGGTACATAGTGCGAAGTGGTTGCCAATGGAGACTTTTACCAAAAACTTATGGTAATTACAGGAGTATACATAAGCGATTTAAAAGATGGTGTGAAAGAGATGTCTGGAAAAAATTGCTTGAATATACTAAACAAGAGCCTGATTTAGAAGTTGCTATAATCGACGGTACGATCATCCGAGCCCATCCATGTTCATCTGGATATACAAAAAACTCCAAGGATCAAGAAGCTTTAGGGAGGAGCAAAGGTGGCTTTACAACTAAAATACATGCGCTTGTCGATGCACTTGGAAATCCACTTAAATTTACTCTGACTCCTGGTCAAAGAAATGAAATTACGCAGGCACAAGTGTTGACCGAAAGTATCTATAACTCTACTGTAGTAGCTGACAAGGGCTACGATAGCAATGCCTTTGTTACAAGTCTTGAAGACAAGGGATGTACAGTAGTTATTCCGCCAAAACGGAATCGAAAAGTGCAAAGGTATTACGATGAGCATATCTACAAAGAACGTCATTTGATTGAGTGTTTTTTTGGTAAAATTAAAAATTTTAGGCGCATTTTTTCCAGATTTGATAAAACTGCTGAGGTTTTTATGGGTTTTCTCAATTTTGTTGGAGCTCTTGTATGGCTTCTCTAAAATTTTGTCCACAGAGCCTAGGAATAAGTCCGAAGTAAATCGTGGAAAAGAACTACTCATTAAGTGCTATTTGCTTAATCAATTTACTGACATTGGTATGGCTAAATTCGAAATGGCTACATGAATTTATCGTAAATTACTACCGCATAAGGTGCGATGCAACAAAGCCCACTGGGATCCAGAAAAATTGATTATGTACTATACAACATTTTCGATCAAAAGCTGGATTCCAGTGTCAAGCACTGGAATGACATCATAGGGGCTACCTGCATAAGTGTTGAAAGTAACACAAGAAAGACATAAAGAACTATTATTGCAAGAAAATGGAGGCAATAATGGATCAAATAGAAAGAGTACTAAATTTAATAAAAGATGAGGATTTAGAAAGGCTAGGAAAATTAAGTGAAGTAGATAAATGTAATACTAAATTGTTGGGCAAGATTATATTTAAAGGTCTAATGAAGTTAATATTAATGGGGCAAAAAACAAGCCTAAGAGCGCTAGAAATGGTAATAAACAGGTGTATAATGGATAAGAATAGCGATAAAAGTACAGTAACATACAGTGGTTTGTCAAAAAGGTTAAAAGTTATAAATCCAGAATATTTTAAGGGAGTATATATTGATTTGATGAGCAAGATTAAAAAGCTATTACCCCAAAAAACATCAAATAACTTACATAAGTTTGATTCGACGATCATAAATTTATCGGGATATCTCATAAAAGATGGGCTAAAAATAGGCGGTAAAAGTAACGACAGTCAAGTTAAAGTGAGTGTAGGATTAAAGGATCAATTGCCGACAAGTATAAGATTTTGTAAAGGACAAGAAGAAAGTAGTGAAGATATAGCATTAGTGAGAGCAATTAATGAAGCTAAAGTTGAAAAAGAGGATATTTTATTATTTGATAGAGGAATCAGAAAAGTTGGAACTTTTGCCGAATTTGATGAAAAGGAGTACAAATTTATCACAAGAGTTAAAGTAGGAAGAAAACATGATGTTATAAGCAGGAACAAAGTTATAAGAGAACAAAAATCGGATGGATCAGAGATTTTAGAAGATATAATAGTTAATCTTTATCGTGCACGAGGTAAAGTGGCAGAAAAGCATGATCTACGGCTAATAAAAATCAGAAATAAAATTGGAGATGAAATATGGTTTTTGACAAACTTGTTTGAAATGCCAGCTTATGAAGTAACAGAGCTATATAGGCGCAGATGGGATATAGAAGTGTTCTTTAAATTTATAAAGCAAAATCTTGGATATAAGCACTTTTTAAGCCATACTATGAATGGCATGAAGGTACATGATTATTATTACGGCTTTGTTATTTCTTGTTTATAAAATCAAAAATAATCTACATGGGTTCAAAATAGCATTACTGCAATTCACATTGGATCTAAATGACTCTTTTATACGTTCGATTGTTTTACTGTCGGGAGGTAATTTACATGCCGTTGATCATCTCATATCACGTTATTTTTGATACTTTCAACACTTATGGCCAGCGCCCCATAAGTGTTGAAAGTGCAGTCACACAAGGTGATTAATGGTATGTAAATCTCCTCTTGATATCAACCTTCGTTGTTGGGAAAGCAGATAAACCACGTCAAAAATTCGCTTAAACCTTCTAACCACAGGCAAAAAGGCGCTTTTTTGATTTATTTTATTATCATTGAAATTTATGCCATTAACCACCTTATATAATGCCACTTATAGCACTTTCAACACTTATGGCCAGCGCCCCTATGATGTCATCCCAGTGCTTGACACTGGGATCTCATTTCGTAACTTCATAGTATAAATTACTTCAAATTGTATCTATTTGCAAATATATAAATATAGTAATTTTGCATAAAAAATTAGATCCCAGTGTCACGCACTGGGATGACACCCTCCTAGTAGAAACGCTTTTGTAATTGCAACATTCGTGCAATCTTTAGCCATGAATATTAAGAAACTTACCAAACGAAAAAAAGGCAAAAGAAACCCTAGTCATTGTCTATTTTCAGTATTGGCGTTTTTTTATGTTTTTTACACTTAGTAACCACGACTCAGCTGCATTTAAACTGCAACTAACTTTTAGCTATAAACATTAAAAAATTTACTAGGCAGAAAAAAAGGCAAAGAAAACCCGTGGTAGCTAGTTATTACACTCTCTATTTTAAAATTTGACGTTGGGTGATGTCTTGAACGCTTTATAAGCGCGTTTCAGCTTGTATAGGTAAAAACCTAGAAATTTGATAAAGACATACGGTGCACATAGTGCAAAGAATTAAACAATAGTACGCCAAATACAAGTTTTCTTGTCATTTTAATCTGCTGCAGAGATTGCGAAGTTAAATAAAATAGCTTCAGTTTCATGATAAGGGGGCTGGCGGAGTTTGTCAAGGAAGTTTTTTCGTTTCTACTGAATGACAGTTGTGGCTTGGGCAAGAAGTCTAATGGGAATTGGTATAACCATGCATGAATGCTATTTTCGGTAAAATCTCTTACAACGCTCAAAAGCAGAAAAACAAAAACTTGATTTTCGCAGTTAAATAGTGGACCATCAAAAGCACGCATAAATATCTACAATGAAAGAAAAAACTTTCACAATCATCGATGGCTATGGTTTTCTTTTCAGAGCTTACTATGTACTACCTCACTTAATTACCACAACAGGAATGCCAATAGGTGGTGTATATGGCTTTCTGAATATGGTTCTTAAGTACATTGCCCATTCGGACTACTTAACTATAGCACTTGATGCAGGAAAAAAGAATTTTAGGCACAATTTATATCCTGAATACAAAGCAAACAGAGTAACGCCTCCTGAGGATCTAATTCCACAGTTCACCATACTGAGGGAAGCTGTAGAAGCTTTTAACCTCAGCTATGAAGAAATTGAAGGTTATGAAGCAGATGACATAATCGCAACACTAGCTGCAAAATACGCCAACCACCAAAACTTTAAAGTGGTAGTCGTTTCATCAGATAAAGATTTATTTCAACTCTTGAACCACAATATTTTAATATTCGACCCCATTAAAAATATATATATAGATGAAAAACAAATAGTAGAAAAATTTGGTGTAAACTCACACAAGCTTCTTGATTTATTTTCTCTAACTGGTGATGCATCTGATAACATTCCAGGCGTTCCAGGAATAGGCCCAAAAACTGCCACTAAATTATTAGATGAATTTGATTCATTGAATAATATTATAGAGAACATTGATAACATCGAGCAAACGAGGATTCGTAATATTCTTACCGAACATAAGGAAAAAGCACTAATTTCAAGAGAACTTTTATCACTATGCGAAAAAGTAGACCTTCAACATGATATTGCAAAATATGAAGTCCATTCTCCAAACATGGAGAAATTGTTATCCTTTTTAAAGAAGTATGAATTCAATTCCTTGATAGGGAAAGTGGAAAAGCTTTTTTCCTATAGTGGGTCTAGCACAGAAGAAAAAATAGAGTATAGTAGTGAAGAGTTAGAGAAATTTTTAGAGCACTGTAGATATGAAGGCAAAATTGCAATTCATTACCACCTTGAAAACAATGTATTAAGTCTATCTTATAGCGAAAGTAATATTTTTTATATAGAGCAAGACAGCATACAAGATGCACTTATTACAATTAACTCAACTTTACTCTCAAATGGAGTACTTAAAATAATACATAACATTAAAGAGATCAGGAAAATCTTCCCTGCAATAGAGAAGATGTTAGATTCAGTTGATGATTTGATGATAATGTCGTATAGCTTGGATACAGGAAAACATGATCACAGTATTCCAAACATAATTGCACATAATTTGAGTGGAGATGTAGAAATTTTCTCGGCAAAAACTTTAATAGCAATTCATGAAAAGCTAAAGCAAAGGTTATTTCAGGAAAAATTGTTCACAATTTACGAGCGCTTCGATAAGCCACTTATGAAAGTAATATTTGATATGGAGAAAAATGGGATATTACTGAACATACAAAAATTACAGGAGCTGTCCGATAAATTTCAGCAGGTAATTGCCGTGCTTGAAGATGAGATATATAATTTGGCAGGAGAAAGATTTAATATTGCTTCGCCAAAACAATTAAGTGATGTTTTATTCAACAAAATGGGGCTTAATAAAAAGAAAAAGTCAAAAAAATCTGGATCGTATAGCACCAATTATGAAGTTCTAGAGGCACTCGAAGAAGAAGGGGTAGAAATCGCAAGTAAAATCTTAAATTGGCGACATTTAAGTAAATTAAAAGGCACCTACACTGATGCATTAATAAAGCAAGTTGATCCACTTGATGGTAGAATACACACAAGCTTTTCAACGACTGCAACTGCAACTGGAAGGCTGAGCTCCAGCAATCCTAATTTACAGAATATTCCTATCAGAAGCGAAGAGGGAAATCTTATCAGACAAGCATTTATTGCGCCAAAAGGGCATAAGATAATTTCTGCTGACTATTCGCAAATAGAATTAAGACTCCTGGCACACGTTGCAAACGTTGCAGCATTTAAAGAAGCTTTTGCAAACGGACAAGATATTCATGAGATCACCGCAAGGCAAGTTTTTGGAGTGCAAGAAATAGATGAGCAATTAAGACGCAAAGCAAAATCCATCAATTTTGGAATTATATATGGCATTAGCCCATTTGGTCTTGCAAAGCGGCTTGGAATTACCATTGCGGAAGCTGCTGAATACATTAATTACTATTTTTCCTGTTACCCAGAAATAAAGGCCTATATGGAAAAAGCAGTGTCTATCGCAAGATTGCATGGTTATGTAGAAACTTTGTTTGGCAGGAGATGCTTTGTAAGAGACATAAACAATACAATTCCTTATATAAGACAATTTGCAGAAAGGGCAGCAATAAACGCACCACTGCAAGGAACCGCTGCTGTTATAATAAAACGTGCGACAATTCAGCTTTTTGACCAATTGAAAGTAGGTAAAATAATCCTCCAGGTTCACGATGAACTACTGGTTGAAGTAGAGGACGAAAAGGTACAAGAAACAGCAAAACTTATGAAAGATATAATGGAAAATGCAATAGAAATTTCTGTACCACTTGAAGTAGAAATAAAAGTTGGCGACAACTGGGGTCTAAATTCCCTTAATTATGACTTAAACATCGTGAATTCTAGGAGTATAAATCATTTGAACTAATGCGAAAAATATGTTAGAATAGAACATAGCAAATGCAAATAGGTCAGCCATGACAGGCCCACAAATAAAAAGTTCAAAACCTCCAAAGTTACCTACTCAGGTAACTAACAAAGATGAGAAAGTTTTTAAATTTGAAAAAGAGAAACATCAGTTAATCTATCGTACTTTCCTAGATATTTTTAAAAATCCAGAAAAACTAGAAGAGCAAACGAAACAGGAAATAGAAAAGAAGGAACAGGAAATAGAAAAGAAGAAACAGAAATTGAAAGAAAAACAAAAATTACAGAGTGATCTGAAGTCATTAAAGGAACGGTTACCTCGATTACAGGATGAAAATGAAAAGAAAATTTTTACTTTTATATCAAAAAATCATGAAGGTATATTCAAGAATATTAATCAAGAAGATATAAAGTTACTAAGTGAAGAAAATTTTCTTCAGTTTTTAGTTTCCATATCTAAAAAAATTAAAAAAGAAAATTTAGCTAATGAAGAGAATTTAGAAAATGGTAAAATAAAGCAAGTAGTAAATGATTGCATAGCTGATATACGTAAAACAGAAGCTAAAGATTCACTAATAAAGCTTCTCGGGTGGCCGTTTGGAATAAAGGTAGGTCCTAAAAATATTTCCAGCTCTTTTATGAATGGGGTAAAAGAAAAAATACCATTCTTAGGTAAAGATGAAAAAGAAGAGGATGAACCACCACTCAGTGATGAAGAGATGGTAACAACGTTCTTACGTAAGATCTTTCTTCCTATTCTTTTTTCCATTGCTTCAATATCAATTTTTGGTCCTACTACACTTGCGGTAGTTGTTGCTGCTATTGGTGCAATATTTGCTATAAAAGGAGGAGTGGGAGTTCTTTTTTCAAATAACAAAAAAGGTACTTTGTATGACCCTAACTCACAAGATAAAAATGATACAGAAAAGAGAGAAAAACTGAATGGAAAAATTCTCGAGGGCATTGATGATATTTTAAAAACCCCAGTTACAGAAGTTGAGAAAGGCACCTCTGTTTCTGAACAAATTTCCCAAGGAAAAGAAAAGAGTGAACAACAGCCTGTTCCTGAGCAAATTTCCCAGGTAGGAAACGAAAAAAGTGAGCAGCACGATCAATCTTGGACAGGAAAGGAAAACAAACGAAGGGAAAAACCACAGAGCAGCAAAGGTAAGACTACTCAGGTTTGCCAAAAGTGAATTGTGTAAGAGATCTGCTATTATTCTATAGCACATACAACAGGAGTATGGTCAGACGGATTTTCTAGCTTACGCAATCTATCATCTATGTAGCATGTTTCCAATTTATCTACAGCTTGTGGTGATAACAGCATATAATCTATTCGCATTCCTTGATTATTTCTGAGTGAATTGCCTTGATAATGCCACCAAGTGAATTGTTGCAAATTTGGGTGAGATATTCTAAACGCATCTTTAAACCCAAGATTCAAGATCGCTCTTAACTTCTCACGTTCTCTTATATGAAAGCACACTTGGCCATTCAATAAGTTTGAATCAAAGACATCAATTTCATCCGGTGCAACATTATAATCGCCAGCTATAATAGTTAACTCTTCATTCTTCAACAAAGTGCTCATCCTTTCATATAGGTTATCAAAAAATTTGAGTTTATACTCAAACGTATGAGAGTCTGGGCTTTGACCGTTTGGAACGTATACACTTCCTACCCTTACCTTATTATCGGTGTGTTTTATCACACACTCTATATAACGTGCTTCTTGATGACTTTCCACAATGTCAATTTTAAACTTCTCCAGTATCGGATATTTAGATAAAACACAAACGCCGTTTCTTGCAACTTGTCCATAGATAGCATATTCATATCCTAACTTTTCTATCTCTGCATAAGGAAATTGCTCTTCCGTACATTTTATCTCTTGCAGCAAAACTATATCTATCTGACTATCAACTATAAAACTACAAAGTTGGTTAACTCTTTTACGTATGGAGTTTACGTTCCAAGTTGCAATCTTTAGCATCAGCAATCCTTATTAATTATATCAATTAAACTCTCCCCAGTAGGCAACCTCGATGTTATAATTTTTTTCCATTTGATTAACTTTAAACTATCAGCAATGTTTTTACTCATGGTATATGCAATTATATTGCTCATCACATGAGATAGCCCACTTTTTAGAACTAATGAACAAAATACTCTTGCTGTCTGTGAGGAAAAAAAAGCAACACCATCAATTTTACCATCCAACAGCAAATTTTTACACCTATTAGTTAGACTCCTTTTAATAATTGTTTTATAGAGTACAACTTCTCTTACATTAAAATCTTCTTCGGATAATTTCTTTTTTAGGTCACATGATACTTCTTGTCCTCTTATATATAAGAACTTTATTGCACTTGAATAGTGAGCTTTTATAAATGATATTAATCCATCAACATTACTGTCCGCTGATATTATATCAGAGAAACCTAAATCTTTTGCAGTCTGCATGGTTGAATTACCAACTGTAATAATCGGAAAGTC
This sequence comes from Wolbachia endosymbiont (group A) of Anoplius nigerrimus, assembly GCF_947251795.1. GTDB lineage: Bacteria > Pseudomonadota > Alphaproteobacteria > Rickettsiales > Anaplasmataceae > Wolbachia. The sequence continues at coordinate 332,674 of NZ_OX366385.1, read as the reverse complement.
ATCCACTTTGCATATTTGACTAAAAGCCTTTACACTGTTTTTACTTGTGGATATTACAACGTCAAATTCGTGCGCAGATATATCAGGATTTAAGTGCTTTATTGTGAATACTGGTTCTATAAAAACTTTGTATCCATACTTTCTCAATATATTTCTTGTACTCAACGAATCCAATAAAGGCCTCGTTAATAAAATAGACTTCATTCTGATTTGCTCTACTATCGGTAAGATAATATCCTTTATAAATAAATTACTAAATAAAAATTTTTATTTTGATAGTTTATAGCAACCATTTGAGTAATCAATTTTAAAATAGGAGTACTTAGAGCATGTCTTCAAACTGAAGAATGAGCTAATTTGTGAAGCATAATAGTGATCATATTAAAGAAGATATAGTTTTTTGAGGTGAGAGGAGAATGCTCGTAATCTTTACTCATGCGCCTAAAATTGGAAAGCCAGGCAAAAGTTCTTTCAACAATCCAACGTTTGGGAATAACTTGAAATCCTGTATCAACTATTTTCTTGGCAATCGTTAATAAACATCCCGTTTCCAATAAGCATCTGTTTTGTAATTTACCTATGTACCCTTGATCAGCAAAAAACTTACGTAAAGTTGGAACTTTGCATTTAGCTTGGGCAAAAAGATTTAGAGCACTATCACGATCTTGAATACTTGCACTCTGTACTTCAGCAGCAATTACAAGACCCACAGTATCTACAATAATATGGCGTTTTCTGCCCTTTATTTTTTTGCCAGCATCATATCCTCTGGATCCCCTTTTTGAGTAGTTTTCACTGACTGGCTATCAATTATACCTACTGATGGAGTCTTATTTTTACCAATCATCTCTCTTACTTTTTTAACTAGAAAATCATGAATTTCTTGCCATATTCCACTTTTTTTCAAGCGCGAATTACAACTATATACGGTTTTCCATGGTGGAAAATCTTTAGGCAGTTGTCTCCATTGACATCCTGTTCTCATCATATAGCGGATTGCATTAATAATTGTTCTAATACTATGTTTTCTTGGTCTGCCGGTCTTTTTAGGTTCAAAATATGGCTCTATTGTCTTCCATTCTTTGTCACTTATATCGCTTGGGTACATCTTAAAATGTACCTTATACCATACTTCTTAACTTCTTTCTACTCAGTTTGAAGACATGCTCTTAGATTTGAGAAATCTTATAGGCTTTTGTTCTCATGAAAATTATGTTCTCATGAGTAAATTAATGTTATCCTTTTATTACTGGTCTAAAGTTTTTTATGTTCATACACTTACGTGTTCATAGTGTTTATTCGCTGCTTGAAAGCTCGGTTAAAATTGAGGAGCTGATTAGCTTTTGTTTGCAGAACAAAATGCCAGCGGTTGCAATTACTGATTCAGGCAACTTGTTTGGCTCGCTCGAATTTTCAGAATATGCAGCAAGTAGGGGAATACAGCTAATAATAGGATGCAATATTATAGTTAAACATTCAGAACAAAATTTACCTATATTATTGCTTGCAAAAAATGAGCAAGGGTACACTAATTTAGTCACTTTGGTAAGTGAGTCTTTTAAAAAGCGCAAGAATAACAGCGATATTCCTTACGTTGATTTTGATGAGCTATTGAATTTAAGTACGGGTCTGATCGCTTTAACCGGTGGATGTTTGGCTCAACTATTGTTGGGGCAAGATAAAGAAACGGTTGAAAAACTGCTTTCAGCATTCGATGGTCATTTATATGTTGAATTGCAGCGTCATGGGCTGAGCAAGGAGCTAGAGCTTGAAGAAGCTTTGATAGACTTTGCTTATCAGCGCAATATACCACTAGTTGCAACGAATGATGTGTTTTTTCCAAATAGGTCTGACTATGAGGCTTATGATATATTAACGTGCATATCGGAGGGGAGTTATGCCCTGGAGAATAACAGGAAGAAGTTAACTACCGAGCATTACTTCAAATCTGTGGCAGAAATGGAGGAACTGTTCAGCGACATTCCCGAAGCAATTCATAACACTTTAGTGATAGCTAAGCGGTGCTCTTACATGCCAAGAAGCAGGCAGCCTATCTTGCCTAAATTTCCTTGTCGAGAAAATAAAACTGAGAATGAAGAACTGAGGGAGCAGGCAGTTGCAGGATTAGAATTCCGCATTGCGAATGAGACAGATATAGACCTTAAACAATACTACGATCGGCTAAATTACGAACTAAGCGTAATAACTTCAATGAATTATTCCGGGTATTTTCTAATAGTTTCTGACTTTATCCGTTGGAGCAAAGCAAATGGCATTCCAGTGGGTCCAGGAAGAGGCTCTGGTGCTGGATCAATTGTTGCTTGGAGCTTACAGATTACAGACCTTGACCCAATAAAGTTTGGCCTAATATTTGAAAGATTTTTGAATCCTGATCGCGTATCGATGCCTGACTTTGATATTGATTTTTGCCAGGAAAAAAGAGACCTGGTTATTGATTATGTTCAGAAAAAGTACGGTTATGTTGCTCAAATAATCACTTTTGGAAAATTGCAAGCAAGGGCAGTATTGCGTGATGTTGGTAGAGTATTGCAAATGCCTTACTCTCAAGTGGATAAAATATCTAAAATGGTTCCATTTAATCCAGTAAATCCTGTAACTTTATCGCAAGCGATAGAGCTTGATCAAAACCTGCAGAAAGAACGAGATAGTGATGAGGTAATTGCAAAGCTTCTTGATATATCTCTTAAGCTTGAAGGGATATATCGTCACGTTTCAACCCATGCTGCTGGAATTGTAATATGTGATCAAAAGTTGGAAAATTTTGTTCCTGTGTATTATGATCCAAATTCAGCTTTGCCAATCACTCAATACAGCATGAAATATGTGGAGAAAGCTGGGTTAATAAAATTTGATTTTCTTGGACTTGGTACGCTAACACTAATAGATCATGTATGTCGTTTAATTAATCGTGATGAAAAAAAGATCGATATTTCTTCAGTTCCTTTGAATGATCAAAAAACCTATGAGATGCTCTCTAGCGGTGATTCAATTGGAGTGTTTCAGCTTGAAAGTTCGGGAATGAGAGAAGCTTTAATCAAATTAAAGCCAGATTGCATTGAAGATATTATCGCTTTAATTTCCCTTTATCGTCCAGGACCTATGGATAACATTCCAACTTATATTGCAAGAAAGCATGGCCTTGAAAAGCCAGATTATATTCATCCGTTACTTGAAGGAGTGTTAAAAGAAACATTTGGGGTAATAATCTACCAGGAGCAGGTGATGGAAATAGCCCGTATTCTCTCTGGATATAGTCTTGCAGAAGCAGATTTGCTGAGACGTGCCATGGGTAAGAAAATTAAGGAAGAGATGGATAAACAACGTGCACTTTTCATCCAAGGGGCAACGAAGAATGGCGTTGATTATGACAGGGCAAGTTATATCTTTGACCTTGTTGCAAAATTTGCTGGTTATGGATTTAATAAATCTCACGCAGCTGCATATGCGGTTATATCTTATCAAACGGCTTACCTTAAAGCTAATTATCCATTAGAATTTTTTACAGCACTAATGAATCTAAATATTGATGATAGAGATAAACTGAATTTATTTTATCATGCAGCAAAGTTTAGTGGCGTTACCGTTCTTCCACCTGATATAAACAAGTCTCAAGCTGAATTCTCAATAGAGGATGAACGCATACGTTATGGTATTGCTGCCTTGAGGAATGTTGGTTTTTCTATAGCGGAAGGAATAGTGAACGTACGTTCAAGCGCTTGTAAGGACATATGGGAATTCATTCAAAATTCAGGTCATATAATAAATAAGAGAGCGCTAGAAAGCCTGATTAAATCCGGAGCATTCGATAGCGTGCACAAGAACAGAAAGCAGCTATATGAGTCAATGGACACACTGATTTACTTTGCAAATAAAAACAAACAGGATAGAGAATCAAGTCAAGCTGCTTTGTTTGGTAGTCTTGATGTCCTCAAACCGAAATTTGAGAATGTGGAAGATTTTGATGAAGAGGAAAAATTAGAACATGAGTTATTTTCACTAGGATTTTATTTAACTAATCATCCACTTGAAAAATTTAGAACTCTTCTGGAAAAGTTAAATATTGGGTTTATCGGAGAAAATAGAACAGCAAAAACTGCTGGGGTAATATTAAATGCACGTATGAGAACTTCAGAGCGTGGAAGGTTTGTTATCCTCACACTTTCTGATCCCTATAACGTTTCTGAAATAGCATTCTATAATAATGAAATAATAGAAGAAAAAAGAGATTTATTTTCACCAGGAACATTTGTGATAATTGATCTTGAAGCTTCGGAAAATACGACAAGATTAGCAGGCAAGGATATATCTGAGTTTACAAAAAGAGTCACTTCTATAATAAAAGAATTAGTTCTCACCACTGAGTGCACGGATTCGCAAAAAGCCGCTATGGAATTAAACACAATATTAAAAGATGAAGGTAGAACCAAAATAATGCTAAAACTTCTTCTCGAAAAACATAAAGTAAGCATCTTATTACCAGGTGCATACTCAATTGCTCCTCAAGTTATTTATGAAATATCTAACTTAAGCTGGATTAAAGGCGTAGAAATTAATACAAATAACTTGCTTATATAAAAAAGCTTTATATAATAAAATATTTAATCGGTATTAAAGGAAGATATAGTGAATCTTTATGAATTTACTTTTATAGCACAACAAGGATTATTACAGCAAGAAGTAGAGGAGGTGGTCCAAGAGCTAGCTGTTTCATTGAAGAATATTAAAGCAGATGTTATGTTCCAGCAAATCAGGGATATTCTGAAAAAAGGAAATGACAAGCTTACAACACAAGAGTTAGAAGTGCGTGCTGAAAACATTAAAGAAGGTCTAGTTGCTTACTCTGATTTCTTGGAAGATCTTACAAAAATTTTATGGGTTGAATTGGAAGAAGATCTTTCAAATTTGAAAGAAGTGAAGTCAAAAATCGATAAAGAGTTGAAAGATGACCTAAAAGATTTAGGAATAACGCAAGATTTTACAAAATTTCTAGGAGGCAGTACTAAAAGTGCGTTTATCCATAACGCAGTAAATGCTTTGAAGAGAAATATTTCAGAACATCTAATAAAGATTTTTCAAGATATTTTGAAAGATTTTAGAATAAACGGTCCAACTCAATCGAGCAAAGCATTGGAAATGCTTTTGGAAAACATTGAAGCATCAGGATTAATCAAGTATGAACATTGGGGTCTTTTGGATTTTGCATATCCAATAAATAAGATGAAGAGCGGTCATTATTGTATAATGTGCATAAGTTCTACTGCAAGCATTCTGGATGAGTTTGTGCGTAGAATGAAACTTAATGAGAACATTATTCGCCACTTGTCTGTGCAGGTTGATAAATTTTTTGAAGGTAAATCTTATATGATGAATAAACAAATTGAGGGGCAAAACGCATAATGATGAAAAGACGAAATAGTTTTAATAATTCTTACGTATCTGTAAATAATAGGACTGGCTTTAGGCGTTCTAAAGTTTGCCCTCTTGCTACGTCTAAAGATGAAGACATAGATTATAAGAATACAGATTTATTATCAAAGTTTACCTCTGACTATGGTAGGATATTACCTAGAAGATTAACAGGCGTATGTGCAAAAAAACAAAGGAAGTTACGCTTAGCAGTCATAAGGGCACGTTTTTTAGCTCTTGTTCCTTACTGTACTAAAAAAGTTTAGGTAATTTATGTTGATAATTTTAAAGGAAAATATAAGGACTTTAGGTAAGCTTGGTGAAGTTGTAAAAGTTAAACCAGGTTATGCACGTAATTTTCTTTTTCCACAAAGAAAAGCGGTGAAAGCTACCAAGGAAAATTTAACAAAGCTAGAGGAGCAACGTTTATTACTGGAAAAAGAGAATATAAAAAGATTAAATATAGCAAAAGAGCTTGCGTTGTCACTACATGATAAGTTTGTGGTATTAATAAAGCAAGCTTCAGAGGATGGTAAAATTTTTGGTTCTGTAACAACACGTGAGATTGCAAAAATTTTACTACAAGAAGGGCGTGCGATAGATCATCGTAGTTTATCTTTTGGTGGAATAAGCATCAAAAACTTGGGCGAATACCAAGTAAACATAGAATTACATAGTGAAGTAGTAGTACCAATTACTATATACGTCGTGAAATCCGAAACAGATGCAAATGAGCTAAGGCAAGTAAAATTGCAAAATCAGAAGTCTGAGGAACAAGAAGGTGAAGCAGTGGAGCAAGAAGATGCAAATAACAAATAGCAGTGAATAAAATATATCAACTATTCCTGTCATCCCAGTGCGTGACACTGGGATCTAGCATGTTCAAAGATAAGACGGGGGTCATTTAATGATCCCGCGCTATAGCCGAAAAGAAATGTCTTCCATTTGGGAGGAAAATAATAAATTTAATATATGGCTTAAAATAGAAAAATTGGCGTGTGAAGCTCAAGCAGAGTTAGGAGTGATTCCAAATAGTGTTGCTCAGAAGCTCTCTGGTGCTATTGAATTTGATATTGAACGTATCAACGAAATTGAATCCATTGTAAAACATGATGTTATAGCTTTTCTGACATATGTTGCTGAAAAAGCGGGAGTTGATGTTCGTTATCTTCACTATGGAATGACAAGTTCTGATATTTTGGATACATGCCTTGCGGTGCAGTTGAAAGAGTCATGTGATATTTTACTCGAGAATCTAAAAAATTTACTTGCAGTATTGAAAAAAAAAGCTGAGGACTATAAAGATATTGTTTGTGTTGGGCGCAGTCATGGAATGCATGCAGAACCAACAACTCTTGGATTAAAATTTGCTAGATTTTATGCTGAATTTAAACGCAATTATCAGAGATTAATTAGCGCGCAAAAAGAGATCTCAATTTGTAAAATATCAGGTGCAGTAGGTAATTTTGCAAATGTTGATCTGTTTGTTGAAGAGTATGTAGCGAAAGAAATGGGACTCATACCTGAAACCATATCGTCTCAAGTCATTCCTCGTGATAGACATGCCATGTTCTTTTCGGTTTTGGGAGTGATTGCAAGCTCAATAGAAAATATTGCAATTGAAATTCGTCATTTGCAAAGAACTGAAATCGGCGAAATTTCTGAGCATTTTTCCATTGGGCAGAAGGGAAGCTCTGCTATGCCACACAAATGTAATCCTATTTTAAGTGAAAATCTGACTGGACTCTCACGTTTAATACGCAGTTATGTTTTTCCTGCGTTAGAAAATGTTGCATTGTGGCACGAACGTGATATATCACACTCGTCTGTGGAAAGATGCATTGCTCCTGATGCTTGTATAACAATGGATTTTGCTTTAGTGCGATTAACAGATTTGATAGATAAATTGGTAATCAATAAGGAAAACATTGAAAAGAACTTAAATTCTTCAAAAGGTTTAGTTTTCTCACAGCGTGTATTGCTTGAGTTAGTAAATAGTGGTTTGGCGAGGGAAGAGGCGTATAAAATTGTTCAGAGCAATGCAATGAAAGTGAAACAAAACAACAGTGATTTTCTGGCCGAATTGAAACAAGATAAACCTTTACTTAAGGTTATTAACTCGGAAAAACTTGAATCTTTGTTTGATTTGAAATATTATACAAAGCATGTAGGTCACATATATAGCAAGGTTTTCAATTAGGCTGAGTAGCTCAGTTGGTAGAGCAGGAGGATCATAATCTCTTGGTCGGGGGTTCAAGTCCCTCCTCAGCCACTCGAACTAAACTATGTTTAGCAAGATAATGCTATTGGTGAAGTAGTGCGACCCAGTGTCAGCTACTTGGAATGGTTACGTTCAGTTGTGTATCCACTTAGGTGTACAGCCAATGGCGTCAACTTAAGAGCCTCCATTAGCAAACTCTCCTAAAGACATGATGGCGTTTAGGCTTATCTACTTTATCGCGGCTATACAATCTTCCCGGTCGGATCTTAACTTTAGCACATATACTTAAAAAGGGCTTGAAAGTTCTTTGGCGCAACAAGCACTTGATTGTCTCATCACACCAAATAAAACTGAAAAATTTCTCAGCAATTTGATCTGGGAAGGCCCTTGTGATATGAAGCGATAATATATTGCACATGACCAAGTTTGCCCAAAATTCTTGTAATACAGCCTCTCCAGAAAAATTCTCTGCTCCTACTTTGAGTCGTTTCCTCTATGTGCCACCTTAATACATAAGCTTTACTGATATCTTCCAAAGTCTCGATCAAAAAGTGAGGTATCAGCACTTCTGTTTCTCCATTGGCTAATGTAAGCCCTTACTTTCTGTCCTTTCATTTTATTTCTTAGCTTTTCATTTTCCAATATAAAATCAAAATCTAATTCGCCAGCGTTCCCATAGCTTGCTATAATTTCTTTTTTGCAAGCGAAAAATAAAGTCTACTTTCAAATCATAATGCTGCTGAATGAATTTTACTGAAGACGATCATAGATAAATAATTTGATTTAATGAACGCATTTGAGTGATAACTTCGGGTAATTGCTCTTCCGCCAATCCAAGCTGCAAGACGAGCACTGCAAATCAATGAAGTACACAAATCAACAAACAAATTGCCAATGGTACCTGTTGTTCCATTTTGGTTCAAACTCGGATACAATTTCCTCAGAGCTGGGTAATCTCATACCAGAACCATCTGCTGTAATAAGTCTATAGCCCCTCCAGCTCAGGCTCATCTTGATAGGCTGTTTGGATGCTTAAATTCTTGAAAGCCTGTATTTATACCTTGCTTTAGAAAAAGCTTGCTTTGAGGGTACATGTCAATGGCTCCATAAGTTCACATTCTATTCCCAAACTTTTTTTAACTAACTATAGAAATACTGTCGTAAAAGCTTGTTCGTGTGAAACTCAACACAATGGATTATCTGAAAAGTTTTCGAGTATATTATATTTTTAATTTGTAGAATAAGATTTTTTCCTTTTTGCATGTTTCACCTAAAAAGGACACATTTTAAACTTTTTTGTTGAAATAAAATAGAAACAAAAGTGCTGTTTATTGCACTCTTTGGATAATTTAATGATAAAAAATTTAGAGAGAAATTTTATACACTATTGCTGATATTTTTCCTTAAGTTGACGCCATTGGCTGAACAGATACCGACAAATTCGTCATCCCGCTGCTTGTTAGCGGGATCTAGAGATACTGCGGCGGTATGGCTTGCATTAGCTATAAAATAGTAGTTCCCATAGCATGCCGAATGAAGCTTTTTTTGAGAGAATTTGAATTTTCAACTGCAATCAAGCCAAGATTTCTTAGTGCTTTAGCGCAGAATATTCTGTTGGAGAACATCCTATTTAATCCATCAGTTGCAAGCGCCATTGTAAAATTATCAAAGTATCTGTTACGTGAAATTTTCTTTAATAAATAACTACTGCCAACATCAATACCAGATGCTTTTGCAGCAACTATGTGCTTTATAACACTTTCTACATCTCTAATTCCAAGATTAAGCCCTTGACCTGCAACTGGATGAATTGAATGTGCTGCATCGCCGATAAGCAAAACTCTACCCTTATATAACTTTTTTGCGAAAACAAAACTTAAAGGATAAAGTTTTCTTTCACCCTCTAATTTTATCTCTCCTAAATAAGAACCAAATCTTTTTTTAAGCTCTATAATAAATTCTTTTTCAGACAGATCCATTAGCATTTTTGAAATTCCAGATTTTTCTGTCCAAACTATCGAAGAAGTATAGCCACCCTTCATCGGTAGAATTGCAAATGGACCGCCAGGAAAAAAACGCTCCACAGCTAAGTTTTGGTGATGCAGTTCGTGCTTTACATTAAATACTATGCTACTTTGTTTATAATCAAATTTCACTGTCGGTATAGAAAATAACTCTGGTAGTTTAGAGTTTTTGCCTTCAGCGCAAATAAATAGCGATGATATTAATTCCTGGTTATTATCAAGAATAACTTCCACATATCCTGAATCACAAGCAATTGTTTTATAGGAATGTGGAGAGTATATATTTAGTTTATTCAAAAAATTATTATTTATTGCATTCCATATAGTGGCGTTGTTGATAACATAACCCATTGGCTCTTCGCTAACCATTTTATGATTGTAATGTACAGTAATTGGGCTATCTCCATCTAATATGCATATATCAAGTATTGGCTCAGCTTCACTCTCCACAAACTGCCAAATCCCTAACTTTTCCAATATTTTTTTCGAACCTTGAGAAACAGCAAATGCTCGGTTGTCATCTACTACACGTGGTAGACTATTTTTTTCAATCACAGCTACAGACACAGAGTCACAACTGAGGCCAATGGCAGTAATAAGACCAAGCAACCCACCACCTGAAATGATTACATCATAATTCATTTTATTCACGCTAATTGTAAAATTATATTTTATCTATTTTGAAAATAGTTTAAACAAACTTTGTATACTATGAGTAAAAGACTTTAAGGTTTTCCTATATACAAATTAAGTCTCTTAGAGCATGTCTTCAAACTGAGTAGAAAGAAGTTAAGAAGTATGGTATAAGGTACATTTTAAGATGTACCCAAGCGATATAAGTGACAAAGAATGGAAGACAATAGAGCCATATTTTGAACCTAAAAAGACCGGCAGACCAAGAAAACATAGTATTAGAACAATTATTAATGCAATCCGCTATATGATGAGAACAGGATGTCAATGGAGACAACTGCCTAAAGATTTTCCACCATGGAAAACCGTATATAGTTGTAATTCGCGCTTGAAAAAAAGTGGAATATGGCAAGAAATTCATGATTTTCTAGTTAAAAAAGTAAGAGAGATGATTGGTAAAAATAAGACTCCATCAGTAGGTATAATTGATAGCCAGTCAGTGAAAACTACTCAAAAAGGGGATCCAGAGGATATGATGCTGGCAAAAAAATAAAGGGCAGAAAACGCCATATTATTGTAGATACTGTGGGTCTTGTAATTGCTGCTGAAGTACAGAGTGCAAGTATTCAAGATCGTGATAGTGCTCTAAATCTTTTTGCCCAAGCTAAATGCAAAGTTCCAACTTTACGTAAGTTTTTTGCTGATCAAGGGTACATAGGTAAATTACAAAACAGATGCTTATTGGAAACGGGATGTTTATTAACGATTGCCAAGAAAATAGTTGATACAGGATTTCAAGTTATTCCCAAACGTTGGATTGTTGAAAGAACTTTTGCCTGGCTTTCCAATTTTAGGCGCATGAGTAAAGATTACGAGCATTCTCCTCTCACCTCAAAAAACTATATCTTCTTTAATATGATCACTATTATGCTTCACAAATTAGCTCATTCTTCAGTTTGAAGACATGCTCTAAGAACATTGTGATTTTATCCCATTAGGAGGGTGTCATCCCAGTGCCCAGACACTGGGATCCAGGAATTTTGCTTATAACTGAGCTGATGAGCTAAAGGTAGTTGTCTTAGAACCTGTACATGATCTCAAGAAAGGAATAAACTAAGAGATAATGTATATAAGTTAGGATATATGAGGAGTTTATACCCAAGTAATATAAGTCGGGAAAGATTTGAGATTATATTACCAGATCTAGAGTCCTGTAGAAAAAAAACAAAACCAAGAAAACTTGATTTGTATGATGTATTTTGTGGAGTGTTATACGTTCTGAAAAGCGGTTGTCAGTGGAGAATGCTACCAAAAGAGTTTCCAAAATGGCGCAATTGTTACGACTATTTTAAGAAGTGGAGTGAAAAACCAGATGCAAATAAAGAAAGTGTTCTGGAGCTGGTGTTAAAAAAAAATAGTTGGCGTAGTCCGACAAAACAATGGTCGGAAAGAAAAAACCAGCTTCTGCATAATTGATGCACAGAGTGTAAAAAATGCAGATACTGCTGAAGAAAAAGGCTACGATGCAGGCAAAAAGATTTCAGGAATAAAACGCCATATTGCAGTAGATACGCAAGGTTTGCCACATGCAATTTATGTAACAACAGCAGAGATAACTGACCGTAGCAGTGCTGTGAGAATGGTAGAAAATGCAAAAGAAAACCTCTCGGGAGTTAAAAATGTACTGGTTGATGCAGGCTATACGGGAGAGAATTTTGCAACACAAATAAAAGCAACTATTGGTGCAACTGTTGAGGTAATAAAACGCAGTGAATTACATACCTTTGCTGTATTGCCAAAAAGATGGGTTGTAGAGCGTTCTTTTGCTTGGTTGGAAAAATGTAGACGGTTATGGAAAAATTGCGAGCGTAAACTCAACACCAGTTTGCAAATGGTAGTTCTTGCTTTCACTGCTTTGTTCCTCAAAAGATTATGAACAGGTTCTTACGCTAAAACAAACGTTTTTAATTAAGTTGCATAGAGGCTGGATCCCAGTGTCAAGCACTGCCCACTGGTGGCCCAAACTACAACGTTCGTACAGTTGTGGATACCGCAGCGGTATGACGAGGGAGAGCAGCGGTGGTATAGCTATAAATTGTTGATATCTTTTTTATATCACATTTTTAACTTACAATAGTTAGCCAGCGTTTCTTACATTAACCAAATCTTTCGAATTCTGCACTCACCACTACCTATAACTCACTTTCACGCAATATTGATCATTCTTAAAAAGCAATCTAACATTTTTTATTCCTTGATTGCGAAGCTTTGATGCAGCTGATTTAGCAGCCTGAGCACTTTTAAAAAATGCAACATATCCCTTACTTTCTGCACTGTCTTGTTTTGGGTGACGTTTCTGCATTTCTTTTTCATATTGCTTTCTGTAATGAGGAGTATTTTGTATCAATTGTTCTGACATCTTTCTTAGGTATTGGACTTTTACCTTTGCAAGCCCTACTTTATGAAATCCTAAGACTTGAGCTGCTTTTTCTGATAAGTCTATTATTCTGCCTTCAATAAAAGGCCCTCTATCGTTAATCCTTACAACAAGCTTTCTTCCATTTTCTAAATTAGTGACAAGAGCAAAGCAGGGCAGGGGCAAAGTCTTATGCGCTGCAGAGATCAAGTGACGGTTAAACACTTCACCATTCGCTGTAAGCGTGCCATGATCTTCTATTCCATACCACGACGCTATTCCTATTTCTTCGTGGTGTTTACAGTTTTTTGGGTGATAAGTTATACCATTTATTGTGTAGCTGCTGCCAATTTTATAATGACCTGCAGTGCAATTAAACCTGTTGCTAAAACTGCAACTACTCATCAAAACAAATATTAGGCATAGAAAGACTAGGTTTTTTATCATTGTATTCGGTAAGAGGGTTCGATACCATGAGGATTTTAAATTATACTATAATAAATTTAGTAATAAGTAAACGTTTACTGCTAAATATGAACAAGACTCAAAAAGGAATAATACATATAATTGGTATAGGTGGAATCGGAATGAGTGCCATTGCTGAAATTCTTCACAATTCCAATTGCAAAGTTCAAGGCAGTGATGCACAATCAAACAACAATGTAGATAGATTACAAAGGCTGGGCATAGAGGTTTTTATTGGTCACAATGCTGATAATATAAGCCAAGCTCAAATAGTCGTACATTCTTCTGCGATAGAATCTGATAATGTGGAGTTAGTAACAGCGAGAAATAACAATAAAACCATTTTGCATAGATCAGACATACTTACTGAAATTATGAAAGATAAATATGTGATAGCAGTTTCAGGTTCAAGTGGAAAGACGACAACAACAGCTATGATTGCTTCTATTTTTGATCATTCTGGCATTGATGCGACTGTAACTGTAGGAGGGATATTAAATTCCTATAAGAGCAACTTCAAACTTGGAGGGAGTGACACTTTTCTGATCGAGGCTGATGAGTCTGATGGAACTATGCTAAAAATCCCTGCAAAGATTGCTGTCATAACAAGTATCAACAATGACCACATAGATTATTACGGCACATTTGATAATATCAAAAATGCATTTTCCCAATTCGTGAATAATGCAGGTTCTGCAGTTTTACCTGATTCTGTAGACATCGATTATGATGCGAGTAATTCTATAACGTTTGGGTTTGAGAATGGTAGCATAAGAGCCAGCAACATCGAACAACATAATAACAGCATGGAATTTGATGTGTTGATTGACAATAACCACAGAATAAAAAACGTAGTACTACCAAACACAATAGGTATGCATAAAGTCAGCAACGCACTAGCTGCAATATCAGTTGCGATAAAGCTCGGAATTAGCGATGCAGACATTAAAAAAGGCCTTTTAGAATTCAAAGGAGTAGCAAGAAGATTCTCTTTGATTGCCAATATTAAAGGTGTTAAGTTAATTGAGGATTATGCCCATCATCCAAATGAAATATATGCAACTTTAACGGCTGCACGTTCGATTGCTAAAGGAAAAGTAATAGGAATTATCGAACCACTTCGTTTTGCTCGCGTTCGTAATTTTTTTTGTGAATTCATACGAATTTTCATGATGTTTGATTATGTCATCCTCACTCCTGTTCATCCCCCAGAAGACAAGCCTATTCCTGGTTGTGGGATTAATGATATACAAGAAGCTTTAATCAGTAATGGGTTTGATAGCGTAAAAATCATGAATGATTCTCTACTCATTTCACATTTTATTAGTGATTCGACAAATTCAGGCGATGTAGTATTATTTATTGGTGCTGGTAGTAATATAGATAAATTGGCAAAGGAAACTGCAGCACTTATTGCGGGAGTTAAGGTTTAATGCGATGAATAAGATAATCAACAACGTATTTGCAAGAGAAATTTTAGATAGCAGGGGTTACCCCACTGTTGAGGTGAAAATTGAACTCTGTGATGGAGTAATAGGTAGAGCATCCGTACCTTCTGGAGCTTCAACCGGTAAACTAGAAGCCTTGGAACTCAGAGACCAAGATGAGAAAAGGTATTTTGGTAAGGGAGTGCTGAAAGCTGTTCAAGCTGTAAATGGAGTGATAACAGATAAAATCATTGGAATGAATGCAGCGGACCAAAATGCAATTGATAAAGCATTAATTGAACTGGATGGAACAAAAAATAAATCTAAACTTGGAGCAAATGCAACTTTGGGTGTGTCTCTTGCGGTTGCAAAAGCAGCAGCAAACAGTTTCAAAATACCGTTGTATAGATATTGGGGAGGAGAGCAGATGAGTGTTATGCCGGTTCCACTCATTAACATAATTAATGGTGGAGTACATGCAGACAATAAGCTCAATTTCCAAGAATTCATGATTCTTCCGGTCGGTGCTGAGACTTTCAGTGAAGCAATCAGAATATCTGCAGAGGTGTTCTACAACTTACGTAGCATTCTTAAGAAAAAAGGTTATAGCACAAACGTAGGAGATGAAGGTGGTTTTGCACCAAATATTGAAAGTACTGAAGAAGCACTCGACTTGATCATATACGCTATAGAATCGGCAGGTTATTCAACAAAATGTGATTTTGCACTAGGTCTTGATGTTGCTTCATCTACTTTTTATGAAGATGGAATTTACAAATTTGAAAATAAAGAGCTTACTTCAAAAGAATTGACTGAATACTATTGTGACCTTGTGGAAAGATATCCAATAATTTCTATAGAAGATGCAATGAGTGAAGACGACTATGAAGGTTGGAAATTACTTACTGCAAAATTGGGGAGTAAAATTCAATTGGTTGGGGATGATTTATTTGTTACAAATTGTGAACTGATATGCAAAGGAATAGAGGAAAAAATGGCAAATGCTGTACTGATCAAGCCAAATCAAATAGGGACGTTAACAGAAACTTTTGCTGCTATTGAAATGGCAAAATCAAACAACTACAAAGCTGTTATTTCTCATCGCTCAGGTGAAACAGAAGACACAACAATATCTCATATAGCAGTTGCATCAAATTGCGGGCAAATAAAAACCGGGTCGCTGTCGCGTTCTGATAGGCTCGCGAAGTATAACGAGCTAATGAGAATAGAAGGCACACTAGGAAAAAATGCTAAATATTATCGTGGATTAGCATGGGTTTTATAGACGAAGTAAAATTGTACTTAAAAGCCGGTGATGGTGGTGACGGTTGTGCAAGTTTTCGTCGAGAAAAGTTCGTTGAATTTGGTGGTCCAAATGGTGGTAATGGAGGAAAGGGTGGAAACATAGTTTTCATCGGCGACGCTAACCTCAACACTTTGCTTCATTTTCGTTATAGAAGACACATTAAAGCAGATAATGGGAAAAATGGTGCAGGCAGGGATAGATCTGGCACAGCAGGGAAAGACGTTATACTTCGAGTTCCAGTCGGTGCACAAATAATTGATGAAGAAAGTGAAGAGATAATAGTAGACCTTGACAAGCCTGGTATGGAATTTCAAGTAGCACAGGGTGGAAAAGGTGGACTTGGAAATACTAATTTTAAATCTTCTACTAATAAGGCACCAAGACATTTTACTTACGGTCAGCCTGGCGAAGAAAAACATGTATTATTAAAACTAAAAGTTTTATCAGATGTTGGAATTATTGGCATGCCAAACGCAGGTAAATCAAAATTTTTGACTCGCTGCTCAAATTCCGATACAAAAGTAGGCGATTATCCATTTACCACCGTAAGACCCCACTTAGGCGTGGCAAAAGTAGATGATAGCGAAATTGTGATAGCAGATATTCCTGGAATAATTACTGATGCTCACCTTGGAGTTGGGCTAGGACATAAATTTTTAAAGCACATAGAAAGGTGTCAAATTTTACTTCATTTAATCGATGTAACTCATGATGACGTTGTTTCGGCTTATAGTTGTATCCATAATGAATTGGAACTTTACAATGGTGATCTTGTTGAAAAAGAAGAGATTGTAGTATTAAACAAATGCGACTTGCTGAGAGAAGCGGAAATTCTGGAAAAGAAGAATCACCTAGCCAATTATCTTAATAAAGAAGTACTGTGCTTATCAATTAATGGTGATTTACAGCCTATTTTAAGATTATTAAGTGAAAAATTGAAAAAGAGTAATTCTAAGGAAATCGATGTATATGATCCTTTTAAGATGTGAATTTCATTTAGATAATTGATGTTTTTCATTTATTTTATCATATAACTAGGCTCTGTGGACAAAATTTTAGAGAAGCCATACAAGAGCTCCAACAAAATTGAGAAAACCCATAAAAACCTCAGCAGTTTTATCAAATCTGGAAAAAATGCGCCTAAAATTTTTAATTTTACCAAAAAAACACTCAATCAAATGACGTTCTTTGTAGATATGCTCATCGTAATACCTTTGCACTTTTCGATTCCGTTTTGGCGGAATAACTACTGTACATCCCTTGTCTTCAAGACTTGTAACAAAGGCATTGCTATCGTAGCCCTTGTCAGCTACTACAGTAGAGTTATAGATACTTTCGGTCAACACTTGTGCCTGCGTAATTTCATTTCTTTGACCAGGAGTCAGAGTAAATTTAAGTGGATTTCCAAGTGCATCGACAAGCGCATGTATTTTAGTTGTAAAGCCACCTTTGCTCCTCCCTAAAGCTTCTTGATCCTTGGAGTTTTTTGTATATCCAGATGAACATGGATGGGCTCGGATGATCGTACCGTCGATTATAGCAACTTCTAAATCAGGCTCTTGTTTAGTATATTCAAGCAATTTTTTCCAGACATCTCTTTCACACCATCTTTTAAATCGCTTATGTATACTCCTGTAATTACCATAAGTTTTTGGTAAAAGTCTCCATTGGCAACCACTTCGCACTATGTACCACACTGCCTCTATGAATATTCTTAAACGTTTTTCATCTTTGCTGTGCATTCCTTTTACGCTTTTTATGAACTCTAAAATTTGTTTCCAATTTTCCTCTTTGATGTAATATTGCATATGGTAGTTTCTCCATTTTTTACCTATTAGGCTAAACTACCATCTTTTTCTCTCTTTTCATATTTTTTGTCCACAGAGCCTAGAATATATGTGTACGAACGTTTGTTTTTGAAGGTGATTTGCACAGTAAATGGTCAGCGCGTGACGCACTGCCCAGTTCATGTTAGCTATAAATATTTAAGCAAATGAAAAAAAAGGTATCCGTTCAGGATAGCGGCAAGACCATAGAGTAAAAGTGAGTTTACAACAAATGGTGTCATCCGAGTAGCTGACACTGGTTTCCATCCAAAACAGCAGTAGCCCCTTCGGTGTCATTCCAGTGCCCAGACACTGGTTTCTATCCAAAAGGGTGTCATCCCAGTGCTTGACACTGGGATCTCATTTCGTAACTTCATAGTATAAATTATTTCAAATTGTATCTATTTGCAAATATATAAATATAGTAATTTTGCATAAAAAATTAGATCCCAGTGTCACGCACTGGGATGACAGCAGTCCTACGTCATACCGCCGCGAACCGTCATACCGCGATTCATTCGCGGTATCTCGGCCGCTAACACGTAGCGGGATGACGATTGTCGTTTAGCCATAAATATTAAGGAATTTACCAAATAAAAAAAAAGGCAAAAGAAACCCTAGTCATTGTCTATTTTCAGTATTGGCGTTTTTTAAGTCTTAAACACTGCAATTTAGCTGCTTTTAAATGCAACTCACCTTAGTTTAAATGTTTAAGAAATTTACTAAGCAGAAAAAAAGACAAAGAAAACCTAGGGTAGCTAGTTATTACACTCTCTATTTTAAAATTTGACGTTGGGTGATGTCTTGAACGCTTTATAAGCGCGTTTCAGCTTGTATAGGTAAAAACCTAGAAATTTGATAAAGACATACGGTGCACATAGTGCAAAGAATTAAACAATAGTATGCCAAATACAAGTTTTCTTGTCATTTTAATCTGCTGCAGAGATTGCGAAGTTAAATAAAATAGCTTCAGTTTCATGATAAGGGGGCTGGCGAGGTTTGTCAAGCAAGTTTTTTCGTTTCTATTTCCAATAAAAGTTTGTTATATGGTTATGCAAGAAGTCTATTATAAATGAAATGAATGTGAAAAATATCTTATTAGCGTTTTTAGTACAAATGGTATTCAGTTTGCCGCTATTTGCAGCTGATCCTGTTTTGCTCAACTGCATTGAAACTCCGGAAATATATGACCTTGATGCAAGGCCAAAAAATTTTAACTCTTCAAACAATTTAAGAAGGAAACCTGGTTCTCCAAATAGTGCAACAGGAGAATTAATACACATAGTGGGTAGAATCACTGATATAAACTGTCTACCAATACAAAATGCTGTAGTTTCTATATGGCACGCGAATTCACGCGGCGTGAACCATTACGATAAGAATATAGAGGATGATCCGAATTTTGCTGGATCAGGAAGGTTTGTAGTGAATAATCTTGGCTATTATAATTTTATTACGATAGCACCTGGTAAAATTGGTGATAGAGCTCCACATATTAACTTTCTAGTTCAACATCCAGATTTTCCAGAATTCACAACGCAAATGTTTTTTGCTGACCATAATTGCGATAATTGCGCTGATCCTGTTCTTGGAGATTTTGTTAGTAATGGGCTTGCAAGCCTTCTCATAACACCATTTACTTACAGTGATCAGGTCATAAAAACCTATACGTTTAACATTACCTTGGGCGGATATAATAAGTTCTCTAATAAGAGATAAAAACCCTTGCATGTAAGGGAGTCCATAGTAAACTTGAGTGTTACTGTACTTAGAATGTATATGAAAAATATCTTACTGATGTTTTTGCTGTGTTTTATGTACAGTTTACAATTATTTGCAACGGAGATGCCAGCAATGAAAATAACAATTTCTAAAATTTCGCCCGATTTTAAAACAATAGTAACGGGTTTATTTGAGGACAACGAAACCGTAAATGATGGCGGAGTTTTGCAAGGAAAACAGATCATAGATAATATAAAGCAATTTAGCGATTTCAATGGAAGTTTTGGTGAATTTTTCTCTACTACTTTGCCAGAAGAAAAAAATGTCATAGTTGTTGGACTTGGTAAGAAGGGTGAGTGGAATGAAAATAAAGAATTAAATATTGGTGGTAAAATATATTGTGAGCTAAGCAGATTAAAAATTAAGAAAGCAGCAGTTTTAATCGAAGGTAGTGCAGCAAATGTTGCATATGGTGCGTTTCTGCGTAGTTTTAAGTTTGATAAGTATAAAACTAAAAAGGATGAGAAAATTACAGAGGTAGAGGAAATTACCGTATTAGTAAAAGATGAGCAATTAAGTAATGCTGAAAGATCATTTGAGCACTCAAGGCAAGAAGGTGAGAGTATATTCCTTGCGCGCTCTTTTATAACAGAGCCTCCTAACATTCTATATCCAGAATCCTATGCTGATCATATAAAAAAAGAACTTACTAAGCTTGGCCTTGAAATCGAGGTGCTTGATAAAAAGCAGATGGAAGAGAAAAAAATGGGAGCCTTGCTTGGAGTCGCACAAGGAAGTAGTAAAGAACCAAAATTAGTAGTGATAAAATGGAATGGAGCTGCTAAAGAACAAAAGCCAATAGCTTTTGTTGGTAAAGGTATAACGTTTGACACTGGTGGAGTATCACTCAAACCTTCACGTGGTATGGAGTCGATGAAATATGACATGGCAGGCTCTGCTGCTGTAGTTGGGGTGATGCATGCTTTAGCAGGACGAAAAGCAAAAGTAAATGCAATCGGCGTGGTTGCACTTGCAGAGAATGCAGTGGGTGGTAATGCTCAAAGGCCGAGTGATGTAGTAACTTCAATGTCTGGACAGACGATAGAAGTGTTGAACACCGATGCAGAAGGAAGGCTCATACTTGCAGATGCTTTATGGTATACGCAAGACAGATTCTCACCAAAATTTATGATTGATCTTGCAACTTTAACTGGTGCTATAGTGGTTGCACTTGGAAATAACGAATATGCTGGTCTTTTTTCAAATAATGATGAATTAGCAAACCGTCTGATTGATGCAGGAAATGAAGTAAGTGAGAAGTTATGGCGTTTTCCTATGAATGAAACTTATGACAAAATTATTGATTCACCGATTGCTGATGTTCAAAACATCGCTCCTGCAGGCTCTGGTGGAGATAGCATAATGGCTGCACAGTTTTTACAGCGTTTTGTGAATGAAACTTGCTGGGCACATTTAGATATTGCAGGCACTGCTTGGCACGAAAAAGGTACTGACATTTGTCCAAGAGGAGCAGTAGGTTTTGGTGTAAGGTTACTTAATAAGTTGATTGAACAGTACTACGAAGCCAATGATTAAAGGTCTTTATACTGGATTTATGGCTTGGCTACATGAACGTTTATTTTCGAGGCGCAGCAAATGAAAGTAGCTGATGCATATTTCTTTTTTTCTGGTCAAGCACTGGAATGATATCAAGGAGTAACTTTTTATTTAAACAATGATTATAATAAGAGATCTATTGAAATTTTAAAGTTATTAAATATTGACGCTATATACTTAAGTGTTAAAATAGAATGAAAAGTTTTTAGGAGTTTATATGGCAGCAGGTGGGAAAGCAAAGACAGCTAGTAAAAATAACCCTACTCAGCGTAAGAAGGCCGAGCAAAAAATGTATAAAGATAAACCGGTAAAACCTGTTAGATATATAGATCGTGACTCGCGCATGAATTATATGTCTGCTCAATATGACAACGGCAATCTGGTTGAAGATGAGGTAAGCGGCAATCCTATAAAGTGGGAAGCTGTATAATAGTTGTGGTTAAAGTTACTATTAATTCTAAGGAATGTGAAGTAGAGCATGGGCTCACTATAATTCAAGCTTGTGAAGTTGTGGGCATTGAAATTCCACGTTTTTGTTATCATGAGCGTTTAGCAATTGCTGGTAACTGCAGAATGTGTTTGGTTGAAGTTGAGGGTGGGCCTCCAAAACCAGTAGCCTCTTGTGCAATGCCAGTTGCAGAAGGGATGGTTATCCACACTGATACCCCTAAGGTTAAAAAAGCACGTGAAGGTGTGCTTGAGTTTTTGCTAATTAACCACCCGCTTGATTGCCCAATTTGCGATCAGGGTGGTGAATGCGATTTGCAAGATATCACGATGGCTTATGGGAAAGGAACCAGCAGACTTGATGAGCATAAGAGGGCTGTGCCAAAAAAACACTTCGGACCATTGATTGAGACTGCAATGAATCGATGCATTCATTGCACTCGGTGTGTCAGATTTTTGTCTGATGTTGCAGGTACAAATGAACTTGGAGGAATCGGAAGGGGAGAAAATGTAGAGATTAGCACTTACATAAAAAGGCATATTAGTTCTGAATTATCTGGAAATATCATAGATCTCTGCCCGGTAGGGGCTTTAACTTCAAAGCCTTATTCCTTTACAGCCCGTCCATGGGAGCTATCACATTGTGAGACTATAGATGTGCTAGATGCTGTGGGAAGTAGCATTAGAGTTGATTATCGTGGCCTGGAAGTTATGCGAATATTACCAAGGCTGAGCGAAGAGGTAAATGAAGAATGGATATCAGATAAAACCCGCTTTGCCTATGATGGACTAAAAGTTCAGCGTCTTGATCGACCTTATGTAAAAAAAGATGGTAAATTAGCCCCAGTTGATTGGAATGAAGCATTAACTGTTGCTGCAAAGAAATTAAAGAATACAAAATCAAATAAAATAGCTGCAATTGCAGGTGATTTAGCAGATTGTGAGTCTATGCTTCTACTCAAAGAAGTGATGCAGAAGCTCGGCTCGGGAAATATAGATTGCAGGCAGGATGGTGCAAAACTTATACCAAATAATCGTGGATCGTATGTGTTCAATACCACTATTGAAGGTATAGAGAATGCGGATTTGTGTCTGCTTATAAATACAAACCCAAGGATAGAAGCACCGATCATTAACGTAAGATTGAGAAAGAGATATTTACAGGGCAACTTTCCTGTTGCAAGTGTTGGTCCTAACATTGAATATTTGTATCATGTTGAGAAATTGGGCGATAATCCTGATATTTTGAGTGAAATAGCAAATGGAAATCATAAGTTCTGTAAGCTGCTGAGTGCTGCTCAGAGCCCTATGCTGATTATCGGTCAAGATGCATTAGTAAGAGACGATTCTGAATCAATTCTAATTCTAGCTGGCAAAATTGCAGAAGAATTTAACATGGTCAGAGATGACTGGAATGGCTTTAATATGCTGCATAAAGCTGCAGCAAGAGTTGGTGGTCTGGACGTTGGGTTTGTTCCTGAAAAAGGTGGAAAAGACACTAATCAAATACTGGAGCATACAGAAGGTGGCGAGATAGAAGTCATTTATCTTCTTGGTGCAGATGAAATTGATACATCAAAATTAGAAAATACATTTGTAATTTATCAAGGTCATCACGGTGATAAGGGTGCACATGTGGCAGATGTTATCTTGCCTGGTGCTACATATACAGAAAAATATGCAACTTATGTAAACACTGAAGGTCGAGTGCAAAGAACAAATTTAGCTGTATTTCCTCCAGGTGAAGCAAAGGAGGATTGGTTAATTATTAAAAATCTCTCGCAATATTTGGATCTCTCCTTACCATATGATAGTTTATTTGACGTAAGAAAAAAATTAGATACTATCGGTCCACAGTTTAGAAATGCTGATCAAGTGGTAAAAAACACATGGGTACCAATCAGCAGCGGTAAAATAAGCTTAAGTAATACACCTTTTACTTTAAAGGAGTGTAATTTTTATATGACGGATTCAATAAGTCGTGCTTCAAAAATAATGGCAGATTGTACTAAAGCTTTTTATGAACACGCTAGTTAATATTTTATTTATTTTAGTACCGCTACTACTTTCAGTTGCATATTTGACATACTTTGAGCGTAAGGTCCTTGCTGCAATTCAACTAAGGCACGGCCCAAGTGTAGTTGGACCTTTTGGGCTATTGCAGCCATTTGCAGATGCTATTAAGCTCCTGATTAAGGAGCCGATAATACCATTTAGAGCGAGCACCATACTGTTCATTATGGCTCCAATGTTTACCTTTATCTTGGCATTAATTGCCTGGGCAGTTATACCGTTTGGTGCTGAAGTAATTGTAGAAAATGGCCAGCAAGTAGTTATTCCTAAGGTTATAGCAAATATTAATGTTGGAGTGCTTTATGTGCTAGCTATATCGTCGCTGGGAGTATACGGCGTGATTATTGCAGGCTGGTCAAGCAATTCTAATTATGCATTTCTTGGCGCTATACGGTCGGCTGCTCAGATGATTTCGTATGAAGTTTCAATAGGCTTAATAGTTGCTACAGTCGTTATTACCACTGGAACATTAAATCTTGGAGAGATGGTGGTAGCGAAACACAATATGCCATTTTGGGTTGATTTACTACTAATGCCTATAGGAATAATATTTTTTATTTCTTTGCTTGCAGAAACTAATCGTCACCCATTTGATTTACCAGAAGCTGAAGCAGAGCTTGTCTCTGGATATAACGTTGAATATTCATCCATGCCTTTTGCCCTCTTTTTTCTTGGAGAATATGCAAATATGATTTTAGCAAGTGCTATGATGACAATATTCTTTCTGGGGGGATGGTATCCTCCGTTAGAACTTGGTTTGCTTTATAAAATTCCAGGTTTAATTTGGTTCGTTTTGAAGATAATTATACTTTTATTCATATTTATTTGGATTAGAGCAACAATACCTCGTTATCGATATGATCAGCTAATGCGCCTTGGTTGGAAAGTATTTTTACCAATATCAGTGTTTTGGGTGATACTCATTTCAGGGGTGTTGCTCTTTACTGGGAATTTGCCTGGATCCAATGTTTAATTTCCCAAATACAAGATTAAGACGCAGGCGCTCGAGCAAATGGGTTCGCAATTTAACAAGTGAAAATAGTTTATCAGTAAATGATCTGGTTCTTCCTCTGTTTGTTCATGACAGAGAAGAAACAACTGAACCAATTTCTGGCTTACCAGGCGTAAAGTGTTATTCAATAGATGGATTAGTGTCTATAGTTAAGGAAGCTAAAGATTTAGGAATTAATGCTGTTGCAATTTTTCCTGTAGTTGATAGTAAACTAAAATCTGAAAACGCTGAGGGAGCATATAATTCTGACAACTTAATCTGCAAAGCAATCCGTACTGTAAAATTAAAGGTACCTGAAATTGGTATTATTGCAGACGTTGCACTGGATCCATACACTATTCATGGCCATGACGGCATTTTAAAAGATAATCAGATGGATGTAGAAAACGATGAAACTATATCAGTGCTGTGTAAGCAAGCGTTTGCTTTAGCGAAAGCAGGATGTGATATAGTTGCTCCTTCTGATATGATGGATGGTAGAATAGGAAGAATCAGAAAATCATTAGATGATAACAACTTTCAAGACGTATTAATATTATCTTATGCAGTGAAATACTGCTCTAGCTTCTATGCTCCATTCAGGCAAGTCGTTAGTTCATGCGGGCTATCACATTCTATAGACAAAAGTGGTTATCAAATGGATTATCAAAATGCGCGCGAAGCAATGTGTGAAATTGAAATGGATATAAATGAAGGTGCAGATTTTATTATGATTAAACCAGGCATGCCATATTTGGATATTATCAAAACAGCAAGTGATAAGTTTAATTTTCCGATTTTTGCTTACCAAGTAAGCGGTGAGTACGCAATGATAAAAGCTGCTGCAAATAATGGCTGGCTAGATTATGACAAGGTGATTTATGAATCTTTGATTGGTTTCAAACGTGCGGGTGCAAGTGCAATATTCACTTACGCTGCACTTGATATTGCAAAAAATTTAAGTGCATAAGCCCTATAAAATTATTAAATTTTTGGCGCATGTTCTTCTACTGTTGCTGCATATTACTTAAAATTTTCCAATACATGTTTTAAGTTATTGATAAGTCCGTTACAATACAGTATTATAAATAATATAAACCAAGTGTTACTTAGAACATGGGGATTTTTTTTAAATTTTTGGGAAAGATGCTAGGTAAGGTTTTTCCTGCCAAAACAGTAAGCTCTCTTTTAGGAATAGGATATTTACCAAGTTGGCAGAACTATTGGTCTTCTTTTTTAATATTATTTATTGTCGATGTTATATTAATTCTTACATATGGAGGCGAATACTTACTATATAAAATGCCAGACTCAGGAATAGTTGTAGCTGCTGTTTTTACAAAATTGGCAATAGTTATGTTAGTAATGCAATTAATTGGAATATTTATTTTTCATGCTCAAGACCCTTCAGCAAACAGTGGTGAAGAAATAGTAATACAAATAGCGTCAGGGCAAGTACTGACTGTAGCACTTTCAATGCCAGCAATAATGTCAATTTATTATGCTGTAAGTAAACTCTATGGGAGTATATGTAAGCAGATGTTTCAATGCCCATTTTGGTTTAATGATTTTATGCACTTTTTCTTTTTTCTTATGATACCTTACGTATTTTTTAATGTCGTAGAAGTAATAAAACCATGGCCAATAAGTTCAATACAGCTCAGCTATAATAATGCAATGTCAATTACATTTGAGGGGATTTTTCACACATTTTATGCGGTGATTTTACTGTATTTAACAGCATTTATATTCTGCGATTTAACTATGCATGATGCAATTGTCCTAAATAAAAGCATAATTCAGTATGTGAGGGAAAGTTCAGCAGTTTTAGGTGATTATTTACATGATACTGTTAAAAAAATAGGTATTGAATAGTACTTATTTATTTATATATTTAGTATAAAAAGTGTACAATTTGTGTGAACTTACAAAGTATAATAAAAGAGTTACAAGATTTTTGGGCTAGTGAAGGATGTGTTATACTTCACCCATACACATCTGAAGTTGGTGCTGGCACATTACATCCCGCAACAATTATGTCTGTAATTGATACAAAACCAACAAGAATTGCATATCTACAACCAGTAATTAGGCCAGCAGATGGGCGCTATAGTGATAATCCTAATCGCTTGTATCAACATCACCAATATCAAGTTATAATAAAGCCATCTGGTAATAATTTACAAAACGTCTATTTAGATAGCTTAAAAGTTCTTGGCATATCTACAGAAAAATATGATATTAAGTTTGTTGAAGATGATTGGGAAAATCCAAGTGTTGGTGCATCAGGACTTGGATGGGAAGTTACATGCAATGGAATGGAAGTAACACAGCTTACTTATATACAGCAAGTTGGAGGGATTGACTGCAAGATGATTCCTGGTGAGGTGGCATATGGGTTGGAACGTTTAGCAATGTGCATACAAGGTGTAGATAATGTTTACGATATAATTTGGAACGATAACGGTGTAACTTACGGAAATATTTTTAAACAAAGAGAATATGAATTTTCTTATCTAGCATTAGATTATTATGATACTAAAGTGGTACAGCAGCAATTCGAAGATACGGAAAAATTGTGCAAGTTCCTTATTGAAAAGGAGCTACCAATGGCAGCTTATGACCAATGTATTAAAACTAGTCACCTACTTAATCTGCTTGATGCAAGAGGTGTGCTTGGTGTGAATGAACGTACAGCTTATATTGGTAGAGTTAGAGAGCTGACAAAAAAATGTTGTGAATTGTACATGAGTAAATAGCGTATGTCGTTGCAGTTGTTATTTGAGTGCCTTTCAGAAGAAATACCACCGAGAATGCAGAATTCAGCTACAGTTCAAGTTAAGAGCTGTATTGCCAATGTTTTTAACAAAAATAATGTAAAATTTACATCAATGGAGGTTTTTATAACGGCACGTCGCATTACCCTATTTGTCGACAACATAAATGCTTTGGAGCTAAAGGATTCCAATAACGAAGTTAAGGGACCAAACATTAACGCACCAAAAAGTGCTATCGAAGGTTTTTTAAGAAAATATCAGAAAAATGAAGAAGATTTGCTCGTTCGAAAAGTAAATAATGAAGATTTTTACTTCATTAAAAGAGAAAGCTGCTCATTTAACATTCAAGAGTTTCTTAAAAATCAACTAGGAGAAATATTAAAAAATTTCTCTTGGCCAAAAAGTATGAGATGGGGCAAAGGAAAAGAAAGGTGGGTTAGGCCAATTAAAAACATTTTATGCATTTTAAATGACGAAATAATACCTGTGTCTTTTGCAGGGATCACAGCATCTAACACAACATATGGCCATCGATTTCTCTCAAGTGGTACAGCGTTAACTGTTAAAGCACCTAAAGACTATTTTGAATTGCTAGAAAAAAACAGTGTAATTCTCCAAATGGACAAAAGAAAGCAATTTATACTAGATCAGATTAATAAATTCACAAAAGAGCAGAATTTACAACTTGAGAAAAATGATTATTTACTAAATGAATTGACAGGGATTATAGAGTGGCCAATCGTGCTGTTTGGTGAAGTAAATCAAGAAAAGTCATTTGGATTACCGAAGGAAGTAATACTTAGTATAGTTAATACACAACAAAAATACCTTGCTTTAAGTAATGGAAAGAGAATTTCACACTTTGTCACTGTTGTCAACGTCAACAATGGTGAAGTTGTTAAAGGGCACGAAAGAATATTAGAAGCACGTCTTGCTGATGCCCAATTTTTAATATCTCAAGATAAAAAGGAAAATCTAGATTATTATGTCAAAAAATTAGGTTCGATATTATTTCATGCTTCTCTTGGCAGCGTTGGAGAAAAGGTAAAGCGTATTACGGCTCTGTCAAAGTATATAGCTATATTTATTCCACATGCTTCGCTGATAAAAGTTGAACGCGCTGCATATTTGGCAAAAGCTGATTTGGCAACATCGATAGTAAGAGAGTTTCCAGAATTACAAGGAGTAATGGGTGGATATTATGCTTCTTATTTTCAAGAAGATAAAGAAATAGTGGAAGCTATAACTGAACACTATAAGCCAATCAGATCGGAGCAAGAATGCCCTAAATCCCCTTCAGCAATTGCTGTGTCAATTGCAGACAAAGTGGATAGCTTAGTTGGTTTAATTGTAGCAGGTGAAAAAATCTCTGGTTCGTATGATCAATTTGGTTTGCGGAGAATGACAATTGGTATAATTAGGACAATACTTGAAAATAATTTGCATGTTCCAATTAGGCTATTGATAGACAAGTCAGTATCTTTATATTCAAAACTTCTATTTAATAAAAATACAACGTCAGCTGATAAGCCAAATAGAAAACAAATTTCAGAATTAGTATTTAAATTCTGCTTAGAAAGATTCAAGGTTATTTTAAAAAATAGAGATATAAGACAAGATGTCGTAGATTCAATACTATATAAAATCGATATTAATGATCTGCTGACAGCAGAAAAGCAAACTGTTATATTGGATCGTTATCTTAGTACGCCAGAAGGTGAACAGATTCTAAGCACTTACAAAAGAGTCAGTAACATGATGAGCAAAGTAAGAAAAAGTGATGGCACTACTTATAGTGCATCTTACGGTAAGAGGTTTTTGATTGAAAGTGAAGAAATTGCGCTATCAAATTGTGCTATAACTGCTTGTAAAAACATAAAACAAGCGATAAAAAATAACCACTTTAATGTAGCACTTGATGAACTTGCTGGTTTTGCTCCGTTTATCAATCAGTTTATGGACAGTGTAAAGATTAACTGTGATTCTGATAAACTGAGGAGAAACAGATTATCTTTGCTTGAAAATGTAGTTTCCATCTTTCATTTAGTAGCAGATTTTAACCTCATACAGGTTAAGCAATGGATAAATGCTCAGGCAATATAAAGAACAAATCAAATCATCTCCACAGTCCTGTGGCGTGTATAAGATGGTTGGAGATAAGAATAAAGTTTTATATGTTGGAAAAGCAAAAAACTTAAAGTCAAGGTTATCCGATTACCTTCAATTCGAAAATCTTTCTGAACGAATTAGAGTTATGCTCTCACAAGTTATTAAGGTTGAAATATTCATCACTGAGAATGAAATCGAAGCACTGCTTCTTGAAGCGCAGTTAATAAAATCGTTGAAGCCTACTTATAATATTGTGCTCAAGGATGGAAAATTTTATCCTTATATAACAATTTCCAAGCACGATTATCCAAGAATAGCAAAATATAGAGGCAAATTTAAGAAGAATGAGTTTCATTATTATGGTCCCTTTACATCTGCTGCTGCTGTTAAGCAAACTATATTGTCATTGCAAAAAGCTTTTCTCCTAAGAGTATGTTCAGATCAATACTTTTCCTCAACAAAAAGACCATGTATTGAATATCAAATTAAGCGCTGCTCAGCACCATGCATAAACAAAATCACAAAAGACGACTACTGCCAATCAGTAAAACAGGCACGAAATACATTGCTTGGAAGAAATAAGGAAGTGAAAGAACAGTTACTTTTCACAATGAGAAAGTGCAGCAGTGAAGAAAACTATGAGCTTGCTGCTATATATAGAGATCGGGTAAAGTTTCTTGAGCAAATTCAAATACAGCACACGGATTTTTCTTTTGAAAAAGATGCAGATTTCTTCAGTATTGTACGTAAAGAGGATCTAGCATGTATTAGTGTGTTATCGTTCAGAAATAAAGACAACTACGGCAGCACTCCTTACTTTGCCGAGAACTGTGGTGATCACTCAAATGATGAAATTTTATCCACCTTTTTGGTCAATTTTTATAATTCAGCTAACATACCTCCAATACAAATTTACGTTCCAGATTCTATTGTGGATAAGGAAATTATAGAACAAGCACTATATAAGGTTGCTCAAAAGCCAGTAAAAGTTCTGCATGCAAAGAATAAAAAAGAGCGTAATTTATTGAAATTTGTTTATGATAACTCTCAGCACAGCTTAGAGCAGAAGCTTATCGATTATAGAAATAACCTAGAAAAGCTTGAGGAGCTTAGCAAAGTTTTCTTGTTACCAAGTATTCCAAAGCGTATCGAGGTTTATGATAATAGCCATATTTCTGGAAGCCAGCAAATTGGTGTGATGATTGTTGCAGGGCAGGAGGGTTTTTTAAAGAGTGAGTACAGAAAATTTACTATAAAGGAAAAATTTTCAGGCGATGACTATAAAATGATGAGGGAAGTGCTAACCAGACGTTTCTCCGGCAAGATAAAGAACATAATTCCTGATTTTCTATTGATTGATGGTGGGCCTGGGCATGTTTCCATAGTACAGAATGTACTGGAAGTATTGAATATAAACGTTCCTTTTGCTTGTATGGCAAAAGGTCCTGATCGTAACGCAGGAAATGAAAGATTTTATATGCTGGGCAGGGAAGAATTCAGTCTGGCAAATGACAGCAAAGTCATGCTTTACTTACAATCGCTGCGTAATGAAGCCCACCGTTTTGCGATAACTTCACATAGAAAAAAACGCGATAAACAGTTTATAGTTTCACAATTAAGCAAAATACCCGGCATTGGCAATAAAAGAAAAAAAGCGTTGATGTCTTATTTTGGTTCAGTGAAAAATATAAGCAAAGCTTCTCTGGCTGAAATTCAAAACGTACATGGAATTAGTAAAGGTTTAGCAGAAGTCATTCTTAAACACGTGAATTATAAGAGAGGAGTGCTCTTAACCTGACACATATGGCTTTTTGAATACTCCCAATGAACATATTTATAAATAAATATTTACTCTTCTTTTTTATTGTTTTTGGGTTTTTCTTGATCAACCATTTCTCCGCCAATCTCTTTTATTTTTAGTATCAACGACTCTGGTACATACATGTCAATTACTTCTTCTGCTGTCACAAATAAAGCCTGATAAGAGTGTGAATTTATTATCCAATTAGGCAATATGTCTTCTGCTTTTATTTCAGAATGTTCCTCTTTTTTGCCATATTCTTTTTTGTCATATACTGTATAGCAATATAAGTGCACAGCAAAAAATAATACATAAGAGAGCAATATTCCTTTAAGCACTCCGAGAAAGATTCCAGTAACTCTATCGATAAACCCCAACCTTATGGGTGATAATATGTACATTAGCCAGTTGTTTATTATCATGAATATAAGATTAAGTATAATAAATACAGAGATTGTAGAAAGTATGTTTAGTATAACTTTAGAATCAAAATATTTACTATAATTTGGAGTAAAAAAATCATAGTGATTAGCTGTCAGAAAAATTGATAAAAATAGAAACATTAGTGTGCATAGCTCTTTTATAAAACCTCTAGTTACCGAGATTATTACGCATAGAACAACAATGAAGATAATTAAGCTATCGAAAAGCATATTTTATATCTATATGGGTTTCAAGATATAATAGTTGTAAATAACAAGGTTGTAAAATTAATTGTATTTATGCTGCATCAATTGATCTAAATACCTAGCGATCATGTCAATTTCTAAATTCAGATAATCATTTATTTTGTTGTACTGAAAAGTTGTATTTTCCCATGTATAGGGAATTATATTTACTATAAATTCCTGATTAATAATTGAATTCACTGTGAGGGAAACCCCATTTAGTGTAACGAAGCCTTTTTTTGCAACAAATTTAATTAATTCTTGTGGGCACGATAGTTTGATTTCATGAGAATCTAAATTTCGTTCGATTGTTAAAATTTTTACTATCCCATCAACATGACCCTGAACTAGATGGCCATCGATCTTATCACTTAATCTCATTGCTTGTTCGAGATTTATTTTTTTGCCTATCTTCCACGTATTTAAGTTAGAAACCTTCATAGTTTCTTGAGATACTTGGACTGTAAATATATCGCTCATTATATCAACAACAGTTAAGCACACACCAGAGCAAGCTATTGAATCTCCTTTATTTATAGAGGATAAATTTTGTGTCTTGATATGGAAAATTTGATCAGAGTTATAGTGAGTGGTAGTATCAGTTATAGTTCCGATATCCGTGATAATTCCTTTGAACATATGGTGAAAATAAATAATTTTACCATGAAGGATCTCTTAGGACAACTTGTTACATTTTGGGTAAGTTTAAATGCGAGAAGGAGATTTGTTCTGCTCAATAGATTCTATAGAATATTCAGAATATATAAAGTGAGCTAAATTCAAAATACACAGCGCGATTAATATTGGTAACCCTATGTTCAATACTAACCCAATACTTTCTCTTTTTTCTGGCAGCACTAATCCTTTTAACATTGACACTTTTCCTAATGGAAAATGCCATAAGCAAAGTGTTGATGCAGATGCTACTATTATAAATAGACAAAAATAAGCCTTTTTTGAGGAAAGTACAGTTTTTAATGGTGATTTGAGTGTAATGTTAGTAGGTGTAGCTTCATTTGTTGCTGGTGAAGGATCTTTAATTGGTAAAGGGTTTGTAGATTTATGAGGAGTATTTTTATGTTGCGTAGGAGGTTGTTGTATGTAAACATCTGAAACTAATTTGAGCAATTGCTCTTTTTTTTTATATACTTGCTTTTGTAGATACTCTTTTGGAAAAGAAGACTTGCCAGCTAGTTGTGGTATTTCTAGTATTTCTAATACTTCTAATATTTCACCTGACTCTAATATTTCATGTAATTGTTTATCTTGAAAATAAACAATATTGAATATTGAGTTAAAAACATTGTGAAATGTTTCCGGATCTTGATTTTTGTATCCACTCATCACTTCAACAAATATTTCATTGAGTTTTTTTCCCCTGCGCTCAATTTGGTTATCTACCATAGCTACTCTAGCATCATTTTGTGCTTGTTTTATGGCTAATTGTTTTTCTTTCTCTGGTAGTTCTTTGGTCTGCTTTTTCGATTTTTTTCTATTAGCTTTAAAATACTCTGTGTGCGAAGTAGTTTGACCTACATTCTGTTCCGCTTCTTGAGGTATTGGGTTTCCTATACTACTTGTCATCCAAGTAGCTTGACTACTTGGATCCATGTTTCTTTTTTCCTGGTCAAGCGCTGGAATGACACCAAATGGTATATTGTTGCTCTGTATAGAAAGTTTTGGTGTTCTTAAAAGGGATAACCTTATTACATCATTAAAAAAATTAGATAAGGGAAGGAAGATTCTATATTTTGGTATATTAGCTTTTATTGCAGCAGTAACCACTGGAGCTTTACAATTTACTTTGCTTGCTAGGCTCTGTGGACAAAATTTTAGAGAAGCCATACAAGAGCTCCAACAAAATTGAGAAAACCCATAAAAACCTCAGCAGTTTTATCAAATCTGGAAAAAATGCGCCTAAAATTTTTAATTTTACCAAAAAAACACTCAATCAAATGACGTTCTTTGTAGATATGCTCATCGTAATACCTTTGCACTTTTCGATTCCGTTTTGGCGGAATAACTACTGTACATCCCTTGTCTTCAAGACTTGTAACAAAGGCATTGCTATCGTAGCCCTTGTCAGCTACTACAGTAGAGTTATAGATACTTTCGGTCAACACTTGTGCCTGCGTAATTTCATTTCTTTGACCAGGAGTCAGAGTAAATTTAAGTGGATTTCCAAGTGCATCGACAAGCGCATGTATTTTAGTTGTAAAGCCACCTTTGCTCCTCCCTAAAGCTTCTTGATCCTTGGAGTTTTTTGTATATCCAGATGAACATGGATGGGCTCGGATGATCGTACCGTCGATTATAGCAACTTCTAAATCAGGCTCTTGTTTAGTATATTCAAGCAATTTTTTCCAGACATCTCTTTCACACCATCTTTTAAATCGCTTATGTATACTCCTGTAATTACCATAAGTTTTTGGTAAAAGTCTCCATTGGCAACCACTTCGCACTATGTACCACACTGCCTCTATGAATATTCTTAAACGTTTTTCATCTTTGCTGTGCATTCCTTTTACGCTTTTTATGAACTCTAAAATTTGTTTCCAATTTTCCTCTTTGATGTAATATTGCATATGGTAGTTTCTCCATTTTTTACCTATTAGGCTAAACTACCATCTTTTTCTCTCTTTTCATATTTTTTGTCCACAGAGCCTACGTTAAAGCCAAACGAGCCTGTAAATGGTACAATTTGTCTATTTTGTGCGTTTTTTTGCTTAGTTTCACTTTGTTCTTGCCTGTCTTTATTTTCTGCTTCTTTTACTTGTAGTGTATCTTGACTCTGTTCCTCATTTTTAGTTTTTTCTGCATGTTTTAGCTTTTCATTTAAAAATGACCCTATTTGGTGCAGATTATCTAAGTTAATGTCTTTAACATTTGTTTGTAGTATGATTGTTATTCCTTGCAGAAAGATTTGAGGCGGAGCATTATTTACGAATTCTTCTACAGTTTTATAACTGTTAGTTTTACAGTAGTTATTATATAATTCACTGCTTTCTTTGGGCACTTTTATGTTGACTGTAAAATTTTTTTCCCGGGAAAGGCAGATTTTGAAAAAATCAATTAAAGGTTTTATTTTTGTATTAAAGGTGTCTTTATCTGTTGCTGTTAGCTCAAATGAAAATTCTTGTATATTACTTTCAATACTTCTCGAGCGAATAGTACTGATCTTAATTGTTTCGCTAGAAAATGCTTTACTTATGTTTTTGGATCTTTCCTTAAAGAACTTAGGTAAATCCTCTATTTTGTACTTATTATCAGTTTCAGTGTCACTGTTGTGCATAGTTGATACAGCAAATTCATCAACACAAAGGTAAATAAAAAAAATTAATTAGTCAATAAATTAATAATTAAAATGGGACAGTTTTTAGATTGTTGATGCTATTCAAGATTTTACTATAATTAAAGTTTAAGCCAGCATTTTTAAGATGAATAAAGAGTTATTAGATGACATACCTTCACTTGAAGATAAAGCAGTTTTCGAAATTGAGAATGCTTCTTCTTTGAAAGATTTAGAAAAAGTTAGGCTATCATATTTGGGAAAAAAGGGTGTAATTAAAGCTTATTTTGACAACTTAAAAGAGATAGAAGACGCAGGAAAAAAGCGCAATTTAGGCGAAGTTATCAACGTTTTACGTAATAAGCTAGATCAGCTTATAATGAATAAGGAAAATATACTAAAAGCCGAAGAAGTTAGCTTTAAATTGCAGAACGAGGCAGTTGATATCACGTTGCCTGTTAGACCAGAAAAAATTGGCAAGGTTCATCCACTCAGTAAGGTTATAAATGAAGTAAAGCTTATTTTTGCACATATGGGTTTTAAGGCAGTTGATGGTCCTGACATTGAAGATGAATTTCATGTATTTGATGCACTGAATACTCCAAGTCATCATCCTGCGCGAGAGGAGCAAGATACCTTCTACTTAAAGAACAAAATAGATGATAAAAGAATGGTACTGCGCACTCACACCTCATCTGTACAGATTAGAACCATGGAAAAAACAAAAAAGTTCCCAATTAAAATAGTAGCTGCAGGTAGAGTATACAGAAATGACTTTGATGCAACTCACACTCCTATGTTTCACCAGATAGAAGGGTTATATGTCGATGAAAGTGTCAATATGGGCCAGTTAAAATTTACTATCCATCACTTCCTTAATAAGTTCTTTAGCGATAAAGGGCTGAAGATACGCTTTCGTAATAGTTTTTTCCCTTTTACCGAGCCTTCTGCAGAAGTGGATATAAGTTATAAAGGTAGTAAATGGATAGAAGTACTGGGATGCGGTATGACGCATCCAAATGTATTTCAAAATGTTGGAATAGATCACACTAAATACAACGGTTTTGCGTTTGGTATTGGTATAGAAAGGCTTGCAATGCTAAAATATCAAATTGGCGACTTAAGGAGCTTCTATGACAACAAAATCAGCTGGCTTGATCATTACGGTTTTCATTTTTCATCTTTAAGATAAGTGATAAGTAAAACTCATACGTTCATTATACTTGCTGCAGGGCATGGCAGGCGGATGAATTCAGATTTGCCTAAGGTCCTACACAAAATAGGCGGTTTTTCCATGCTTCAGCATGTAATTTACAGTGCAAAACAGCTAAATCCTGAAAATATTGCTGTTGTAGTTGATCAGCCTTTAATTGAAAGACTAAAGTGCTTTGAGGGTATACAGTTAATTACACAAGAATCAACGCTCGGTACGGGAGATGCGGTCAAAACTGCGATGAGAAACCTGAAAGAATTGCCAGATTCGAGCATAATTATTGTGCAGTATGGAGATACCCCACTCATAAAAAGCAGCACAATAACTAAAATGGTAAGCTGCTTAGAAAAGGGCAAAGCTCTAGTTTGCCTTGGTTTTAAAACCAGCAATAAAGAGTACGGTAGGTTAATCATCAAGGATGGTTCCTTAAGAGAAATCGTAGAAGCAAAGAGTGATAAAAATAACCATGAAGAGTTTCTTGCCAATGCTGGAATAATGGTTGCATGTGCAAAGAATTTACGTGAATTAGTGGAGAAAATAGAGTGCAATAGTTCAACTCATGAATATTATTTGACTGATGTAGTCTCCATTGCGGTGGAACGTGGTTTGAACGTCGGTTGCGTTATTACGGGTGGAGAAGAAGCAACGGGAATAAATAACAGAAATGACCTTATAAAAGCTGAGCTTTACTTTCAAGAAAATAAAAGAAAAATTTTTACCGACACCGGAGTAACGCTTATTGCGCCAGAGACTGTTTTCTTTTCTCTTGATACACAAATCGCCAGAGATTCAGTTATTTACCCATATGTTTTTTTCGGTACTGGAGTGAAAATAGAGTCTGGTGCGAAAATACTGCCATTTTCGCATTTAAAAAACTGCTTAATTAAAAGTAATGCTGAGGTCGGCCCATTTATCAGAATACGCGGAAACACAACAATTGGTAATAAGGCAAAAATAGGAAATTTTGTGGAAGTGAAAACAAGTGAAATTGGTCAAAACACTAGAATAAAACACTTAAGTTATATAGGAAATGCTAAAGTAGGGCAAGGAAGTAATATAGGAGCAGGCACTATTGTTTGTAATTATGATGGGAAAAATAAACATGAAACGAATATAGGGAGCAATTGCTTTGTTGGCGCAAATAGCTCATTGATTGCGCCGCTTAATATTCATGATAAATCTGTAATTGCAGCAGGTAGTGTTATAGTTGAAGATGTACCAGAAAAAAGCCTTGCAATAGCAAGAGAAAAGCAAGTAACTAAGAGAATAAAGTAGTCTAATTTAATTATGTTGTTGTGTCATTTTTAATATTAGACTTCCTGCATAACCATATAACAAACTTTTATTGGGAATAGAAACAAAAAAACTTCCTTGACAAACTCCGCCAGCCCCCTTATCATGAAACTGAAGTTATTTTATTTAACTTCGCAATCTCTGCAGC
This sequence comes from Wolbachia endosymbiont (group A) of Anoplius nigerrimus, assembly GCF_947251795.1. GTDB lineage: Bacteria > Pseudomonadota > Alphaproteobacteria > Rickettsiales > Anaplasmataceae > Wolbachia. Next base: position 294,781 of record NZ_OX366385.1, on the reverse strand, counting down.
AGATTAAAATGACAAGAAAACTTGTATTTGGCGTACTATTGTTTAATTCTTTGCACTATGTGCACCGTATGTCTTTATCAAATTTCTAGGTTTTTACCTATACAAGCTGAAACGCGCTTATAAAGCGTTCAAGACATCACCCAACGTCAAATTTTAAAATAGAGAGTGTAATAACTAGCTACCACGGGTTTTCTTTGCCTTTTTTTCTGCCTAGTAAATTTCTTAATGTTTATAATTTAGATTAGTTGCATTTAAAAGCGGCTGAATCGCGGTTATTAAACGTTTAGAATAAAAAAACGCCATACTTGAAAGTATAATGTAAGTAATTAGCCAACCACGGGGCTTCTTTTGCCTTTTTTTTCATTTGGTAAATTTCTTAAATATTTATGGCTAACATGAACTGGGATGATACTATTATAGGGTGAAATGAGATCCCAGTGTCACGCACTGGGATGACAAGAGGGGGTATTGGGATGACAAAGAAATAGGCACTGGGATGACAAAGAAATAGGCACTGGGATGACAAAGAAATAGGCACTGGGATGACAGGAGAAGGGACTACTCGGATGACAAGAAAGAGGCTACTTGGATAACATCTTTCTTCTTGGTATAAATTTTTATATCTCAATGTTCATACAGCTATGCACGTTGCCGCATAGTGGATGAGCTCTAAGAGTATAGTTTTTACATAATAATATGATATTCTGTTCATAAATCAATGTTTCAACGTACAACAAGAACATTTTCATTGTGATTAAGATTTCTAGTATGTATATTAATAAATCTTGTTCTCAACTAAGTAATGAAAGTAATAATTATTATAATAATGTTATTGTGTAGCAACTATACAATGGCAAGCGAGCGAATAATTCTAGTGGATAAAAAACTATCTCAAGGATATGTAGCTCCAGTGCTTACAGAAAATAGCATTATTTTACCAGACAAGTACGGCGCTTTATATTCCTTTGATATTGATAACTCAAAGGCTATGAATTGGAAATTACACCTCTCACATAGGAAAAAAATTGGTAACATGAGCCTATCACATTATGAAAAAAATGTTTTCTTTATAGTGGATAACACTTTACACACAATAGATGCAAAAACTGGCAAGATTGAGTGGGAAAAAGAATTGAGAGCTCCAGTAAGAGGGAAAGCAGCAGTAATAAATAATAAATTGGTAGTATTGACTATTGATAATTATCTGTACGTGTTTGATATAAAAGATGGCAGCTCCGTTTGGGCTTATCAAAACGGTATCAATGAGGTTCGAGGTTTGTATTCCATATCGCCAACAATTTCTAACGATAAAATAATAGCACCATTTTCAAATGGTGAGTTAATAGCTTTTAATGAAGACGGTAAAAAATTGTGGAGCCAAAAATTGGCTACAAACCTTTTGAATACACAGCTCACAGATGTAACTACTACACCGAGAGTGCTTGGCGATACTTTAATAGCTACAAACAATTCTTATATTTATGGTATTGACGTGAAATCAGGAAATATTTTATGGTCAAAGTCACTGCAAGTAAAAAGTGTATCAGACATTGAGTCATATTATAGTCCTCTTATTCCTGCAGAGAAGCAAAAAGAAGGCGGAAGAATTTTTATAGTAACTAAAGATAATAAAATAATCGGCCTGGATATAAAAAATGGAGAAACAGTCTGGGCATCTGATTTAATAGAAAATACGCAATTGTTTGCTCCAATTATGTATGCCCATACACTGTGGGTGACAAGCAATAAAGGTTCAATGCTTGCTTTTCCTGGATCTGAAAGTGCAGGAAAGGTAATCAAAGTACCTGGTAATGTGTTTCACACTCCAGTGTTTACTCACGATAAAATATATGTAACAACTGAGGGAAATGGTGTTTATTCTTTAGAAAATAGGTTTGTTCTTTATGATTGATTATGATCTGATTGTTATAGGTGGTGGTCCAGGCGGTTATAAGTGTGCTATCGCTGCTGCAAAACTTGGATTGAAAGTTGCCTGTATAGATAAAAATAGCATTTTTGGTGGTACATGCTTGCGAGTTGGGTGCATACCTTCCAAAGCACTACTTCATTCTTCCTATCAGTATGCTCACACGAAAAATGATCTGTCGAAGCTTGGCATAAAAATTAAGGATGCAAGTTTCGATTTAAAAGAAATGCTAGGCTATAAGGACGCCAGAGTTCAGGAACTTGGAAAAGGTATAGAATATCTGTTTAACCTTCACAAAATCACTAAAATCAATGGGCTTGCTTCTTTTGACCAAGGTAATCTTGAAGTTTCAGTTGAAGGTAAGGTGCTGAAGACAAAAAATATAGTAATTGCAACCGGTTCTGACGTTATTTCTTTGCCAGGAATTAATATCGATGAGAAAAGTATTATTTCATCAACTGGTGCATTATCTTTAACTGAAGTACCAAAAAAACTTGTCGTAATCGGAGCCGGGGCAATAGGGCTTGAAATGTCTTCTGTATGGAGGAGGCTAGGGTCTGAAGTCACTGTAGTAGAATTTTTTGATAGAATCGCTGCAGCAATGGATGGAGAATTAAGTAAGTCTCTACTTTCTAGTCTACAAAAACAAGGAATAAAATTTTTACTTAGCACTAAAGTTGAGGAGATAAAACAAAGTAGTAATTCTTTGAGTGTGAAAGTTTGCTCTGTAAAAGATAATCAAACAAACACTATAGAGGCGGATAAGGTATTGGTGGCAGCAGGACGCAAACCATGCACTGAGAATCTTGGTATTGATGAAAAAATAGAAAAAGATAATCGCGGTTTCGTTCAAGTTAACAACAGATATGAAACTAATGTGAAAGGAATATTTGCTATTGGTGATGTGATCGGTGGAGCAATGCTTGCTCATAAAGCAGAGGAAGAAGGAGTGGCAGTTGCAGAGATAATAGCAGGACAGTCACCTCACGTTGATTATGGAATCATACCATCTGTCATTTACACTCACCCTGCGGTTTCTTCGATTGGTAAAACCGAAGAGGAACTCAAAAATGCTGGCCGTAAGTACAAAGTTGGTAAATGTCAATTTGCTGCAAACGGCAGAGCAAAAATCACTGATGATGCTGAAGGATTCGTGAAAGTGCTGACTTGTAGCAGAGCAGATACAATACTAGGTGTGCATATCATAGGAGCATACGCTGATACGCTAATCAACGAAGCAGCGGTTGCAATGGCATATGGCGCAGCAGCAGAGGATATATACAGAATTTGTCACTCTCATCCTGATATAAATGAAGCCTTTCGAGATGCGTGCATCGATGCTTTCTTTAAAAAATAATTGTGGACCTCGGTTCAATCATTGAAAAATGGTATGAGTGGCTGAGGTGCAACAGATCTTATTCACCAAACACTTTGGAATCATACATGAGGGACTTGAAGGATCTTATAAGTTTTCTAAATACTCACATTGGTGGAGAAGTAAATGTTGGTACTCTGAAAAATTTAAGCATACCTGAGTTAAGAAGTTGGCTTACCTCTCGTTACGCAAGAGGTGTAAACGCAAGATCCAACACTCGAGCACTCTCAGTAATCAGAAATTTCTTCAAGTACATAAAAAACAACCACAATATAGACAATGAAGCTGTATTTTCCTTATCAAGGCCAATTCAGAGAAGAACTTTGCCCAAAGCATTATCAATACCTGATATAAAAACTTTGGTAAAAGAAATGAAATTATCTGACTTGAGCGAACCTTGGGTGGTAAAAAGAGAAATTGCAATTATCGTCCTGCTATATGGTACAGGCTTAAGAATCAGTGAAGCGTTGAACCTTAGGGTTAGTGATATTAACAATGAAAGTTTAATAGTAACAGGTAAGGGAGATAAACAAAGGCAGGTATTCATTCTTCCGGTAGTAAAAAAGTGTATACAAGAATATGTAAAAGCCTGTCCTTATCTTGGCACTAATAATGAAACACAATATCTTTTTTTGGGAGTAAGAGGAAAAAAATTGGGAAGAACTTATGTGGCCAATCGTTTGCAAAAAATAAGGAGAATGTTAAATTTACCAGAAATTTTATCTCCACATGCATTTCGCCATAGTTTTGCTACTCATTTGCTTCAGGAAGATATTGACATAAGATCAATACAACAACTGCTTGGTCATTCGAGTCTTGAGACCACTCAAGTTTACACTCACCTCAATTATCAAGATGTTTTTAACATGTACAAAAATTTTCAGCAGAGTTTGGAGAAGAAATCAAAACCTTAACTTCGTTCTAAATCACCAAGCTGAGTGCTTTTAACGTTGCTAAGTGTTGTGTTTGCTTTGTATGAAAAGTAGCATCCAATTGTAAAAAAGGCAAATGCAGTTACAGCAAGTGGAATACATATTTCCAAATTAGGTATTGTTAAACATGCACCAACAGCAAACGCTCCAGACAACACAAAAGAAGCAGAAGCGTAGTTGCTTTGTTCTCTATCAGAAGAAATTGCTTGCGAGGGTTTTTCGTTTTTATTACTCAGACCTTTAGTACGGAGCAGTCTATTTTCTGATGAAAGCCTATCTCTTTCTTCCCTTACTTGTTTCAAATCTCTTTTTAATTGTGAAATTTCAACAGTGTCACTTGCTCTTCCATACACAATTCTATTAAGTCGAGTTACTTCACTATTTAGATCATTGATTTTTGTTTTTTGAGCCGATTTTTCCTGTCTTACTTGCCCTAAATCTCTTTCTAATAGTGAAATTTTGCTAGTTTTATTCGTTAGCTCTTGCTCTTTCTCTACAAGTTGAGCTTTTGTTCTTTCAAGCCCTTGTAAAAACTTCTCAAAATCTTCTGGTATATTATTCGTATTTGCAGGAAATTTTTCATTTAAATAATCTTTAATAAAGTTAACTGGATTATCAACACCCCCCAATGCAGCAGTAACAACTGCACGATTTATAAAACAATTATCTTCTACTAATTTTTTCACATCATCTAAATCTTTTCTATTAATAGCATCAGCTAATCGCTCTGTAACAGCTTGTTCAATTGTTTGCTTTAATTGTGCATACTGCTCGTAACTAAAATCTAGGCTCTGTGGACAAAAAATATGAAAAGAGAGAAAAAGATGGTAGTTTAGCCTAATAGGTAAAAAATGGAGAAACTACCATATGCAATATTACATCAAAGAGGAAAATTGGAAACAAATTTTAGAGTTCATAAAAAGCGTAAAAGGAATGCACAGCAAAGATGAAAAACGTTTAAGAATATTCATAGAGGCAGTGTGGTACATAGTGCGAAGTGGTTGCCAATGGAGACTTTTACCAAAAACTTATGGTAATTACAGGAGTATACATAAGCGATTTAAAAGATGGTGTGAAAGAGATGTCTGGAAAAAATTGCTTGAATATACTAAACAAGAGCCTGATTTAGAAGTTGCTATAATCGACGGTACGATCATCCGAGCCCATCCATGTTCATCTGGATATACAAAAAACTCCAAGGATCAAGAAGCTTTAGGGAGGAGCAAAGGTGGCTTTACAACTAAAATACATGCGCTTGTCGATGCACTTGGAAATCCACTTAAATTTACTCTGACTCCTGGTCAAAGAAATGAAATTACGCAGGCACAAGTGTTGACCGAAAGTATCTATAACTCTACTGTAGTAGCTGACAAGGGCTACGATAGCAATGCCTTTGTTACAAGTCTTGAAGACAAGGGATGTACAGTAGTTATTCCGCCAAAACGGAATCGAAAAGTGCAAAGGTATTACGATGAGCATATCTACAAAGAACGTCATTTGATTGAGTGTTTTTTTGGTAAAATTAAAAATTTTAGGCGCATTTTTTCCAGATTTGATAAAACTGCTGAGGTTTTTATGGGTTTTCTCAATTTTGTTGGAGCTCTTGTATGGCTTCTCTAAAATTTTGTCCACAGAGCCTAGGTCTTTGTGTTTTAAAAGTTTTGTCAATACTTCTTTTTTATCTTCTGTTATCGTTCGTAAACATGATCGAATAATTAAGCTAAGTGGTGTTTTTATTCTTCCATCTCGAATTTTTCTCCAGCAATTAGGATTAAGTTTTTGATCCAACAGTGTTTTTGCTTGGTTAACATCTTCTTTAGAAAGAGCATCTAATAATTTTTTTCCTTTTTGGGCTTCCATTATTTCCATTGTAAGATGCGAAAAGTTCCTTTTTTGTATTCGCCCTACTTTTTCAATATATTCTTTAGGAGTATGAAAGAAACGCTCTTTATGAAAATCACGAAGATATTCTTCAGAGAGTTGTTGGTATTCGGGTTTAATAAGTAAATAACTATTTTTAACATATATATCTAAGTTGGGATGTCTAAGTAACATCCGTATAAAATTCCTATTTTCCATGCGAAAGGCTAGATGTAGAGCTGTATTATGTTCTTTAGTTTCTTGAGCATTAATATTTAAACTTTGATGTTGTAAAAGCAACATCATCATTTTTAAGCATATAGGGCTGTCATCACCATTCATGATAATAGCCATTAATGGTGTATATCCCTCATCAAACGCATTAACATCCGCACCCTCTGCCAGAGCTTGTTTAAAAGCTTCTAGATTTTCATCATCAATAGCCTTAAATAGCTGTTTTGTTGATTCATCGTTTCTATAAGGCATACTAAACCCTCTTTATTAATGATTTACTAATATAATTATGTAAAAGAAAAGGAAAATTGCAAGCAATTTATCTAAAATCCTAGAATTAACTACGACTCCAAAAACTTTTCTGCATCAAGCGCAGCCATGCATCCTGTTCCTGCTGCAACTACTGCTTGACGATATACCTTATCTTGAACATCACCTGCAGCAAATACTCCTGCTTTACTAGTTAAAGTTGTTCCAGGTTTTGTAATTATATAACCCTGCTGATCCATTTCAACAAAGCCTTTAAAAATACCTGTATTTGGTGCATGCCCAATTGCAATGAACACTCCATCGACTTTCAATTCTTGAGCTTCCGTTGATTTAACTATAATACCAGTAACTTTCTTCGGATTTTCTTCTCCAAGAATCTGCTCTACGGTATGGTTCCACATTACTTTTATTTTATCATTTTTAAAGAGTCTATCTTGCATTACTTTTTCCGCTCTTAATTTATCACGCCTGTGTATTAATATCACTTCTTTGGCAAATCGAGTTAAAAATATTGCTTCTTCAACAGCAGTGTTTCCACCGCCAACTACAACTACAACTTTATTCCTAAAAAATGCACCATCACAAGTTGCACAAGCTGAAACTCCATAACCTTGAAATTCTTTTTCACTCTCCAAACCAAGCCATTTTGCTTGCGCACCAGATGCAATTATAATTGCATCTGAATAGTAGTCATTAGTATTACCAGAAGATCTAAATCTATACTTATTAGAATCCTCAAGTTGTTCAACGCTTTTTATCTCATCATCTATTATTTTTGCTCCAACCTTTTCTGCATGCAACCTCATTTGCTCCATTAGTTCTGGACCCTGTATTGAAACAAAACCAGGATAGTTTTCAACATCTGTAGTAATTGTAAGCTGACCACCAGGCTGCATTCCCGTTACTACAATTGGCTCTAAGTTTGCACGTGCTGCATATATAGCGGCAGCATAACCCGCTGCTCCGGATCCAATAATAAGAACTTTTGTACTAAATTTATAATTCTTCACTGTATGAGTTTAGATAATCAGCTACTCCTTCATCGCTTGCCTGCATTGCTGGCTTACCTTTCTTCCACCCTGCTGGACATACTTCACCATGCTCCTCATTATGTTTAATTGCATCAACGATTCTAACGAATTCATCGATATTACGCCCTAAAGGCAAATCATTTATCGATTGATGACGTACAATAAATTTATCATCAATAACGAAAGTTGCTCTCAGCGCAATTGAGTCATCATATAAGACTCCATAGTCTCTTGATATAGACTTTTTGATATCAGACACTAAAGTGTAGCTAACTTCTCCAATACCACCATCATTAACTGGAGTGTTTCGCCATTTATAATGTGAAAATTTTGAATCTACACTTACTCCTATAACTTCAACACCACGTTTTGAAAAATCCTCTATTTTATTACTAAATGATATCAACTCAGTTGGACAGACAAAGGTAAAATCAAGTGGATAGAAAAAAAGGACAGCATACTTATTTTTTATGCGCTCACTCAGACAGAAATCATCAACAATTTCTCCGTCAGAGAGAATAGCTGGAGCAGTAAAATCGATAGCAGATTTTGTTACAAGATTCATAATTGACCTATTCTTTTAAAACAACTCCAATTTTACATCTTGATAAACTTATATGCAAGTTTTCTTTAGTTTCAGCCCTATAAAAACTTCCTAAAATAGCTCTTCTTTTTTACCGATAAGATACAATCTAGTTTCACTTTATGACGGTGTCATCCATAAGTGTTGAAAGTGCAGTCACACAAGGTGATTAATGGTATGTAAATCTCCTCTTGATATCAACCTTCGTTGTTGGGAAAGCAGATAAACCACGTCAAAAATTCGCTTAAACCTTCTAACCACAGGCAAAAAGGCGCTTTTTTGATTTATTTTATTATCATTGAAATTTATGCCATTAACCACCCTATATAATGCCACTTATAGCACTTTCAACACTTATGCAGTAGCCTCCTATAATGTCATCCCAGTGCGTGACACTGGGATCTAGTCTTTATTATGCAGCCACTTATTTAAAGTTAAGTTTTCTGGATCCCAGTGTCAGCTACTCGGATGACATCATCCTTTTTTTGGGATTCCAGTGTCAAGCACTGGAATGACATCATAGGGGCACTGGTTCACTCTATAATGGCAGTGCTCCTTTCTTGTCATCCGAGTAGCCCCTTCTCCTGTCATCCCAGTGCGTGACACTGGGATCTCATTTCACTCTATAATAGTATCATCCCAGTTCATGTTAGCCATAAATATTTAAGAAATTTACCAAATGAAAAAAAAGGCAAAAGAAACCCTAGTCATTGTCTATTTTCAGTATTGGCGTTTTTTAAGTCTTAGAGCATGTCTTCAAACTGAAGAATGAGCTAATTTGTGAAGCATAATAGTGATCATATTAAAGAAGATATAGTTTTTTGAGGTGAGAGGAGAATGCTCGTAATCTTTACTCATGCGCCTAAAATTGGAAAGCCAGGCAAAAGTTCTTTCAACAATCCAACGTTTGGGAATAACTTGAAATCCTGTATCAACTATTTTCTTGGCAATCGTTAATAAACATCCCGTTTCCAATAAGCATCTGTTTTGTAATTTACCTATGTACCCTTGATCAGCAAAAAACTTACGTAAAGTTGGAACTTTGCATTTAGCTTGGGCAAAAAGATTTAGAGCACTATCACGATCTTGAATACTTGCACTCTGTACTTCAGCAGCAATTACAAGACCCACAGTATCTACAATAATATGGCGTTTTCTGCCCTTTATTTTTTTGCCAGCATCATATCCTCTGGATCCCCTTTTTGAGTAGTTTTCACTGACTGGCTATCAATTATACCTACTGATGGAGTCTTATTTTTACCAATCATCTCTCTTACTTTTTTAACTAGAAAATCATGAATTTCTTGCCATATTCCACTTTTTTTCAAGCGCGAATTACAACTATATACGGTTTTCCATGGTGGAAAATCTTTAGGCAGTTGTCTCCATTGACATCCTGTTCTCATCATATAGCGGATTGCATTAATAATTGTTCTAATACTATGTTTTCTTGGTCTGCCGGTCTTTTTAGGTTCAAAATATGGCTCTATTGTCTTCCATTCTTTGTCACTTATATCGCTTGGGTACATCTTAAAATGTACCTTATACCATACTTCTTAACTTCTTTCTACTCAGTTTGAAGACATGCTCTTAAACGCTGCAATTTAGCTGCTTTTAAATGCAACTAACCTTAGCTATAAATGTTTAAGAAATTTACTAGGCAGAAAAAAAGGCAAAGAAAACCCGTGGTAGCTAGTTATTACACTCTCTATTTTAAAATTTGACGTTGGGTGATGTCTTGAACGCTTTATAAGCGCGTTTCAGCTTGTATAGGTAAAAACCTAGAAATTTGATAAAGACATACGGTGCACATAGTGCAAAGAATTAAACAATAGTACGCCAAATACAAGTTTTCTTGTCATTTTAATCTGCTGCAGAGATTGCGAAGTTAAATAAAATAGCTTCAGTTTCATGATAAGGGGGCTGGCGGAGTTTGTCAAGGAAGTTTTTTCGTTTCTACTGAATGACAGTTGTGGCTTGGGAAGTGATGCAAGAAGTCTACTGATGGCTTTCAAAGCAGTTGAGCTTAATTATTAGAGTAGTAATTTGTATTTTTATATTGACTATTGAGGTTTATTATTTTATAACTAAAAACTTAGTTATTTTAATGAGCTTGAGTTTATAACATATGCCTACGATAAATCAATTAATACGTAAAGGTAGATTAGGATTGACCCATAAGAAAAAGGTACCAGCTTTGGGAGAAAGCAACCCTCAAAGGAGAGGTGTTTGCACTAAAGTGTATACTACAACTCCTAGGAAACCTAACTCAGCACTCCGTAAGGTAGCCAGAGTAAAAATTGGTGGATATGGTGAAGTGACAGCTTATATACCTGGTGAAGGTCATAATTTACAAGAGCACTCTGTTGTTTTGATACGTGGTGGGCGGGTTAAAGATTTGCCAGGTGTGCGTTATCACATAATAAGAGGTGCCCTTGATCTGCGTGGTGTACAAAATCGGAAGAAAGCTCGTTCAAAATATGGTGTAAAGAAATCTGGTTAAAGTTTATGGCTCGTCGGAATAAAGCAAAAAAAAGAGAAATAAGTCCTGATTCGCGTTACGGCAGTGTTTTGCTGATGCGTTTCATTAATACAATCATGAAATGTGGTAAAAAATCTACTGCAGAAAAGATTATCTATGACACTTTGTCTTTAGCTGAAAAGAAAATAGGTGAAGGTGGGTTATCAATTTTTGAAACAGCAGTAGGAAATGTTACTCCTTCTATAGAAGTGCGTTCTCGACGTATTGGTGGTGCAACTTATCAAGTGCCTGTTGAAGTTCGACAAGATAGAGCGATTTCTTTAGCGTTAAGGTGGATTGCTAAAGCAACTTCTGCTGCTCGGAAAAAGAGTGGAAAAACTACTGTTGATTGTTTGCAATCTGAAATACTGGATGCTTATAATAAACGCGGTGGTGCGTTTAAGATGTGCGAAGAAAAATATAAAATGGCTGAGGCTAATAAGGCATTTTCTCATCTTCGTTTTTAATGTTAGCTAATTAATTGTGATATGGAAGTTGGAATATCTAAATACAGAAATATAGGGATAATGGCTCACATAGATGCTGGTAAGACTACCACAACAGAGCGTATTTTATTTTATACTGGTAAGCAAAATAGAATTGGTGAAGTGCATGATGGTGCAGCTTCTATGGATTGGATGGAGCAGGAAAAAGAGCGTGGTATTACAATCACATCTGCTGCAACAACATGTTTTTGGAATGATCATAGGGTTAATATAATAGACACTCCTGGTCACGTTGATTTCACTATTGAAGTTGAGAGATCTTTAAGGGTTTTGGATGGTGCAGTTGCTGTATTTGATGGAGTTGCTGGAGTTGAGCCCCAATCTGAGACAGTTTGGCGTCAAGCTGATAAATATAGTGTTCCTCGTATCTGCTTTGTTAATAAAATGGACAGGATAGGGGCAAATTTTTATCGGTGTGTCGATATGATAAAGACGAAGCTTGGTGCAGCACCTTTAGTTGTTCATTTACCAATAGGGAGTGAGAAAGATTTCAAAGGTATAATTGACCTTATTTCTATGAAAGCAATTATATGGCAAGAAGAAACGTTGGGCGCTAAATTTTCTTATGAAGATATTCCTTCTGATTTGCTTGATAAGGCTCAAGAATATCGAAATCTTTTATTAGATGCTGCAGCTGAGATGGATGATGAAGCGATGAATACCTACTTTGAGTCTAATGATCTGCCAGTGGATTTACTGAAAAAATGCGTGAGAAATGGGACCATTAAAGGAAAATTTGTTCCTGTATTATGTGGATCAGCTTTTAAAAATAAAGGCGTACAACCACTTTTAGATGGTGTGGTTGATTTTTTACCTTCTCCTATTGATGTTGATGTAATTGTTGGAATTGATCCTAAAGATTCAGAAAAGAAAATTGAGGTCAAACCTTCAGAAAAAGAGAAATTTGTTGCTCTTGCATTTAAAGTGATGACGGATAAATTTGTAGGCAGCTTGACGTTTATCCGTATTTATTCTGGTAAATTAAAGTCTAAATCTACCGTTTCAAATGCGTTAAAAAACGAAACTGAAGGGATTGGCAGAATGTTACTTATGCATGCAAATAACCGGGAAGATATAACTGAGGCTAGGGCTGGAGATATAGTTGCTTTAGTTGGGCTAAAGAAAACAACCACCGGAGATACTTTATGTTCTGTTGATTTTCCTATATTATTGGAGCGTATGGAATTTCCTGAGCCTGTTATTGAAATTGCTGTGGAACCTAAAACCACTTCAGATCAGGAAAAATTAGGTATTGCTCTAAATAGGTTGGTTGCAGAAGATCCTTCTTTGAGAAGGTCAGTAAATGCGGAAAGTGGCCAGACTATATTGAAAGGCATGGGTGAGCTCCATCTTGAGATTATTGTTGATAGAATGAAGCGCGAATTTAACGTTGAGGCTAACGTCGGTGCTCCTCAGGTTGCATATCGTGAAACTATCACTAAATCTGTTGAAATTGATTACACTCATAAAAAACAATCTGGTGGAGCTGGTCAGTTTGCTAAGGTTAAGATAAAATTTGAACCTCTTGAGCCTGGTTCTGGGTTTCAATTTGAAAGTAAAATTGTAGGTGGTGCTATTCCAAAAGAGTATATTCCTGGGGTAGAAAATGGCTTGGAGTTGATAAAAGAAGGTGGTATAATTTCGGGATTTCCGTTGATTGATTTTAAGGCTACCCTTCTTGATGGTGCTTTTCATGAGGTTGATTCTAGTCCTTTAGCTTTTGAACTTGCTGCTAAAGGTGCTTTTAAAGAGATGGCAAATAAAGCTGGTCCAAAAATGCTGGAGCCTATAATGAAAGTTGAAATCATTACTCCTGAAGAATATATGGGTGATGTTATGGGCGATGTAAATAGCAGAAGGGGGCAAGTTTCAAGTATGGAAACACATAATAGTAGCACTATAATTCTTGCTTTCGTACCTCTTGCGAATATGTTTGGTTATATAAATGTTTTGCGTTCTATATCGCAGGGAAGAGCTCAGTATAGTATGCATTTTTCTTATTATGAACAAGTACCACAATATGTGGTTGATGAGTTAAAGTTAAAGTATAATTAAGGGTAATAATTATGACAGCAATAGTGGAAGCATTTGGAAAGCCGCATGTAAATGTGGGAACAATAGGACATGTGGATCATGGGAAGACAACGTTAACAGCGGCAATAACAAAGCATTATGGAAATTTTGTAGCGTACGATCAGATAGATAAAGCGCCAGAAGAAAGGAAGAGGGGGATAACGATAGCAACAGCGCATGTTGAGTATCAGACGGAAAAAAGGCATTATGCACACGTTGATTGTCCTGGACACGCTGACTATGTAAAGAACATGATAGTAGGTGCAGCACAGATGGATGCGGCGATATTGGTAGTGTCAGGGGTTGATGGGCCAATGCCACAAACGAGAGAGCATATATTGCTGGCGAAGCAGGTGGGTGTTGGATATATCGTGGTGTATATAAATAAAGCTGATGTTGCTGATGCTGATATGATAGATTTAGTAGAAATGGAAGTGAGGGAATTACTAAGTAAATACGGATTTCCAGGGGATGAAGTGCCTGTGGTGGTTGGTTCAGCACTCAAGGCGCTGGAGGATGACAGCAGCGAATATGGAAAGAAATCAATAGATAAATTGATGGAAAAGTTAGATGAATATGTGGCGGTTCCACCAAGGCCTGTGGATTTACCATTTTTATTGCCAATCGAGGATGTATTTTCGATATCGGGGCGAGGAACGGTGGTAACAGGAAGGATAGAGAAGGGAGAGATAAAAACGGGAGAAGAGATAGAGATAATAGGTCTGAAAGCGACGCAAAAGACGATATGCACAGGTGTAGAAATGTTTAAGAAGTTGCTGGATAAGGGGAGTGCAGGACTCAATGTAGGAATATTGCTCAGAGGAACAAAAAGAGAAGAAGTGGAGAGAGGGCAAGTATTAGCAAAACCGGGGACGATAACGCCGCATAGAAAGTTTAGGGCGGAGGTTTATATATTAAAGAAAGAGGAAGGAGGAAGGCATACACCATTTTTTGCGAATTACCAGCCACAGTTTTATTTAAGGACAACGGATGTAACTGGGAGCATAAAATTGCTAGATGGGAAGGAGATGGTAATGCCAGGAGATAATGTGAGTGTAGAAGTAGAATTGCAAGTACCGATAGCAATGGATAAGGGATTACGTTTTGCGATAAGAGAAGGCGGTAGAACTGTTGGTTCTGGTGTTGTTTCTGAAATTTTGGAGTGAGAGTTTGAGTTATAGGAGTGTAGCTCAATTGGTAGAGCGCTGGTCTCCAAAACCAGAGGTTGTAGGTTCAATTCCTATCGCTCCTGCATTAATGTTGTGGTGAAAATGTTAAAAAGTTTGTGTGTTTTTTTCTATGATATAAAGCAAGAAATACGAAGAATTGCTTGGGTAAAGAAACAGGAGGTGTTGTCATCTCTATTTGTTGTGATGACTGTTATATTATGCTTTTCGATTTTCTTCTGTTTTGTGGATTTTATGTCTCTTTACGTAATTAAGGCTTTATTTGGAATTATTTATGGAATGTGAATATAAATGGTATATCATTAGAGTTGATTATGGATATGAGCAAAATATACGCGAATTGGTAAGTAATGCTGTTTATTTTAAGGAAGTGTTTATTCCTTATCAAACGTTATGTAATTCAAAGTCTGATATAAAAGAGTTATGTGAAGTGTATGTATATATGCATCTATGTGATGAAAGCAAAAATATTTTGAATCAAACGCCTGGATTCTGCAGTGGCGAATCTGGTGATTTTGAGATGATTTCAGATGATGAGATAAGTTTAAAGTGCAAAGAATTTAATAGATATAAATGGTATATCTTGAGAGTTGCTTCCAATTGTGAAGAGAAAGTGCGCCAACATATATTGGAAAATTCTATGAGATTGGGTGTTAATGGTTACTTTAAGGAAGTTTTTATTCCATATGAAGAGCTAAGTGAAGTAGAGTTGAAATCTAAGAAAATTGCTACACGAAGGAAATGCTTTCCTGGTTATGTCTTTTTATACGTGAATTTATGCGATGAAGTATTGAATTTTATCAATAATATACCGAAATCTCTTAAGGTTTATGGGTTTTTGAAAAATGGTAATATTCCAAAGGTGATTTTGGAAGATGAGATTCACTCAATGTGTAATGCACTTTATAATGCTCAAGAGACAAAAAAGTTAGGTTATGGTTATGAAAAAGGTGAAAAAGTGAAAATTAATGATGGTCTTTTTCAAAATTTTACTGGTAAGGTAAATATGGTAAACGATGAGAAAAAAATTATTAATGTGGAAGTATCAATTTTAGGTAAGCCGACAATAATAGAGCTTGATCTGGCTCAAGTAGAGAAAATAGAGGATTAATTATGAGTGTTATAGTTGCTAAGATTAACTTACTTATGGAAGCTGGGAAAGCAATTCCAGGACCGAAAATTGCTTCAGTACTTGGTCCACGTGGTATACCTGTTCCTAAGTTTTGTGAAGCTTTTAATAAAGTTACTAGCGCTGCTAACGCTAATTATAAAGTAGGCGATTTAGTAACAGTGCGAATTTCCATAAAGGATGATCGCTCTCATGATTTTACTGTCAGCGGTCCGCCTGTGGCTTATTTACTTAAGCAGGAGGCTAAATTAAGTAAAAGTTCTGGTAATCCTGGTAAAGAATTAGTGGCTAAATTACCTATGTCTGCTATAATTAGAGTGGCGAAGTGCAAGATGGTTGATATGAAAGTGGATAATGAAGATTCAGCAGTGAAAATGGTTGTAGGCACTGCAAAATCTATGGGTATAGAAGTTGTGGAAGGTTAGGTAAATGAATACATATAATGATAATCCTAAGCAGTGTTTGAAGAAGATTATTGAGTCTGCTTCAGCAAAATTTAATGAATCAGTTGATATTGCAGTCAATTTAGGCGTAGATTCACGTAAATCTGAAGAGCAGGTGCGTGGTACAGTAGTTTTGCCTAAAGGTATCGGGAAGAATATTAAAGTAGCTGTTTTCGCTCAAGATAAACATTTATTAGAAGCTGAAAAAGCTGGTGCTGATATTGCAGGAGGAGAGGATTTAGTTGAAGAAATAAAAAAAGGTAGAAAATTAGATGTTGATTGGTGCATTACTACTCCTGATTTTATGGCAAAAATCACTCCTATTGCAAAAGTATTGGGTGCTAAAGGGCTGATGCCTAACCCTAAATTTGGTACTGTGACTTCTAACATTGCAGAAGCTATTAAAACCATTAAGTCTGGTCAGATAAAATTTAGAACAGATAAAAATGGTGTTATTCATGGTAAATTAGGAAATATTAAATTTGATATTGATGACTTGCTAGAAAATTTAAAAGCCTTTCTTAAAGTAATTAAAGATAATAAACCTATTTCTGCGAAAGGAATTTATTTTAAGGGTGTTTTTTTAAATTCAACTATGGGCGAAGCTTATAAGATAAGCAAAGTGGAAGATATAATTTAAGGGAGTGATACCGTGAAGCGTAAAAATAAGGATGAATTTATACAGAGCACAACAAACGTATTTGTAAATAATGATTTCTTGATATTAGTAAATTTTAAATCTATAAATGCTAATGATTCATTAACTCTGAGGAATAGCCTGAAGTCTATAGCAGGTGGGGTACTAGTAGTTAAAAACACTCTAGCGCGCTTGGCTTTGGAAAGGACCGGTAAATTTTCTTATTTATCAGGCAAATTTTCTGGTTCTGTTGCTATTATATACTCTAGTGGCATAGTAGAAGCTGCAAAGTTAATAGTTGATTTTATTAATGCTAACAAAGAAAAAATGTCTGTGATTTGCGCGGCTCATATAAATGAATTGTTAACAGTGGAAGATGTTAATAAACTGGCTAAGTTGCCTTCTCTGGATGAATTGCGTGTTAAAATTATGCGTTTAATATCTTATGATATTCCTGCTCGATTGGCGTTGTCTATTAATTCATCTTCTATGAGGCTTATGAGAGTTTTGGATTATTATAGTTCTAAAAAATAAATTTGTTGTTAAGTAAGGTAGTAATTATGAGTAATGTAACAAGTGATTTGGTTGATAAAATATTATCTTTAAACTTATTAGAGGCTTCTGAACTTGTAAAAGTTCTAGAAGAGAAAATAGGGTTACCTGCTGGTTCTTTTCTTGGTGGGGCTGTTGGTGCCGGGGCGCCTATTAGTGATAATGCTGCTGCTCCTGCTGCTCAAGAAAAAGCTGAGTATAAAGTTGTGATTAAAGAAATTGATGCGAGTAAAAAAATAGGAGTTATTAAAGCTGTGAGAGAAGTTAATTCTACATTGGGTTTAAAAGAAGCAAAAGAGTTGGTTGAATCTTTACCTAAAGATTTAACTGCCAATGTTCCTAAAGACGAAGCAGAAAAAATCAAGCAAAAACTTATTGAAGCAGGAGCAACTAAAGTGGAGCTTGAATAATATTTAATGTATTAATTTTATATTGATATAGCTCTTTTAATTAGTTTGGGGTATTTTAATGGTTGATTCTTCTTATATGTACGCTTCTGGTGCTTTTGTTCCTAGAGTTTCTTATTCTAGGTCGATTGATTTAAAAGATTCTTTATTGGATTTGGTTAAGGTTCAAAAAGAATCGTATGATTCATTTGCTCCTAAGAATAAGGGTAATGAAAGACTTGAAGTTATCTTTCATACAATCTTTCCAATAAATGATCCTTTGCGTAGGGCTACTATTGAGTTTATAAGTTGTAGGGTAGATGATCCTAAGTATGATGAATCTGAGTGTATAAAGCGTGGTGTAACTTTTTCTGCTCAGGTTATTGCTTCTATACGTCTTGTTGTTATGCAGGATGGTATTTCTCTTGATGAATATAAATCGATTAAAGAGAGTGGAGATCATTCTAAACTTGCAACTGTTGTAAAATCTATAGAAGAGCAGGAAGTCCACTTTTGTGGGTTGCCTATGATGACTGATAAGGGCACTTTCATCATTAATGGTGTGGAAAAAGTTATCGTCTCACAAATGCATAGGTCTCCTGGTGTATTTTTTGATAGCGATAAGGGAAAAACTTACAATTCTGGTAAATTGATCTATTCTGCTAGAATTATTCCTTATAGGGGTTCTTGGCTTGATATTGAATTTGATGTTAAAGACCATTTGTATTTTCGTGTTGATAGAAAAAGAAAATTGCCAATCTCAGTTTTGTTAAAGGCGTTAGGTCTATCAAATAATGATATACTCGATAGATTTTATGAGAAAATAAAGTATGTAAAACATAAAGATGGTTGGAAAGTGCCTTTTGTTCCTGATAAATTTAAAGGAGTGAGGCTGCCTTTCGACTTAATGGATATTGAAGGTAATGTGCTGCTTAAAGCTAACGTTCGTATTACCTCAAGACTAGCTAAAAAGCTATATGATAATGAATTGAAAGAGTATCTGGTTCCTTTTAATTCTATATGTGGTTTATTCCTCGCAGAAGATTTAATGGATAGTGCTAGCTCTACGAAAATTTTATCTGCTGGTGAATCTATAAAGCTGGAAGACATAAAGAAGCTTGAGTTATTGTCTGTGGATGAAATATCAGTATTGAACATAGATAATGTATCTGTTGGACCTTATATATTAAATACGCTTTTCTTAGACGAAAACATGTCTTATCAGGATGCGCTATATGAAATATATAGAGTTTTGCGTCCTGGTGAAGTTCCTGTTTTAGAGATAGTAGAGGAGTTTTTCCGTAATCTTTTCTTCAGTCCGGAATATTATGATTTGTCTAACATTGGTAGGTTGAAGCTTAACTCTTACCTTGGATTAAATTATGGTGAGGATTTAACTGTTTTAACGTATGAAGATATTATTGAAATTGTGAAAAAAATAGTATTGTTACGTGATGGTCAAGGATCTGTAGATGATATTGATCATTTAGGAAACAGAAGAGTAAGATCAGTTGGAGAGTTTATAGAAAATCAATTTAGAGCTGGGTTGTTGAAATTGGAACGCGCAATAGTTGATTCTATGTCCACTTCTAGTTTAGATAAAGTTTCTCCATCTGATTTTATTAATCCAAAAGTGTTAACTAATGTCTTAAGAGATTTCTTCAATTCTTCTCAATTATCTCAATTTATGGATCAGACTAATCCGTTATCTGAAATAACACATAAAAGAAGGTTGTCCGCGTTAGGTCCTGGCGGTTTAACAAGAGAACGGGCAGGATTTGAAGTGCGTGATGTTCATCCAACTCATTATGGAAGAATTTGCCCTATTGAGACTCCTGAAGGGCAAAATATAGGGTTAATCAACAGCTTAGCTATATACGCGCGTATTAATAAATATGGTTTCATTGAAAGTCCTTATAGAAAAGTAGTTAATAGGGTTGTCACTGATCAAATTGAGTATCTGTCTGCCATAGATGAAGGTTTATATTATATAGCTGATACCAGCGCAAAGCTCGATGAAAATAATTGCTTTGTTGATGATATGCTATACTGTAGATATGCTAGTAGTTTCATTATGGTAAGTAGTGATCAGGTGAGTTACATTGACGTATCTCCTAAGCAGGTAATATCAGTTGCGGCTTCCTTGATTCCATTTTTAGAAAATGATGATGCTAATAGAGCATTAATGGGTTCAAATATGCAACGTCAGGCCGTACCTTTATTGAAGCCTACCGCTCCTCTGGTTGCTACTGGTATGGAGTCTTTTGTAGCTTCTGGCTCTGGTGCTGTAGTTTTAGCAAAACGCGATGGCATAGTTGATAGTTCTGATAGTAACTCTATAGTTATACGTGCTTTTGATAAAGAAAGGGTTAACTACTTGGACGTAGATATTTATCATCTAAGGAAATTTCAGCGTTCTAACCATAATACTTGTATTAATCAAAGACCGCTAGTGTGCGTAGGTGATTATGTTAAAAAGGGTGATGTAATAGCTGATGGTCCTGCAATTAACAGTGGTGAGTTGGCGCTTGGTAAAAATTTGCTAGTCGCTTTTATGTCTTGGCAAGGTTATAATTTTGAAGACTCTATTATTATCTCTAGTGAAGTTGTTAAAAAAGATCTCTTTACTTCTATTCATATAGAAGAATTTGACTGTGTTGTACATGATACCCCTTTAGGATCAGAAAAAATAACTCGTGCTATACCTGGTGTTAATGAAGAAAATCTATATCACTTGGATGATAGTGGTATAGTGAAAATTGGTACAAGAGTTGGTCCAGGCTATATTCTGGTAGGTAAAGTTACACCTAAACCTTCTCTTTCATTGCCTCCTGAAACAAAGTTATTAATGACAATTTTTGGTGAAAAGTCATTCGATTGTGCGGATTCCTCTTTATATACATCTCCAGATGTTGAAGGGACAGTAATTGATGTACAAGTCTTTACACGCAGGGGGGTTGAAGAAAATGAAAGGGCATTACTCATCAAACAAAAAGAGGTAAATGCCTTTGAGGAAGAGCGAGATTATATAATCAATGTTACTAGTGAATATTTCTATGATGAACTGAAGAAACTTCTTATTAATTCTGGTTCTCAAGATCGAGAAAAATTTGACTCTATTGAACGTGAGCAATGGTGGGGTATAGGATTAAAAAACCAATCCATTTCTGAGCAAGTTAAGAGCTTAAAAAAAGATTTTGATGAAAAAGTATCACATGCAATAGCACAGTTTAAGCGAAAAGTAGAAAAATTACATGAAGGTTATGACCTGCCTCAAGGTGTGTCGATGTCAGTAAAAGTTTTCATTGCTGTGAAACATAGTCTGCAACCAGGGGATAAAATGGCTGGTAGACATGGGAATAAAGGTGTGATCTCTCGAGTTGTGCCAGTGGAAGATATGCCTTATTTGGAAGATGGTACTCCTGTTGATATTATTCTTAACCCTCTTGGTGTTCCTTCACGAATGAATGTAGGACAAATACTGGAAACGCATGTAGGTTGGGCTTGTAGAAAATTAGGGGAAAAGGTAAGTAATATTCTCGATGAGATCAATAAAATCAAAAGTGCTTTTTGCAAGGGAATTAGGTCCCTTAACGATGATAATTTTACACAATTTGCAGTAGCATACCTTAACAATAAAAAAATTGAAAATATTGATGATGATGAAATAACGGCTTCTGTTTTAAATACACCTAATAAGAATGCACTAAATGACGAGTCGAATGCGTTAGTAGAGAACTATTTGAACTCTTGTAAAAGTTCATACAGTAATTTACGTAACTTCCTGATTGAAGTTTATAGCTATGGCAGTAACGTATCTATCTGTGATGATATTCGTAATATTAGTGATAATAATCTCATTGAATTTGCACGCAAATTACGTGATGGCGTTCCTGTTGCTGCACCTGTATTTGAGGGTCCAAAAGATGAACAAATAGCAAAATTATTTGAACTTGCTGGTTTAGATAACTCTGGACAAGCTGTATTATATGACGGTTGCACTGGTGAAAAATTCGACCGCAAGGTTACAGTTGGTTACATGTACATGCTTAAGTTGCACCACTTGGTTGATGGTAAAATTCATGCGCGTTCAGTAGGGCCTTATAGTTTGGTTACTCAACAACCTCTAGGAGGAAAATCTCATTTTGGTGGTCAGCGTTTTGGTGAAATGGAATGTTGGGCATTACAAGCCTATGGTGCTGCTTATACTTTGCAGGAAATGTTAACTGTGAAGTCTGATGATATTAATGGTAGAGTTAAGATTTACGAATCGATAATAAAAGGTGACAGTAATTTTGAATGTGGAATTCCTGAATCCTTTAATGTGATGATAAAAGAACTACGTTCTTTATGTTTAAATGTAGATTTAAAGCAAAATGATGTAGTGATTGAAGATATATCTCACACTAACATTGCACAACCTTTTAATGAGGTTAGCATATCGATTGCTAGCCCTGAAAGTATTAAGCGTATATCTTGTGGTGAGATAGAAGATGTTTCAACTGCAAATTATCGTACGTTCAAAGTTGAGAAAGGTGGATTATTTTGTCCTAAGGTTTTTGGCCCTGTCAATGACGATGAATGTTTATGTGGAAAATACAAAAAAAGAAGACACAGAGGTCGCATATGCGAAAAATGCGGAGTAGAAGTTACATCTTCTAAAGTAAGAAGAGAAAGGATGGGTCATATAGAGCTTGCATCTCCTGTTGCTCATATATGGTTTTTGAAATCGCTTCCTTCAAGAATTGGAGCATTATTGGATATGTCTCTCAGAGATATTGAGAATATTTTATATAGCGATAATTATATCGTAATAGATCCTCTTGTTTCGCCTTTTGAAAAAGGTGAGATTATTAGTGAAAAAGCTTATAATGAAGCTAAAGATAGCTATGGGATCGATAGTTTTGTAGCTATGCAAGGTGTTGAAGCTATAAGAGAGTTGCTAACGCGCCTTGATTTACATGAAATTAGGAAGGATTTAAGACTAGAATTAGAATCTGTTGCTTCTGAGATAAGAAGAAAGAAAATTATAAAGAGATTGCGTATTGTTGAAAACTTCATTAAATCTGGAAATAGGCCTGAGTGGATGATACTTACAACTATACCTATTTTACCACCTGATTTGCGTCCTTTGGTATCGCTTGAGAGTGGTCGTCCTGCAGTTTCTGATCTGAATCATCATTATAGGACTATTATTAATAGAAATAACAGGTTGAGGAAATTGTTGAGCTTAAATCCTCCTGAGATTATGATTCGTAATGAAAAAAGGATGTTACAAGAAGCAGTTGATTCTCTTTTTGATAATAGTCGTCGTAATACTTTGGTAAATAAAGCTGGTGCTGTTGGATATAAAAAGTCCATTAGTGATATGTTAAAAGGAAAACAGGGTCGTTTTCGCCAGAACCTCTTAGGAAAAAGGGTAGACTACTCTGGACGTTCTGTAATAGTTGTTGGTCCAACTTTGAAACTAAATCAGTGTGGATTACCAAAAAGAATGGCTCTTGAACTATTCAAACCTTTTGTTTACTCAAAGCTTAAGATGTATGGTATGGCTCCAACTATTAAGTTTGCTAGTAAGTTGATAAGAGCAGAAAAACCAGAAGTTTGGGATATGCTTGAAGAGGTAATAAAAGAGCATCCTGTTTTGTTGAATAGAGCGCCTACGCTACATAGACTTGGTATTCAGGCTTTTGAGCCAATCCTTATTGAAGGCAAAGCAATACAGCTTCATCCGCTTGTCTGTACGGCGTTTAATGCTGATTTTGATGGTGATCAAATGGCAGTGCATGTGCCAATTTCATTGGAAGCTCAGCTTGAAGCTAGGGTGTTGATGATGTCCACTAATAACGTTTTAAGTCCTTCTAATGGCAGACCGATTATAGTTCCTAGTAAAGATATAGTACTTGGTATATATTATCTGACTTTACAAGAACCTAAGGAAGATAATTTACCATCTTTTGGTGCTTTTTGTGAAGTTGAGCATTCCTTGAGTGATGGTACTTTACATATTCATTCTAGTATAAAGTATAGGATGGAGTATATTAATAGCAGCGGTGAAACTCACTATAAAACTGTTTGTACAACTCCTGGCCGTTTAATATTATGGCAGATTTTTCCTAAGCATGAGAATCTAAGCTTCGATCTAATAAATCAGATATTAGCAGTCAAGGAAATAACTGGTATAGTTGATTTGGTATATCGTAACTGTGGTCAAAGTGCTACAGTGGCATTTTCTGATAAATTAATGGTACTTGGCTTTGAGTATGCCACATTTTCTGGTGTCTCTTTTGGTCGTTGTGATATGGTTATACCTGAAACTAAAGCTACACATGTTGATCACGCGAGGGGTGAAATTAAGAAATTCTCTATGCAATATCAAGATGGGCTAATAACTAGAAGTGAGAGGTATAACAAGGTTATAGATGAATGGTCTAAGTGTACGGATATGATAGCTAATGATATGTTAAAAGCAATATCTATATATGATGGAAATAGTAAGTACAACTCAGTGTATATGATGGTTAACTCTGGTGCAAGGGGTTCTACTTCGCAGATGAAACAGCTAGCAGGAATGCGAGGGCTCATGACCAAACCTTCTGGTGAGATTATAGAAACACCTATAATTTCTAATTTCCGTGAAGGATTGAACGTATTTGAATACTTTAATTCTACTCACGGTGCGCGTAAAGGTTTAGCTGACACTGCACTTAAAACTGCAAACTCTGGATACTTAACTCGTCGTTTAGTTGATGTATCTCAAAATTGCATAGTTACAAAGCATGACTGTAAAACAAAAAATGGTCTTGTTGTGAGAGCTACAGTTGAAGGAAGTACTATAGTTGCATCTCTAGAGAGTGTTGTGCTGGGTAGAACAGCTGCAAATGGTATATATAACCCAGTGACAAAAGAATTATTAGTAAAAGCAGGGGAATTAATTGATGAGGATAAAGTAAAGCAAATCAGCATTGCAGGTCTTGATGCTGTAAAAATTAGATCGCCTTTAACTTGTGAAATAAGTCCTGGTGTATGTTCTTTGTGTTATGGAAGAGACCTTGCAACTGGTAAAATTGTTTCAATAGGTGAAGCAGTTGGTGTTATAGCTGCTCAATCTGTTGGAGAGCCAGGTACTCAGTTAACGATGCGTACTTTCCATATAGGTGGAGTAATGACTAGAGGCGTTGAATCCTCGAATATTATGGCTTCTATTAGTGCTAAAATAAAGTTAAACAATAGTAATATAATTATAGATAGAAACGGAAATAAAATTGTGATAAGCCGTTCCTGTGAAGTCGTGTTGGTTGATAGCCTTGGTAGTGAGAAGTTGAAGCATAGTGTACCTTACGGTGCTAAGCTTTATGTGGATGAGGGTGGGTCAGTAAAAATTGGCGATAAAGTTGCGGAATGGGACCCTTATACATTGCCTATTATCACGGAGAAGACTGGTACAGTGTCTTATCAGGACTTAAAAGATGGAATTTCGATCACTGAAGTGATGGATGAATCTACAGGAATATCAAGCAAAGTAGTAAAAGACTGGAAATTGCATTCTGGTGGAGCTAGTTTACGTCCTCGTATTGTGCTGCTTGACGATAATGGTGAAGTAATGACACTCGCAAGTGGCGTTGAAGCATGTTATTTTATACCAATTGGTGCAGTGCTCAATGTACAAAATGGCCAGAAGGTTCATGCAGGTGATGTTATTACAAGAACACCAAGAGAGTCAGTTAAAACTCGTGATATTACTGGTGGTTTACCGAGGGTTATAGAGTTATTTGAAGCACGTCGTCCTAAAGAGCATGCTATTGTTAGTGAGATAGATGGCTATGTAGCGTTTTCTGAAAAAGACCGTAGAGGAAAACGCAGTATATTAATTAAACCTGTAGATGAACAAATTTCTCCAGTTGAATATTTGGTATCAAGAAGTAAGCATGTAATAGTCAATGAAGGTGATTTTGTACGTAAAGGTGATTTATTGATGGATGGTGACCCTGATCTCCATGATATTTTACGTGTGCTTGGATTAGAAGCTTTAGCACACTATATGATTTCTGAAATACAGCAAGTTTATAGATTGCAGGGTGTTCGTATAGACAACAAGCATTTAGAGGTGATCTTAAAACAAATGCTACAAAAAGTGGAAATTACTGATCCTGGTGATACTATGTACTTGGTTGGCGAAAGCATTGACAAGCTGGAAGTTGATAGGGAAAATGATGCTATGAGTAACTCTGGCAAACGGCCTGCTCATTATCTTCCTATTCTGCAGGGGATTACTAGGGCAAGTCTTGAAACTAGCTCCTTTATTTCTGCTGCCTCTTTCCAAGAGACAACAAAAGTACTTACAGAAGCAGCATTCTGCGGGAAGAGTGATCCTTTAAGTGGATTAAAAGAAAATGTTATAGTAGGAAGATTAATTCCTGCTGGTACAGGTTTGATTATGAATAAGATCAGAGCACTTTCACTTTGTGATAATGTAGATAAATATGAAAAATATTTTGATATTGAAACTTATGACGAGAAATGGTTGATGGATAATGGTTGTCATTTACACTCTGGTGAGGAAGAGAGCGTAGTGGCATATGATCAGTCGAATTGAGTACAGCTAGTGTGTCTCTTGACCAAAAAAGCCAACAATATTTTCTTTCACTTCTGTGCTATCTGTCATGTTATTTACTCTCACACGAAATTCAGATGAGCTTTGAAGCCCGCTACTGTACCAACTTATGTGTTTGCGGGCCATCTTTATTCCTGTGTCATTTCCATAGTACTCAAGAATATTGTCGTAATGCTCGAGTATGATGCTTAATCTCTCTGAAGCTGTTGGCTCAGAAGTTTCACTTCCACTGAGAAAGTTCATTGCTTGATTAATCAGCCAAGGTTTACCGTAGGCACCACGACCTATCATCACTCCGTCTGCTCCAGATTCTTTGAGAGCATTCTGAATATCATTTAAATTTTTAATATCGCCATTTACTATAACTGGAATTTTCACTTGCTCTTTAACATTTCTAACGAATTTCCAATCTGCTTGACCGTTATAGAGCTGTGCTCTTGTCCTTCCATGCACAGTAATCATTTTTGCTCCTAAATCCTCGGCAATTTTCGCAAGTCTCGGTGCATTGCGATTTTCATCGTTCCATCCAGTGCGCATTTTCACCGTAACTGGCACATTCACTGCTTTGACTACGGCCTCAATTATCTCAGCGGCTTTTTTCTCATCACGCATTAGTGCTGATCCTGCATAACCGTTTACAACTTTTTTAACAGGGCAACCAAAGTTTATGTCTATAATTTTTGCACCCATATCCTCATTTAGTTTTGCAGCCTCTGCCATTACATCCGGCTCGCATCCAGCAAGCTGAACAGCAGTTAGCTCATCAACTTTTGCTTTTTGTAGACTCTGGCGAGTTTGCATGATCATGGCTCTGCTTGCAATCATCTCTGAAACCAACAAACTTGCACCTAGCTTCTTTACAATACTTCTAAACGGATAATCAGTCACTCCAGACATTGGAGCCAAAATAACTGAAGAATCAATCGTCAAACTTCCTATTTGCAGGGGCATAGAATTTACGGATTATTAAAACCGAGTGCATTCACACATGCTGCTGCAGCACCTTGTAGAGCCGAATTTGCTTTTTCCATAAGAGAAGGCTCTGCCTCTACTACCTTAGCTCTCTCGTAATGACCAGGATTTAAGTATATTGTTTCTTGTTCCTTATTGCCCCATAATTCGTCGTTTAGTCTATAACTTTCACGATCAAATACTTGATTTAGCTCATCATTATTTATCATTGCTGGATTTGGCTTAAATGCTGTGTGCACATCGTTATTATTGTTTTTATAATGAACATCAATTTCAATGTTAGCTAAAGAAGCTAAAATAGGAATTTCTTCGATAAAAACACAATAGGATCCACGTATTGCTTCTCGGTAAGCCTTATAAACGCTTTTGTCATTAATAAATGAATCTTTTATAACTTTAGGGTCATATGTATTAGCATACTCCTCGTTGCTAAGATTGAGAATCAACACCAATGCACAAGACTCCATGTCTTCCTGAATCTCATTGTACAAGTTTTCTTTATTATTAAGCAAATCTTGAATACTAGGTATAGGTTTTTGATTATCTGGGCATCTATTATTACGCTGATTAATAGCTTCTTTTATTATTATATATACTGTATTTCTAAATATATCATGACAATAAAACTTTCTCACAATTTTGTTTTTTAACTCTTCACTCTTACTATCAGCTTCCTCGATTTTCTTATTCATTTGTTCAGCTAATCCTTTTATTTTATCGGACTTGCCAGTTAAATCTCCTGGCTTATTTAAGAACATATTAAAAACCTTCTCTAGCTGCTCTCTTAAAGGGGCTGGCATACTCAGATCATCCAAAGATTCAAATCGACTTAAAAATTTGTGCCACTCTAATCTCATTTCTTGTGCTTTTTCAGCCCTATATGTGCCAGAATTATTTTGACCAAATACAGAATGGAAAAAGCAATTATTTCCAGCTCCCGCAGTATTATATGTAACAATTTTTGAATTCATATCCAAAGAAGCATTAGAGTTTCTACGACTTCTATTTTCTGGGCTTTCTGTGCCATCTGGTACAACACCACTATCCCTATCCGGAGTTTTTGGCCTTCCTTGATTTTCTTCAGGTTGTTCTCGCTCAGGAGATTTTTCTTCACTCTTTTCCCCCTTTGAAGCTCTTTTTCCGTTAATATAGTTCTTTGCTAAGTGAAATAAAGGTTCAACAACCATTTTGTATGCTGCTGTAAGAACTACTCCCATTATAATCCAAATCACAGGATGAGAAATTAGCATAGCAAGTGGAAAGGTCAATAGAGGGAATCCTATTATCAACCCCAAACAGCCAACAGCAAATGTGGCTGCTAGGCATACACAAGTAGCGTAGATAACGAATTTCCCACCAGCAAAGTAAGTGCTCTCTTTAAATTGATTATATTTTTTTGTGATGCCCAACATACTATATCCTATGAATGCTAAGTTAATTAATTTTAACAAATTCTAACAAAAAAATCAACCATAATAATTTTAGTAGTATGAGAAAATATTGAATATTAAGAGCTTTTGGAGTACAGTAACAATGTTAGTAATAGCACAATATATGCACGATATAGAATATATACGCAAAAACCCTGAAGGATTTGAAAAGGCAATGAAAAGCAGGGGAATTAGAGAATCTACTGCGGAAGAGATATTAGAAATCGATCACGAGAAAAGGTCATTAACCACTAAATTGCAAGATTTAAATAGGCAGCGCAATGAAATCACAGAGGAAATAAAAAAGCTTAAAATGAGCAAAAGCCCCTGTGAAGAGCAAATAGAGTTGTCAAAAGACATCACGAGTGAGATAGAGGCAATCAGCTTAAAAGAACAAGCAGAAAAGGATAAGTTAGTGAATGTTTTATCTAACTTGCCAAATATTCCTGCGCAAGATGTGCCAATAGGCGCAGATGAGAACTCTAATTTAGAGGTGAGAAAATATGGAGAAAAAAGACAGTTTGATTTTACAGCAAAATCTCATTATGAACTCGGAGAAAAGTTAGGTTTAATGGACTTCGAACAAGCGGCGAGAATTTCCGGATCAAGATTTGCAATATTAAAAGGGCAGTTGGCTAAGCTTGGACGGGCGCTAATAAATTTTATGCTTGAAATGCATGTTAATGAATTTGGCTATACTGAGGTGTACCACCCGGCTTTGGTGAAAAACGAAGCTATGTATAATGTTGGTCAGCTACCGAAATTTTCTGACGATTCGTATTTAACTACCGACGAATTGAGGTTGATTCCCACAAGTGAAGTGTTTTTAACAAATTTGGTTGCTGATAAAATAGTAGAGGAAAAAGAACTGTCCATTCGTTTTACTGCATATTCAGAGTGTTTTCGTAAAGAAGCAGGCAGCGCAGGGCGAGACACGAGAGGCATGATAAGGCAACACCAATTTGGTAAAGTGGAATTGGTGAGTATTACAACTGAAGACCAATCAAATGATGAACTTGAGCGCATGACGAGTGTTGTTGAAGAGATATTAAAAAAACTAGAATTACCGTATAGAGTAATGCTACTGTGTAGTGGTGATATGGGTTTTGCTGCACAAAGGACTTATGACATAGAGGTATGGTTACCTGAGCAAAATAAATATAGAGAAATATCAAGCTGCTCAAATTGTGGTGCATTTCAAGCAAGAAGGATGAACGCTAAATACTCTTCAGAAACTGATAAAAAGATAAAAAAATATGTTCACACTTTAAACGGCTCAGCTTTAGCTATAGGAAGAACGATTATTGCCATAATGGAGAATTATCAAAATTCTGACGGGTCGATTGCAATACCAAACGTGTTGCAAAAATACATGAGTAATGGTACTGTTATAAGTAAATAATAATTTTGACATATAGAAAAGCGAGGAAATAAAGATGAAGGTTCTGGTTATAGGTTCTGGTGGACGTGAGCATGCTCTACTTTGGGCTCTAAAAAAATCTCCTATCTTGACTGAGTTATATGTCACTCCTGGTCGCCCGGCCATGGAAAATTTGGGAGTTCTTGTAGATGTAAATATTCAAAATTCAGTGGATGTTACACAATTTTGCAAGAGAGAAAATATAGAGTTGGTTGTTATTGGTCCAGAACAACCAATAATTGATGGGCTTGCTGATGATTTAGTTGCAGAGGGAATAAATGTTTTTGCTCCAAGTCAAGCAACTGCAAAACTTGAGGGATCGAAGTCTTTCACCAAGGGGCTATGTAAACGATATGGTATATCAACTGCCAAGTACGAGTGTTTTGTTGATGAAGGGTTAGCTAAAGATTTTGTACGTAGCAATAAAATAAAGTTTCCACTTGTAGTGAAAGCAAATGGAATTGCAGCAGGAAAAGGGGTGGTTATATGTAATACAGAAAGCGAAGCTTTTTCAGCAATAGATTCAATGCTAGTGGAGAAAAAATTTGGTGAATCAGGTGAAGAAATAATCATAGAAGAGTTTTTAATTGGAGAAGAAGTAAGTTTTTTTGCTCTTGTTGATGGGTTGAAAGTAGTAACTCTTGGGTGTGCAAAAGATTATAAGAGAGTTGATGAAAGTAATGAAGGCCAAAATACTGGAGGTATGGGATCGTACTCATCACCTTCAATTGTAAGTAAGGACATGGAGCAAAAAATTATCCAAAAAATAATATATCCTACAATTCAAGCATTGGTTAACATGGGTACACCTTATAAAGGAGTACTCTTTGCTGGTTTAATGATTTGCAGAGATGGCCCAAAACTTCTCGAGTATAACGTTAGATTCGGTGATCCAGAAACGCAATCCATATTGCCTAGATTTGATTCAAATTGCGATTTGTTAAAATTGATGTTGTCAGCTGCAGAAGGAAAGTTAAATGTCAAAATGGTGGAACTTAACAACAAATCTACAGTTTGTGTAGTTGTTGCAAGTAAAGGCTATCCGGGTGATTATCAAAAGGGAGAAATAATTAAGGGATTAGATAAAATTGAAAGCATTCCTGGTATATTGGTATTTCACGCTGGTACTAAATTAGATGAGAGTGGTAACTTAGTTTCAGATGGCGGAAGAGTGCTAAATATAGTAGCAGAAGGGAGCACTATAGAGGAAGCCAAAAGTAAGGTGTACTCAGCATTAAATTTTTTAGAATGGCCAGGGGGCTTCTTCAGATACGATATTGGTAGTTAATGTTAGCTGTCGGTTAGCAGGTAGCCCGCAGAAACGAAAAAACTTGCTTGACAAACCTCGCCAGCCCCCTTATCATGAAACTGAAGCTATTTTATTTAACTTCGCAATCTCTGCAGCAGATTAAAATGACAAGAAAACTTGTATTTGGCGTACTATTGTTTAATTCTTTGCACTATGTGCACCGTATGTCTTTATCAAATTTCTAGGTTTTTACCTATACAAGCTGAAACGCGCTTATAAAGCGTTCAAGACATCACCCAACGTCAAATTTTAAAATAGAGAGTGTAATAACTAGCTACCACGGGTTTTCTTTGCCTTTTTTTCTGCCTAGTAAATTTCTTAAACATTTATAGCTAAGGTTAGTTGCATTTAAAAGCAGCTAAATTGCAGCGTTTAAGACTTAAAAAACGCCAATACTGAAAATAGACAATGACTAGGGTTTCTTTTGCCTTTTTTTTTATTTGGTAAATTCCTTAATATTTATGGCTAAACGACAATCGTCATCCCGCTACGTGTTAGCGGGATCTATGTTAAGGTATGACGGTTAAGTAAGGGATCTATGTTAAGAGATACCGCGGCGGTATGACGGTTAAGTAGGGTGTCATCCGAGTAGCTGACACTGGGATGGCTTTGTTGCATCGCACCTTATACTGGTAGTAATTTACGATAAATATCATGTAGCCATTTCAAATTTAGCCATACCAATTTCAGTAAATTGATTAAGCAAATAGCACTTAATCAGCAATTCTTTTTCGCGATTTACTTCGGATTTATTCCTAAAGCTGAATCCAAATATTTGCTTTAATCTTGAGAAAAACCCTTCAATATAAGATCTTTTCCCATAATTTACTTCTTTTTTCCATTCTTTCACGCCATCTTCACCGTATAATTTTATTAACCTAATAGCAGCATTTCTGTCAGACATATAATCTATTTCTGGATGTTCTGCCGCATTGTTTATTGGTGGAATTTTTGCCTTTATATCATATTCGTTACACAATTTATAAAACTTGTGCCTATCATATGCCCTATCTGCATATAGTGCTTTTATGACATGAACTTCTTTAAGCAAATCGCAAGCTCCATAGTGATCAGACCGTTACTGTATTTTACAGCTATGGCTTTTTTGCAGTTTATATTCAACATTACATGCAATTTTCTTGTCTGTTCATAGCCACTCTGTCAGCGCTATTTTCCTTCAGGGGTATTGTTGTAAATGCTGATACCTGTACTATCTATAGCAATTTCGATGTCTTCCATATTATTTTCTGCAATCATTGATCTTAATATTAAGTTTCTTTTGATGCTTGTGAATAGCTGCAAATCTCTTCCTATTTGTTGCAGATATCCTTTTATAAACCCCACCGTTTGTCTTAAACCAATTCTAAAAAGATTGACAATTATATGCACCAAAATCACAACTTTATCACTGTAAATATAGTTGCCGCCTTGCATTTTTGGACTATTTTCATACCAATTTTCTATGGCTTCATTGATATAATGAAAAATATTTCCTCTTTCCTGGAGAAATTTGTTATATTCATTTTGGTTACTGACTTTCATTTTCTGTGGCATATTTTTTCTTCAACAGTTAAATGGTTATTTATAATGAATTTTGTCAGTAGCCACCAGATTTTTTCGGTTGCTACGCAACAAAGCCATCCCAGTGTCAGCTACTCGGATGACATCATCCTTTTTTTGGGATTCCAGCGTCACGCGCTGACCTCTCTTGGGCTCTCTTAGCCATAAATATTTAAGAAATTTACCAAGTGAAAAAAAAGGCAAAAGAAGCCCCGTGGTTGGCTAATTACTTACATTATACTTTCAAGTATGGCGTTTTTTTATTCTAAACGTTTAATAACCGCGATTCAGCTGCTTTTAAGCCGCAACTAACCTAAATTATAAACATTAAGAAATTTACTAAACAGAAAAAAAGGCAAAAGAAACCCTAGGGTAGCTAGTTATTCACTATCCATTTTTTAAGTTGGCGTTTTTTTATGTTTTAAATGCTTTATAAGCGCATTTTAGCTTATATTAGGTAAAAACCTAGAAGTTTTATAAAGACATAAGGTGCACATAGTGCAAAAAATTAAACATGAGACGCCAGATACGTGAGTTTTTTTGTCATTTAATCTGTACAGAGAAGATAAATAAATAGCTTCATTTTCATGATAAGGGGGCTGGCGAAGGGTGTCAAGCAGCTTTTTCACTTCTGCGGGCTACCTGGTTTTCCTACTGAAATTTTGAAAAATGTAATCTACTTCTATATTCAAATATATCAAGCAGTAATTCAAAATCAGCCATTGCACCTTTTGCGTTATTATACGCGAGGTTGAGCAGCTCTCTGTCCTGATATAAATCAGCAAATTTAAATTCCATACATCCTGATTGTTTTGTGCCTAAAATATCCCCACTGCCTCTTAGCATCATATCCCTTTCAGCAATGTAAAATCCGTCCTGTGACTCACACATGATCTTTAACTTTGAAGATGAGCTTTTACTTAAATTATCGTATAATAATACACAAAAAGATGGCTTGTTTCCTCGCCCTACTCTGCCTCTTAACTGATGCAATTGCGATAACCCAAATTGCTCTGCATTTTCTATAATCATAATGGTTGCATCTGGCACATCTATACCAACTTCTATCACAGTGGTTGCAACAAGCAGAGAAAATTCATTTCTTTTGAAGGAAAACATAACTTGATCTTTCTGCTCCTGAGTCAATTTTCCATGTATTATACTAACTTTATCAAGAAATGTTTTTTGTAATTCTTGAAAACGCATCTCTGCTGCAGCAATATTGGTCTCTTCGTTTTCTTCTATATATGGACAAATCCAATATGCTTTTTCGCCCCTGTTTATAGCACCTTTTAGCTTTTCAATAACATCTGGCACCCTACTAATGTTCATAGTTACAGTTTTTATTGGCAATCTGGATTTTGGTTTTTCTTTCAAAATTGAACATTCAACGTCACCATACATAGCTTGCTGCAAGGTTCTTGGAATGGGAGTTGCAGTAACGAAAAGTATATCGGCATTTTCTCCTTTTCCTACCAAGCGATTTCTCTGCATCACTCCAAATCGCTGTTGTTCGTCTATGACTGCAAGCCCTAAATTTTTAAATATAACGTTAGCTTGAAATAACGCGTGGGTGCCAATTACTATATTTAAAATACCACTTGCAAGTTCGTTCATGATAATTTTTCTTTCCTTGCGCGAAGTTTTACCAGTAAGCAGAGCAACTTTTATATCGGTACAGGATAAAACTTCCTCAATCCAATTATAATGTTGCTCCGCCAAGATAGTAGTCGGTGCCATTAGAGCTGCCTGCATGTTGTTTTCTACCATATTTAGCATCGTAAAAAGTGCAACTACGGTTTTGCCACTACCAACATCACCTTGCAGCAAGCTTATCATGCGATACTTGGATTTTTGCCTCTCTGAAATTTCATCTATTGCACGAATTTGATCGTTTGTTAATTGAAACGATAATTCATTTAAAACTTGCTCTTTATATTTACTCAATACTATAAATTCTCTTCCCCTTTCTTTTACATGATTCTCTCTTGCAAGTTTCAGTGCTAGCTGATACGCAAACAATTCATCATAAGCAAGCCTTTTTCTACAAACCTCGGCTTCCGCCAATGAGCTTGGCCTGTGCAACTTTATGATGCTTTCCCTCCAACTTAGCCATTTTTTTTGCTTGATTAATGTATCATCTATCCACTCTGGCAAATCAGGCAATTCTTTCAGGTTAGAGCTTATTATGTTTCCAATGCTCTTATTGGTAATGCCACGGCATAATTGGTAGACTGGCTCTATGCAAGCTATTTCTTTAAATTGGTTGATGTCAAGCGACACGTAATCTGGATGAGTAATTTGCCAATGTTCAGCAAACTTTTCGAGCTTGCCACTGATGATTACAGAAGCTCCAGTTGGAAATAGTTTATATAAATACTTAACTGAGTAATTAAAAAAGACTATGAACATATACTGACTCTCACTTTCAACGACTATTTTATATGGTCTACCTCTAAAAGTAGGCGGCTGATGTTCATAAACTTTTGCCATGAAAGTTGTAAGTTCTCCAACTTGAGCATCAAGTAGTGACTTACTTCTATCCACATAACTGAGCGGCCTATAAAATAGCAGGTCCACCACTTTGTCCCCACCACAAAGTTTAGGCAATATTGCGGAATGGAACTTAGGTATATTCTCTAGCTTGCTATTTAGAAAAATCTGATTGCTCATTGAGATTCATACATGTGTAAAACTGTTATAGAGCCTTTTTAAAATCTTGTCACCTTATGGTCAAGCCATGCACTGTTTGCTATCATAGAACTTGCGTGTATATAAAATATTTTTATTGACTTATTAATTATTTTTATGTACTATTATACTATTAGTAATTCATATACAGGGTATTAACAATGAATAGCTTTATACCACAAGAAAAGGAAAATCCAATAGTTACACTAAAAGCTCAAGCAGAAAAGTTTGGTTTTAGCAGGTTGAGGGCTGGTAAAGATAATGCTGAAGCGAATTCTGGTGCAACTATGTACGTAGATCTTCCAAGAATGAAACTTGTTATTCAGAACAAAGTTATAACAAAAGAGCTTGTTGATGAATTATATAATAAACATACCAACCTCATTTCAAATGACAAAAATAAGTACCGCCAATTTGTAAAACAAGTTTTTACAGAGCTATTTGAATATGCTGAAGCAGAAGTTCCAAATGATTCTATTCTAGAAGAACTAATCACTAATTGTAACCAGGCTGCTTATGTGGGTGCATTGTATGGTAAAGGAGGACCTATCCTTCATTTAGCTGAAACATATGGGTTATTGTTTCAGTCTAATCATGTAACACATATTAATTGTAGTGATCCAAGTCATGCGGCAATCAGAATTGAAGAAAAAATTGCAGTTCGCACTTTTGCAGAACTGGAAGAAGAATTATGTAAATTGGATAGCTCGCTAGAATTCACACTTAAGTCTCAAGGTGACAAAGATGTAACATATGAAGATGGTAAATTGTCGCTCACTGTTCCTCGAAAATTGAGAGATTACAAAATTGATGGCAGAAATTTATTTGATGTCATTAAGGAGTATTTTTACGAATTCTGCGAGAAGCTAGGATTTAAGTTGAAAATAGAGCATGACTTGGATAAGCAACTGAAAGTGAACAGTGTAGAGTCACTTACCCACGATAAGGGTAGGACTTAGCCTTGATAATGATTAAGATATCTCAATCTCTGTAAGCTTATTTGCACAATCAATTACTTTAGAACTCGGAAATTGATTTTTAAACCAAGTATACTGACGTTTCGCGTAGTGTCTTGTATTGGTTTGAGCAATCTGTATCGCTTCGTCTAAAGTAATCTCACCTTTCAAGTACTTTATAATTTCTGGCACTCCGTGTGCTTTCATAGCTGGCAAATGTGGGGCTAGGTTCATGTTAAGTAGCTTTTTTACTTCATCAATTGCTCCATTTTCAATCATTTTGATAAAACGAGAATTTATTTTTTGGTATACATCCTCACGTTTAGGCAAAATTGTATATATCTTAAAATTATTGAATAAAGGAGGCTGTCGATTTTTCTGCCATACGAAAATCGACTTGCCAGTTTCAGTGATAACTTCAAGTGCCCTTGAAAGGCGGTGCGAGTCATTCATGAATACTTTACCTTGAATCCTTGGATCTTTGCTTAGCACTAATTTGTAAAACTCCTCTTTACTTAAATTTTTCCTTAATTCGCTTACATTTTTCCTTACTTTCTGACTTATTTGTGGCATTGATGATAAGCCTTTGATTAAACTGCTGATGTAAAGCCCGCTTCCTCCAGTGATGATAGGTATTTGAGCATTTTCTAATGCGTGATTAACTTCTTTTTCTAAATCCTCTAACCATAGACCCACGGAATAATTTTCTTTTGCTGAAACATAACCATATAATTTATAAAATTCTTCTTGCTTTAGTGGTTGAGCAGTAATTATGGGAATTTCTTTGTATACCTGCTTTGAATCACAATTTATTATACTAATATTTCCATATTTTTCTATCAGGTTATCGCATAATTCTGATTTACCTGAAGCTGTAATTCCTGTAATAATTACTATATTATTTTTCATTTATATTAATTTAATTAACATATGATAAGGTGTAGTAAAAATTTGGATTCTACAATCTAAAGTTTGGAGATTTTTATGGCAGAAAACAACGACAATAATTCATTTATTAAGCGTTTCACAAACAGGACTCCTGGCGGTACAGGGGAAGGTTTTTCCAGTAAGTATTCGTCTCAAAACACCAAAGAACGGGCATTAGGGGAAAAAGGAAAAATTTCTGAATTAGCAAACAAAAAAACCGAATCCAAGAAAGCTTTTTCTGAAAGTGGCGGCATAAAAAGTAAAAGCAGAACTGTCAATGAAAGATCTTTTGCTGATGCAACAAAAAGAAGTAGGTCAGATTTTATATATTTAGTCCGTGGTAAAGATCGTGGAAAATCAGCGTGGCATTATGTATTAGTTGATAAAGAGAAAAGAGAAATGTTTCTAGCAAAAAGCAGAACTGGCTCTATAGATGTTGCAGACTATGGAGAGATTTTGTATTCAGGATGGGGAGAGGATCCACCACAGGCAATAGTTGATAAAGTCAATGAAGAGTTTGGGTTGTAGCAAGTCTGCATAACAAATTGTAAGCTGCGTTGCATTACGTTCACAAAAACTAGTAGTTACTATATAAAATACAATGCAACAAAATTGATCTGGTTGTTATGAATAAGTTTTGAGCTATATGGTATCTAAAATAATAAATGCAATACAGAACAACTTGTTAGTGTGTTTTCCAACAGAAACAGTGTATGCTCTTGCCTGTAATGCACTAGATAATGAATCTATAGGAAAAATATATCAGATAAAGAAACGTTCTCAAAATAAACCACTGTCTATATTTGTTAGTGATATTTACAATTTGACAAAAATAGCAAAGGTAAAGGAAAGATATGTTGATTTAATAAACCACTTTTCTCCTGGATCAATTACCTATATTTTACCACTTAAAAACAACAATATATTGCCAAACGAATTCTTTAAAGATAGTATAGGCATCAGAATCCCTGAGCATCCTATTGCAATTTCAATATTAAATAAACTAAAAGTTCCAATAGTGGCAACTAGTATAAATATTTCAGGAGAAAAAAGTGTATGTAAGGCAGACGATATACCACAATCCATTAAGCAACATTTATCTGTAGTGATTGAAGATGACGAATTAGTTTCTGGTATAGAATCTACTATTATTGACTTAACCGAAGATAAGATTAAGGTTTTAAGGGAAGGTGCAATTTTATTACAAACAGTAAACAATGCATTTTCAAACTAAGATCTATAGGAGAAAAAATGAAAAGAGTAATAGGTCACAACCAGGCCAAAAAAAAATTAATGAACAACTTATCTGTTCAGTCTTGGCTGATCTGTGGTAAAAAAGGTATAGGAAAAGCAACACTTGCAAAATCCTTCTCCAATTGGTTACTCATAAAAAACTATAATGAAGTAGCATTGGACTTACACATTGTTGAAGGTGATACTATCGGAATAGAAAAAGTCAGAGAAATGAAAAACTTTCTACACTTAAGTCCCATTCAATCAGAACACAAAATAGCTATAATAGATAGCTTAGAGGCAATGACTAATAACGCTAAAAACGCAATATTGAAAATATTAGAAGAGCCGCCAAAAAATTCTAAGATATTTATAATTAGCCATAAGCCATATGATATACAAACCACTATCTTGTGTAGGTGCTTTCAGCTAAATTTACTCCCATTAACTTATGATGAAACAAAGCAAGTTGCTTCATCTCAATGTAAGTTTGATGATCAAACGTTTGATGAAATGATTACTTTATTTCCTGGAATGCCAGGAATGATAATAAATGCAATAAGTAGTGATGCTTATGAAGCATACAAATGCTTTTATAAATTTCTTCATGATTTAAAGAATCCCAATATGATTAATAAAGTAATTAATAGCGAAATCGAACTAGCATCATATATAATTCAGGCTTTCATTTTAGAAAGCATAAAGAGAGAGGTAAATGATGTTGAAATTCTGCTAAGTCAGTGGAAAAAAATAGATGAACTTTTTGTTGTTGCTAAGCAACTCCACTTAGATAAAAAGCATGTTTTAGCTAATGTAGTTAATATCATGACATAAGTTTACGAAATATAATACTTTTAACATAAATTCATGATAAAATCCTGTTAATTTAATACTTGAAGTATATAATTTGACTGATAATAAATTAACTGTATGGCAATCAATAGAAGTTTTGACAAAAGCCATACTGAACATGCAAAAAGAATTAAGTTCAATCAAGAATATAGCTTTAGACCAGGACGTCACCTTAGAAAAAGGAAAGGAGTTGTTAAGTGGCATTTATGAAGCAAATTTTAAGCTAAACAAGGCAATCAATATAGCTACTTTGCCAAAAATTGGCTATCATATGCTAAATGGTGAGCTTGTTGTACGTAATCATATCACGGAAGAGGAAGTAAAGATTCCTAGGCTCTGTGGACAAAAAATATGAAAAGAGAGAAAAAGATGGTAGTTTAGCCTAATAGGTAAAAAATGGAGAAACTACCATATGCAATATTACATCAAAGAGGAAAATTGGAAACAAATTTTAGGCTCTGTGGACAAAAAATATGAAAAGAGAGAAAAAGATGGTAGTTTAGCCTAATAGGTAAAAAATGGAGAAACTACCATATGCAATATTACATCAAAGAGGAAAATTGGAAACAAATTTTAGAGTTCATAAAAAGCGTAAAAGGAATGCACAGCAAAGATGAAAAACGTTTAAGAATATTCATAGAGGCAGTGTGGTACATAGTGCGAAGTGGTTGCCAATGGAGACTTTTACCAAAAACTTATGGTAATTACAGGAGTATACATAAGCGATTTAAAAGATGGTGTGAAAGAGATGTCTGGAAAAAATTGCTTGAATATACTAAACAAGAGCCTGATTTAGAAGTTGCTATAATCGACGGTACGATCATCCGAGCCCATCCATGTTCATCTGGATATACAAAAAACTCCAAGGATCAAGAAGCTTTAGGGAGGAGCAAAGGTGGCTTTACAACTAAAATACATGCGCTTGTCGATGCACTTGGAAATCCACTTAAATTTACTCTGACTCCTGGTCAAAGAAATGAAATTACGCAGGCACAAGTGTTGACCGAAAGTATCTATAACTCTACTGTAGTAGCTGACAAGGGCTACGATAGCAATGCCTTTGTTACAAGTCTTGAAGACAAGGGATGTACAGTAGTTATTCCGCCAAAACGGAATCGAAAAGTGCAAAGGTATTACGATGAGCATATCTACAAAGAACGTCATTTGATTGAGTGTTTTTTTGGTAAAATTAAAAATTTTAGGCGCATTTTTTCCAGATTTGATAAAACTGCTGAGGTTTTTATGGGTTTTCTCAATTTTGTTGGAGCTCTTGTATGGCTTCTCTAAAATTTTGTCCACAGAGCCTAGAGATTTTCATTACCTTAAAGTCGTAAAATCCGATCATGATGATTATAAATTAACGTTTTGTAATTTTTTAGGTAATGAGTTTTTTGAATATAAAAAGTATGATCCACAATATTCTGGCGTTTCAGATGAATATAAGTTTGTGGATTTTGGTAGTGTAAAAAAGACTCATAATCTAAAATTTAAGGAATACGTTGGTCATGCACCTAAGTTTTTTGCTGCGGAAGGGCCTATTGAGCCTGAATCTCAAAACCATGTAATTGATCTATTTAGGCTAGTCAAAAGTGGTAAAGGTAGCAAAGTGGGAGCCCTCGCTGATGAATTTGGTTATTTTGATGATCAAAATAAATTACATTATTATAATTATCACAAAAGCGCTGAAAGTAATATTTACAATCCTGAAAATTTCAGTGTAAAAATGATCAATGTAGATGTGAGCAAAATCGATAAATTCTACCTTATTGCGGAACAAGGTGATATAATCATTCATCCTATTTTGGAAAATTTAGACATATTTTAAAGTTTTTTAGAATATCTAATCTTATTGTTATTATAATTGGGTTTGGTAGCATTGTGTTATGGAAGATAAATTGCTTGAATCAGTAAAAAACAAAAGTTATTTCAGTAAAGCAGTCGAATGGTACTGCCATAGGTATCTGTTTTGTGTAGCAGAAAGATCTTGGATGGCATTAATAGTATCGCTTCTCCTAGTATGCTTATGTTTATTAATATTAAACATATACCTGTTATTTCCTGTTAAAAAAGATTTAAATTTTGTGAAGTATATGAACCACACAGAAGATGAGTTCTCTGCGATGCATAAGCTTAGTTTCAGTAAAAAGGAAGATGAATACACTTCCACAGCGAGGTACTTAATAAGTAAATACATTGAAATATACGAGTCCATTAAGATCATTGAACCGAAGTACCAAGAAAATTTTATAAGAAACAATTCTATACATAAAATCTATCAAGGCTTTCAGGAAAAAACGAATAGTGAAGCTGGTAATTCGCCTTCATCTAAAAGAAAAATTGCCAACATAAATGTAATAACATTATCTATTGACCGATCAACAAAGGACTTAGTTACATTTGCTGGAAATGCTACTGTAGTTTTTACAACTGAGCAAAGCAAGAAGGTGAAAGATCATACTGTGGAGATTAGCTTCACTTTGTCGAGTATAAAAGCAACTCTGGCTGGTATAATACCATTTAAATTTATTGTTAATGGTTATAAATACAGATTTTAAAATATTACTCGGTAGCTAAAAAAATAACTAGAGTGCATGTAGCGGTAATAACTGGAGGTAAAACTAGAAGAATTGGCGTTTTTTTAATAAAGTAATTCTGAGAAGGTTTTAAGAAAAAGGCATTGTAAATTATCGGTAAAAAGTACAGAGCGTTAAGTATAGTACTAACAATTAACACTAGAGTTACAAACACAGAAAGTATTACATTGCCAGAGTTGAAAACAGCTTGAAAAATGAGAAATTTACCCCAAAAAGTCGGAGCAGGTGGCACCCCTATCATAGACAATGCACCTATAGCAAATGCCGTCATGCTAATTGGCATACTGCGTCCTATACCGTGAATTCTATCTATATATTTCTCACCTGTTTTCGTTATTATTGCTCCGGCAATGAAAAACAAAGTGATTTTTGCAAATGCGTGGCAAACTAATTGAAAAATTGCAACTCTCATGCTGAGCTCACTAAAAATTGAAGCAAATAATATAATATACGACAATTGAGAGATGGTAGAATAAGCAAGCAATTTCTTTAATTCTTTTTGCTTTAATGCAATCAATGATGCAGTAATAATAGTAAATCCAGCAGCATACGGAAGCCACCCTCCAGCAAACCAATTTTGCTGCACAAAACGTTGCATGTTATCGACGCCGAAAGTGTATAATATAACTTTTATGATGATGAAAACTCCGGATTTCACAACAGCAACAGCATGTAATAGTGCACTCACAGGAGTTGGTGCAACCATTGCTTTTGGTAACCAAAAATGCATTGGCATTAATGCAGCTTTTCCTATTCCATAAATCAGCATAGCAAAACACACTGCAATGAAAGTGATGAGTGAAGTATCAAATTTGAATATTCCACCGCTTACAAAGTCTAAAGTATGAAATTCATTATATAAAAGGCCTATTGCAGGAAAAAACAATACCAAAGAAGAGAAAAATAGCACGCCAAAGTAATAGCGTCCTGCAATCATTGATTCATTTGTTGAGTTGTAAGTAACCAGAGGGTATGTACTAATAGTTAGAAGCTCATAAAAAACAAATGTAGTGAGCAAATCTCCAGAAAAAGCAATAAACATTGCACAGCTAATCGATATTGAAAAAAAGCATAGAAAACTTGAGTGATTGCTATCAGCATAGTTATTCTGCATATAACATATTGCATATATACTGGTTAGTATCCATAAAAACGATATTAATAAACTGAATATTACTCCGGTAGACTCTAGCTTTAAACTAATGTGCAAATTATTACCAAAATCCATGAGAATAAATTGAGAATGATCATCATACACCCAATATAAAGTGCATAGACACGTATACGTAAACAGAAGTACAGAAGAAGTGACAGTAACGCTACTGCTTACTTTTGGCCATTTACCAGTAAAGATAACAAAAGCACTTAAAAGTGGAATCAACGCAGTAATTAATAAATAATTCTCAGTAATAAAAAATGGTAAGGAAAGATACATTAACATTAAATTTTCTGTTTAGGTAAAGCTGGAATTATACTCAAATCA
Source organism: Wolbachia endosymbiont (group A) of Anoplius nigerrimus (assembly GCF_947251795.1). GTDB lineage: Bacteria > Pseudomonadota > Alphaproteobacteria > Rickettsiales > Anaplasmataceae > Wolbachia. Next base: position 251,094 of record NZ_OX366385.1, on the reverse strand, counting down.
TAGAAAAACTGCTATGTTTTTTTAGTTGTTGCATATGCTACGGGTAGCATAAAGTCAACTGCATAAATTGAAACAATATCTGCTAGACGCAAATTATAACAAATGCAGTAGCGTAATCTCCATCGTCACTCAGAGAAAGATGAATTTTGGAGAGAAAATCCTTTCTGACAGCAATATATGGTTTTCCTCTCACATCACTGTATATTTCTATATCTTTCATTATAATACCCTGACCACTACCTCGTGCTTTAACAAAAGCCTCCTTTGCTGCAAAGCGTTTAGCAAAATACCTTGCTCGCATTTCTTGACTATTATACTTTCTACTTAGCTCTATTTCTTTTTTAGTGTAGATTCTATTGAGAAATTTTTCCCCGTATTTTTGTAATATCCTCGATACTCTTGGTATATATACTATGTCAGTGCCGATACCGTGTATCATTTTGTGCTAAAGTGATTTATTGCTTCTTCAATCTGCATTTCCTTTACCTCTCCAGTTGCTCTATTTTTTACTTCAACTATCTTTTCATCTATTGCCTTTTTTCCGACAATTATTTGCCACGGCAAGCCTATCAGATCCATTCTAGCAAATTTTACTCCTACACTTCCTTCCGTGTCATCGTAAAGCACTTCATCGCTCTTCAAAGCTTTGTATATTTTATCTGCAGCCTCCGTTACTTTCGGTTGTAAATTGATTAAACCAATTCTGAAAGGAGCCACCGGTTCTGGCCAGATAATTCCTTTATCATCATGAAAAGCTTCTATTATTGCACCGACAAGCCTTGAAACCCCAATGCCATACGAACCCATATGTATATTGACATTTTTTCCATCTTGAGAAGTAACACTTGCCTTCATAGGCTTTGAGTATTTGTCGCCAAAATAAAAAATATGCCCTATTTCAATACCTTTACTAACATTTAACTGCTCTTGCGGCACAAGGCAAGTTTTAGGGTCGTGCATATCATCTGCAACTGCATATATATTCTTCAAACTTTCAACATCTTCACTCTCTAGTAGTTCAGAAAATTTATTGTCATAATATAAAGTGCTCTCACCAGTGTTTGCCAATATATGAAACTCGTGGCTCAAATTTCCTCCAATTGGCCCAGTGTCCGCTCTCACTCCAATTGGAGTAAGGCCCATGCGTTTGAAGATCTTGATATAAGTTTTGTACATCAAATTATATGAATTCTGTGCACTTTCGTAATCCACATCAAAACCATACGCATCCTTCATCAAAAATTCCCTACCCCTCATAACACCATAACGTGGTCTTATCTCATCACGGAATTTCCACTGAATATGATACAAACAAAGTGGCAAATCTTTATAACTTTTTACCACATCTCTAATTAAATCAGTTGCCACCTCCTCGTGCGTTGGCCCGAAAAGCATGTCTTCCTCATGCCTATCCCTTATACACAACATTTCCTTACCGTAATCATCGTAACGCCCTGATTCTCGCCAAAGATTTGCTGGTTGCACACAAGGCATTAACACTTCAATTGCACCAGATTTATCCATTTCATCTCTGATGATGTCTTCAATATTTTTAAGCACGCGCAGACCAAGTGGTAACCAGGAATAAATGCCAGATGCTACCTGTTTTACTAAACCTGCACGCAAAGAATATTGATGGGAAATAATCTTAGCATGGGCAGGCTTTTCCTTTAGAGTTGGCAGGTAATACTTGGATAAACGCATTTAATAAATCTGATTGTACTAAGTAATCTTAATACAATCAGACTTGTAGGTAAACTTATTTTGAAAAGGAAGGGAAATACCACACACTTCTCTTCTTTTACCACCAATTTCCAAACATCTTAGCCTTTTCCTTAATAGAAAGAGCAGATGGATCTTGCATCTTACTATTCACTTTCTCCTGCTTCTCCCTTCTCTCTGCCTGTTCCTTTTTTTCTTTTTGCCCATCTCCTTTATTGCTTGACTTCTTTGCTGCCTGTTCCTTTAACCTCTCGTCACGCTCTTCCTTGCTTATGAGCTTCATACCTTGTTCTATTTCCTTAAGAAAAGCATCACGTTTTGGCAAAGAAGTTCCATTTGAATTTGGAGCAGGCGGTGGAGGAGGAGGTGGTGGTACACTATCACATGTTTGCGGAGACTGTGAAGGGGAAGTAGGCACACTTGATTTATGCTGTGAACTAGTACCACTATCAACTTCTGTCTGTGATTCTTGCTTAGCAGGCTTTTCTCCAGCGGCCAGTCTAATAAGATATATTGCTGAAGCCAATGCAACAATCGCAGAAACAGTAAAATTGCTAAGGGAACTACTTCAATTGCACCAGAACCAGAAACTGCTGCAATAACATAAGGAAGATGTATATAAATTGCAACGGCAGATACACATAATGATAAAGCAGCAATCGAAATTTTAAGGTTAGATGTAGACATTTTTTACCTCATTAACCAATAGAATATTAATAATAACTAGATTATCGACAGTGTCAATAATTAATTATGAAAAATAAAGTTACAAATTGAATAATATACGACCAGCAATAATAGACTTCTTGCATAACCTAAGTAGAAAAAAGGTATAGCTATACCGTCACGGTATCTCTAGATCCCGCTAACAAGTAGCGGGATGACGGTTCTTCAAATTGTCAAGGTGTCATCCCAGTGCCCTGACTACTTGGATCCAGGAAAAAGGATGATGTCATGAAAGTAGCCTCCTTCTCCTGTCATCCCAGTGCCTCCCTCCCCTGTCATCCCAGTGCGTGACACTGGGATGGCTTTGTTGCATAGCAACCGAAAAAATCTGGCAGTTACTGACAAAATTCATTATAAAATAGCCATTCAACTGTTGAAGAAAAAATATGCCACAAAAAATGAGAGTCAGTAACCAAAACGAATATAACAAATTTCTAGAAAAAAGAGGAAATATTTTTCGTTATATCAACGAAGCCATAGAAAATTGGTATGAAATTGGGCCAAAAATGCAGGGTGGCAACAATATTTACAGCAATAAAGTGGTGATTTTGATACATATAATAACCCATCTATTCAGAATAGGTTTGAGGCAAACAGTTGGATTTATAGCAGGATACCTTGAGCAAATTGGGAAAAATTTGCAAGTTATCAGCTATTCTCAGGCTTCAAGAAGGTTTAAGAAACTTAATATTAAGATAAATGATTGCAGAATTGATAAAGATAATATGGAAGATATCGAAATTGCTATAGATAGCACAAGCATCAGCATTTATAACAACACTCCTGGCCACAGCAAGGAAAATAGCGAAAATAGAAAGTATCGCAGCTATGAACAAGTAAAGAAACTACACGTAATGTTGAATATAAACAGCAAAAAAAGCCATAGCTGCAAAATACAGCAGCGGAGTTTATTCAGATCACTATGGAGCTTGCGATTTGTTAGAAGAAGTTCATGCTGTAAAGGTATTATATGCGGATAGAGCATATGACAGGCATAAGCTTTACGAATTATGTAACAAGTTTGGTATAAAGACAAAAGTTCTTCCGAAAAACAACGCAACAGAGCACCAAAAATTGGATTACATGGATGATAGAAATGCTGCTGTTAGACTAATAAAGTCATATGATTGCATAAAAAAGTGGAAAGAAGAAGTAAATTATGGAAAGAGAGCTCACATTGAAGGGTTTTTCTCAAGATTAAAGCAAATATTTGGATTCAGCTTTAGGAATAAGTCCGAAGTAAATCGTGGAAAAGAACTACTCATTAAGTGCTATTTGCTTAATCAATTTACTGACATTGGTATGGCTAAATTCGAAATGGCTACATGAATTTATCGTAAATTACTACCGCATAAGGTGCGATGCAACAAAGCCCACTGGGATCCAGAAAACTTAACTTTAAATAAGTGGTTGCATAATAAAGGCTAGATCCCAGTGTCACGCACTGGGATGACATGGTGAGACATCATCCAAGTAGCTGACACTGGTTCCTTTATGACGGCGGTGCCCTCTTCTTGTCATCCCAGCACCTTCTTCTGTCATCCCAGTGCTTGACACTGGGATCTCATTTCACTCTATAATAGTATCATCCCAGTTCATGTTGCTATAAATATTAAGAAATTTACCAAATAAAAAAAAGGCAAAAGAAGCCCTGGTCATTGTCTATTTTCAGTATTTGGCGTTTTTTAAGTCTTAAACACTGCAATTTAGCTGCTTTTAAATGCAACTCACCTTAGTTTGAATGTTTAAGAAATTTACTAAGCAGAAAAAAAGGCAAAGAAAACCTAGGGTAGCTAGTATTCAAATTCTCCCTTGTTCTATTTGACGTCTTTTGATGTCTTAAACGCTTTATAAGCGCGTTTCGGCTTGTATAGGTAGAAACCCAGAAGTTTTATAAAGACATGAGGTGCACATAGTGCAAAAAATTAAGCATGATTTACGCCAAATACAAAGTTCCCTTTGTCGTTTTAATCTGCAGATTGCGAAGATAAATAAATAGCTTCAGTACCATGATAAGGGGGCTGGCGGAGTTTGTCAAGGAAGTTTTTTTGTTTCTATTCCCAATAAAAGTTTGTTATATGGTTATGCAGGAAGTCTATTATAATCAGGCTTTAAGTATGCGAAAGTAATTTTTTGCATTAGAGTAAAAAATTTTTTCTATAGCTAATCAAAGTGGGATCAAGAGAAACTTACCACTTTCTTTACAAAGGGTTTGATGTTACCATTTGATGAACTATTCTGAATTTATTGAATGAACATTAACATAAAAAATCTAGTTCATGCTTTCTCTAAATTGCCAAGTTTAGGTCCATCATCATCACGCAGGTTAGTTATACATTTACTCCAAAACAAAGAAAAAGTTATGCTACCACTTGCATCTTTGATTAAAGAGCTAGCAGATCTTATAATAGAGTGTGAAGTTTGCGGAAATCTAGATACTAAATCACCTTGTTCTATTTGTACTAACCCAAAACGTGACGCTAAGTTACTGTGTGTAGTAGAAGAATTAGGTGATCTATGGGCGTTTGAAAAAGGAAGTATATATTTAGGTTTATACCACGTTTTGGGTGGTAGATTGTCTGCGATAAATGGCATAGGTCCAAAAGAACTTAACCTTGATACTATTCTGGAAAGAGTGACAAAATCTAAAGTTGAAGAGATAATTATTGCAATTAATCCGACATTGGAGGGCCAAGTTACTGCACAATATATAATTGAGTTGCTAAAAAATTTGGATGTGAAAATATCACGTCTTGCTTGTGGCATACCAATGGGCGGAGAAATTGACTATCTAGATGAAGGAACACTAAAAGCAGCCCTCACTTCAAGACAAGAATATGAGTTAAATATAAAATAAGACATGTGCTTAAAAAAACTTGTATCGCTAGTAACATTCAAAAAGAAAGGAATAGCGCCACCACTTAAAGTGGTGGCTTGGAAAAATGACCGCCTAAACTATAAGCAATTTTCAGGTAAATTCAACACTATAATTAAAACAATTGATCAGTCTTTTACAATAATATCTTTAGAAGGATATGACGGATGGGGTAAGACATTTTTTCTGAAAGAGTGGGTAAAAGAGTTAAAACAGCAAAATGAAATCGCAGCTTATTATAACGCATGGGATATCAATGCACTGGATCAACCGCTTCCTTCTTTTTTAAATTTTCTATTTGAAGATTTATTTGCATCGTATGAAGTAAAAAGAAGCGTTATACAACAGTTCAAGAACATAAACAAAGAACTGTTTTCTCTAAACACAATAGGAAAGCTGATCAGTAAATCTCCACTTGCTATGCTTTCAGTATTTCTTGATGCTGCAAAAGAGGCTGATAAAAAAGACATAGGTTTTGTCTTGAGTGAATTAAGTCTTCTCCAAAGAAGAAAAGAGAGTACTAGAGATTTCAAAATACAGTTAGCGGATGTGGTTAATAAAATCAGAAAAGACAAAAACATTTATATAATGGTAGATAATCTTGATGTGTGCCGTCCTAAATTCGTTGTCGATTTTTTGGAATCTATAAAGTATATGCTTGATGTGGAGGGGCTGGTTTTCATTATTTCTGTAAGTAAAGATAAGAGTAATGTACAAAGAGCAATCAGCACAATACTTGGACCAAATTTTGACCTAAAATCTTTTACTGATCTCTCTTTACATTTGCCAAAACAACCGATAAAAAAATTTACAAAAGAACTATTTGAAAATATTAAATTACCGAAAAAGTCAAAAAATTTGATTGTAGATAGTTTTATATTTTATGCAGAAAGCCTGTCACTATCGTTAAAAACAATAGAATACTGCGTAAAAAAAATAAAGCTGTGTCTTCTGAATTATATAAAGGAAGAATTACCTGATCCGAATTTGTTTTCATTTTTGGTAATACTGCAATCGATAAATATTGATATATATGAGGAATTAGATTCATCGTATCAAAAAGCGCTGGAGAAGATTAAGAGTGAGTATAAGTCTCTAATCTTGGCTCAAACAAATGGTCAAGAAGAATGGAAAAAACTTAAAACCTCTCTAGAAACTGCTTTTGCAGAGAGGGAGTCAAAAATTAACAAAGCTATAAAGGATATACTATTTTGAAAAGATACCCTACCTTCACATATACAAAGATAGGGTAACATTTGATTAACGCCCTTTTACTATGTCATTACCTTGTTCAAACTTTCTGATTAATTCGCTTACATTGACATTAGATAATTTTTTACCTGCAGATTTGTCATTATGTGAAGCATCAGGTTTACGAAGGTCTTCCTTACTGTTACTCCTAGGCTCTGTGGACAAAATTTTAGAGAAGCCATACAAGAGCTCCAACAAAATTGAGAAAACCCATAAAAACCTCAGCAGTTTTATCAAATCTGGAAAAAATGCGCCTAAAATTTTTAATTTTACCAAAAAAACACTCAATCAAATGACGTTCTTTGTAGATATGCTCATCGTAATACCTTTGCACTTTTCGATTCCGTTTTGGCGGAATAACTACTGTACATCCCTTGTCTTCAAGACTTGTAACAAAGGCATTGCTATCGTAGCCCTTGTCAGCTACTACAGTAGAGTTATAGATACTTTCGGTCAACACTTGTGCCTGCGTAATTTCATTTCTTTGACCAGGAGTCAGAGTAAATTTAAGTGGATTTCCAAGTGCATCGACAAGCGCATGTATTTTAGTTGTAAAGCCACCTTTGCTCCTCCCTAAAGCTTCTTGATCCTTGGAGTTTTTTGTATATCCAGATGAACATGGATGGGCTCGGATGATCGTACCGTCGATTATAGCAACTTCTAAATCAGGCTCTTGTTTAGTATATTCAAGCAATTTTTTCCAGACATCTCTTTCACACCATCTTTTAAATCGCTTATGTATACTCCTGTAATTACCATAAGTTTTTGGTAAAAGTCTCCATTGGCAACCACTTCGCACTATGTACCACACTGCCTCTATGAATATTCTTAAACGTTTTTCATCTTTGCTGTGCATTCCTTTTACGCTTTTTATGAACTCTAAAATTTGTTTCCAATTTTCCTCTTTGATGTAATATTGCATATGGTAGTTTCTCCATTTTTTACCTATTAGGCTAAACTACCATCTTTTTCTCTCTTTTCATATTTTTTGTCCACAGAGCCTAGGTTTTCTCTTTCTTTCTCTCTTGCATTTAATTTATTAGTGCTTTCATGAATGTCAATATTATGATTTTTCATCAAATTTTGCATTCTTGGACCAAATGTTCTCTCAAGATTATCAGAGGTGTTTTTAGCTGGTTGTTTTGGTGTTCCATTCTGCTCAAAAATTGCTCGCCTTCCAGCAAATTTAGCTTGGGAAGATTTCGGAGGAACAGGTGGGGCAACCATGTCTTTTGAGTTAATCTTTCCTTCATTTTTAGGAAAAATTTTTGGATTATTTTTTTCTACTGTAGTATTCATTTTTTTACCTCTAAGAGCATGTCTTCAAACTGAAGAATGAGCTAATTTGTGAAGCATAATAGTGATCATATTAAAGAAGATATAGTTTTTTGAGGTGAGAGGAGAATGCTCGTAATCTTTACTCATGCGCCTAAAATTGGAAAGCCAGGCAAAAGTTCTTTCAACAATCCAACGTTTGGGAATAACTTGAAATCCTGTATCAACTATTTTCTTGGCAATCGTTAATAAACATCCCGTTTCCAATAAGCATCTGTTTTGTAATTTACCTATGTACCCTTGATCAGCAAAAAACTTACGTAAAGTTGGAACTTTGCATTTAGCTTGGGCAAAAAGATTTAGAGCACTATCACGATCTTGAATACTTGCACTCTGTACTTCAGCAGCAATTACAAGACCCACAGTATCTACAATAATATGGCGTTTTCTGCCCTTTATTTTTTTGCCAGCATCATATCCTCTGGATCCCCTTTTTGAGTAGTTTTCACTGACTGGCTATCAATTATACCTACTGATGGAGTCTTATTTTTACCAATCATCTCTCTTACTTTTTTAACTAGAAAATCATGAATTTCTTGCCATATTCCACTTTTTTTCAAGCGCGAATTACAACTATATACGGTTTTCCATGGTGGAAAATCTTTAGGCAGTTGTCTCCATTGACATCCTGTTCTCATCATATAGCGGATTGCATTAATAATTGTTCTAATACTATGTTTTCTTGGTCTGCCGGTCTTTTTAGGTTCAAAATATGGCTCTATTGTCTTCCATTCTTTGTCACTTATATCGCTTGGGTACATCTTAAAATGTACCTTATACCATACTTCTTAACTTCTTTCTACTCAGTTTGAAGACATGCTCTAAGCCTATTAACTAGTAGAATTATAAACTTAGAGGTATTAATTTTGTAATAACGATGCTAATAGGTTACCGCAGTTTCAATAAACATCACCAGAGGATTCTCTATATAATGCTTAAAGGCATTTAAAAACTTTGCTCCGAGTGCCCCATCAACTGCTCTATGGTCAACAGAAAGTGTCACTGTCATTATTTCTGCTATTTCTATTTTCTCATTCATAACAATTGGTTGTTTTTTAGATGCACCAACTGCCATAATGCAAGATTGCGGCGGATTGATTATAGCACTGAAGGCTTTTATACCAAACATTCCTAAATTGGAAATAGTAAACCCACCTCCTTGAAATTCTTCTGGCCTTAATTTTCCAGATCTTGCTCTGCTTACTAAATCTTTCACTTCTTTTGATATAGATAAAATACCCTTTTTATCAGCATTTTTTACTATAGGAGTAATTAGCCCATCTTCAAGTGCCACAGCGATTGAAATGTCTACATTCGAGTATTTAAGTATTTTATTATCTATCCACGAAGAATTTATATCAGGAAATTTTTTCATGCTGAAAGCTGCAGCTTTTATGATTAGATCATTAATTGTTACTTTATTGTTTTCATCTGCTGAGTTAATCTCGTTTTTTAACGATATTAACTTATCAACCTGGCAGTCTACAGTTAAATAAAAATGTGGAACATTCTGTTTTGATTCAGTTAGGCGCTGTGCTATCACTTGGCGCATGTTGCTTACTTCAACTATGGTATCTTTCTCAGGACTTTCAGTGTGTATACCACTGCCTAAAGACTCCAGTACATCAGCCTTAATTATGCGACCATATGGTCCTGTACCTTTTAATTGCTGCACATTAACCCCTTCATTTTGAGCTATTTTCTTAGCTAATGGGCTTATTTTTGTTCTACCTTCTGTTCCTTCCTCTTTTCTAGATCCCAGTGTCAAGCACTGGGATGACATTGAAGAGTTGGATGACATTGGAGAATTGATTGAGGAATTGGATGGCACTAAGGAATTGGTTTCAACTTCTTTCTTAGCTTCAATATTGGTAGCAGAAGCTGAAACATAGTTATCGAGTGCACTTTCATCTTCTCCATCTTCCAGCATTAAAGCTATTGGTTGATTTACAGGCACGCCACTTGTTCCTTCTGTTACTAAAATTTTTGCTAAAACTCCTTCATCTATAGATTCAAACTCCATTATGGCTTTATCAGTCTCTATCTCAGCAATTACGTCGCCTACTTCAACTTTGTCTTGTTCTTTTTTATGCCACTTTACAATTTTTCCTCCAGTTTTGCTCATTGTCGGTGAAAGAGCAGGCATTAATATTTCTATAGGCATTGATTTTGCATTTAAAGATCTATTCAATTTTTAATTTACTCTTTATCTTATGTCAACCTAATCGTGAATTATGATGAATAAGTCTGTTACACTATCCCTCACGTCATCCCAGTGCTTGACACTGGGATCTTGGTTCAGTACTATTATCCTATTGTTTTTATTATTTAGCCATAGCTTGTTTGCTAATAACTTTGTTTCAACCAAATCAAATAAGATCAACATGAGAACGGGGCCAGGGTTTCACTATCCTGTAAAATGGATATACACTTGCAAAAATCTGCCCCTGAAAGTGATAGAAGAGTTTGAGAGTTGGAAAAAGGTCTGTGATATACATGAAGACTGTGGATGGATAAAAGGCAATCTTCTTAGTGATAAGCGCTACGCGATTGTAAAAGAAGATACTTATGGATATCAAAAACAGAGTGTAGACAGCAAGATTACTATGAAAATAGACAAGTTTGTTGTAATAGAAATAAAAAAATGCAGTGAAAAATGGTGTTTGCTGTCCTCATCGAAACGCAAAGCATGGGTACAGAAAGAATCTATATGGGGAGTTGATTAAGTTGGAAAAGGATCTGGATTAACACTAGTTTCTAAACCTTCTGTAGCAGACTCTTCAGATGAAGCAGAGGGTTCTTGAGGCTCTGGAGACTGTACAGGGCTATCACAGAAACTTTTTAACATCTCCTCAGCAGATAAATCTAAAATTTGTACAATAGACTTTCCACTTTGTTCTCTTAGCGATTGATCCATTCTAGAAATCAACTTAAGAAACTCACTACCTGATTTTTCAGCTTCACTTTTTATTTTACTTTCTATGCTTGCAATATTACCTTGATCAATTTCTTCTTTTGTTATGTTGAATGAATTTGCAACATCTTGATATCCAATCTTGCAATCACCACCGCCAGTTATACAAAGAGCAATAGAGTCAGATATTTCGCTTGCAGCCCACTTATGTATAGCGTAAGCCAAATAATTGTCATGGTACTTAACGCTAAATTGTTGTTCTATTAACTCAGAAATTTTATTCTTTAGAGACATAAAGTACCCTCCTTACATTCGTTATACCTTTTTATTAAGATACAGCAATTACACCATTTACTACACACTTTACTTTAATTAATTATTAAAACAAGAGCATCATTTCCAGAGTTATATCTTTTTACCTTAACAATTCTTTTTTGACTTCCTCTTCAATTATCTCCCTTCTATTCACATTAAGGTCCCCTATCCAAAAATCAGTCATAGTTTCAAAATCATATTGATCCTCTATTATTTTTTTAATAACAGCATTTATTTCTTCTTCGTCAAATTCCTTTATAATAGGTCTAATCTTCACATACCCTGGAGAGCCTTTACCATAAATTCCTTTCTGCATATATCTTGGAGAGTTTTCATCATGAACTTCTTTGTTTTTATCAATGCAACCACCTGCACCAGGTTTATTGCTTCTAAGATTACTTTCACAATTTACTGTTGTATACTTGACTTGACCATCTTCTATATATGTTATTTTATTATCTTCAGTAGACTTCAATGCACTTGCTGGTATGACTGTTTTTTCTAACTCTAAACTCGGTTCATGAATTATTGTGTCCCGATAACTTGTACGTTCAGGACCATATGTTCTATGCATACCTCCACCTGCAACGGTGATTAATTCCTTGCAACTCTGTCCATCTAAACGACACATTTCTATAAAAATAGGTCCCCCGTCCTTATCTGAGGAGTTATTTTCCTGGTTACCCCCTCCCTCTGTAACTTTCACCTTAATTACAGGATAATTAGGGTCAATTTTCAGTTTAGCTTTAATATAATCGCCTGGCATCCCTACTCTGCTTTCAGTAGAATGGCAGTTTTGATTGTTACAGCCACTACCTTGTATATGACCTGCTTCACCACTTCCCCACGCTTCTATTTCAACACGATCAAATTTTATTGATAAGTCATCTGTATAAACATCTTTATTTTCATGATCATAGGATTTTTCATTATTTTTTTCAAGATCTGGTTTCTTATTTTTCAGCTGTTCCTTGATTATCTCTTTTAATTTTTCTTTTAATTTCTTTTTGAGACCTTCTAAATCGAACCTACACAATTTATCAGCGTAAAAGACCTCTGTTCTGTTTGCTTTAATTGGTGCTTCTTGTTGCGTGACAACGCCATTTGCATCTTGTGAAATCTTTGTATAAAAAGATTGAGTGTTTTCTTTATCTACATATCGTGTTGAACGGCTGCATGTTCCATTAAAGCAGATGCAACCATCATCACCTTGATTACATTTTTCTCTATGCTCTACATCCGTCAATTTGTATACTACTTTCAGCCCTTTACTAGATTTTAATTTCTCGTCTATTTTGCTATCTTTCTCCACACAATAACTGCATTTTCCCTTCTTCTGCTCATTTTCATTAGGGAAGAAAACATACCCTTGCTTATTAAATATTATTTTATCCAACAGACCTTGATTTTTGTTTAAGGGATCTTCTGTTTTATTCTCTGTACTTGGAAGATAATAGAACTGATTTGATTCCTTGGAGTAAACAGCATTGTATTTAATATATTTTGTTCTCATTAATTTTAGTGGTATTATTTTATTTTCTCTTTCAAGAACAAACTCCTCTGGTTCTGGCTGCCATCCAGAAAGACAAAGCATTTTACTGTTAGAATTTTCTTTATACTTTACTTCTACTTCTGGTTGTCCTAAGTTGTTCAATTTGCACTTATCCCCCTGAAACTCTTTACATTCCGTTTCAATATCAGGAACATAGCCATATTCTTTCAGCACTTTAAATTGTTGCGGATTACTTTCTAATATACCTTCTATAATATTATCAATATAACTTTTTGTGTTATTACTATCAGTCGTTTTTGCTACTATTGCTGGTTTTACTATTTTTAAAGATAGAGGGCCAATATTTACAGGATGGTTGTGGTCGGTATTAACATTAAAAGTACAGAAACCATTGCTGTAGATTCCATGTGCTCTATAAATACAAGTGCTCTCGCTCATCTTCATTTCTATTTCTAATGTATTTGCATCCACTATCCTTAATATTTTAGGCTCTGGAGCAGGTGGTGCAGGAAAACAGCGGACGAACTGCAGATTTTTTTCATCTATACCTCGAGTTCCATGGTATTCAGCGCAGAGCTTATCTTTTTCTCTATAGGTCTTGAAGTCATACGTGGTGCCATATTTGTCTTTAATAGGGTGCTCCTTAGCTTTATCTTTTCCATACTCTCTGGGAAAATCTAATTCTTTTCCAATCTTTTCGCCTTCTTTCACTAGATCACCAACCATTACCTTAACCTTAGGATCAAAGTAATCATTGTCTTTATCTGCTATAGGAACAATTCTAACTTGTGGAGGTGACATTGCAAGTTGCTCGCAAAATGGAGGGGGGCTAGGTGCAAGTGGCACGGGAGCACATTTTACTGCCGTTTGGTAGCAGGTATCACAGACTTTTTCCATCTCCCCAGGACGAAAAATATTCTCACCCGAAAATACTCTAGAACCCCATGAAGAAATTCCTGACATACAAGCCCCTTTTTGACTGCAAGCACATATTTTAGGAGAGTTAGCGAATCTTCTTTTTTCCTCATCAGTAACACCGTCTGCCCATTCCCATTTAAGACCCCGAGCAATTTCTCCTCCAGCTTTTGTTTTATCCCCTTCCCAATCAATAAAAGCTGCAGCAGAAACTCCAGCTCCTGTACCTTGCGTTCCATATATCTGGCGGCAGGATTCCCCACTTTGTAAGTCATAACAATAACTGTGTCCATCATAAGCACATACTCTAATTTTGGGATTAAAGTAACCATCAACTCCTTGATTTTTTATTGCTTGCACTTTAATTTCCTTTACCCAATCTCCACCAACTATTGCTTCCCACCAAGTATTGCTCTCTACAAAAGACGGACAATCAGCATATCCTTGATATGAAAGACCAAATATCAAAAAAAATATCAATAAGAAATTAAGCCTTACACTTTTCATAGAACACCGGTAACCACTCATTAACTTCTTCTCCTTTTTCCTTTATTGCCTCGTACATATACTTTATCGTCTCTTTGTTAGCTGAAAGTACATGTATTTCTTGCATATTCTTTAAATCTAAATTTAAAGTTACTAATCCTTTATACTGTTTTATCAAAAATAAACCTTCCTGCGTTGGTGTTTGCAGAATTATATTCAGCTCCTCTTTTGATAAAGAAAATGCTTTCATGTATAATCTATTTGCATTGACGTTTGGCATCAAGATTCTTGTATCAACATGTTTATCTAAATATTGAGTAAATTTGCTAGCAAATGCGAGATTTAAATTTTCAGTACTTAGGATTACTACAACATTTAGTTCCGTCATTCTTTGCATCCAGTTATCAAACTCTTTCTCTGTAGGAAAAATATTACTTATCTCCCATGCTTCATCCAAAACAAGTATTGCAGGCGAGCCATCACATTTTGCCTCAAAAGAATATAAAAAATAGTAAAGTATCACGGACATACATTCTTTTCGTTTTGTGAGGTTTGCGGTGTTGAGAGATATAATTTTTGTTTCCCAGTCAATATCTGATTCATTACCATCTTGAAATAAGTAAGCAAAGTCACCATCGTCACACCATCTACTTATCTTACCCCCAAGGAGCAAGAGCACCTCAGAAATTTGCGAAATAGAACGTGACTCCTTGGGTATAGCAAATATAGAATCCACAATTTTTCTTATCTTTTCTTCTACGTCCACCAAGCTCGTATCAGCTACCATTCTTTTGATCAGTTCAACCAACATATTGCGATTGGAAGCACTATCTTCAATGTTTAGTGGATTAAATTTTAGGCTTTTGTCTTTATACTTTGGATCGATTATATAATATTTACCACTCACTGCTTTAGTAAAAATTATCGATTTTCCAGTGTTATCCAATATGACAATTCTTGGGTTAAACTTTCTTGATTCTGATAATAGGAAATTAATGAGTGAAGTTCTGCCTGAATTTGGAGCTCCAAGTATCGTAGTATGGCCATTATTTCTTTTTCCATGGAAATTAAAGAAGTAAGGATTTCCTTCTTTTGAGAAAAAAACTGTTACCGCTTCTTTCCACCTTCTTCCTTTTAATGTACCTGACGTAAAATCATGCAGCATAGCAAAACTGCAAGCATATTTTGCTAATATATTTTTCGGTTGTGTAATGAAAGTAAAATTGCCTGGAAGTTGTGCCCAAAAATGACTTTCCATATGCAGATCAGCTCTAAACATCATGAAGCCAACTAATGACATTATAGAAGATAAATCACTAATATTTTTGGCTAACTTATTCCTATCGTCTGCAAATATTGTAAAAATAATTTTCTGTTGGCAGAAGTCTATACTAGAGGTCTTTTCAAGCTCTATTACTTCTGCAATTCCTGAGCTTTTAAGTAAGGTATTATCCTCGCTAATTTGCAGCATGTTAATTTGTTTGTTAAATTCTTTTATTGCCTTACTATTACTAGTAAATATCATTATTTCTGTAATGATAAATTCAGATTCAAGCTGCAAGCACCTATCTATATTGCCTAAAGAGATTTCCCGGTATTCCTTTATGCTGAAAATAGAGCCAAATTTCTGTTGACTTTCAAATATTGTTTGAAATGTGTTAAAACCAAAAGCTATTTTAAAATTTCTAATATATTGCGACAGGTCCCCTTCATGTATTGGATAATCTTTGTGCGTTAATGTAACAATATAGTGGAGAAATTCTATCATTTCAGAATATATTTTACCTTCACTAAACCTTAGACCCAGTTTTTTAGCTCCAAAAGGTCCTAAATCACTGTGAATTAAGTCAGTTACCTTTTGCAATTCCTGGTGGCTTTCTTGTAAAGACAGCTTGTGCTTATTCTTTATTCTATTAAAAAAAAATGAATTATTAGTATGCTTGCCAAAATCGCTAAACAATATTACAATATATAGTTCATTTATATACTGTAATTTACTATCAGTTAGTTTATCAAACCGCGCTGAATGTAGCTTATCAGAGAAGTCTTCAGTTTTATTCCATTTTAAGCTCAATTTATTGCGCTTTCGGACAGTATGAATCCAAACGGTAAAATATAGGCTATTAATATTTTTTGATATACTTTTTCTAATTTCAGTTCTAAGGTCGCTGTAGTTATCAACAGAAGAATAATCTTCTAACTTGATTATTTTTAACAATTCTCCCTGTTTTGTTAGTATAGTTTCTTCATCGTAATGACAAGCATAAGGAATAAAACCTAAATCAATGCTCTCTAGTAATGCTAAGTTGTTCTTTTTTTCAAACTTAGAGTTAATTGCTGGTACTTTTAGCTGCATATGCGTATTCAATAAAGATAATTAAAAAGATAAAAATACTATCTTAATTTTTATCTTTTTTTTCGCTATCGGATTGTAATTTTATATCTTTTGCAAAATTAAATTTCTCTTTTAAGTAGTCTGTTGCCTTTTCTGTACTACCAAACATCATGATCAGTACACCAAACATTATCATAAAAAAGATTAGACCCCTGAACACTACTGCAAGTATCACCGCAGCTATACACAACCCTATGATTGTTGAAGGACTCATATTTTCTGCAGTATCTTTAATTGAAAATGAAGAAATAAAATCTTTTACCGTTTCTTGTACATCCTTTAATTCATCACTCACCGAAGCTTCGCTAGAATATGATGCAAAAATGAAACTTAATAAGGCTATAAAAACCAAAACTTTATTCAATTGAGTGCGCATCAACTAAATACCTTTTAAACATTCCTCAAATATAACAACTTTTATATCAATAGGCAAGAACTGAATTCACTTATCCACTACAAGTAACACATATTTAATTTTTACAGACGTGAACATGTTGTAAGCTCTTTATCATCAACAAGAGGACTCACATTAATGGATGTTAATTTACTTGATAGGAAGTTTGAATGCAATTCAGCTACTGCTGCTATAGCAAACACTGCAGCCATAGCAAGTAGTCCTGCTCCTACCAGTCCTGATGTCATTGCTCCTGCAACAATGCACCCTATTGTGGAGAGAGCACAACCTGCTACAAGTGCAACGTGAAGATTTCTGTTATTGGGTTGTTTAAGTGGAATATCTTCACCTTTTTTCTCATTCACAGGAAGTTTCTGCACAGTTGTAATGGTATTTTTTTTGTCCTTTTTTTCTTCAGATTTCACTGGATCCTTTGTGTGGTCATCATCTGTCATCCCAGTGCGTGACACTGGGATCTTTGATTCTTCTCCTCTGGCTTCAGTTACCCGCTGTAATGACACCTGGGATAACTCCTCCTTAACTTGATCTGGATTTGCTTGACCATCTGAGTTTACACTTTCTTGCACCTGTGGCTCTTCTGGTGCAGCTTGCTCTGGTTGCATTTGATTCCCAGTATCTTCTTTTTGTGGATCGTTATTTTCTCCAGCAGAGCTTAATATTGAGCTCATACTGCTCCTTCTACTACTTATTGGTGATTCTAAACTTTCTTCACTCGGTTTGCGTGAACTTACTCCACTATCTGAGCTACTAGCACATACTTCTTCTTTAGTTGGACTTTCTACATTATTTTCTGTCATCCCAGTGCTTGACACTGGGATCTCTTTTTTTATGGAATTAATAGGTTGTTCTTCTATTTTTGAATCTTTATTGCTGCTCCTTTTAATAATCCCTGAAATTATTTCTAATATTTTCCCTCTTCTTGTTGGTGATCTTTGTAATTGTTCTCTTTCATTGTTAGATACTGAAAGCTCGACCTCTAATTTCATTACTTCTGTTTCCAACACTGGAAGAAATTTTTTGGTGTAATAATTATAAGATTCTTCTTGCTCTTTCAGTGATTTTTCTAATCGAATTAATACCTTAGGATCAGCCCCTTGCTTGAACAACTCTATGCATTTTTTGATAGTTCCATCTCCATTTTTTTTTGGGCTTTTATGATTATGTGTTTTTTTTGTTACCTTTTTGTATATAGTGTCGTGCAATTGTTGGTTAATATCTTTTTTAGAACTTAGCATAGACTCCTCCATACATAACAAAATGTATAGATACCTCTTTAGCGTTAATTTTACATTAAAACTGGGCAATTATGCCCTATAATGGGCTCTTTTAGAGATAATTATGACTTGCTTACTGGTTGCTTTGCTGCTTCTACAGATTTGCGTTCAATATGATTGTTTGCCTGTTGAACTAACATATTCACTACTTCTTTTACAGGCTTTTCCCTATCAACCATGCCAACACTTTGGCCAGCCATTAAAGATCCCGTTTCAACATCTCCTTCAATCACTGCCCTTCTTAAAGCTCCAGCCCAGAACTTTTCTATTTCAAGCTGCCCATCTTCTTTTGAGATCTGGCCCTTTTGGTATTCATCAATAACTTCTTTTTGACGCTTCATGAAGTCATCACTTGCTTTGTTGGCTATGGCTCTTACAGGAATTACAGGAAAATCAGCACTTATCTGTACAGAAGGTATTGCATTACGTGCGGCTGATTTAATAAACACTTCCTTAAAATTTTTGTGGGCAATTGACTCATTAGTGCAGACAAATAATGTGCCTATTTGACAGCCACTTGCTCCCATTTCTAAGTAATTAACTATCATTTCACCTCTTCCTATTCCACCTGCAACAAACACTGGCATTTGTTCATTTTTAAAATGAGGCAATATCTCTTGTGCAAGAACAGAAGTGCTAACTGGTCCTATGTGCCCGCCTGCTTCCATTCCTTCTATTATTAATGCATCTACTCCCATTTTTACTAACCTTTTCGCAAGGCTTAATGCTGGTGCAAAGCACATAACTTTAATGCCTGCACTCTTAATTTTTTCTATATTAGGCTTTGTTGGTAGTCCACCAGCAAGCACTATATGGCTTACTTTCGTTTCAATACACACATCTATCAACTCACTCAACTTTGGGTGCATAGTAATTAGGTTTACACCAAATGGCTTGTTAGTTAATTTCTGTGTCTCTATGATTTCTTTTTTCAATAGGTCTGGAAACATTGCACCACATGCAATCACACCAAAACCACCAGCGTTTGAGATTGCTGAAACCAAGTTTCTCTCTGAAACCCAGCTCATAGCACCACCCATTATGGCAAATTCACTACCAAGAAAATCTGTTCCTTTTTTCCAGAGGCTACTTAACATATAATCTATATCATACGTTTAAAAATGTTTTGCTTATCTATAAATGTGTGTTTCAAAGCACCAAGTATATGCAAGATTATAAAGAGTACCATAAAATATGCAAACACCGAATGTAGCTGATTAGCTGCATTAGCTAGATCTTTGTTTTGATTAATTAACAAAGGGATATGAAAAAAATATTTGATCTGTTTGCCAGAAGCAGAAGACATGACATAGCCAGATAGTGGCATTAGCACCATTAAAGAATATAAACCAAAGTGTACTGTTTTACTTGCATTGATTACAAACCCAGAAAAATTTGCTGGAAGTGGAGGAACATAAGTAAAGACGCGAAAAAATATGCGTACTATGATTAGTCCAAGAATAGTGATACCGCAAGCCTTATGAATAGCGTATATGTTGAACTTAATCTCATTGCTAAGTGGTAAGCTTTTCATATAAAGGCCAGAACAAAGCATACCAATAATAAAAACAGCCATCAACCAATGGATAACTCTTAAACCTAGGCTATATTTATCGTCTTCCATTTTGATTACCCTAAAGTAGCATTTATATAATAGCAAAACTATTTTTCAATCAAAATTATTAAAGCAATTTAGATTTACCAACAATGTAGCTATACAAATTTGATCCAGCCGGGAGTCAAGGGCACCTAAATCAAGAAACAGATTAAATGCAAAACCTACTTGACAAACTCCGCCAGCCCCCTTATCATGAAACTGAAGCTATTTATTTATCTTCTCTGTACAGATTAAATGACAAAAAAACTCACGTATCTGGCGTCTCATGTTTAATTTTTTGCACTATGTGCACCTTATGTCTTTATAAAACTTCTACCTACATAAGCTGAAACGCGCTTATAAAGCGTTTAAAACATAAAAAAACGCCAACTTAAAAAATGGATAGTGAATAACTAGCTACCCTAGGGTTTCTTTTGCCTTTTTTTTTGTTTAGTAAATTTCTTAACGTTTATAATTTAGATTAGTTGCGGTTTAAAAGCAACTAAATCGCGGTTATTAAGTGTTTAGAATAAAAAAACGCCATACTTGAAAGTATAATGTAAGTAATTAGCCAACCACGGGGCTTCTTTTGCCTTTTTTTTCGTTTGGTAAATTTCTTAATATTTATGGCTAAACGACAATCGTCATCCCGCTGCTTGTTAGCGGGATCTCTTGTTAGCGGCTGAGATACCGCGAATGAATCGCGGTATGACGTAGGACTGCTGTCATCCCAGTGTCAGCTACTTGCATGACATCATCATAAAGTAAAATGAGATCCCAGTGTCAAGCACTGGGATGACATCATAGGGACGCTGGCCATAAGTGTTGAAAGTGCAGTCACACAAGGTGATTAATGGTATGTAAATCTCCTCTTGATATCAACCTTCGTTGTTGGGAAAGCAGATAAACCACGTCAAAAATTCGCTTAAACCTTCTAACCACAGGCAAAAAGGCGCTTTTTTGATTTATTTTATTATCATTGAAATTTATGCCATTAACCACCTTATATAATGCCACTTATAGCACTTTCAACACTTATGGGACGCTGGCCTGACAACCGTCATCCCGCTACTTGTTAGCGGGATCTAGAGATGCCGTGGAGGTGTGACGTAGATTTTATACTCACCAAATAAGTTTGCTTGCTTACAAGCAAACTTTTCTGGATTCCAGCGTCACGCGCTGGAATGACAGAGCTATAGGTGTTATCCAAGTAGCGTGACTACTTGCTGGATTACCAAGTCCAATTAAGTGCAGCATCATCACTTGTTGGAATTTCAAAGGATGGTTGTGACATTACTTCTCTCACGCTTTTTTGGAAATCTGAATTACTTGAGACAGCCATTTCTTTAATACTTGTATCAATATCCTTTTTAAAACTCTGATTTTGTACTAAATCAGCAGCTGATGGAACTAATAACTCCTTTGCTGTCTTTTTACCATTATCATACGCTTTGGTATCATCTTTAATAAGAAATTCTCCTAATTTATCCACTAGAATTGATTTGTTGCCATCTTTTGCATCAAATATAGCATCCATAACAGCTTTTTCTGCAACTTTTGTTGCAAGTTCTTTAGCTTTAACAAATGCAGTATCAGCAGCTTTTTTAGTATAAACTTCATCAGCTTTATCAGCTTTAATATATACCTTATTTGTAAAATCAGGAGAAGCAGTTATAGCATCCACAACAGGCTGTTTTACTACTTCTGTTTTTAGCGTATCTGTAAGTCCTAAAGTTTTAACAAATGCAGTATCAGCAGCTTTTTTAGTATAAACTTCATCAGCTTTATCAGCTTTAATATATACCTTATTTGTAAAATCAGGAGAAGCAGTTATAGCATCCACAACAGGCTGTTTTACTACTTCTGTTTTTAGCGTATCTGTAAGTTTTAAAGTTTTAACAAATGCAGTATCAGCAGCTTTTTTAGTATAAACTTCATCAGCTGGAGTAGCTTTAATATATACCTTGTCATTAAATCCTTGTAATGCCATTAGGGCCATTATAAAACCAGCATCGTCTGCTGCATCTTTTATTGTAGTAGTCATATCACCCTCCATTAATTATAAAAACCATAGCATGCATGAAAAAAGTATAATTTTCGTTAATGCTAGATTTTACATAAGTTTTTTTTGAGGTTTGTCGTTTTAGAATTCTTCTCTTGTCATTCCAGTTCCCTCTCCTGTCATCCCAGTCCCTTCTCTTGTCATCCCAGTGCGTGACACTGGGATCTCATTTTATTTTGTAATTTCATCATATAAATCAGTCCAATTTGGGTTTTCCCTTTCAACTAAATCAATTTTCCATTCTCTTTTCCAGCTTTTCAAAAGTTTTTCTCTGTTCAGAGCTGAACCTACATCTTGAAATACCTCAAAGTAAACTAATTTCTGCACATTGTACTTTGATGTAAAGCCAGAAATAACTTTATTTTTATGTTCCCAAATTCGTTTAGTTAAATTTGACGTTATACCTATATACAGAGCCTTATTGTGCTTGCTTGTGAGTATATAAACATAATAACTTTTCATATATAGTAAATAAATTTACTGGATCCCAGTGTCAGCTACTCGGATGACAGGGGAGGGGCTACTGGGATGACAGGAAGGAGAGCGCTGGGATCTAGTATTTACTATAATACAAAAAACTGTTATACCTTACAGTATGCAATGAACGACAAAATTTATGTTAAAATACAGTATTTATGATAAAATTTCTCCAAAATTAGATCCCAGTGTCTGGGCACTGGGATGACAGCTAGCCTGACAACCGTCATCCCGCTACTTGTTAGCGGGATCTAGAGATACCGTGACAGTATGACGTAGGATTGCTGTCGTTCTGCTACGTGTTAGCAGCTGAGATACCGTGAATAAATCACGGTATGACGTAGGAAAACCTTTCTTGGGTTAGCTATAGATATAGGCCGAGTTGTGGTCGTGATAAATGTGGTCACTTGCGCAATCGAACATTTTCACAAAGCCATTCTCTAGATAAAGATTATATTCGTGATGTTGATCTGATAATACAATATTATCTTGCTCCCCTGAGTTGAAATGACTTGAATCTGACAGCAATTCGTAATTTGGATTATCTATTTTACTAATGCTGCTTATTACTTTGCCATTACCACTTGATATAGCTAAACTATAACTATCACCATCCTTCATTATCTTGATGGACACCTTATCTTCAGGTAACACTATAAGCTTCTTTGTGCCACTATCGTGGATTACGAATTTGCCTTTTTCAAAATAGTATTTGTCTTCCGGCAAAGCACCAACCTTATAATCTGATTCGGCCAATTTTTGCCAAAACTTTAACACAGAGTTTTTATCTTCCCCTTCTGCCCTATTGTACAAAGCTTTTAGGTCATGATAATCTATGGTTACATTTGCCTTGTGTTTCCCTTCTGAGTCCTGCTCGTAGCTCTTTTCTATTTTGAGAATTGTGTCTTTTAGAATAATTTTTTCTTCATTGTGCTCATGTATTACTGGTTTTTTAGGTGCTTCCAAACCACGGAATGAACTAGTAGCAGCTTTATCTTCACTGACTTGTCCTTTTGACTGCACTTCGTCTTCTTCGTGATCTACTACTGGTTGATCAGATTGAATATGATCAGACTCAATAGTGTTATCCTCAGTGCTTGAGTGGGTTTTTACCCAATTAGAAAACCCTTCTCCTTTTTGGATTTTCTCTGCTTCGCTTTGGTAGATTTTTTGCATCATCTCCTTGAAATAAAAACGGCCATTCAGAGTTTTCCTATCTTCTGTTGCTGCATAAAGCAAATTATCAATGAAATTTGGATAAGTCTCTTCGATATATGCAATAACTGCTGCACCCGTTTGATAAGGATCGATGGCTCCTTTAACTATTTCCTCTAGAGTATGTTCCTTGTATTCCTCACTAACAAGTTTTGCAAAATCAGCCGGTTTTTCTCCTTCTGTTAGGTGTGTAACATATTCTGCTAACCCTTCCATTAAAACTTTGCCAAGATCGAGCTTAGAAGTTAAATAGAACGTTAACGCATGGACAAACTCATGCTTGATAACATAATTATAATCGTTATGATCGATTTTTCCATCATGGGTGAAATCACCATTATTCCTAGGCTCTGTGGACAAAAAATATGAAAAGAGAGAAAAAGATGGTAGTTTAGCCTAATAGGTAAAAAATGGAGAAACTACCATATGCAATATTACATCAAAGAGGAAAATTGGAAACAAATTTTAGAGTTCATAAAAAGCGTAAAAGGAATGCACAGCAAAGATGAAAAACGTTTAAGAATATTCATAGAGGCAGTGTGGTACATAGTGCGAAGTGGTTGCCAATGGAGACTTTTACCAAAAACTTATGGTAATTACAGGAGTATACATAAGCGATTTAAAAGATGGTGTGAAAGAGATGTCTGGAAAAAATTGCTTGAATATACTAAACAAGAGCCTGATTTAGAAGTTGCTATAATCGACGGTACGATCATCCGAGCCCATCCATGTTCATCTGGATATACAAAAAACTCCAAGGATCAAGAAGCTTTAGGGAGGAGCAAAGGTGGCTTTACAACTAAAATACATGCGCTTGTCGATGCACTTGGAAATCCACTTAAATTTACTCTGACTCCTGGTCAAAGAAATGAAATTACGCAGGCACAAGTGTTGACCGAAAGTATCTATAACTCTACTGTAGTAGCTGACAAGGGCTACGATAGCAATGCCTTTGTTACAAGTCTTGAAGACAAGGGATGTACAGTAGTTATTCCGCCAAAACGGAATCGAAAAGTGCAAAGGTATTACGATGAGCATATCTACAAAGAACGTCATTTGATTGAGTGTTTTTTTTGGTAAAATTAAAAATTTTAGGCGCATTTTTTCCAGATTTGATAAAACTGCTGAGGTTTTTATGGGTTTTCTCAATTTTGTTGGAGCTCTTGTATGGCTTCTCTAAAATTTTGTCCACAGAGCCTAGCTGATCACCTTTATAATTATTGTTAAGATCTTTGATTTTCTCCTCACCCAATTCCATTATTCGAATTAGAGAGGTATCAATAAAATCCGTTTTTATTTTGTCAATATCTATCAATTTATTACCATAAATCGTAATTTCACTTTTACCTTTTTCACTATTCACATCATAGCCTTGCTCTTTAACTCCTGTTATTACTTCCTTCTTTAGTAATCTATGAATAGTATTTATTATTTTTTGACCACAATCTTGAAAAAAATCTCTGATTGTATCAAATGCCTTTGATAAGGAGATGGTTTCAGTATGTGCGTATTTTTTACCTAGTGGTGGCTCTTCAGCATTCTGGTGTATAGATTCTATTTGCTGAGGGTCAAGCATCATTGCATGACGTTTTGAGCGTGTTGGGTTTGCTTGTGTTTCAGATGACAACATGCCCTTAATATCTTGTTTTTTATTCTCACCATCAGCAACCATACCATCACTTGATTTCCTTTTTTTAGGAAGTAATTGTGGTGGCTCCTCATTATTCTGGGATACTGCATTTAAATTCTTAAGTTTAGGAGGTAATTGTGGTGACTCTTCTTTCCTAGAACTGATAAACTCTTGTACTCTTTCTAGATAACCAACATTTTTGTCCTCTTTAGGCACTCGCGCACCTTCAAATTTGATTTTTTGTATCTCTTCAATACTCAGCCCATTTTCTTTAAGCCATCCCCCTCTTTTGCTCATTGATTCAACAAACTCATTAATTTTTTTTATATTACCTGCACTATCATCAACCAACATTACATTTTTTGGCAACTGACCATTGTGATTGTTCTTATAGTTCACAATTGCTTTACAGATGTGTAAATTCTTTCCAACTTGACTTTGTTGTTCTTTGAGATCTTTTGGAAGCTCATTATCATAATCTGCTGGAAATCCACCAAATACAGAAATACTGTCTGCTTGTTCTTTAGATAAGCCCAAATGATTTTCTACAACCCTTTTTACAGCATTTGGATATCCTGTATATGATGCAATATTCACTTCTATTCCGTTTGAAAGTGCAGACTGTAATGTAGATTTCAGCCCCTCTTCATTTTTTATTCCGTCTGTATTTTTTAGAAAATCTTTTATATTGTGATCAGTCACTGCATTTTCCACAGCAGAATTAAAATCACTTTTTTTAATTCCGGAGTGTCTACCAAAGAAAACACCATGCATGTGTCCATTAGTGATAGTGTTATCAAAATCAAATATTAATAGGGTATTATTTCCTTTAGCCATATCTTCACCTCTAATCCTTACAAATCATATGGGTAGAGACTAACATTAATAGATTAATTATTTATTATAACCTTTCTAATTAATAGTGTGATAAATAAAGTAAATATAACAAGAAGTAAAAATCAACGGCATAAAGAAAAGACTTAAAGAGAGGCCAAATCAAAGTGCAATGGTATTTCACTAATCCAATTATTTTTCTCCCGATCTAGCCTATCATCTAATATAGCCTGCCTTATTGATGCCATTAACTTATTCATGAAGAAAATATTATGAATGGTAACGAGCGTGTAAGCCAGGAGCTCTTTAGCTTTCAATAAATGGTGTATATAAGCTCTTGAATGCTTTCTGCAGGTAAAACATAAGCAGTCACTTTCAATTGGGTTATTGTCCAGCTCGAATTGTTGATTTCGCAAATTAATATGCTCTTTGCACTTTGAAGAAATAGAATCTCTATTTTTTACTTTAATAAGCGCACCACCATGCCTTGCTAAACGGGTTGGATGCACGCAATCAAACGTATCAATTCCAAGACTAACTCCGCGAAAGATGTCCACAATTCCACCAATACCAAGCAAATGAGTAGGCCTGTCTTTTTTCAGATGGTCCATAGTGAAAGAAACTACATCGTACATCTGCTCTTTACTTTGACCAAGTGATCCACCTATTGCTTGACCAAAAAATGGCAAATCGTTAATAAAATTACAACTTTCTCTACGTAAATCTTGATATACTCCGCCTTGACTAATTCCATACAGTGCCTGCTTGCCATTATTGTTTTTTTCAAATTCATTTAAAGAACGTTTAGCCCATCTGTGGCTCATGAGCATTGATTTTGCTGTATATTCTTTGCTTATGTGAAATGGAGTACATTCATCTAAGACTAAGATTAAATCTGCACCTAATTTTTGTTGAATTTTTATAGATTTTTCAGGAGTTAAGCAATAAGTTTTACCATTAATGTAAGAACGAAAAATTGCCCCATCCTCATTAATTTTGATCAAAGTTTTTTGTTTTTTTCTTATTCCTTTTATCTCTTCCGAAACTGATCCGTGCCCTAAGCTAAATATCTGATATCCACCTGAGTCAGTTAGCATTGGCCCATTCCATCCCATCATCTTGTGCAAACCACCAAGTTTTGCAACAGTATTCTCTCCTGGTTGAAGCATTAGGTGATAGGTGTTGGAAAGTATTATCTGAGTACCTGCTTCACTAATTCTCTCGATATCTGCAGCTTTAATTGCAGCTTTTGTTGCACAGAATATAAAAGCTGGTGTTTCTACGCTTCCATTTGGAGTTTTAATTGTTCCAACTTTTGCAGAACCTGATTGCTTGATTATCTTAAATGCAAATTCTTCTTTCATCTATTTGCCTGAAAGTTCTGTTATGATGTTTTCTACTTTTTCAGGAGTAAGATTTTCATAGAAGTCATTATTAATCTGCGCAACGGGAGCATTAACGCATGCACCTAGGCATTCAACTTCTTTTAAAGTGAACAGATTGTCTTTAGTAGTCTCACCGATATTGATTCCAAGCTTCTTTTTAAAGGTATTTAAAACTTCTTCACTATTGCACAACCAGCAAGGAGTTGTTCTACAAATTTGTATTAGATATTTGCCTACTGGTTTTAAATTATACAGGGTGTAAAAATTTGCCACTTCATATACACGAATATGTGGAATATGCAGCATATCAGCAACATAACGCATAGCAGATTCAGAAACCCATCCGCATTGCTCTTGAACCAGGTATAGTAAAGGCATGACAGCGCCTCCTTCTCTACCTTTGGGATACATCTCTATAAACTTTTCTGCTTTCTTGAGGTTTTCTGATATAAAACTAAACTGCTTTTCTTTTTCTGTCATTCATGAGACTCGTGTAAACTTTAACAGATTATACCTGTAGAACCAATGATTGCAATTGTTGGTTTTTTGAGAAATAGCGTTTTGCAGTATTACACTACCCATACTGTCCAACTTGTAAATTCTTTTGGTTGGCTATAGGGTCCAGTTAAACAAAATCTGGTCATGCGCTAGCTTCAATTGTTTCATAAGTTTGTTTCGGTAAATCTCAATTATTTTAGCTACAGCTAACTACTTAAAAAAATGCTTAAGAAATTATAGTATATTATTAATAAATATACTATCCTTGACATTTATTATAAATGTTGTGTATAATAAACTATATTTATTAATATGAGGTTAAACTATGAGTAAACAATTAAACTTATGGAGACAGGAAACTGGTGAAGAGAATTTTAGAAAATTTATTACGTCAATATTAGGCAGTGAGGAAAAAGATAGAGAAGAAAGGCTTCGAGCTCATGCCACAACTATTTATAGAAATTATGAACAGAGTCATAATCAAAAGCATTTTAGAGAAAATAAATTTGCTTCTGGTGCAGTAGTGATAGCATCTTGTGCTCTGATTCTGTTGTCTCGATATTTTGATTTAAGAGAAAAAGTGCAAAGACCACTTGAATACATGGCACTTGCATCAATTGTTATTTTTGGAGTTGGATTTTTATATTCACTTTATCAAGAAAACGAATATAAAGTTTCTGATAAAAGGGAAAAATATGAATCAGATTACGCAAAACATAAGGAGCTTCCTGAAATTCAAACAATTATGGATGAGCTAAAGGCAGAAACCCTAGGAGAGAATAAACAAAGATCTTAGTCAAAACTTACAATTCCGCTACCTGTTAGCGGAACCTGTGCAATGCATAGCAAATTTTGCCTTTAGGATAGATTATATAGTTTGAGATACTTTATCCTCTCCTCATTTACAAAGCTTTTCAGCCCTCTTCAAGCTTATATTTGCCTTTTAGTATAAAACATTATATTAATTTTTTAATTTTAGTTAAAATTTTCATTGACATTAACACCAGGGGTAATCATAATAGCATTTTATTAATATTTTAAATAAAATTATGTCTATATTAAGAAGATTACTCGGGATCAGCTCAAATACACCGGAAGTTAAAGAAGCAATAGGTTTTAACCCAGCAAAAGTAGGGTTAATTGAAGGAAATGGAGTTGCTTATGGATTCAGCTATCAAGATAATGGTAATGGGAGCAGTAAAGTGAAA
Source organism: Wolbachia endosymbiont (group A) of Anoplius nigerrimus (assembly GCF_947251795.1). GTDB lineage: Bacteria > Pseudomonadota > Alphaproteobacteria > Rickettsiales > Anaplasmataceae > Wolbachia. The sequence goes on along the minus strand of NZ_OX366385.1, from coordinate 222,052 downwards.
TTACTTATTAGTCCACTATATCAATCAAAAACATACGAATGTAATACAGATATCAGCGTAGCAAATGAGCTCAAGGATCAATTATCTCTTACATTAATAGAAGATTCAGCTGAAATAGATAAAGTTGGAATCATCTTCCCTGAAGAAGGAATTAGCGAAGAAGGAGAAAAATACGTTAAAGGTTTATCTTTTCACACTTACGGAATCAAGCAATCAATCAACGTACCTTCAGTTGAACATTTAGAGCATGTCTTCAAACTGAAGAATGAGCTAATTTGTGAAGCATAATAGTGATCATATTAAAGAAGATATAGTTTTTTGAGGTGAGAGGAGAATGCTCGTAATCTTTACTCATGCGCCTAAAATTGGAAAGCCAGGCAAAAGTTCTTTCAACAATCCAACGTTTGGGAATAACTTGAAATCCTGTATCAACTATTTTCTTGGCAATCGTTAATAAACATCCCGTTTCCAATAAGCATCTGTTTTGTAATTTACCTATGTACCCTTGATCAGCAAAAAACTTACGTAAAGTTGGAACTTTGCATTTAGCTTGGGCAAAAAGATTTAGAGCACTATCACGATCTTGAATACTTGCACTCTGTACTTCAGCAGCAATTACAAGACCCACAGTATCTACAATAATATGGCGTTTTCTGCCCTTTATTTTTTTGCCAGCATCATATCCTCTGGATCCCCTTTTTGAGTAGTTTTCACTGACTGGCTATCAATTATACCTACTGATGGAGTCTTATTTTTACCAATCATCTCTCTTACTTTTTTAACTAGAAAATCATGAATTTCTTGCCATATTCCACTTTTTTTCAAGCGCGAATTACAACTATATACGGTTTTCCATGGTGGAAAATCTTTAGGCAGTTGTCTCCATTGACATCCTGTTCTCATCATATAGCGGATTGCATTAATAATTGTTCTAATACTATGTTTTCTTGGTCTGCCGGTCTTTTTAGGTTCAAAATATGGCTCTATTGTCTTCCATTCTTTGTCACTTATATCGCTTGGGTACATCTTAAAATGTACCTTATACCATACTTCTTAACTTCTTTCTACTCAGTTTGAAGACATGCTCTTACATAAAAGAGAAAAAAGAACATCCATTTAGAGGCAACGCATGTCAAAAAATAATTGATATATATCAAGAGAGAATTGCTGGATATCAGGAGAAAATTCGTCAAAATTTAAACCAAATAAAAGCGATATTAAAAAGTGCGCCGCAAGAAATGGATGATGTGGAAGAATTAGAGGAAATAATCGATGGTATGCATGAAGTAAAGCAGTTTGATGAAGATTTTGATTCAGCTTTAATTTGTTTATCGAACATACAGAATGAGCTAGATATTCAGCCGGAAAATCCTCCAACAGAGCTAAGAGTTTTTCATATTAACGTTAAAACTGAAGTAACCCGGTTATAAGAGCCAAATTTTTGGGACAATTTTAATTCAAGACGGCTCTTAGTCTGTGTTTTAATTTGGTTGTGTTTTATTAAAAAAACTTTAGATTTATTGCATGATCGATACTCAAATATAATGACACAGACTTGGAATTTGTTGCAAACAGGGCAAAAGGAAGGCTATAAAATTGCGTATACTAATGCTCGTATTATCGACCCGGAAACTAAACTTGATATAAAAGGTTCATTATTGACTGAAGGGGATAAAATTGTCGACTTTGGTGAATCATTATTTTCAACAAGTGGGGTTGACGAAACAATAGACTGTAAAGGGCTTGTTCTAATGCCAGGCCTTATTGACATTCACGTACATTTTCGTGAACCAGGCCAGGAACATAAAGAAACTATATATACAGGTAGCAAATCTGCAGCTGCTGGAGGCGTTACAACTGTAGTTTGTCAGCCAAACACTGCTCCGGCAATTGATAGCGTTGTTTTGGCTAAATATTTGAAATATAGAGCACTTGAAACTTCACATGTAAACGTTGAATTTTATGCTAAAATTACCACTTCGGAAGAAAAGTTGACTGAAATGGCACTTTTAAAGGAAGCAGGTGCGGTTGGGTTCACCGATGATGGCATGCCAGTTATGAACCCAATGATTATGAGACAGGCGCTGCTTTATTCAAGTATGCTGAATGTCCCTATTGCTCAACATGCAGAAGATTTAAATCTATCTGCTGGTGGCGCAATCAACGAAGGTAAAATTTCTGAAGAATTGGGAGTAAAGGGGATCTTGAGTGTGTCAGAATCGGTTATGGTAAATCGTGATATACTGCTAATGAAGGATATGGAAAATGTGCACTACCATATTCTACATGTCTCTTCAAAAGATTCACTTGATGCTATTAAACGTGCAAAAGATTTGGGATTAAATGTTACGTGCGAAGTAACCCCTCATCACTTCACTTTGACTGAAGATATAGTAAAACAACATGGAGCAATTGCAAAAATGAATCCGCCGCTTCGCACTGAAGAAGATCGTTTAGCTATGATTGAAGGTTTAAAGACAGGTGTGATTGATTGCATTGCAACCGATCACGCTCCGCATGATCGTAGTTCTAAAGATCTGCCACTTGAAAATGCTGCATTTGGTATTGTTGGTCTTGAAACAATGCTGCCCCTTTCACTTGAACTCTATCACAGTGGGCAAATGGGTCTACTTGATGTGCTCGCAAAATTAACATATAAGCCTGCAGATATAATACACATACCACGTGGTCGTATACAAAAAAAACTTGCTGCAGACTTAATTTTAGTTGACCTCAATCATGAATGGGAAATTAAAACTGACAACTTTGCTAGTAAATCAAAGAATTCCCCTTTCGATGGGCGCAAAGTAAAAGGACATGTAGTACGTACTGTTGTGTCCGGCAAAACTATATACTCACAGAAGAGTTAGTTATCATACCTTATCTATTCCAATTTGTTATCACCAGAATGGGCTAAGTGCACCTAAATTTAAATTAAGAAATCTTACACTGTCTTCAAATGAATGCATCCTCTTATCTTCCCCTAATCTGTAAAGTTATTTTGTCTATCAATCTGATTCCAAAACAGCAAAATTGTTGTATAATGTTACTTTGAAGTTTTATTTTCAATGCGCAAGTTTGCAGTACTCTTTTCTATACTGTTTGCAATAGTTGCTTACTATCTAAACAATGAAATCATATTTGAAATAGCAAAGCTATTTAGTGATATCTTTATCAGCTTGCTCAAATTAATAAGCTTACCTCTGGTTTTTTTATCCATAGTTTCCACAATTTCCGGGCTCAAAGACTCAATTGAAATCAAAGTCTTAGTTAAGAAAGCACTATTTTATACGCTGCTTACAACTATTATAGCTGCGTTTGTTGCATTATCGTTTTATTTGTTAATAGATCCAGCAAGAAAAAATTTCATAAGTAATACAATAGGGAGTATTAACAGCAATAACCACAGTTATTTTTCATATTTAAAATCACTCATTCCTTCGAATTTTGTGCAAGTTTTTCTTGAAAATAATATGATTGGTAGCATATTAATCGCTTTTTTGATGGGTGGAGCTATTGTTTCACTTTCAAAAGAAAAGCAGGATATATTACATCAAGTATTCTCTGCACTTTTTGATACGCTACTTAAAATTGCTCAAGGGTTATTAAAATTTATTCCGCTTGCTGTTTGGTCTTTTATTACATGTTTTTTGCATGAATTAAAAGGCGGTAGTGATTTCTACAATCTTTTATGGTACTTTGTTTGCATAATGTCTGCAAATTTTGTGCAGGCATTTCTGATTTTACCGCTACTTATGTGGTATAAAGGCATATCACCAATTCAAACGCTGAAAGGGGTTATGCCGGCACTCACACTTGCATTTTTTTCTAAATCATCCAGTGCAACGCTGCCTACAACCATAGACTGTGTGCAGAACAAGCTAAAGGTGCCAAAGAAATTATCGTCTTTTATTTTACCAATATGCACAACAATTAATATGAATGCATGTGCTGCATTTATACTAATCACTGTGATGTTTGTTGCAGAAATGAACGGATACGTATTTTCCTTAAGCGAAATGTTGATATGGATTTTTTTAGCTACAGGGGCTGCAATTGGTAACGCTGGAGTGCCTATGGGGTGCTATTTTATGGCAACCAGTTATCTCATGTCGATGAATGTTCCTCTGCATATTATGGGACTGATCTTGCCTATTTATACAATCATCGATATGTTTGAAACTGCAATAAACCTATGGTCTGATATTTGTATCACTCAGATAATTAATAAAGAATGTAATAGTGAAACTTAAAAAATGATATTAGACGAAAATAACCTAATAATAAAAGAATTTAAAGAAGCAGAAACAATTTTGCATGGCCACTTCAAGCTGTCGTCAGGGCTGCATAGTGACACATACATACAGTGTGCGAAGATTTTTGAAAATCCAAGCAGAGCCATGAAAGTTTGCGCATTATTAGCAGATAAAATAAAAAAAGAATTAAATAGCTCTATAGATTTAATATTATCTCCTGCAATTGGTGGAATAATTGTGGGTTATGAGATTGGCAGGCAGCTTGGAATAAAGACAATGTTTTGCGAGCGCGTTAATGGCAAGTTTGAATTACGCCGTGGATTTAAGATCAAAAATGGTGAGAAAATATTACTTATCGAGGATGTGATAACCACAGGCAAATCTTCACTTGAAGCAGTGGAATGTGCAGAAGGGGAAGGAGGTAAAGTTGTTGCTGAAGCTTCTTTGATAAAGAGAAATAGTGAAACAAAACTGCCTTTTCCTGTCATATCTTTGATTGAACTGAACATCAAAAACTACAGCGAGGAAGAACTTCCAAGTGAATTAAAACAACTACCCATAACAAAACCTGGGAGTAGAGAATATTTAACAAAGTAATCCTATAATATCTTGGAAGCACAGCACAGCTTTAGTTATTTACTCTAAGTGTATTTTATGTATACTTATTACTAAATTAATTTTGAAATGATAGAAAATGAACGAATTTAAATCGATCCGTAATATAGCAATAATCGCACACGTTGACCACGGTAAAACTACTTTACTTGATAACATGTTAAAACAAAGTGGCACGTTCCGCGAGAATCAAGAAGTTCAAGAACGAGTGATGGATAGTGGTGATCAAGAGCGTGAACGCGGAATTACAATACTTGCAAAATGCACATCAATAATGTGGGGCGATGAAAAGATCAATATTATTGATACGCCAGGGCACGCGGACTTTGGTGGAGAAGTAGAAAGGGTATTGTGCATGGCAGATGGTGTGTTGCTGCTGGTTGATGCTGCAGAAGGTCCCATGCCACAAACAAAATTTGTGCTCTCAAAAGCACTAAAAGCAAATTTGAAGCCAATTGTGATAATCAATAAGGTCGACCGGCCAGACAGCAGAATTGATGAAGTATTAAATGAAATATATGAATTATTTTTTAACCTTGATGCAACCAACGAGCAGCTAGATTTTCCAGTGTTGTATGCTTCAGGTAGAAATGGCTGGTGTGCTAAGGAGCTTTCTGATGAAAGAAAAAATTTAAGCCCATTATTTTCAACGGTTATAGATTATATAAAACCTTCTGTTTATGATCAAAATGCACCTTTTGCTATGTTGGTCACTCTACTTGAGTCTGATAAGTTTCTTGGCAGAATATTGACAGGAAAGGTTTATCAGGGCGTTGCAAAAGTCAATTCAGATCTTAAGGTGCTTGACCTCGATGGTAAAGTAATTGAACGAGGAAGATTAACTAAGTTGCTTTCATTTTCTGGCTTGAAACGTATTCCAGTAGAACAAGCTGTGGCGGGAGACATAATTGCAATTGCAGGACTTGAGAAAGCTTCAGTTTCTGACACTATAGCAGTACCAGAGGTTACAACTGCAGTGAGCTCAACTCCAGTTGATCCGCCGACAATGGCGATTACTCTGAGTGTTAATGATTCACCTTTTGCCGGACAAGAGGGAACAAAGCTTACCTCAACCGTTATAAAGGATCGTTTATATGCGGAAGCAGAAACAAATGTTGCAATTACTGTGACTTTGGCACCAAGCGGTGAAGCGTTTGAAGTAGGTGGACGCGGTGAGTTGCAGCTTGGAGTGTTAATTGAAAATATGAGAAGGGAGGGTTTTGAGCTTTCGGTATCACGCCCTCGAGTGCTATTTAAGGAAGAAGATGGCAAAAAACTTGAACCTATAGAGGAAGTAGTAATTGATGTAGATGATGAATATAGTGGAATCATCATGGAAAAACTCAGCTTCCGAAAAGGTGAAGTGACTGACATGAGACCTTCTGGTAATGGCAGGACAAGATTAACGTTTTTAGTGCCATCAAGAGGATTAATTGGTTATCAAGGAGAGTTTTTAACTGATTCTCGGGGCACAGGCATAATTAACCGTTTATTTCATAGTTATGCTCCACATAAAGGTTCAATTTCTGGAAGGCGCAATGGAGTTTTAATTTCTACAGATAAGGGTGAGGCTGTGGCATATGCAATTTTCAATTTGCAAGACAGGGGAATTATGTTTATTAAGCCACAGGATAAGGTATATTGTGGCATGGTTGTCGGGCAGCATAGCCGTGACAATGATTTGGAGATAAACGTGCTAAAAGGTAAGCAATTAACCAATGTAAGAGCTTCAGGTAGTGATGAAGCCATAAAACTCACTCCTCCAAAGATAATGACACTGGAGGATATGATAGCGTATATAGATGATGATGAATTGGTGGAAGTAACTCCAAAATCTATACGTTTACGCAAGAAATTCCTTGATCCAAATGAACGTAAGCGTGCAGGAAGGGCAAAGAATAAGGAGTAGAGGTTTCTTTTTGCAGGGTAGCAGATTCCAGCGCGTGACGCACAATTGTACAAACATTGTAGCCGTTATTCAAGTAGCCCGCAGAAGCGAAAAACTTACTTGACAAACTCCGCCAGCCCCCTTATCATGAAACTGAAGCTATTTATTTATCTTCGCAATCTGTGCAGGTTAATGACAAAAAACTTAGGGTATTTGGCGTCTCATGTTTAATTTTTCGCACTACGTGCATCGCATGTCTTTAAAAATTTTTAGGTTTTTACCTATATAAGCCGAAACGCGCTTACAAAGCGTTTAAGACAGCAAAAAACGTCAAATTGACAAGGGAGAATTTGAATACTAGCTACCCTAGGGTTTCTTTGCCTTTTTTCCTGCTTAGTAAATTTCTTAAACACTTGCGGTGTAGGTTAGTTGCAAGTTAAAAGTAGCTAAATCGCTCTTAATCAAGCGTTTTAGAATAAAAAAACGCCGATATTTTAGTACATAGTAAATAGCCAACCACCATGGGGTTTCTTTTGCCTTTTTTTCGTTTGGTAAGTTTCTTAACGTTTGTAGCTAAACAACAACCGTCATCCCGCTACTTGTTAGCGGCTGAGATACCGCGAATGAATCGCGGTATGACGGTTCGTGGTGGTATGACGGTCTGCGGTGGCATCTCGTCATCCCGCTACTTGTTAGCGGGATCTCTTGTTAGCGGCTGAGATACCGCGAATGAATCGCGGTATGACGTAGGACTGCTGTCATCCCAGTGTCGAGCACTGGGATGACACCATTATAGAACGAACCAGTGTCAGCTACTTGGATGACAGAGAAGTCCAACCACAAAATAAACTAGTGAATTTTTTGAAAAGTATATAAAATTCAAGTTTAAGTAAATAGCATGGCACTTAGACTCATTCCAGATAACCTCAATATCAAGTTTAGTAAATATAGGGATTTGACTGCATTAATTAGCATTATTCTTATCATCTTTTCAATGCTCATTGTTGTGTTACGTGGAGTGAACTTAGGCATAGACTTTGCAGGCGGAATTTTGATAGAGATAAAATCTTCAGATGAGAATCACTCTATTCTCGATGCATTAAAAGAAAATGGTTTTACAGTGCAGAGTTCAAAAGCGGGTGATAATTTAGTCATGCGTTTTAAAGATGAAGGAGATGAAGATAAAATCAAAAAGATAAAAAGCATACTAGAAGAAAAGCTGGGGAGCTCAATAAGCTATCGTAAAATAGACTATGTTGGCCCACAAATAAGCTCAACACAAATATTTGAAGGAATGTTATCCATGTTGATCGCAATTGTTGGAATATTTTTTTACGTTTGGTTTAGATTTAATTGGCAATGTGGATTCAGTGGAATAACAGCACTGATTCATGACGTGGTTTTAACTGTTGGTTTTATTAGCCTAACTGGCATTGAGTTTAATATTTCATCAGTTGCAGCTCTCCTCACTGTCATTGGTTATTCAATCAATAACTCAGTAATTATATACGATCGGATTCGAGAGTATTGCAAGAGTGGTAAAAGTGGGCGGATGAGTGAGATAGTAGATGCAAGTATCAACTCTACATTATTTCGCACTATATTAACCTCGGGTACAACCCTTCTTGCTGCTCTTCCTTTGGCATTAATCTGCACAGATGCAGTGAAAGACTTCAGCTTGATCATTTTTTTTGGTATTTTGATTGGCACTTGTTCTGCAATATTTATTTCTGCTCCTATATTGACCTACAGAGCTTTAGATCATAGGAATATTTAGTCGCGGTATAATATCAACTTATTATCTCTGATAGTGAAATGAAAATATCTTAAAAAGCTCATTCCAAGTAGTGAATGAGACATAGAATGAGTATTAACGCTCGCCTGTACATCATTAACTAAAAAATTCCCTATTTTAACCTGAGGGATGTGAACAACACCGGCTTTTATTTGACCTTTCGCAGTTTCATATATTTTAAAATCCTGAACGTTTTGTAAGTTAATACCAACATGTAATGCGTCTTTTTGTGATAGAACAATATCGGTTGCTCCGGTATCAAGCAAAAACGTTATATTGCGATCATTGACCTGAGCCTGAATATAAAAGTGTCCATCGTATGATTTCGTAAATTCGATACTTCCACTATTTTGAATTCTTCCTTTATATGGTAAAAAAGTACTGAGAAATCTGTCGCTTAGTTTGTCCCTTTGTGAATCAATAAGCATTGCAGTAGTGGCTATTATTAGCAACCAAATAACTAGATTTTTCACCGCGTTCATATTGTTAAAATTTGAAGCTATTAAAATAAATTTTAAAGATTAGCGTTAAAAGTTATTATTAAAAATAAGTAAATTTCATTGTTTTAGTACAATATTTAGTATACACTTTAAGAAGATATGTTTGATTTAATTTCATGTCAGAAGCAAAAAGTTTAATTTTGGCAGCTATCCTTTCCATGTTGATCATGGTATCTTGGCGCATTATTTATGATAATTTTTTTAGTGCAAACCAAAACCAGCCATTGATTGAAAATATTGAACATATCGAATCTTTTAACGACCTTGCTCCTATAATACACAAAAATCGTTCTGAAATTATTAATTCTACTCGAGAACAGAGGGTTAGTTTAACCAATAACATGATTAAAGGATCAATTTCTCTGAAAGGTGCAAGGTTTGATGACTTAATTTTAACTAATTACCACTTAGAACCGAATTCTTCTTCTCCACAGGTGGTGTTACTGTCACCTGCAGAATCAAAAGATGTATATTTCGCAGAATTTGGGTGGCTCGATCCGAATAACAAGATTAAAGTTCCAGATTCTAAGGCAGTTTGGCAAGCAGATAAATTCAATCAACAAGAGGTCAATTTATTTTGGGATAATGAAAATGGCATTGTGTTTAAAACGAAAATTAGCCTCGACGATAACTACATGTTTAAGGTTGAGCAAATTATTGAAAACAATACAAAGGATAATGTAGTTTTGGTTCCTTATGGTAGAATTAACCGTAAACGTGATAATATTAATGAATCTTATTGGATATCCCATGAAGGAGTACTGGGTGCATTTGATAATAAACTGGAGGAGTGGACATATAAGGATATCTCTAAGAAACATTTAATAAAAGCAAGCTCAAGTGAAAAAAATTGGTTTGGTTTTGCTGATAAATACTGGCTTACAGCCATCATACCTGAGAAATCTGATAAAATAAATGTAAGCATTAAACACACGAACGTTAATAATACTGATAAATTCCAAGTAGATTTTGTCAAACCTTACAAGAGCATACTTCCTGGCGCAAGTGTTTCTAATGTGAATTATTTTTTTGCTGGAGCAAAAAAGTTGAATTTACTGGATTCTTATAAGGATACTCTCAATATACCTTTATTTGATAAAGCTGTAGATTTTGGTGTTCTTTATTTTATAACCAAGCCAGTGTTTTTACTGCTTGAATATTTTAACTTCGTTTTAAAAAATTTTGGCTTAGCAATATTATTGCTGACTTTAGTAATCAAACTTTTGATGCTTCCCTTATCTAATAGATCATATATTTCGATGTTCAAGGTGAAAAGCCTGCAGCCTGAATTAACTCGTATAAAAGAGTTGTATAAAAATGACAGCTTAAAGCAGCACAAAGAGACAATTGCGTTGTTCAAGAGAAACAATGTAAACCCAATGTCGAGCATTTTTCCCATGCTAATACAAATACCGGTATTTTTTGCTCTATATAAAGTATTATTTGTTACTATAGAGATGAGACACGCCCCTTTTTTTTTATGGATTAAGGATCTTTCAGCTCCTGACCCAACGAACATCTTTACATTATTTGGGTTGTTTAATTATAACTTTCCTATTTCTATAGGCATTTTACCTATAATTTTCGGTGCCACCATGATAATTCAGCAGAAGCTAAGTGAGAAAGATCAAACCAGTAAAGATGATATTCAAGTAAATGTTATGAAGTTTTTACCTTACATTTCTGTCTTTATTTTTTCTTCTTTTCCTGCCGGCCTGATAATATATTGGATATTTAGTAATATTATAACTCTAATTCAACAATCATTAATAAAGTTGTTTTTAACAAGAAAAGTGGGGATGAATGTCGAAAATACTAATAGTTAATTCAATTTATTATACTGAAATAGCGAACCTTTTGCTTGAGGGTGCAATTGATAAACTCAAAGGAAATAATGTCGATTATGAGATAATTGAAGTTCCTGGTGCATTTGAGATACCAGCTACAATTCTCTTTGCAGTCAAAAGCAAGAATGCTAATTATGACGGTTATTTAGCTCTTGGGTGCGTGATTCGCGGTGAAACCGATCACTATCAATATGTTTGTAAAGGAGTAATCGAAGGCTTAAATGAAGTTATTATACATTATGCAATGCCCCTTGGTATGGGCGTAATTACCGCTGACAGCAAAGATAAAGCACTAGTTAGAGCTGACAAAAATAAAAAGAACGTTGGTGGCCATGCAGCCTCAACTGTTTTGCGTATGATAGATTTACACAATAAATTAAAATAATGGAGGAAAAACCAGTAGATAAAAAGTGGCGCATAAAAAGAAGTACGGCAAGATTTCTTGCCGTACAAGTTGCTTATTCAAATATTTTTGTAGGTTACAATAAAAGCACTTTTAAATTGGAAAATTGTGAGCTTAAGGACTACATAAGTAAGTTGAGAGATATATTTGAATGTGAAGAATTTGAACATCAATTCTTAGAAAACTTGTTATATAAGGTTATAAAAAGCAGTGAAGAATATGATAAAATAATAGAGTCTTACTTACACCCAAGCTGGTCCCTTTCACGGTTAAATCTTATAAGCTTATCTATCTTGCGTGTTGCAATATGTGAGTTGATTAATTGCGATACGCCAGTTCCAGTTGTTATCAATGAGTATACTAACATTGCATCTGATTTACTTGATAAACCAAGCGAAATTGGCTTTATTAATGGGTTATTGGATAAGGCAAAAGATGCAGTTAAATTAAATAAAAATCCTTAGCAATTATAGCCAGCAAACACAGGGTGTCATAGCTGACACATAGCTGTATGAACATTGTCTACCAGATCCCAGTGCTTGACACTGGGATCCAGCTTTTGATCGAAAATGTTGTATAGTGCACAATCAATTTTTCTGGATCCCAGTGGGCTTTGTTGCATCGCACCTTATGCGGTAGTAATTTACGATAAATTCATGTAGCCATTTCGAATTTAGCCATACCAATGTCAGTAAATTGATTAAGCAAATAGCACTTAATGAGTAGTTCTTTTCCACGATTTACTTCGGACTTATTCCTAAAGCTGAATCCAAATATTTGCTTTAATCTTGAGAAAAACCCTTCAATGTGAGCTCTCTTTCCATAATTTACTTCTTCTTTCCACTTTTTTATGCAATCATATGACTTTATTAGTCTAACAGCAGCATTTCTATCATCCATGTAATCCAATTTTTGGTGCTCTGTTGCGTTGTTTTTCGGAAGAACTTTTGTCTTTATACCAAACTTGTTACATAATTCGTAAAGCTTATGCCTGTCATATGCTCTATCCGCATATAATACCTTTACAGCATGAACTTCTTCTAACAAATCGCAAGCTCCATAGTGATCTGAATAAACTCCGCTGCTGTATTTTGCAGCTATGGCTTTTTTGCTGTTTATATTCAACATTACGTGTAGTTTCTTTACTTGTTCATAGCTGCGATACTTTCTATTTTCGCTATTTTCCTTGCTGTGGCCAGGAGTGTTGTTATAAATGCTGATGCTTGTGCTATCTATAGCAATTTCGATATCTTCCATATTATCTTTATCAATTCTGCAATCATTTATCTTAATATTAAGTTTCTTAAACCTTCTTGAAGCCTGAGAATAGCTGATAACTTGCAAATTTTTCCCAATTTGCTCAAGGTATCCTGCTATAAATCCAACTGTTTGCCTCAAACCTATTCTGAATAGATGGGTTATTATATGTATCAAAATCACCACTTTATTGCTGTAAATATTGTTGCCACCCTGCATTTTTGGCCCAATTTCATACCAATTTTCTATGGCTTCGTTGATATAACGAAAAATATTTCCTCTTTTTTCTAGAAATTTGTTATATTCGTTTTGGTTACTGACTCTCATTTTTTGTGGCATATTTTTTCTTCAACAGTTGAATGGCTATTTTATAATGAATTTTGTCAGTAACTGCCAGATTTTTTCGGTTGCTATGCAACAAAGCCATCCCAGTGTCAGCTACTTGGATGACAAGAAAGGGAGCATTGGAATGACACCATCATAAAGTGAACCAGTGTCAGCTACTTGCATGACACCATTTGTTGTACACTCACTTTTTCTTGATTTTTTGGTTTATCTTGTCTACCTACTTTGCCACTCTGCTGAACGGATACATTCCCATAATAAATGACGTCATTTGAGTAATTGACACTAAAAAAATAAAGAGGCAGGCTTAACCTACCTCTTTTATTTCACTTGGCCATACTGTCTATTTTCCTTGTTGTTGAGAAGCAACTTGTTCAACAATAAGTGAGCCTAAATAAGTGTTAACCTCTTTAGCACCCTCTTTGTCTAAACCTAATGTTTTATTCCATTCTGTTTTATCTACTGTCTCGAACTTACCTTTTTTGTTTTTCACTTCTAGTGAATTTATAATTAATAATAAAGAATTGCCTACCGTCTCGTCATTACCAAACTGACCACCAACAGTAATACGGTAGTTCTCGCCTTTTAAGCTGAAGTCTATATACCATTTATCCTCTTCCGCATTATCTTTAACTTGGTTATCCTTTTTCATTTCCTCATACACCTCTTTTGTGACTAGCAATTTTGCTTCACCACACTCACTAAAAACTTTCGGAGCTTTCAACTCAGAAATCTCGTTATTTTTGCTGATAGCATATATTGCTAAATAAGTCAGCGCAGCAGCAACAAATGCTAAAACGCCCATTCCAAGTGGTGTAGCTGCAAAAGCTGCTAGCTTGCAAGTTGAAGGCCTCCAAAGCGGTGTTGAAAGTATTGCTAATCCACCTATAACGTATATAGCAGTAAATGCAACAAATACAGTGTTTGCTTTGTGGAGCTGGCCACGATGATTCTTGAAGTATTTGGAAGTTAGCATAAACAACCTCGTTTAATAAAATATTGATATGCTTAAATAAAAAAACTGTCATAGTCAAGCTTTTTCGTAAGCTACCTGCCGCTTGAGCCAAAGCCCCCTGCATTGCGACCGGTTTCTTCTGCGCAGAACTCTTCTCTGTCATCCCAAATTACCTGAGATACAGGAGAAATAAGGATTTGTGCAATTCTATCTCCTCTTTTTATCTCATACGACTGATTACTTAGATTAATTAGGCAAATTTTAACCTCACCTCGATAATCAGAGTCTATAGTGCCCGGAGAATTTAAGACAGTGATTCCATATTTTGCAGCAAGACCAGAACGTGGGCGGATTTGCCCCTCAAAACCGTTTGGTATTGCAATCACAATTCCAGTTGGAACAAGTAATCTCTCAAGTGGATTTAAAACAGCAGAGCCATTCAATGCAGCATAAAGATCCATACCAGCACTCTGCGTAGTTGCATAACATGGAAGAGACAAGTCTTCTCCGTGTGATAATCTTTTTATTTCTACTTTAATTTTACTTCTTTGCACTCCAATTTACCAACTATGAAGATTCAATTATAGCATGTAAATTGTATCTGCAAAAGTAATAAATGTAAATGATGTTATTCCAGTGCGTGACGCCAGGCCATAAAATAAGCTTTTCGTTTCTATATGCGCTACCTTAAGACTTCAACATCTTAACGCATTTAACCCCATCGACATATAAATTTGCATGACTTTTTTGAGTATTAAGCAATGCAAGTCCAATGTTGTCTACACTAGAACGCAGTTCCCCTATTTCCTCATTATTTTCATTTGTCACTTTAGTGCCAATATCTGGAAGTGCGTTATCCCCCTCAACAAGATAAAGTTTTCTTCTGAATATTTCTTGTCTGCTCATTCGATTTACGACTTCCTGCCCTACATAACACCCCTTATTAAAGCTTATACCGTTTGCCTTATCGATTAAATATTGCAATGGGAACGATGAATTTTGTACCATATCTTTTGCTCCATCTGGGACAAGGTTTTTAATTCTAACTTTTTCATACTGAATAAAATCTCCAACCGGTTCTTTTATTTCATCTTTATGTATGATCCTCATTCCTAGCAGCTTGTGCCTTGGATCTTGAAAAATAACTTGTGACTTACTACTACACTCCGCCAACTTAGTATCAAACAAAACTCCAACCTTATATAGTGCACTAATGTCTTTAATTTTCACTCTCAAATAAGTTTTAAGTAAATCTAGTTTCTCGATTATTTGCTGTAAGTGCACATTTTCGCACTCTAAGAAAATATATCTACCATATTCAATAAGAAAAAAATCATATAGGTATTTTCCCTGAGGGCTAAGCAATAAAGAGTAAATGGCTTTTTGGCTATCCAACTTATTAATATCATTGGTTATAATGCCTTGCAGAAAATCTCTAGTGTCAGGCCCATACAGCACTATTACACCACGACTTAAGAATGGTATATAACTCACGCAATCTCTATAAATAAATCTAAATTTTATTATATAACATTAGGCTCTTTTAGAAACTGCTTTTGGCGTGCATATTTTACAAACTCCAGCCCTTGAAATCTAACTTACGAGTATATATATAAAGTTATAGGTTAATTTGTTGAGAGGAAAAGCAAATGTCAAATGTAAATTTAAATGTATTAGATGATAGCGTGCTGATCAAGCCTGTTAGCGAGGAAAAGCAAGGTGGAATTATGCTTCCATCAAGTGCTGAAAAGAAACCTACTAAAGGTGAAATTGTAGCAACTGGTGAAGGTTCACGCAACTCAAATGGCGAACGCGTAGCTTTAACTGTGAAAGCTGGTGATAAAGTGTTCTATCGTCAATGGGCTGGTACAGAAATAGAACATAATGATGAAAAGCTTATCGTGATGAAAGAGTCCGATATACTTGCTGTCATTAAATAGCAGTCTTTATTTTACTAAACTTAAACAAAGCGCAACATGGCGCATTGTAAATGGTTTTATTATAGTTTTCTAAATTTTTTATTAACAAGAGGTGATAAAAATGACTAATGTAGTAGTATCAGGTGAGCAGTTGCAAGAAGCCTTTCGTGAAGTCGCAGCAATAGTGGATTCAACGGTAGCAATAACTGCGGGACCTAGGGGAAAAACAGTAGGGATTAATAAGCCCTATGGTGCACCGGAAATCACAAAAGACGGTTATAAGGTAATGAAGGGTATCAAGCCTGAAAAACCACTAAATGCTGCAATAGCAAGCATCTTTGCCCAAAGTTGTTCTCAATGTAACGACAAAGTTGGTGATGGTACAACAACGTGCTCAATACTAACTAGCAATATGATAATGGAAGCTTCAAAGTCAATTGCTGCTGGAAACGATCGTGTTGGTATTAAAAATGGAATACAGAAGGCGAAAGATGTAATATTAAAGGAAATTACGTCAATGTCTCGTACAATTTCTCTAGAGAAAATAGACGAAGTTGCACAAGTTGCAATAATTTCTGCAAATGGTGATAAGGATATAGGTAACAGTATTGCTGATTCCGTGAAAAAAGTTGGAAAAGAGGGTGTAATAACTGTTGAAGAAAGTAAAGGTTCAAAAGAGTTAGAAGTTGAGCTGACTACTGGCATGCAATTTGATCGCGGTTATCTTTCTCCGTATTTTATTACAAATAATGAAAAAATGATCGTGGAGCTTGATAATCCTTATCTATTAATTACAGAGAAAAAATTAAATATTATTCAACCTTTACTTCCTATTCTTGAAGCTGTTGTTAAATCTGGTAAACCTTTAGTTATTATTGCAGAGGATATCGAAGGTGAAGCATTAAGCACTTTAGTTATCAATAAATTGCGTGGTGGTTTAAAAGTTGCTGCAGTAAAAGCTCCAGGTTTTGGTGACAGAAGAAAGGAGATGCTCGAAGATATAGCAACTTTGACTGGTGCTAAGTACGTCATAAAAGATGAACTTGGAATCAAGATGGAAGATCTGACACTTGATGATCTTGGTACTGCTAAAAATGTTAAAATTACTAAAGATAATACCACAGTTGTCAGCGAAAATAGCGATTCTGACAGTGTGAAAGCTAGAATCGAGCAGATCAAATCTCAAATTGAAACTTCAACTTCTGATTATGATAAAGAAAAGCTAAGAGAACGTTTAGCGAAATTATCAGGTGGTGTTGCTGTGCTAAAAGTTGGTGGAGCAACTGAAGTGGAAGTTAAAGAACGTAGAGATAGAGTTGAAGATGCGCTGCATGCAACAAGAGCTGCAATTGAAGAAGGCATAGTTCCAGGTGGTGGAGTTGCGCTTCTTTATGCTTCATCTGTTCTCGACAAATTAAAAGGTGCAAGTGACGAAGAGCAAATAGGCATAAACATTATCAAGAAAGTTCTCAGTGCTCCAATTAGAAGGTTAGTTAAAAATGCTGGTCTTGAATCTGCTGTTATCATTGACTATTTGATTAAGCAGAATGATAAAGAGCTTATATACAACGTTGAGGCTATGAATTACGCTAATGCATTTACAGCTGGTGTGATTGATCCAGCAAAAGTGGTACGTATTGCTTTTGAAACAGCGATATCTGTTGCGAGTGTGCTGATTACTACTGAATCTATGATAGTTGATGTACCAAGCAAAGAAAATACTTCATCTCCTATGGGCGCAGGAGAAATGGGTGGCATGGGTGGATTCTGAGTAGAGTGAAGCCGTGGAGCAATTGCTCCACGGTAGTTCCAAAAAATCTCACATTTTACTATTCGTTAAAGGTAATACGTTTGGTGCAGAAAGGCACTACTGTTTGCATCCGTTTCATCCCTTTATATTGTGGTTGTCTATAGCTAACTCAAGAAAACGTCATACCGCCGCGGTATCTCGGCATAGATTCCGCTAACAAGTAGCGGAATGACGAATTTGTCGTTTTTCAGATTGTCGTAAGTCAGTTTAGCTATAGCATAACGCTATATTAATAAATAATCTATATAATGCTATTAAATATAATACTTAAAATCCAAATCACTTTCTCTATAAAAGGAGAAATTTGCCTTAATGAAAATACATATATATTTAATATTGTTTTTATTTTTCTCTTGCACCCAACTATATGCTGACGAGGAAATTGCAAAATTTGATTTACTTATTGGCGAGATAAATGAAGCAAGCCTCACTCTTAAAGGTGCAATAAAGGTTACAGTAGAACCAGGCTGGCACATATATTATAAAGATCCTGGAGATTTCGGTCTACCCACTTCTTTTGATTGTAAGGGTAACACATTAAACATAGATATTTACTGGCCTACTCCAAAGGAACATAGAGATAAAGTAGGAAGAGAGATATTTATTAGTAACGTATATAAGGATATGGTATTATTTCCCTTTAAGATGAATGTGTTTTCAAATCAAGGGTATATTGACCTTAACTTCCATATAAATTATGCGATATGTAAAGATAGGTGTATCCCTAAAAATGCTGAGATAAAAACCAGGCAACCACTAAAAGATTTTATAGATTCTGATATCAATAAACTTATAAATGAGTGGTATGAAAAATAGGGTTTTTAGCTAACACGTCATACCGCCGCGGTATCTCGGCATAGATTCTGCTGACCTTACCAAGAAAAAGTGGAGAGAAAGAAAGGAGTTTTTTTCTGGTAAAATAAAATTTTGGAGATGGCAAGAGAATATACGGCAGAATTCAAATTGGAAGCTGTTAAACTGGCAAATGAACAAAGAAAGGCAGGTCAAACAATTACAAAAGTAGCAAGGGATCTAGGCTCTGTGGACAAAAAATATGAAAAGAGAGAAAAAGATGGTAGTTTAGCCTAATAGGTAAAAAATGGAGAAACTACCATATGCAATATTACATCAAAGAGGAAAATTGGAAACAAATTTTAGAGTTCATAAAAAGCGTAAAAGGAATGCACAGCAAAGATGAAAAACGTTTAAGAATATTCATAGAGGCAGTGTGGTACATAGTGCGAAGTGGTTGCCAATGGAGACTTTTACCAAAAACTTATGGTAATTACAGGAGTATACATAAGCGATTTAAAAGATGGTGTGAAAGAGATGTCTGGAAAAAATTGCTTGAATATACTAAACAAGAGCCTGATTTAGAAGTTGCTATAATCGACGGTACGATCATCCGAGCCCATCCATGTTCATCTGGATATACAAAAAACTCCAAGGATCAAGAAGCTTTAGGGAGGAGCAAAGGTGGCTTTACAACTAAAATACATGCGCTTGTCGATGCACTTGGAAATCCACTTAAATTTACTCTGACTCCTGGTCAAAGAAATGAAATTACGCAGGCACAAGTGTTGACCGAAAGTATCTATAACTCTACTGTAGTAGCTGACAAGGGCTACGATAGCAATGCCTTTGTTACAAGTCTTGAAGACAAGGGATGTACAGTAGTTATTCCGCCAAAACGGAATCGAAAAGTGCAAAGGTATTACGATGAGCATATCTACAAAGAACGTCATTTGATTGAGTGTTTTTTTGGTAAAATTAAAAATTTTAGGCGCATTTTTTCCAGATTTGATAAAACTGCTGAGGTTTTTATGGGTTTTCTCAATTTTGTTGGAGCTCTTGTATGGCTTCTCTAAAATTTTGTCCACAGAGCCTAGGAATAAAGGATAGTTTATTAGGAAAATGGATGAAGAAACACAACGAAAAAAGTCGGCAGCAGATGCATTTCCAGGTAGAGGCAACATAGCTCCTTACGACAAAGAGAGATTTGATTTACAAAGAGAGTTAGCAAGAGTAACAAGGGAAAGAGACATTTTAAAAAAAGCCCTGGCCAGTCACAAAGAGTAAAATACTTTTTTATAAAAGAGCACAGCAAACGTTATAAAGTACAGGAATTATGTAGGCTCTGTGGACAAAAAATATGAAAAGAGAGAAAAAGATGGTAGTTTAGCCTAATAGGTAAAAAATGGAGAAACTACCATCTTTTTCTCTCTTTTCATATTTTTTGTCCACAGAGCCTAAAATTCATGCTGAATTAAAAGCTTTAGGTAAAAGTTGTAACTTGAAAACAGTGCAAAGTATCATGCGAAAGAACGGCATGAGGGCTATGCTAAGAAGAAAATTTAAAACTAAGAAACAGCAGACAGACAATAGAATTGTAGTACCCAACATATTAGACCAGAATTTTATTGTTGATCAGCCAAATAAAGTATGGGCAACTGATATCACTTATATAAGAACCAAGGAGGGATGGCTATATTTGGTATATTCACGTATGATAGTTAATGAGTAGCTCAATAAATAAGCAATTGGTATGGCTGTTAATAAGCGTAAACCTGCCAAAAATCTAATGTTACATAGTGATCAAGGTTCACAGTATACCTCTCAAAATTACCAATTTCTATTGAATACAAAAAACATCATTTCCAGCATGAGCCATTAAGCCTTTAGCTCCTCAAATACTTCACTTGCTCTATTTAAAACAGAATCAGGAAAACCAGCAAGTTTTGCTACATGTATTCCATATGACTCATCTGCAATGCCTTCAATTACTTCATGTAGAAAGATAACCTCTCCGTTCCACTCTCTTATTTTTACACAAAAACATTTCACGTTCTTCAAGTATTTGCTTACTTTAGTTAATTCATGATAATGAGTTGCAAAAATGGCGCGGCACTTATTTACATTGTGAATATGTTCAATCACCGCCTGTGCAATAGATAATCCATCATACACCCCTGTGCCCCTACCAATTTCATCAAGTATCACCAAGGAACGGTCCGTTGCCTGATTTACTATCGTTGCTGTTTCGATCATCTCTACCATGAAGGTAGAATAACCAGCTGTTATATTATCCGTTGCGCCAACTCTGCTGAATATCTTGTCAATCACTCCAATATGCGCACTCTCTGCTGGCACAAATGACCCCATGTGAGCTAAAACTGCAATGAGAGCGTTTTGCCTCAAGAAAGTGCTTTTTCCAGCCATATTAGGACCAGTAATTAGATGTATACCAGCTAAATTGATGCTATTTGCAATGAATTTATCGTTAACTTCAACCACTGGATGTCTTCCATTGCGAATATTGAACTCTTTACTGTCATCGATAATGGGTTTTACGTAATTATTTTGCACTGCAAGCTCCGCAAACGTGGTTCTAATATCAAGTTTTGCCAAAGCATTTGCAGCAAGAGCAATTTTTTCAGATTCTTTAGCGACTTCACTACACAGTTCACTAAAAATTTTCACTTCTAAGCCGATTGCAGCATCACGTGCCGTGAGAATTTTATTTTCTAGTTCTTTCAATTCATTAGTAGTGTAGCGCATGCTATTTGCTAAGCTTTGCCTATGAATAAATATATCCGAAGTTATTTTGTGATTTGCTGACACTTCAACGTAATAACCAAGTATATTGTTGTGTAATATTTTGAGTGCGGCAATGCCAGTTAGGTCGCGATAAGACTCACGGAGCTTAGTTACCAACTTGTTACTGTTGTTCAATATATAAGATAACTCAGATAATTCTGAGTTGTATTTTGGATTGATAAATCCTCCTTCTTTCACGGAACTGAGGTTATTATCAAGTATAGCGCTGTTTAGAAGCTCGAATAGATCTTTATGATTACCAAGGCTTTTATGTATTGTGCTTAGTTCACTCTCGTCACTACTTATCACCTGAGTAGTAAACACTTGTTCCTTTTCTCTGGTCAAGCACTGGAATGACATCTGAGAGTTAATTGCTGGTTTTTCACTTAAACAATAATTATGCAAGGTAGACAGAAACTCAGACAACTCTAAAGTTTTTCCTAGGCCTATTTTTAATAGGTTCATATCCTTTGGTGAACCACGTCCTAGTATTAAGCGCGATAAAGACCTCTCAATATCTGGAATGTTAGATAATATCTCTCGTATTTTTCTGCGTGGCTCATGATTATTTACAAAAAATTGAGCGGTGCTGAGCCTCAAATTAATTGCCTTAGAGCAAGCAAGGGGTGAAGCGAGCATTTGTTTGAGCAGGCGTCCACCAGAGGCTGTTACTGTGTGATCAATAACTGAAATTAGTGAACCTTTCTTTTCACCAAATTGAGTTGAAAACAACTCAAGGTTTCTCCTTGCTGAAGCATCAATAAGCATGAAATTTTGTTGCTTATAGGTTTTTGGGAATTCAAGCCTTGGAATGGAGCCCCTTTGTGTTACTCTGACATATTCAAGCAGTGCACCACACGCCATGATTTCTACTTTGCTGAAATTTCCTATACTCCCAAGTTCCCTGATTTTATAAAACTCGCATAATGTTCTGTGAGATTTACTATACTCAAAAAAGCTCTGTGCGTGTTGCGTAATTGATATTTTATAATTTTTTAAAATCGATCTAATTTTTTCGTCCTCAGTGAATTTTTCAGAAATTAATAATTCTCTTGGTGATATACGCAACAAATCACTGTCTAGAGCTTTCAAACTCGTTAAAGTGTGAAAAAATTTTCCCGTCGATAATTCAAGCCAACTAATAGCATATTCGTCATTTTGTTCAACTATGGACGCGAGATAATTATTGCTTTTATCCTCCAGTAGCGAATCTTCTATAATTGTACCTGGAGTTACAACTCGCACTACATCACGTTTTACTATGGATTTATAGCCCCTCTTTTTTGCTTCATCAGCAGTTTCTAATTGGTCACAGATTGCTACTTTGAATCCTAAATCTATTAGCTTGTGTAGGTAAGATTCGCTACTGTGTGCTGGCACTCCACACATTGGTATTTCTTGCCCATTTGAATTGCCCCTCTTGGTTAGCACTATATTCAGCAATTTCGCAGCTTTAATAGCATCATCGAAAAACAACTCATAAAAATCTCCTAGCCTATAAAATAGCAGATGATCCTTGTATTGAGCTTTCAGGTTCAAATACTGCTCCATCACAGGGGTGTTTTTTTCTTTTACGAAGCTCATAATATTTTTTAATATATTGTATTGATAAACGTTATTATAGATTATATTGCACATACATAAAATTTAAATAGGTGTATAGAGGGGAAAATTTAAACCAATTAAATTTCCTAGATCCAAGTAGTCAGGACACTTGGATGATATAAAGAGTAGGAGTATTTGATGACAAAAAAGCAAAAACACAGTTGTCATTCCAGCGCGTGACGCTGGAATCCAGAATATCCTAATTACAAGGTTTATTATTTAGTTTGAAAAATACTATAGCTTTTTCTATGTAAGTTGTGGCCCCTTTTTACCATTTGCGACAGTTGTATCATCAACAGATATTTCAGAGCTAACAGTGCTAATAGTTTTTTCTATCGCTTTAGCCTGTTCATAGTCTTGACTCAAAAAATACATGGCCAGCCCAACAGCTATAACAAGAACAGGTGCTATCATTACACCTAATATCATACCACCAGAAAGACTTACTGCAACACACACACCAACTCCAAGTACAACACCAAGAAAACCACCAATTATCATGCCAGGCACCAAACTGCCTATCATAGCGCTTCCTTTTTTCGTATTAGCTTGTTCTTTCATACTTTTAATAAGCACTTCTTTTGTTTTTCCTTGAGCTAAATCTAAAGGAATTTTATTATCCGCGTTTTGTATCAAAGGATTTGCACTATATGTAACAAGAAGGGTGGTTATTTCTTCAGTTTTATTACCTATAACTGCATGATGTAGTAATGTATTTCCCTTTTCATCTTTAAAGTTTATATGAGTACGAAATTCCTCATCTAGATTTCTTATTGGGTTGTTTTTTGCATATATCCCAGATTGTATTGCTCCATCTAAGCATTGTATCACTTGTTCTAGTGATTGCTTGCCATGATTTTGTATAAAATGAAGCAGAATTTCGTGTACTATCGCTTCCTTTGTAGTTTTTGGGCATCGTAAAGCACATGCAAATGTGTCTTTATTAATAGTTATTTTTTTGTTTTTTCCAAGAAAATCTTTTAACTCCTCAATTCTATTTATACTGTTATTTTCGCCGGTAATTATCGATTGTAAAGTTTTTCTGTTATCGTCACCAGTCATGCTATCCTCCTTGGTTTGATTGCATTACTCATTAATAAATAATATAATAAATCCTGCTAAAAGTCAAGCAATTAATTAATAAGTTAATATAATTTTCCAAAAGGAGCTCCTTACTTTTTGTTCAGCATGTTCATTGGATCAGACTCTTTAAGCTTGCTGTTTTATTCATCACAATAGCTACAATGTGCTATCGAAGTTCTCTGTAATCTTAGTTGGTTCTTCTAGGCTCTGTGGACAAAAAATATGAAAAGAGAGAAAAAGATGGTAGTTTAGCCTAATAGGTAAAAAATGGAGAAACTACCATATGCAATATTACATCAAAGAGGAAAATTGGAAACAAATTTTAGAGTTCATAAAAAGCGTAAAAGGAATGCACAGCAAAGATGAAAAACGTTTAAGAATATTCATAGAGGCAGTGTGGTACATAGTGCGAAGTGGTTGCCAATGGAGACTTTTACCAAAAACTTATGGTAATTACAGGAGTATACATAAGCGATTTAAAAGATGGTGTGAAAGAGATGTCTGGAAAAAATTGCTTGAATATACTAAACAAGAGCCTGATTTAGAAGTTGCTATAATCGACGGTACGATCATCCGAGCCCATCCATGTTCATCTGGATATACAAAAAACTCCAAGGATCAAGAAGCTTTAGGGAGGAGCAAAGGTGGCTTTACAACTAAAATACATGCGCTTGTCGATGCACTTGGAAATCCACTTAAATTTACTCTGACTCCTGGTCAAAGAAATGAAATTACGCAGGCACAAGTGTTGACCGAAAGTATCTATAACTCTACTGTAGTAGCTGACAAGGGCTACGATAGCAATGCCTTTGTTACAAGTCTTGAAGACAAGGGATGTACAGTAGTTATTCCGCCAAAACGGAATCGAAAAGTGCAAAGGTATTACGATGAGCATATCTACAAAGAACGTCATTTGATTGAGTGTTTTTTTGGTAAAATTAAAAATTTTAGGCGCATTTTTTCCAGATTTGATAAAACTGCTGAGGTTTTTATGGGTTTTCTCAATTTTGTTGGAGCTCTTGTATGGCTTCTCTAAAATTTTGTCCACAGAGCCTAGAAAATATTATCTGTCACCTGAATTCTTGGCTAACACCAAAATTTGGCGAGGATCTGTGCTTGTCGTACGATAAAGATGCAATAGAAATTCTCATGGAAAAGAGGCAAAAGTTGTGGAAATACGTAGAAAACGCAAGCTTCATGACGCTCAATGAAAAAAGGGAAGCATTTGGCTTGCCACCATTGCCAGGTGGTGATGAGTTAGGTTAAGTTTGTATCCGTTCAGATGAGTTTATTGTCCCCTAAACCGTACACCTAAGTAAATTAACTATTTTTCTTGCCAACCAGAGCGATGAAGATTTGGTCTACATCAAAACTCATCTTAGGACGCCAAATAGGGCCATCCAAATGCATATCGATATAGATTGGATTACTATGGTTTGGTGGTATGAAAAAGAACCTGAATATAGAATTTAAAGCGAAGTTAGATAAGGTTAAATTAGAAGAAATTGATCCTGATGCTTGATCAATCCCGAACTGTAAACTAGTTGAACATATACCACTCTTAATACTTGCTTTTCCGCTAATATTTTCAAAAAATGTACTGCCATTATATATATCAACATAAGCAAATGCGGAAATTTCAGACTTATTCTTACTGCTTAACAAATTAGTGATAAATGAATTGAAATCTACATTAGTAACTTCTATTCCCTGCGCTTGTAGGTTTACATCTCCTGATAAGTTACTAGCCCAATCATGAAAACTTTTTCCTTGAGTTTTGATTTCACCATTTAAGCTTACCTGACCATTTACATTGTCAATTCCTATAACCTTACCAATCTTTTTAGTGTCCAAATTTACAATAGAAAATCTTGTATTCATTGAGTCTGATCTTAAATAACCCTGAAAAAACACTTGCCCGTGTTCTAATATGTAACTTGCCTGCCTGATAGTGATAACGTTGTTTCTCATTACCGCATCCAAATTAAAATCTTTCAAAACATTCTGCTCGGTTTTAAATTCTGCAGTATTGATTTGCACATTTGCATCAAAGCCTTCTTTGTCATCCAAAAAATCAAGCTGCTTTGTTGACCATTGAATTTGATCTATCTCATTTCTTGAATTTCTTTTTACCTCTACTAAATTTGGTAATTTAAAAATATTTCCATTAAATTTATTGCCCGTAAGGTTCACATCTAATAAAGGTTTGGCGTATTTTTGATCTACTAATATTTTTGCATTACCGGTAATATCGAAATCTTCTCCAGATAGTTTTATTTTATCTGCAACTAGCTTACCTTTTTCCATTTTCAGCAAAAAATCCAAATTTTTAATTTTCGTATCATTCAATGTAAGGTTATTAACACTGGCCTTTATATTTGCATCATACTGAAAATTTTTCAGCCGTTGCATTTTAGATAAACTACTAAATAATGAATGATCATATTTATCTGCATCAAGATTATGCATGCTAAATTCACCATCGATCACACTGCGTTTTTTTGTGTGGCTTACTCTAATTGACCCTTGCAAGGATTCCTTATTATTTAGCAGTCTAATGTCTGAGATAGATAATATTCTTGGTGCAAGGTGCAATTTAGAACTTAGTGTAAATTGATTTTTCTGGTTTTCTTTCATCTTTATAGAAGGGAAAAAACATGAAATGAATGACTCAAAATCACCTCCTTCGACTAATAAATCACCGTCGAATTCAGATAGGGCATTATTGTTTGAGATCTCTCCTGATAAGTAAGATATATTATTGATTCCAGGAAATTTAAGAAGCGTATTCACTTTTACTTTGCCATCAGTGGATTTTAGTACAGCACGGAAATTGTCCAATATTTTGTTTTGATATTGAATGTTAGAAGCTTCTATATTAAAATTTAAGCTCAAGTTCTTTGGCACAACTTCTCTAAAATATTCCAGAAGGTCTTTCATATTCGTTGTTGTTTGTGAATCATTTTGTATGGAATCTAAATCAACTTTACTGAAGCTAATATTGAAATTAGTGTGATCGCTTTTTCTATCATTTTGTATTGTAACACTGGCTTGCATGCTTTTGGAATCAATTTTCAAGTCAGTTACCGTAAACTCATTTTCATCGAGGTTGATATTAGATGATATCTCAATATTTTCATTAGGAATAACACAAGAAAGAAAGCTAAGATTAATGATTTTTACTAAGTCACTCACAGAGCCGGAACTATTATTAATCGTTAGTGTTAAATTACCCTGGAGTTCTTCTTGATTTCTATTACCTGTAAATAGCAAATTTACAAAATTTGATTCAACGCTAATGTATACATTCTTTTTTGTGATATTAACCTTTCCTGAAAAATCGTAATTATTATCACCTACCTTTACTTCACCAAAAAACTGCTTATTTTTTTTTACAGTGACTTCCTTTATGTTAATAATATCAGCGTTAAAACTTACTTGGCTGTCTTTTATTACTATATCGACTGTGTTACCACTGGCTTTTGTATTTATAATATTAATTAAATTTTCTTTATTGCTTTTCATGCCAAACAATGTGATTGACTTTGGTTGCAACGAAAATAAAAACAACGATAGGAGTGACGGTTTTACCTCAATTTTTCTTACACTAATTAAATCTGACAACTTTTGCTCTTTATTTTCGTTGTATTGTATATATACATTATAAATAGTGAGCTTTGGAGTAATGAGTGAAACTTCAACTTTCCCTCCAATATGCACTTTAGCATCATACGTCCTCTCCAGCTCTTTTATGATATATTTCCTGTAGCTACTCCAATCCTTAAAAGTTGCAGCAATGTGCATGAGAATGAGTAGCAGCGAGATTGATAATATGGCGTATATTGAGAGCTTCATAATATGCCTCTTAATTGCAATGGAGTTACTCTATTTCCTACCTTTGTCATCTCAGTGTCTATCTTTGTCATCCCAGCACCCACTCCTGTCATCCCAGTGCTTGACACTGGGATGGCTTTGTTGCATAGCAACCGAAAAAATCTGGTGGCTACTGACAAAATTCATTATAAATAACCATTTAACTGTTGAAGAAAAAATATGCCACAGAAAATGAAAGTCAGTAACCAAAACGAATATAACAAATTCCTTGAAAAAAGGGGAAATATTTTTCGTTACATCGATGAAGCTATCGAAAATTGGTATGAAAATAGTCCAAAAATGCAGGGCGGCAACTATATTTACAGTGATAAAGTCGTAATTTTGGTGCATATAATTGTCAATCTTTTTAGAATTGGTTTAAGACAAACGGTGGGGTTTATAAAAGGATATCTGCAACAAATAGGAAAAAATTTGCAGCTATTCACAAGCATCGAGAAGGTTTAAAAAACTTAATATTAAGATAAATGATTGCAGGGTTGATAAAAGCAACATGGAAAATATTGAAATTATCATAGATAGCACAAGTATCAGCATTTACAGTAACACTCCTGAAGGAAAACAGTGCAGATAGAAAGTACCGAAGCTACGAGCAAGTAAGAAAGTTACATGTTATGTTAAGTGTGAATAGTAAAAAAGCTATAGCTGCAAGATACAGTAATGGCGTCTACTCTGACCACTATGGAGCTTGCGATTTGCTTGAAGAAGTTAATTTTCAGCACAAAATAAAAGCATTATATGCAGATAGGGCATACGATAGGCACAAACTTTATAAATTGTGTAAGAAATACGATATAAAGACAAAAGTTCTACCAAAAAAGGATGCAGCAGAACATTCAAAAATAGATTATATGTCTGACAGAAATGCTGCTATTAGGTTAATAAAATTATATGGACAAGATGGTGTAAAAGAGTGGAAAAAGGAAGCAATTTATGGAAAGAGATCTTACATAGAAGGATTTTTCTCAAGGTTGAAGCAAGTATTTGGATTTAGCTTTAGGAATAAATCTGAAGTAAATCGTGAAAAAGAATTACTAATTAAGTGCTATTTGCTCAACAAATTCACTGATATTGGTATGGCTAAATTTGAAATCATTACATAAATTTGTCGTAAACCATCACTGCTTAAGGTGCTATGCAACAAAGCCCACTGGGATCCAGTTTTCCATATAATCTCATCGAAAATGTTGTAACCACTTTCTATGCTAGTTTGCTTGTGAGCAACCTGGATCCCAGTGGGCTTTGTTGCATCGCTCAAGTGAAAAGAACTGGCAGTTACTGACAAAATTCATTATAAATAGCCATTTAACTGTTGAAGAAAAAATATGCCACAAAAAATGAGAGTCAGTAACTGCCATGAATATAACAAATTTCTCCAAGAAAGAGGAAGCATTTTTTGTTATATCAATGACGCCATAGAAAATTGGTACGAGAATAGTCCAAAAATGCAGGGCGGCAACTATATTTATAGTGATAAAGTTGTGATTTTGGTGCATATAATCGTCAGTTTCTTTAGAATTGGTTTAAGACAAACAGTCGGGTTTATAAAAGGGTATTTGCAACAAATAGGAAGAGATTTGCAGCTATTCACAAGCATCAAAAGAAACTTAATATTAAAATCAATGATTGCAGAATTGATAAAAATAATATAAAAGATATTGAAATTGCCATAGATAGCACAAGTATCAGCATTTATAACAATACTTCTGAAGGAAAATAGCGAAGATAGAAAGTATCGCAGCTATGAACAGACAAGAAAATTGCATGTAATGTTGAATATAAACAGCAAAAAAGCCATAGCTGTAAAATACAGCGGCGGAGTTTATTCGGATCACTATGGAGCTTGTAATTTGCTAAAAGAAGTCGATTTTCAGTATGTCATAAAAGCACTATATGCAGATAGGGCATATGATAGGCACAAGTTTTATAAATTGTGTAACGAATATGATATAAAGGCAAAAATTCCACCAATAAACAATGCGGCAGAACATCCAGAAATAGATTATATGTCTGACAGAAATGCTGCTATTAGGTTAATAAAATTATACGGTGAAGATGGCGTGAAAGAATGGAAAAAAGAAGTAAATTATGGGAAAAGATCTTATATTGAAGGGTTTTTCTCAAGATTAAAGCAAATATTTGGATTCAGCTTTAGGAATAAATCCGAAGTAAATCGCGAAAAAGAATTGCTGATTAAGTGCTATTTGCTTAATCAATTTACTGAAATTGGTATGGCTAAATTTGAAATGGCTACATGATATTTATCGTAAATTACTACCAGTATAAGGTGCGATGCAACAAAGCCATCCCAGTGTCTGGGCACTGGGATGACAAAGAAATAGTCACTGGGATGACATCATAGGGGCTACTCGGATGACAAAAAAAGGAGCACTGGAATGACATCATAGAGGCACTGCTATTATAGAGTGAACCAGTGTCACGCACTGGGATGACATCATAGGGGCTCGGATGACAAAAAAGGGGCTACTTGGCTCTCTGTTATAATGTTCGTTTGCTTGACCTAAGATCTGAGAGTATTTAAACTGAACCCTATACAGTGCTAAAAATGATAGGAAATCTAAGCGGAATAGTTGATGAAGTGCGCAGTGATCACATAATCCTGAATGTGAATGATGTTGGCTATATGGTGTATCTTTCAGCCAAAACTTTAAATGCATGTTCCATCGGAAGTAGAGTTAAATTACTTATCGAAACCTATGCAAATAACAGAGAAAATGTCGCTCAGCTATATGGTTTTATAAGCAAAGAAGAACAGCAGTGCTTGAGGTTGCTTGTTAAAGTAAGCGGTGTTAGCTACAAAACTGCAATGTCAATTTTGAGTAAATTAACTCCAGAACAGCTACTTTTGGCAATTATGAATGAAGATAAAGTAGCACTCAAGATGAGTGGCCTGGGCCAAAAACTCATAAATCGAATCATCACTGAATTAAGTGGCAAAGTGAGTAAATTAGAAATAAATAACAATAATTTTCATCCAATCA
This sequence comes from Wolbachia endosymbiont (group A) of Anoplius nigerrimus, assembly GCF_947251795.1. Classification (GTDB taxonomy): domain Bacteria; phylum Pseudomonadota; class Alphaproteobacteria; order Rickettsiales; family Anaplasmataceae; genus Wolbachia. The sequence goes on along the minus strand of NZ_OX366385.1, from coordinate 191,284 downwards.
ATGAAGATGCCCTTTCAGCATTGATCAATCTTGGGTATGAAAAAATGAAAGCTTATGATACGATAAAAAAAATACAAGACGAATCGTCAAATCTGGACACCAAGGATATTATTCGCATGGCGCTTAAAACATTATGAAATCAATATCGTGCGATAAAGAATATACTGAAGATGTGCGCAATATCAACATCAGACCTGAACAACTTGATGATTTTGTCGGGCAAAAAGACTTAATACAAAATTTAAAAGTGTTTATAAATGCTGCAAAGACGAGAACTGAAGCTTTAGATCACGTTTTATTGTATGGTCCCCCAGGACTTGGCAAAACAACTTTAGCACAAATTGTTTCTAAAGAATTAAGAGTTAGCTTTCGCGCAACTTCTGGTCCTTTACTTAGTAAAGCTGGAGATTTGGCCGCAGTGCTTACCACTTTAAATGCAAAAGATGTCCTATTTATCGACGAAATCCATAGATTAAATCGCAGCATCGAAGAAGTTTTATATACTGCTATGGAAGATTTTTGCTTGGACATATTAGTAGGTGAAGGGCCATCTACTCGCACTTTAAGGATAGATCTACCACCATTTACGCTAATTGGAGCAACAACACGGCTTGGATTACTTTCTGCGCCACTCAGAGATCGTTTTGGCATTCCCTTGCATCTTGAGTTTTATTCTTTTGAAGAACTGGTTAATATTATAAAAAGAGGCGCAAGAGTTCTTTCTACTGAAATTGAAGAAAATGCAGCACGGGAAATTGCCTGCCGTGCACGTGGCACTCCAAGAATTGCTTTGAGATTACTGAGGAGAATAAGGGATTTTGTTGAAGTGAAAGATGATAAAAAAATCACTTATGAAGTTGCTGATTCTGTATTGCTAAAATTGGGTGTAGACAAAATGGGACTCAATAAACTTGATATGTATTATCTAAGATTTTTATTCAACACTTCAGGCCCTGTTGGGATTGACACTATATCTATTGCGCTATCTGAAGATGCCGGCAATATCGAAGAAACAGTAGAACCTTATTTAATCAAAATTAGTTTTGTAAAGCGCACACCAAGAGGACGCGTTCTAACCGATCAAGCAAAGGAGTATTTGAGCTTTCAACATTAAACATCATAATTTATATTGACTAGTTGGAATGGTGTTTGTATGCTGACGTTTGTATATTATAATAATGGAGGCATATATGTTAAATAGCACTGAAACTGTAGTTCAAATTAAAACTTCTCCTAATCTAAATATCAATCCTTCTGATAATAATTCGATTTCGGATACTAAAAATGTACCTAAATCAACAATTGAAACTTCTCCTGATCAAAGTGTAAGCGATGACTCTTATGCAGTAGAAAAAGGACTTCCTGATAGTGCGCCCAAACTTGCACCAGGCGAGAAGCCGTTTACAGGTACTAAAGATACACGTGACCATAGTAAAGTTATAGATCTTGATGATGAAGAAACAAGACGTAAATTCTTTTCTGCTGCTAAAACTGACAAAGAAGGACAAAATGAGCATAGGGGTAAGTATGTTGTAGGCAAAGTTCTTGAAGAAGTTATTAGTGAAGCAAAGAAATATTTTCCTCACTATAAAGCAGCAAGTCTTAGAGCATGTCTTCAAACTGAAGAATGAGCTAATTTGTGAAGCATAATAGTGATCATATTAAAGAAGATATAGTTTTTTGAGGTGAGAGGAGAATGCTCGTAATCTTTACTCATGCGCCTAAAATTGGAAAGCCAGGCAAAAGTTCTTTCAACAATCCAACGTTTGGGAATAACTTGAAATCCTGTATCAACTATTTTCTTGGCAATCGTTAATAAACATCCCGTTTCCAATAAGCATCTGTTTTGTAATTTACCTATGTACCCTTGATCAGCAAAAAACTTACGTAAAGTTGGAACTTTGCATTTAACTTGGGCAAAAAGATTTAGAGCACTATCACGATCTTGAATACTTGCACTCTGTACTTCAGCAGCAATTACAAGACCCACAGTATCTACAATAATATGGCGTTTTCTGCCCTTTATTTTTTTGCCAGCATCATATCCTCTGGATCCCCTTTTTGAGTAGTTTTCACTGACTGGCTATCAATTATACCTACTGATGGAGTCTTATTTTTACCAATCATCTCTCTTACTTTTTTAACTAGAAAATCATGAATTTCTTGCCATATTCCACTTTTTTTCAAGCGCGAATTACAACTATATACGGTTTTCCATGGTGAAAAATCTTTAGGCAGTTGTCTCCATTGACATCCTGTTCTCATCATATAGCGGATTGCATTAATAATTGTTCTAATACTATGTTTTCTTGGTCTGCCGGTCTTTTTAGGTTCAAAATATGGCTCTATTGTCTTCCATTCTTTGTCACTTATATCGCTTGGGTACATCTTAAAATGTACCTTATACCATACTTCTTAACTTCTTTCTACTCAGTTTGAAGACATGCTCTTAGAACAGGTAGAAAGCCAGGTAAGCCTGAACTTACTGTAAGAGTTATGCTAGACAATATACAAGAAGGAATAAATATAGCTAAATTTTTAAATAGTGATGTGTGCAAACAATGTAACGCAAAAGCATTTACATTGTTACTACCTCCAAGCGAAAAAAGAGGGATACGTCTCCGAATTGACGAGCATGGAACAAAAATTTACGAAGTGGCAAATGGGTCATATGAGATGACTCTGAAGTGGCATGTTGAAGGAAAGGAATGTAATATTAAAATTAGCATTCACGATAATGGTTCTATAAAACTTATTGAGGGTAATGGTGTTACTATGGAGCAATTAGCTGCACATAAAGAAGTAAAAGTAGGAAGGCAATATGAAGCAAAGCCTTTACATGAAGCATTAGCATCACAATTGCCACAAACACAATTACAACAAAGCTCTGAAGAAGTAAAATTTTTGGAGCAACCTTCAACAGATGTAACAGAGAGCACAACACAAAAGCATCAAGCTCCTGCTGCTCAAATGAAGTAAGAAAAAACAAAAGTAATAATTAGTATAAGTTGCTTGCACCTGCAAGTAACTTATACTCTTATAATGAGCAACATAATACTACCAAGAAATTTCTACGAGCGGCCGACCTTAACTGTAGCTGGAGAGTTATTGGGAAAAGTCCTCAAATTTTCTAACTTTAGTGGAATAATAACCGAAGTTGAAGCCTATATAGGAATGAATGACCCAGCTTGTCACGCGGCAAGAGGCTATACTAATCGAACCTCAGTAATGTTTGGTATGCCGGGGTTTTCATATGTGTATTTTATATATGGAATGTATTACTGTTTAAATATTGTAACAGAAGCAGAAGGGTTCCCAGCAGCAGTGTTAATACGGGGATTAAAGCTCATTGAACCGCTTGAAGCAAATTTAGGTGGGCCAGGAATATTGTGTAAAAGATTAAACATTACAAAAGAACATAACAAACGGGACCTTACTATAAGCCACGAATTTTGTGTTTATGAATCTCACCTCAAACCAGATTATGTGTGCACTCCGAGAATCGGAATTAGTAAAGGCCAAGAGAAATTTTGGCGGTTTAAAAACTTAAGATCTTGCGTAGACTATTTGCCAATTGGATAATCACCAGTGAAACAAGCATCACAATATTGTGGTGTAGCATTGTTACGCACTTCTCCTTTAACAGCCTGATATAATCCATCAATACTCAAGAAGGCTAGGCTATCTACTCCTATAACTTCCTTAATTTCCTCTACAGATTTATTTGCAGCAATTAAATCTTTGCACTCTGGCGTATCTATTCCATAAAAACAAGAATGCTTAATTGGTGGGCTTGAAATTTTGAGGTGAATCTCTTTTACTCCTGCATCCTTTAACATAACTATTATATTTGTTAACGTACTACCACGCACTATACTATCATCTATTAAAATTATGTTTTTACCTTTCAAAATGTGCTTATTAGCATTGAATTTTAATTTTATTCTAACTTTACGTACTTCAGCGGTTGGTTGTATAAAAGTTCTTCCTATGTAATGATTACGAATTATTCCCAGTTCCATAGGTAACCCTGAATGCTTTGCATATCCAATAGCTGCAGGTATTCCAGAATCAGGTATTGGTACAACCATATCTACATTGTTTTTTGGTGGACTTTCCTTCGCAAGTATTCTTCCTATTTCTTTTCTTGTATCGTATATAGACCTATTCTCCATTATGCTGTCTGGTCTTGAAAAATAAACGTATTCAAAAATACAAAAACTTGATTTTTGCTGTGGGAAAGGAAACATTGAGGCTAGCTTACTATCCGAACTGATGGTAACTAATTCGCCTGGTTCTATTTCTCTAACAAACTCTGCATTTATTATATCAAGAGCACAAGTTTCAGATGCAAGAACGTAAGAACCGTTTAACTTTCCTAAAACAAGAGGCCTGATTCCAGATGAATCACGTACTCCAATAACTACTTCTTGATTGATTGCCACAAAAGAATAAGCACCTTGTATTTGCTTTAATGCATATATAAAACTCTCTAAGAAGCTATCTTTTTCACCGCTTGCTGTCAGATGCACTACTACTTCTGTATCAATATCTGACTGAAAAACGCACTCTTGTTTAATTAATTGTTCGCGTATTGGAGAAATATTAATTAAATTACCATTATGTGCTATGGCAAAATCCCCAAATTTGCCACTTTTGCCAAGCATGGGCTGCACTCCAAACTTATTACCACTTGTTGAGTATCGAACGTGACCTATTGCACAATCTCCAGGTAAGGATTTCTTTATTTCATCTATATCATCAAATACGCTGCTCACTTGACCTTGAAAGTGATAAGAGTGCAGCTTATCGTTGTTACTGGTTACTACGCCAAAAGACTCTTGACCTCTATGCTGCAAAGCGTGGAGAGCAAGTATAGAGTTAAAAGCAGCACTTTGGTTGCAACTTATGCCAAATACTCCACACTCCTCACGCATTTCATCTAGCATAAAAACTATTAAGTAAAATTTAATTTTACTTTAGCATAGGTAAAATACAAGCATTTTGTTGTTCATCTGCTTTTATTGCCAGCAATAATCCTATGCATATTAAGCTTGCAGCAGTTGTACTTCCTCCATAGGACAGAAATGGCAATGGGTCGCCTATCACAGGTAAGAGGCCCATTGTCATTCCGATGTTTATAAAGAAATGAGCACTAAAAAAGGCGAAAATGCCGATAGATACCGACTTAGAAAAATAATTTTTCGACCTATAAGCGATAGAGAAAATTATGCCAAGTAATGAGGTATAAAGCAAAATTAAAGCCATGCTACCTAAAAATCCCCATTCCTCACTCAGCACTGCAAAAGCAAAATCTGTACGTTTCTCCGGCAAAAATCCAAGTTGAGTTTGACTTCCGTTAACAAAGCCCTTACCAAGCAAACCTCCTGAACCAATAGCTATCTGAGATTGCTGCGCATTATAACCTATTCCAAGTGGATCCACTGATGAATCCAAAAACGACAATATCCTTTGCTTGTGATAAGGACGTAAAAAAGGCCAAATAGCCGGTACTGCAAAAATGCCAAGAGTTCCACATATTACTGAATGAGATCTTTTTATTATTGCTGTGAATATAATTGACATCCCTATAAGTAACATTATTACAGCTGTGCCTAAATTAGGTTGCTTTAACACCAAGAATACGGGCAAGAAAATAATTATTACCGCCTTAAGCAATCTTTTAAATTCCATCATTTTATACACACTCTGCTTATCAAAATAACGAGCAAGTGCAAGTATTAAGCCCACTTTTGCAAATTCTGATGGTTGCAAACTAATTGATCCAATTCTTATCCACCTCGTCGCACCCATTATGTGTGAGCCAAAAAAATTTACTGCTAATAGTGAAATCGCTGCTGCTATATAAAAAAAGTAGGCGTACTTCAAATAAAAATCTAGCTCTATGAATGACATAGCTATAGCGAGTAGGAAAAAGAAGGAAAATATGACTATTTGGTGAATTGCAAATGGTACCCACTTTCCTCCAGCAGAAGAGTATTGAACAGCAATGCCAACGCAAAACAGAGCTATCACGTTAATGACTAATAACCAATGAATCTTCTTCAGCCTATCCACACTTATAACCTTAAAGTATAGTAAAATATGAAACAAAGATAAAAATCAAAAAACCAACTTCTCAACTACTAACCGAATTGGAGTGCTATATATTCCAGTTACTACTGTTAAAGCTGCCATAAACAATAGACAGAAAAGCATAGGAAATGGCACATCATTAATTTTGCCTAGTGTCATTCTAGTGCGTGACGTTGCATCATTTTCAAAATACATTTTCTCTACCATCTTCCACATATATATTAGTGCAAGAAAAGAACCGGCAGCAAAAGCTATCAGGGAAATCCACGCGCGAGATTCCATAACTGCTTTCATTATATACCATTTGCTTACAAAGCCATTTGTTAGCGGCACACCGATTAATGCTAAACTGAGTAGAGTGAACGCAAGTGCTGTATAAGGCATTGATTTCTTGAGTCCCGATAAATTCTCTATTTTTGTTGTATCAAATTTGTAAGAAATACATCCTGCAGCCATAAATAAAGATGTTTTTATTATGCTGTGGTTTACTATGTGAAGAATTGCTGCAAATACACCTGTTTTTGAGTTAAAACTCAGTGCTAAAATTATATAACCAATTTGGCTAATACTAGAGTGAGCAAGCAGTCTTCTTATATCTTTTACAGTTATTGCAGATATTGACCCAAATATAACAGCGCAAAGTGCGAGGATAATTATCACGTTGCTTAGTGATGGTTTAAATAAGAAGAAATTCTGATGGAAAACAGTATAGAAGATCCTAATGAAAACATATATCATCACTTTTGTCACTGTGCCTGAAAAGAATATGCTAATGAAACTTGGCGCCTCACTATATGCATTAATCAGCCACCTGCTTAATGGAAACAGTGCCATTTTAATTGAGAGACCAACAAAAATGAACAATGTGCCAAGTTTTATGATGTTGTTATCGTATAATGGAACTATTCTTTCAGCCATGTCAGACATATTGAGTGTTCCAGTCATTGAATACAAGAGCCCGATGCCAAATAAATAAAATGTTGCGCCTATTGTTCCACTAATTAGATATTCAAATGCTGCAACCAAGGCTTTTTTATCCCTTCCCATTGAAACTAATACATAAGAAGAAAGAGATGAAATTTCCAAGAAAACGTAAAGGTTAAATATGTCGTTTGTTACTAGAATCCCGAGCAGTCCGCTTAAGCACAGTAGAAATAGAGAGTAAAAACCAGTGATTTTGTTTTTGCTAATCTCTTTTTCGTTAATATAAAAGCTATAAAGCACACTAATCAGCGCTATAAAATTCACTAGGGTTAGAATTAAGGAGTTTAACACGTCGATTCTTAACTCTATTCCATGCGGAGGAGCCCAATTTCCAAGGTGATAAGTTATAATCTCGCCTTTATGTGTTTTAACGAGTAGTATCGATGAAATGATAAGAGTGATTGTTGTTGCAATAAAAGAAATAAACCAAGACACCTTGTGTTTCTTGGTAAGAAAGCAAAACATTGATGCAATTATTGGTATAATAACTTGTAAAATTGGTAATTGCATTAAATTGTTGTTAATATATCGTTAAAGTATTAGTATATATAATACTTTTTGTTTTAATACTCTTATGTTATCTAAAATTTGTAACGCAATAAAACGCCTATTACGAAGAGAAGATAAATTTGTAGGAAGAGATGAAAATGGAAATTCTTACTATGAATCAAGTAAAGGGAAAAGGTGGGTTATATATAGCAGTGTCTCTGAGCCTACAACAGTGCCTCCACAGTGGCATATATGGCTTCACTATACTGATAATGTAGTACCAGTTAATAATAAAAAAAGAAAAGTAAAACATACTCCTAATTTAACGGGTACAAAAGATGCATACTATCCAAACCAAAAAGTGAAAAATTACTATAAAAGCTGGAGTCCTGATAACTAAAGATGCGAAGGTCAAATATACTTGAAATAACCGCTGGATTATTTGTATTAATTTTCACTATTTTTCTAATTTTCTTTGCTATTGATAAGCTATCTTACATAAAGAAAAACTATAAGGATTGCTATAAAATATATGGTCTTTTTGCTAACGCTAACGGTATAGGAGTTGGTGATAGTGTCAAGATCTCTGGTGTGGACGTTGGAAGCATAACTGGTGTGTCACTTGACAAAGCTACCTACGTAGCACGAATCGATATGTGTATAAGCAGAGACATAAAATTGCCAATTGATAGTTCAGCTCTGATCACTAGCAGTGGAGTTGTTGGCAGTAAATTTGTTAATATATCACCTGGTTCAGATATTAAACTAATCTTGCACGGTGGTAAAATAGAGTATACTCAAGCTGAAGCAAATATGGGTGGAATAATGGACAGAATTCTTGGTATGTTTACAAAGTGAAAATGGCAGGATTCCAAGTATATCCGTTCAGGTAAAGCCTCCTGTAGTTCTAAAGTATTTAAGGAGTTTGCCTTATTTCTTGCCTTTTCTACCGCTTGCTTTGGAGTTTATAGTATAGAAAGTGCCTTAACAGTTGCAGTGCATGTCTATCAATGATAAAATGAAGATTAATTTATTTTGATATTATGATTGGTTTACTGTTTGCCGTACTGTTATTCCTCTGTGGTAGTGATGCACTTGCAAAACAGGAGCCACGTTCAATAGCTGGAGATAATCACATAAAGGTAATAAATTATAATCCACAAGCTATACATAAGTATACGGGTTTTTATGGTTATCAATCCAGCATATTGTTTGAACCAGGGGAGGTAATACAAAACCTTTCAATGGGTGATTCAACTGGTTGGCAACTCCTTCCTCAAGGTAACAGATTATTTATTAAGCCTATAGATGATATTGCCGATACTAACGCAACTATAATTACCAATAAAAGAGTTTATTACTTTGAACTTCATGCTGAAGAAGCAACTGGACTAGATGATCCAAAATTAGCATATGAAGTAAGGTTTCTTTATCCACTATTTAGCAGTGATGAGATTTACACAACAAATAACGGCGATATCTTCGAACAAGCTAGTCATACCATTATTCCTGATATAAACGACATTGAAGTTGTAAAGAAGGGCTTAAATTTTAATTATTCCATCTCGCACGTTAAAGGCAGTCAGTCAATAATACCAATTAAGGTTTTTGATGACGGAAAATTTACATATTTACAATTCAATAAAATAAACTCTGATTTCCCGGCAGTTTTTATGGTTGATTCTGCAGGGTATGAGTCTTTAGTAAACTTCCGTACAACTGACAACTACCTGATAATCGAAAGGGTAAGTTCAGTGTTTACCTTAAGGAATGGATCGAGTATAGTTTGCCTATTTAATGAAATTTCAAAAAAGGGTGAGTGATTAAAGGCTATAATGCCTGAGATATGGGTGCAAAGTTTTTTCTATGATGTTCTGTAATTCCATAAAGGCCAATAGCGTTAAGGTGTTCTTTTGTTCCATATCCTTTATTTTTATACCAATTATATTCAGGATGCTTATTGTGTAATTCTCGCATAAGCCGATCTCTCGTAACTTTTGCAATGATTGAAGCTGCTGCAATTGATGTACTCAAATTATCACCATTTACTATGGATTTCACTTGCCATTTTACTTCAGGTGGTTGATTACCATCAACTAGCACATAATCTAATTCTAGGTCCAAGTCTATCAACGCACGTTTCATTGAAAGTTTTGTTGCTTGCAAGATATTGTATGAATTTATTTCTTCTACGCTTGCCATTCCTATACCAAATTTCGCAACGGATGTTATTTTTTCATATAGGACTTGCCTACATTGAGAAGTCAACTTTTTTGAGTCGTTGATTCCATCAATAATTGTATTTCTATCAATAAACACTACGGCTGCGGATATTACTGGACCAGCTAGCGGACCTCTTCCAACTTCATCCACTCCTGCTATCACTCCTGATAATTTATTTTCTAATGTAAAGTCTGGGTATTTCATAGGTTTTATAATAAGAAAGTTATAGTAAAAACTGAACAGATAATAGAAATTATCCAAAATTTCATAACGATTGCATTTTCTGACCATCCCTTCTTCTCAAAGTGATGATGTATTGGTGCCATAAGAAAAACTCTTTTTCCTTCTCCATATTTAAACTTTGTATATTTAAAATATGATATCTGAATAATAACAGATAGAGTCTCTATTACAAAGATTATTCCAATAACGGCAAAAAGCATTTCTCTTTTAATTAGGACACTAGTTAACCCTAAAGCTGCACCTACCGACAAGCTACCAACATCACCCATAAATATTTTTGCTGGATGTGTGTTAAACCACAAGAAACTTAAAATAGCTCCTATAAATGCAATGCAGAATAAAGTAATATTCATATCTGCTTGAGTTATATATGCAATTAGCCCCAAAAAAGCAAAGGAAGTGATGACTTGAGTTGCAGCAAGGCCGTCCAAACCATCTGTGAGATTCACAGCATTAGCAGAGCCGACAATTACAAACGCAGCGAATGGGACATATAGATAGCCAAAATCAATTATTACTCCTTTAAATAGGGACGTTTTTGTAAAACCTTCAGCAGAGTATAGCTTAAGTATAAACACACCAACCAGAGCAACAATAAACTGAATAAGTATTTTGGTTTTTGCGCTTAAACCTCGATAGTGATTTGTCTTCAATTTTAAATAATCATCAATAAATCCAAGTAGAGCAAAAAATAGAGTTGTCAATATCAGCAGCAAGATTTCTGGTGTTAACTGAGCCCAGAGTAAAATTGGTAATAAAGAAGAAATCAGTATTATTATTCCGCCCATAGGTGGTATATTCTTTTTTGTTATTAAATGACTTTCTGGTCCACATGATCTAATTGGTTGCCCATCTTTACTTATTTTTTTTAGAAGCTTTATAAAATAGGGAAAAAGAATAAACCCAAAAACAAATGAGGTAAAAAATACTTTTGTAGCTAAGATCATCTAAATTGACTAAATATTATACCAACCGCTCACAAATATTGTTTGATTTTTTCCACCTGTAGTATGGTTAAAATAATTCTGGAATAGTATGAAGAACTATACTATCATCTTTTGCAAAATAAAACTCGCTACTTTCATCTGTCCATTTATACATTTCTTTTAGATTAATCTCAGAAGAATCATAAGTATCATATTCCGTTTTTTTATGATAATCGCAATAGTAAAACTTATTATCTTTGTCAAAACAACCAAATTCATCAATTAATGTAGCCATTTTCCTACCTTTTTTACCACTTATGAATTCGAACACGGCAACTGAATAGTGACCTGGAGAGCCTGGTTCAGGAGATTCTTCTGTAATAAAAAACGATGGTCGATGACTAAATAACTCGCTGAGATTTGGATTGTATTCTTTTTTTACACAATTTAAACTGATGAATTTATATTCATCTGAAACGTTCGAATACTGGGGATCGTATTTTTTGTATTCAAAGAATTCATTACCTAAAAAATTACAAAACGTTAATTTACAATCATCATCATTAAATTTAATAACTTTTAAATAGTGAAAATCTCTTGGGATAACTACCTTCTCTTGTGTAACATGATTATGATGATTATGCATAATCAATTGATCATCGAGCATGTAGTAACCTATTTTTGGTAAAGTAGCTATGGGCTTACCATTCAAGACAATATTTGCTTCATAGATATTAGTCGATAATTCTTCTCCTTTTTGCAAAGTAAATTTCTGCTTTAAGCTATATATTATTGTTGATACATCACTTATTGTTAATACATTACATTCATCTTTTGTGTATTGATACTTATAGCAGCTGCCATCTTCACACACTGGAAGACACTCTCCATTTTTGTCTGATATGTAGATATTATTATCTTCTATTGTAAAATAAAGTCCACCTTCTTCTCCTTTGATCTGTTGTAGTATTGGATCATTTTCATCATTAAAATTGATGAAGTTTAGTACTCCAGTTGTTGTACTGTTTCTAGAAATGAGTAATTTGGCACCAAAATATGGACTATCTTTTATGTGGTAAAGCAAAATCTTTATTGGGCTTGATCCAAACCCTTTTACAATATCGTCACTATTTTCACTTATGATAGCTTCTTGTTCTATAATAAGGTTCTCTTCTTCACCATTTTCATTTTTCACTTTCAGAGGTGATTTTCCCTTATATAAAACTATTTCATCACCCAGCTTCTGTAACTTTAAATCACTAATAGTATCACCCAACTCAGCCGTACCAATGTGTGAACGAATAGTATACTTGTTGTTATTAAACTCTAATCTGTAATATGCAGTAGGAAGTTTAATCAGCTTCTTATAGAGCGGATCTTTATTATCTATTCTAAATATATTTCCCATACTATTACCTTAAACAATTAACAGCCTTCAGATCAATCGCCTTGAAACTACTTGGAGGAGTAACATCGCTCATAAAACTCCTTGGCTGCTCGTTATCTGTTGCTGTTTTCTCAATATTAACAAACCCCCTTTGTTGCTCATTGTTTTCTAATGTTCTTTCCATACGATCTTTGAAAGTAGCCAAAAATCTATCAGTTTGTTTATAATTTGGACATGATTTTTTTGCAGATAAATATAAGAGTTTTAACAGCTCGTTACGACTTTCATCATTAAATAATGACCTATCTAGAATGGTTGACTGTAGTTTTACTGGATCAAAATTTAGGCTTTTCTTTGGAATGCCGCATTTTGAAGCTGTTTCTTCTAATACTTTTTCAAATCTCATAACAATATCTGCTGCATCTATTATTTTTGCCACTTGATTAAGCTCTTGTATTTTATTCTCTATTTTATATTCATCTTGTTTTACAGAAGGATAAAAGAAATTTATTACTTGAGATATAAATGAAGTTGGCCTACTTGCTCCACTTGTTACTGGTGGATTATTTAATTTTTCAATTTCCCTCTTCTTTCTACGTACAGTACAAACTTGATCTGTAGGTTTTGTTTTACAAAATATATCCTTTATCTGACTATGCAATGCTTGAGTATTTTTTTCTGATTGAAATGCTTTATCAGCAAAATTGTCAGCCTCTTCTTTAAAACCTTCAGCTTCTTTGGCGAAGATTTCAGAAGCACTTTTAGGCTCTGTGGACAAAATTTTAGAGAAGCCATACAAGAGCTCCAACAAAATTGAGAAAACCCATAAAAACCTCAGCAGTTTTATCAAATCTGGAAAAAATGCGCCTAAAATTTTTAATTTTACCAAAAAAACACTCAATCAAATGACGTTCTTTGTAGATATGCTCATCGTAATACCTTTGCACTTTTCGATTCCGTTTTGGCGGAATAACTACTGTACATCCCTTGTCTTCAAGACTTGTAACAAAGGCATTGCTATCGTAGCCCTTGTCAGCTACTACAGTAGAGTTATAGATACTTTCGGTCAACACTTGTGCCTGCGTAATTTCATTTCTTTGACCAGGAGTCAGAGTAAATTTAAGTGGATTTCCAAGTGCATCGACAAGCGCATGTATTTTAGTTGTAAAGCCACCTTTGCTCCTCCCTAAAGCTTCTTGATCCTTGGAGTTTTTTGTATATCCAGATGAACATGGATGGGCTCGGATGATCGTACCGTCGATTATAGCAACTTCTAAATCAGGCTCTTGTTTAGTATATTCAAGCAATTTTTTCCAGACATCTCTTTCACACCATCTTTTAAATCGCTTATGTATACTCCTGTAATTACCATAAGTTTTTGGTAAAAGTCTCCATTGGCAACCACTTCGCACTATGTACCACACTGCCTCTATGAATATTCTTAAACGTTTTTCATCTTTGCTGTGCATTCCTTTTACGCTTTTTATGAACTCTAAAATTTGTTTCCAATTTTCCTCTTTGATGTAATATTGCATATGGTAGTTTCTCCATTTTTTACCTATTAGGCTAAACTACCATCTTTTTCTCTCTTTTCATATTTTTTGTCCACAGAGCCTAGCATCTTCTGCTGCCTTTTTAGCATTCTGAATTTCAATTTTTGTTTTATTTATTTCGCTAAGAAACTGATCAGCCACCGCAGCACCTACCCCATCTTTTCCCTTTGGACCTTTTGGACCTAAATCTCCTTTTTCACCCTTGCTTCCAGGAGTTCCATCTATTCCTATAGGACCTACTGAACCTGTATCTCCTTTCAATCCATCTATGCCTGGCTCACCCTTGGCACCTGGAAGACCTTGTGTACCATTGAAGCCCCTCAGACCTGGCTCACCTTTTATTCCAGGCATTCCTGGTAATCCATCTACTCCTTTGTCACCTTTTAATCCATCTGTACCAGGCGCTCCGGTATCTCCTTTATCACCCATATCGCCTTTTGGACCAGCATCCCCTTTATTACCAGACACACCTGGAGCACCATCTACTCCTTGAGGACCTACTGGACCTGAATCTCCTTTATCACCTTTAGGACCTTGTATTCCTTGATCACCTTTTTGTCCTTGTACACCTTGTGTACCATTCAAGCCTTGCGGACCTATTGGACCTGTGTCTCCTTGGTCACCTTTTGGACCTGGAAGACCTTGCTCTCCTGTATCACCTTTATCGCCGATTAAACCTTTTGGACCTATGTCTCCTTTATTTCCCTTTTCTCCAGGTAGTCCATCTAATCCTGGTTGCCCTGGGGCTCCTACAATTCCAAATCCACCTTTATCCCCTTTTAGACCCTGAGCACCTTTTTCTCCTTGCATGCCATTAAAGCCTTGTAGACCTGGCAATCCATCCATTCCTGGTGCTCCAATTTCACCTCTATCTCCCTTGAGACCAAGATCACCTTTTATTCCAGGCATCCCTGGTAATCCATCTACTCCTTTGTCACCTTTTAATCCATCTGTACCCGGCGCTCCGGTATCTCCTTTATCACCCATATCGCCTTTAGGACCTATGTCTCCCTGATCACCTTTTTCTCCAGGTATTCCTGGCGCTCCATCTGCTCCCTTATCACCTTTTGGTCCTTGAACTTTTCCTGGATTTTGCTTTAATTCTTCTGAAATGCTTTTTATTAGCTCAGTACTGTTTGCAAGTTTCTCTACCAATGTATCATTGTCAGCACTACTTAGTAACGCGTCTGCTAACTCTTGAGCTCTGTTATCAATTAGTTTATTAGCTATTCCTTCGTGAATATTTTCATCATAAAGTCTTCCTATAATCTGTTGCTCTAGCAGTAAATTTCCACCTTTATCACGATATTCAAGTACTTTATTCGCAATGGTTTCATTGTCAATTAATTTTTGTGCAACCCCAGTATGCAGACTTGAACTGCCTGCAAGTTCTTCCATTAACATTTTTCCACTGGAATCAGTGAAGTTAAGCATCATCTCCTTAAACCCAGTGGCTCTAGTAGTGACTAGCTTATCTGCAACTTCTTCAGGATTTGCATCCATGCCACTATGCCCTTGTTCACCCTTTGCGCCTCTTGAACCAGAGAGGCCCTTGAAACCTCTAGGCTCTGTGGACAAAATTTTAGAGAAGCCATACAAGAGCTCCAACAAAATTGAGAAAACCCATAAAAACCTCAGCAGTTTTATCAAATCTGGAAAAAATGCGCCTAAAATTTTTAATTTTACCAAAAAAACACTCAATCAAATGACGTTCTTTGTAGATATGCTCATCGTAATACCTTTGCACTTTTCGATTCCGTTTTGGCGGAATAACTACTGTACATCCCTTGTCTTCAAGACTTGTAACAAAGGCATTGCTATCGTAGCCCTTGTCAGCTACTACAGTAGAGTTATAGATACTTTCGGTCAACACTTGTGCCTGCGTAATTTCATTTCTTTGACCAGGAGTCAGAGTAAATTTAAGTGGATTTCCAAGTGCATCGACAAGCGCATGTATTTTAGTTGTAAAGCCACCTTTGCTCCTCCCTAAAGCTTCTTGATCCTTGGAGTTTTTTGTATATCCAGATGAACATGGATGGGCTCGGATGATCGTACCGTCGATTATAGCAACTTCTAAATCAGGCTCTTGTTTAGTATATTCAAGCAATTTTTTCCAGACATCTCTTTCACACCATCTTTTAAATCGCTTATGTATACTCCTGTAATTACCATAAGTTTTTGGTAAAAGTCTCCATTGGCAACCACTTCGCACTATGTACCACACTGCCTCTATGAATATTCTTAAACGTTTTTCATCTTTGCTGTGCATTCCTTTTACGCTTTTTATGAACTCTAAAATTTGTTTCCAATTTTCCTCTTTGATGTAATATTGCATATGGTAGTTTCTCCATTTTTTACCTATTAGGCTAAACTACCATCTTTTTCTCTCTTTTCATATTTTTTGTCCACAGAGCCTAGCAATGTCTTTTCTCACTTGCGAATAAAGTATCGTGTTTCCATCTAATGCCAGTTGCCCTGGGTTACCAAATTCCAATAATTTTCTTTCTGTGATACGGTTTTTTCCAGCTAATGCTTTAAATTTTCCACTTCCATCTGATTTTAAATACCAAGAAACTAAAGTTTGATCCTTTAAGTTATGAGCGATTACAATTACATCACCATTACCAACTTTCACTGCTCTTGGTTGAGAGTAACTATTGCCCACATTTGCAGGACTACCATTATTAATATTCTTTTGTAATTTCCTTTTATCTAAGAGCATGTCTTCAAACTGAGTAGAAAGAAGTTAAGAAGTATGGTATAAGGTACATTTTAAGATGTACCCAAGCGATATAAGTGACAAAGAATGGAAGACAATAGAGCCATATTTTGAACCTAAAAAGACCGGCAGACCAAGAAAACATAGTATTAGAACAATTATTAATGCAATCCGCTATATGATGAGAACAGGATGTCAATGGAGACAACTGCCTAAAGATTTTCCACCATGGAAAACCGTATATAGTTGTAATTCGCGCTTGAAAAAAAGTGGAATATGGCAAGAAATTCATGATTTTCTAGTTAAAAAAGTAAGAGAGATGATTGGTAAAAATAAGACTCCATCAGTAGGTATAATTGATAGCCAGTCAGTGAAAACTACTCAAAAAGGGGATCCAGAGGATATGATGCTGGCAAAAAAATAAAGGGCAGAAAACGCCATATTATTGTAGATACTGTGGGTCTTGTAATTGCTGCTGAAGTACAGAGTGCAAGTATTCAAGATCGTGATAGTGCTCTAAATCTTTTTGCCCAAGCTAAATGCAAAGTTCCAACTTTACGTAAGTTTTTTGCTGATCAAGGGTACATAGGTAAATTACAAAACAGATGCTTATTGGAAACGGGATGTTTATTAACGATTGCCAAGAAAATAGTTGATACAGGATTTCAAGTTATTCCCAAACGTTGGATTGTTGAAAGAACTTTTGCCTGGCTTTCCAATTTTAGGCGCATGAGTAAAGATTACGAGCATTCTCCTCTCACCTCAAAAAACTATATCTTCTTTAATATGATCACTATTATGCTTCACAAATTAGCTCATTCTTCAGTTTGAAGACATGCTCTAAGAGAACTGGGAAATCTTCTTAATAAGAGAGCAACCCAGCAGTCCACTGTTGTAACAGCCAAAATTACTACAGCTAGAAGTGAAAAAGTGCTTCAAGATACTATTGGTAATATCGAGACACCGGCTGATGCATATGAAAATAGTAATGAAAGTAGTCTTGAAGAATCTATAGAACATAAACCATGCGAAAACAGTAATGCAATAGCTATAGAGGACAAAGATATCGCTGCTTCAATAGAAAAGCTTGATAATACTGGAATATGCGAAAAAAATGAAACTGCTGTAACAGAAACTGACATACAAGAACCAAATGCTTCCAACAGCCTTTCTTCTGCTGCATGTTTTGATAATGGATCTAGCAAAGAAAATACTGCAGACAAAAAAGAAAAACCATCAATGCAACAAAGACGAGCAATTTTGGCTAGTAGTGTTGGTGCGGCATTACTAGTCAGTAGTGTTGTAGCTTAGAACCTGTTTAAAATCTCGGAGAGATGAGGTAAAATAAGCATAGATTAATAATGAGAGGTGTCTATGCGGAAAAGTTATCCAAGTGATATAAGTCGAGAGCAATTTGAAAAAATCAGACCAATACTAGAGAGTAGCAAGAAGAAAACAAGACCAAGAAAACTTGATTTATATGAAGTATTTTGTGCAGTCTTATACGTACTGAAAAGTTGTTGCCAGTGGAGAATGTTGCCAAAGGATTTTCCAAAGTGGGAAAACATATATTACTATTTTCAAATCTGGAGTAAAAAAAATGGAGAAAAACCAAGTTTACTGGAACTGGTTTTAAAAAAAACTAGTTGGAGAGGTCCGTGTTAACAATGGTAGAAAAGAGAAAACCAGTTTCTGTATAATTGATGCTCAAAGTGTTAAAAACACAGATACTGCTGAAGAAAAAGGCTATGATACAGGTAAAAAGATTTCAGGCATAAAGCGCCATATCGCAGTTGATACACAAGGTCTGCCACATGCAATTCATATAACAACGGCAGAAGCAACTAGTGCTGTGAAAATGGTGAAAAATGCTAAAGCAAACCTCTCTGAAGTTAAAAATATATTGGTTGATGCTGGCTACACAGGAGAAAATTTTGCAACTCAAATAAAAACGACTATCGGTGCAATCGTTGAAGTAATAAAACGAAGTGAATTACATACCTTTGTTGTATTGCCAAAGAGATGGGTCGTTGAGCGCTCTTTTGCTTGGTTGGAAAAGTGTAGGCGGTTGTGGAAAAATTGCGAACGTAAACTCAACACTAGCTTACAAATGATTGTCCTTTCCTTTATTTCTCTCCTATTACGAAGATTTTAAACAGGTTCTAATAAGAAACGGGATTGAATTTAACCGACTTGGACAACGAGAGGCATATTACCTATTTAGAGAACATCCAGGTGAAGGCTCGTTTGGCGAATCAGTAAGAGTGCCAGCAAACGATGTTTTACATATCTATAGACCACTAAGACCTGGGCAGATTCGAGGAGTACCGTGGCTTTCTACAGTGCTGTTAAAGCTCTATGAACTTGATCAATATGACGATGCAGAATTAGTGAGAAAAAAGACAGCAGCGATGTTTGCTGGGTTTATTACGAGACTTGATCCAGAAGCAAACATCATGGGAGAAGGAGAGAGTAATGAACAAGGAGTAGCACTGTCGGGCTTAGAGCCAGGGACAATTTTACTGGACATAGACAGCCCCGGAGGGGAAGTAAACGGTTTATTCGACCTTTCTGACTTTATTTACGAAGCAAGGGCATTAAAAAAAATCGTAGCAACAACAAATGATGATGCTTACTCTGCTGCGTACGCTATAGCTTCTAGGCTCTGTGGACAAAATTTTAGAGAAGCCATACAAGAGCTCCAACAAAATTGAGAAAACCCATAAAAACCTCAGCAGTTTTATCAAATCTGGAAAAAATGCGCCTAAAATTTTTAATTTTACCAAAAAAACACTCAATCAAATGACGTTCTTTGTAGATATGCTCATCGTAATACCTTTGCACTTTTCGATTCCGTTTTGGCGGAATAACTACTGTACATCCCTTGTCTTCAAGACTTGTAACAAAGGCATTGCTATCGTAGCCCTTGTCAGCTACTACAGTAGAGTTATAGATACTTTCGGTCAACACTTGTGCCTGCGTAATTTCATTTCTTTGACCAGGAGTCAGAGTAAATTTAAGTGGATTTCCAAGTGCATCGACAAGCGCATGTATTTTAGTTGTAAAGCCACCTTTGCTCCTCCCTAAAGCTTCTTGATCCTTGGAGTTTTTTGTATATCCAGATGAACATGGATGGGCTCGGATGATCGTACCGTCGATTATAGCAACTTCTAAATCAGGCTCTTGTTTAGTATATTCAAGCAATTTTTTCCAGACATCTCTTTCACACCATCTTTTAAATCGCTTATGTATACTCCTGTAATTACCATAAGTTTTTGGTAAAAGTCTCCATTGGCAACCACTTCGCACTATGTACCACACTGCCTCTATGAATATTCTTAAACGTTTTTCATCTTTGCTGTGCATTCCTTTTACGCTTTTTATGAACTCTAAAATTTGTTTCCAATTTTCCTCTTTGATGTAATATTGCATATGGTAGTTTCTCCATTTTTTACCTATTAGGCTAAACTACCATCTTTTTCTCTCTTTTCATATTTTTTGTCCACAGAGCCTAAAATTTGTTTCCAATTTTCCTCTTTGATGTAATATTGCATATGGTAGTTTCTCCATTTTTTACCTATTAGGCTAAACTACCATCTTTTTCTCTCTTTTCATATTTTTTGTCCACAGAGCCTAGGGTTTCTTTTGCCTTTTTTTTCATTTGGTAAATTCCTTAATATTTATGGCTAAACGACAATCGTCATCCCGCTACGTGTTAGCGGCTGAGATACCGTGACGGTATGACGGTTCGCGGCGGCATGACGTAGAACTGCTGTCATGCAAGTAGCTGACACTGGCATCCAGTCTTTATTATGCAGCCACTTGGTTAGAATCAAGTCTTCTGGATCCCAGTGTCTGGGCACTGGGATGACACCTCTGGGCACTGGGATGACACCATTATAGAGTGAACCAGTGTCAGCTACTTACATGACACCATTTACAACCACTCCCCTACCCTTTCTAGCTGTTTATAGCTGTTAAATCTCAGAAAATATGGAGAGGCAATAAAAGGTGTGGAATTACTTAAATAATTAGATAAAAAACCAGGCAGATCATTTTTTAATTCTTGCATTTTGTATCTATAATTTTGTATAGAAACAACTTTTATTTTATCATAATCAAGTTTCCAATAAGCAAGTTCTGAGACTTCTCTTTTTGTTATATGTTCTACCGCTAAGGCTTGTAAAATTAATTGCGGAAAAAACCCCGATATCACTTCTTCATTGGAAGGTGGTGAACCAAGTTTATAGTCTATAATTGCTACTTGCCCACTTGGTAGATACTCAACTCTATCACATCTTGCTGTCAGTGAAATTTCTTGTGGCCTATTTGTCATCCAAGCAGTTTCATACTGATCACAAGAACCAGTGTCACGCGCTGGAATATGAAATATCGGACAGGTAAAACTCTTTTCCAACTCAACATAATTGCTTCGAGTCTCATCAAATTCGACAAAAGATTGAATTATCCTTTGCAGTCTTACCCACCACATATTTGAAAAATTAAACTGACTAGTCGAGAATGCTTCTCGTGCAATGCTCATTGGCGATTTTTTGTTGCGTAAATATCTTGCAAGAATGTTGTGTACCATAGTGCCAAATTCCAATATCGATGGCTTAAAATTCAAGTCTCTTAATTGTTTAAGGCCCAGTATATATTCAACGTAAAATGAATAAGGGTTGCGGATTAGCTTTTCTATTGCACTGCAAGACATCACCTGCATTTTTTCTTTTCTAACTTCAGTTTGAGGTTTTGGCATAGGCTGAGTACATGGAACAGTACATTCAGGCGTATTTAACACCCTCAGCCAATCACGATACGGCTGTTTCCCCTCCTTAAGCAGAATTTCCAAACGCTGCAATAGAATTGGTTTTCTATGGCTTAGCGATCTTGTAATATAAACCTTACTTGCACAAAACAAATTGTGTAAAGTATAAAAAAAATACCCCTGCTCTTCTTGCGCAGAAGGAAGGTTAAATTTTTCTCTCGTAAGTGCATTCAAAAGCGGCCCTTGAAAGCTTGGCGCTTCATTAAATCCAGCGAGTATTACAACTTTATTGTGATATAAGCTGAATTTATTCAAGTCATTTGCTACAGAAAAAAACTCTTTCTCTAAAAATAAGGTCAGAATTTGGCTATATAACTCTAAGGAGCATTTAATTTCTACACCCTCACATGCATTTGAGAAATTACAGGTAAAATTACCTATTTCACTATTTAGCTCTGAAAAATTTATACCAGATAATATATTAACACACTGCAAATGAGTTGCCACCACATCAGAAATAGAGCAATTTATAGAGTTAAGCAAAAGATTAAGTATAGCCTCTAACCTATTGATAATAAGTAATATATCCTCTTTATGTTTTAGCTTTTTATAGGTATTAATAGCATCTATAATATCTTTAAGGCCATTTGTACTAAAGTTGCGTAATATCTCTATTTCAAATTCAGATAAAATCCGAGAGTACTCTTCTTGAGTGTAACCAAAAGTCACTAGCCTATGTTTAAGGAGCGAAAGTAATGCCACACTGCTCCAATTTGAGGTCAAAACTTCGATACTATAAAGTAGAAGCGTTATATAAAGATAATTTTCCGGTATAGCACTGTGTTGCCTTGATAAACATGCTATACGAGCTGCAAGTAATTTATCAAAGACAACCAAAGAAACGTTTTCATAACCTTCATTCTCTATAATTAATGATGTCACTTGTGCTTCTTCCTCTCTGGAATCACAAGTGATGACTTCAATATTGCCAATATGGCCATTACTAACTTTGCTTAGATCGGCAGTTGTATCAAAGATGCAATCAAGATATTCCGCAGAACCTCCTGTCATCCCAGTGCCCAGACACTGGGATCTATAGATTCCAGCGTCACGCGCTGGAATGACACCAATGTGTGCTTCTGGCAGAAAACTCACATCCCTTCTATCTACATTTAAATAATCCAACAAATCTTTCAGGCAATATTGATAATGTTTTTTATCAAGTAATTGCCAATCTTTCTCTTTAATTTTCAAATTCAGATTAGGCAAAATTATTTTTCCAAACGGCAGGTCATATATAGCCTTAATTAACGACTTATCCTTTCCAATTCCAACAAAGATTATATTTTGGTCTTTTTGTAAAGAGATTATCATATTGTTTATGTAATCACTCTTATGTTCTAATATATCTACTACTCCTAAATCTTTTAAAATTTTATTCCATGTTTCAATAAGTAAATTTATGAAACTCTCTATTTTTTTTGAACGTTCATCGAATTGATAACAATCCGTTGTTTGGGTAGATTGAAGCAATGATGGCAGGCTATAAGCTAAATCAATTGGGAAATTATCATTATTTTTTCTATTCCATTCCAATATGAATTGAATGAGTAGCAGCGTCCTCTTTGTTGGATTGATAACTTTAACTCTATCCAGATTTAATATTAAATCCTCCTCATCAATGTTCTCTAGCGAAACTATCTCTGGCAAAATTATGCATTTTTTAGCGTTGTAATTCTTGAACGCACTCAGCAGCGCTATTACATCCCTTTTGCAGGGAAGTATGATCTTTATCTCGGGAATTTTTTCTCTTTCATATTCAGAAAATATGTGCTGAACCAGCACATCAAAAAGGGATTCATCCACATTAACGGTAAAAACTCTTCCCACTAACAGTAACAATTAATACAATACTTTTATTGTATAGAAATTATTTAAAATATAAATGTGCTCGCAGTTTCTTATGCTATGATATATTAAAGTCTTTCACAATATTACATGGCAAACATCAGAATAGAAGTTTTAAATAAATGTGAGCAAGTTGGCCGCAGAAGGGTAGTTAATGTTTACTTGATTTACATAAGCAAAGAATTACCATCAAAATTACATGAAGAAATTTGTGGGCTATTTTATAATAAAGTCATACAAGACTGCCGTTATTATTCCTACAATGAAAACCTTGAAGAAGTTCAATATAACTTCATAGAACCACAAGCAAAGTGGGGCTTGGAGATAAGCTTTTTACCTGGCATGACCGATAATGTAGGCAACACAGTGAAACAAATTGTTAGAGAATATTTAATAAACAAGAACTACATTGATGAAAATGTTTGTATAAAAGCAAGAAGTTCAAAATTGATTCTAAGTCAAGCAACTGAAGATGATATAAAACAAGAATTCAACCCTATCACTGAGTATTGCATTCTTGTTTATAAAGAAAACAGCAATTGCCGTTGGAAGTATTATGGTAAATCGAATGCCTCACCTGGTGTCATCCAGTACTTGGATCCAGGAAACTTCAAGCAATTGTATAATGAAAACTGGATTCCAGTGTCAAGCACTGGAATAACAGAAGGTAGGGTTGGGATGACAGAGGATAGTACTAAGTCTGTTTACCTCAACGTGAGTGACCAAGAGCTTGAAAAGATCAGCAGAGATGGAATCGATGGTAACGGCACTTTAGGGCTCTCGCTGGCAGCAATGAAAGCTATAAAGGATTACTTTAAAAAACTCGGTAGAAATCCATATGATATCGAACTTGAGTCTCTGGCACAGACTTGGTCTGAACATTGTAAACACAATATTTTTTGCTCCCCTATTGATGAAATAAAAGACGGTCTATATGCTCACTATATTAAGCGTGCAACGCGTGAGATAAATTCTGACATATGCGTGTCAGTTTTCTCCGACAATGCCGGAGGAATAATTTTTGATGACGATTACTTAATCGTAGATAAAGTTGAAACTCACAATAGCCCTTCAGCTCTCGATCCTTTTGGTGGAGCAATGACCGGAGTGCTTGGAGTTAATCGTGATATAGTGGGTTTCGGGAAAGGCGCGGAGCCTATAATGAATACCTATTACTTTTGCTTTGCCAAAGAAGCAAAAGGCAAATTTTATAGGGATAAAGAGCGCACTGATGAGATCTTACCGCCAAAATATATAATGAAAGAAGTGATTCACGGTGTTAATGTTGCTGGTAATTGCTCTGGTATTCCAACACAACTTGGATCGGTATATTTTGACGATAGATTTTGTGGAAAGCCGTTAGTCTTTGTTGGCAGCGTAGGAATTATTCCGCGCAGTATAAATAATGTACCTTCGCACATCAAAGGGCCTAAAAACGGCGATAAAATCGTAATTATTGGTGGAAGAGTTGGAAGGGACGGAATTCACGGTGCAACTTTTTCTTCAGAGGCATTGTCGGGAAACAGCCCTTCAACAATCGTACAAATTGGTGACCCTATAACACAAAAAAAATTATCCAATGCCGCTTTGGAAGCAAGAGATCTTGGTCTTTATAATGCAATAACGGACAATGGAGCAGGCGGTCTATCATCGTCTATTGGTGAAATGGGAAAAGACGGATTTGAAGTTGATTTGAGCAAGGTTCTCCTTAAAAACGATGGTATGGCTTCGTGGGAAATATGGATATCAGAATCACAAGAGAGAATGACCTTAGCAGTGCCAGAAGAAAATCTTCCTATGTTTAAGCAAATTATGAAAAAACATGATGTGGAGGTTTGTGTGATTGGAGAGTTCAATGAGAGTGGTAAAGCTGTTGTTAAATGTCCTGAAGGGAAAGTAATAATGGACATCGAAACTGAATTTCTGCATGACGGTAATCCCAAAGTGCATTTACAAACAAAGCCGTGGTCTAAGGAGCCTGCTGTCATTCCAGCACACAACACAGTAAATCAAGAGACTGAACTAAAAGAAATGCTAAGCAGACCAAACATACGCAGCAAAGAGTTTATAGTGGTGCAATATGACCATGAGGTTCAAGGATCGTCAATACTGAAACCGCTGCAAGGCAAAGGAAGAGTGTGCAGTGAAGCTGTTGTCTCAAGGCCAGTTCTTTCTTCAAACAAAGGTGTTGTAAAATCGCAAGGATTTGGCTCAAGTTATGGAGAAATTGACACTTATCACATGGCAGCATGTGCGATTGACACTGCCATACGCAACTACGTAGCTGCAGGAGGAAATATAAATCATCTAGCGTTGCTCGATAATTTTTGCTGGTGTGATGCTTATAATCCAGAAAGGCTATGGCAACTAAAGAGAGCTGCAGAGGCTTGTTACAACTTTGCAACTGCATTTAAAACACCATTCATATCCGGAAAAGACAGTATGTTCAATGACTTCAAGGGATATGATGAAAATGGCAAGAAAGTGATGATCTCTGCACCACCTTCATTACTCATCTCAGCAATTGGAATTATAGAAAATATTGAAAATGCGGTATCGCTTGATGTGAAAATGCCGGGGGACTTAATATACGTGCTTGGAGAAACACTTGATGAACTTGGTAGATCTGAATATCAGTTATATAGTGGAATAGGTAATAACAACGTACCAAAAGTTGATGCAAAGAGCGCTAGGAAGTTGTATGAGTGTTACAACCAGGCAATAAAAGATGGCATAATTGCCTCTGCAATTGCACCAAACTTGGGCGGATTAATTATTGCTCTGGCAAAATCGCTAATTGCAGGAGACCTTGGTGCTGAAATCGATCTTTCACTAGTACCAATAGGAAAAACACAAAATACAGACATAATAAACAAGATAATAATGTTTTCTGAATCGCAAAGTAGAATTTTGGTTACTATTGCACCACAAAATCGGAAGAGGTTTGAAGAATTGTTTAAAGATGCGGTTTATTCATGTATTGGCAAAGTAACAGAGAAAAAGGTGCTAAACATAAAGGATGTTTTAAAAGTAGATCTGAAAGATTTGGGAAATAGTTATTATATAGCTAAAGTAACTTAGGTTTACAGACGATTTGATAAACGACAAACTTGTCATCCCGCTGCTTGTTAGCGGGATCTAGAGATACCGCGGCGGTATGACCCTGACTTGCACTAGCTATAGCATGTCAGTTTAAAATATTTTTTTTGATTATGCTAAATAACTCTTTTACTATATGTAATGTTTATTTAGAATGAATGTATGTTATTAATTTTGGGTAGATAATTATGTCTATTTTATCGATACTCCTGTTTATCAGTCTTTCTTTACTCAACACTTCAAATAAATTGATGATATGTGCTGCCTTATTTGTGGGAGCTGCTTTAGTTGTAAATTCAATGGTTGAATTTTATGGCAAAAGCAAAGCTACGTACAGCTTAATAGTGTGTACAGCGCTATGTTGTGTTTTTAAATGGCAAAGTTTTAATTTGATGATATTGATTTCATATACTGCAATTTTAGTCTCTCTTCTCTCAAGCATAATTATTTTTGAAAAATTGAAGTCCAAGTTGAATTTTCATATGGCAAATTTCATTACTTTAATTATAGCATCAGTGGTTGATAGTGCCGTTGTATGTGTTGGATTACTATACAAATTTTCTGCAGGTAAATGCTTATCAATATATATTAGAGATTTAATTTTTAAGTTTTCTTATGTGTCAGTATTAAGCATCTGCTTGTTTGTAGGAATGTATTTATTTTGCTTGGCGAACAAGAAGTATTTTAAGATTTCCACATAACCTGTTTTCTGATATAGCTTCTAAGAAACTCCCTCAACTAGTTCATCTTTTTGAACTAGTTGAGGGAGTTTCTTAGAAGCTAGTATTCAAATTCTCCCTTGTCAATTTGACGTTTCTTGCTGTCTTAAACGCTTTATAAGCGCGTTTCAGGTATCCGTTCAGGAGAGTGGTTTAAGAAACAATAGATAGGAGATTTTGGGAAGGATTGAGACCCCTTTGTTTCCAAGTTAAGTATAATGAAATTATCCGCTCAAGTTCCCCGCTTTGATTGTGTAAAATATGAGTTTTTGCGATAAACGACATAATGCCGAATTTGCCGTTCAGCGTGGTTATTTGTCAGCGGAATATTTTCTGGGTCATCTAAAAATTTCCACATCATTCTTTCAGATCTCAGAACATTTTTTGCAACTCGAGAGGCTCCAATTGCTTCAGGTAAACGAGATATCTCCTTCAAGTAATACTTTGTACGTTTTCTTAATTTTCTGGCACGTCTGACAAACCTCAAAACATCTATTTCACTTTTTAGTAAAGCTTTTTTTAGTGCAAATAATTCAGTGGCCACGTTTCTCAAGTAACAACCCAGAACTTTAACTTCAACTATGTGCTAATCTTTCAAAATCTCTTGATAAATGTGCCCAACAGATTTGCCTGTTTTTATCGGCAAAATAATTGTATGCTGCATACCTGTCAGTTATTACCAAGCTATTGCGATTGCAGAATTTACTATTTTGTAAAACTTTCATTCCTCTTGACTCTGTAAATTTTACAAAACTTGCCGTATTGCTTGCAAACATCCAACACCAAGCGAGTTTACCTTTGTTATAATGGCTCGTTTCATCAATATGTAAAACTTTACTTCTACTTATCTCTTGTTCGATTTGCTCATATGTTTTTTCGCATTTTGATGCAACTCTGTGTTCACTGTTTGATATGCTGCCAACACTTATATTCAAATTAAAAATGTCATTTATAATGCTAGCCACTTCGCGTTTTGAATTCTTGTAAAATCCCCTGAGTGCTGCAATTATCGATTTAACTTTTGGACCAAATGTATCTGATGTAACACCTTCTGGTAATTTGCTGCTTCTTCTTTTTCCGCACTTCCGACAACGGCCATGCTCTAACTGATACTCTACTATATACGGCTTAATTTCTTGCAGATCAACTTTCTGATGAACATATGGTTTTTCACATACTGCAATCTCCCCTCCGCATTCGCAAGTATTAGGCAACTCTATCTTTACTACTTTATCTGCTTCCATTTTGGCACGAAAACTTCCTTTATGTCCAACCTGACCGCCAATATTCCTTTCGCTTTTTGGCTTGTCCTTTTTTATTTTATATAGCTCTTTTGAGCTAGGCAGAGATGAGTTTTTTGAATTTAAGCCAAGCCTTTCCTTTAATTCAGCGTTCTCTATCTTTAAAGCCTTGTTCTCTGCTTTTAGACTTTCATTCTCTCTTTCCAGCCTTTCTATTTTTGCTTCTAACTTTTCTATTTTTTGCTGTAAATTTTTGCAAAGTTCTAAAAGGTTTACCATATTACCTCACTTTTGCTCTATGATTATCTTTTTAGATCACCTTGTCTACCTTATTCTGCCACTCCGCTGAACGGATACAACTTACCAAACGAAAAAAAGGCAAAAGAAACCCTAGTCATTGTCTATTTTCAGTATTGGCGTTTTTTTATGTTTTTTACACTTAGTAACCGCGACTCAGCTGCATTTAAACTGCAACTAACCTTTAGCTATAAACATTAAAAAATTTACTAAGCAGAAAAAAAGGCAAAGAAAACCTAGGGTAGCTAGTATTCAAATTCTCCCTTGTTCTATTTGACGTCTTTTGATGTCTTAAACGCTTTATAAGCGCGTTTCGGCTTGTATAGGTAGAAACCCAAAGCTTTATAAAGACATGAGGTGCACATAGTGCAAAAAATTAAGCATGATTTACGCCAAATACAAAGTTCCCTTTGTCGTTTTAATCTGCAGATTGCGAAGATAAATAAATAGCTTCAATTTTATGATAAGGGGACTGGCGAAGTTTGTCAAGCAAGTTTTTGTTTCTATTGGATGACAGTTGTGGCCTGTGCAAGAAGCCTATTGTCTAACTATATACCTAAATTTTATTACGGCACTTTCACTACTACTTTAACGAGTGAGCTACCTTTCTATAAAAGACCTATCGACTGTTGCAATTATAGGCGTAAACAAGAATGATAAAAGAGTACGAGACTGAGTAACTACGTACACTTCTGCTGGCATACCAGGGTATAGGTATACATTTTTAAACTGAGCAAGCTCTGACTTTGGTATCACCACGCGCACTGAATAATAACGCCCTAGTCTTGGATCATCAAGAGCATCAGGAGAAATATGGCTTACTATACCACTAATTAAACTTAAACGACGTGCACTGTAAGCACTTAACCGAACTTTAACCTTTAGTCCTTCTAGCCCATCAATAGAGACTATGTTGCTATCTTTCTTTTGTGCTGACAGTACCTCTTCTATGTTTCTGGTCTGAATTTTAGCATCTATTATTAAGTCATCATCCGATGGCACTACGCTCATGATCGGAACTCCAGATTGTATAACACCACCTTCAGTATGGTATCTTATATCTGTAACTATCCCATCTTGAGGGGATTTAATTATTGTACGTGCCAGTGAATCTTCAGCAACCATCAGCCTCTCTTTCAAGTCTGCAATAGACGTACTAACTTCCTTAAGTTCAGCGTTTGCTCTTTCTTGAGAATCATTTTTTACGTTTATAATTTCTAATTCGTTCTCTCCAATTTTTTGCTGCACTTGAGATATTGCAGAACGGTAATGTCCAACTCTGCCTTCAATTTCAGCAAACTGTTTTTCTAAAGCTAAAATGTGTGGTTTGCTTATATGGCCACTATCAAGTAATTGTCTTTTTGTTTCCAACTCCTCAGTTATCAAGTCATATTGCTTATGAGCTGCATTTAGTTGAAAGTTTAGCCCCGCTAATTCATCATTTAACTGCTTTATACGTTGTTGCAGTATGTCTGTTTTTCCCAATATGCTCTTTCTCTGAGAGTTGAACAACTTTACTTGATTCTTTATCGCTTTCTTTACAAGTTCATCGTGAGATAATTTTTTAACCTCATCAGGAAACTCGAGCGTGTCTAAATCTCCTCTGATTGCAATAAGCCTTGCTTCTGTTGCTAAAAATGATAAGAGCTTCTCTTTGATAATACTTAAATTCGCCTTCTCGTTAACATCACTCAACAAAACTAGAGGCTCATCTTTTTTAACTGCTTGGCTCTCTTTGACTAAAATTTTGTTTATTATTCCTCCACCCAAGTGTTGAACTATTTTCCTATTTGAAGATACAATAACTTCTCCACTTGCATGCACCGCACCGTCAATTGGAGCTATAGCCGACCAAATACCACCTATCCCAAAAAAGATGAGTATTACTACCAGACCAAAAAATAGTGGTCCCCATGTTACTCTCAGAACTTCATTTACGTTATTACTTTCGCGTTTTAAAATAAAATTTATCACTGCATCAATCAATGCAAATGTCTTATCCAAAAATTTTGGGTACTTCTTCTTTTTATTTCTTGCTCCTTGCATATTTATATTATCACTATGGCCAATCAGGCCTGTCAAAGAAAATCTAGCGCTAAGCTTTTTCAACTTACTTATCATAATACTACTGTGAATTTGTGTTAACCCAAGATAACACACAAAAACAAAGAATCTATAATTTAGGCATTCCATTTAGACTGCAGAGCACCAGAATAAACTATTTAGTAACAATTCCTGCATCAACTATGTTTTTAAAATTTTTTGACGTTTAACTTTATTATAACTTTTCCTTTATTTTGTGAATATCTGAGTTACTTATATTATGTAAGAAATCTATTGCCAACCAGTCAATATTCTGTTAGGAATTAAGATAATATAAAGTTATTATGTTTAAATTGGAAAGCAGAAAGTTCCTGATTACTGGCGCATCAGGCGGAATAGGGCAAGCAATTGTAAAAATTATGCACAAAGCCGGAGCAACTTTATGTATTTCTGGCACAAAAAAAGAAGTGCTCGAAGAAGTTGCTAAACAATATGAAAAAAATATGCACATACTCCCTTGTGACTTATCAAATGCTGAGGAAGTAAATCAACTAATAAATAGAGCAAGTGAGTTGATGGAAGGCTTTGACGGGCTTGTATGCAATGCGGGCATTACGCGAGACAGTTTATTATTGAGGATGACAGATGAAGCATGGCAAAAAGTAATTGATATTAACTTGAGTTCTACATTTAAGCTGAGCAGAGAAGCATGCAGGAAACTAATTAAGAATAATTGGGGAAGAATCATAAATATTTCCTCAATAGTAGGGCTGACAGGAAACGCCGGGCAAGCAAATTATGCAGCATCTAAAGCTGGAATAATAGCTATGAGCAAATCTATAGCAAAAGAAGTTGCAAGTCGTAATATAACAGTAAATTGTATTGCTCCTGGGTTTATAGATACTAAAATGACTGAAGTTTTAAATGATGGACAAAAGGGAAAAATATTAGATAATATTCCAATGAAAAGAATGGGAACAGGGGAAGAAATAGCAGCAGGGGTCTTATTTTTAGCAAGTGATGAAGCAAAATATATAACAGGACATGTGCTCAACATTAATGGTGGGTTATTTATGTAGCAACACTTATGTATGGACAAATTATAATTTTTACTTTAAAATAAAAATATGTGTAGGTTTAGGTTTGCGTTAATTTATTATTTAGAGGCAAAAAAATGAGCTCTATAATGAAATTTTTTAGTGTTTTTTTTGTAGTATTGCTTTTCTCCTTCTCAGGTTATGCAGTTGACCCTGATATGGATGACACAACTAAAGTAATATGCAATATTATTGGTTATGTTTGGGGAATAGGCGGTCCACTTATGACAGTAGTAATAATTGGTGCAGCTTTGCTTGCAATATTTGGCAGGATGCCGTGGCCAGCCCTCTTTGCTCTAGGCATGTTCTGTGGTGTATTTTTTGGCGCTAAAACTATCATAACAAAAATTATGCCCAACGTAAGCGATGAAGCAAAAGCTATGTTGGAAAAGTGTGGACAAAAATAACCCAAAAAGTGCAGAAATGCTTTTTTGTTATCCATTAAATCGCTTCATATCTTCAACTTGCAACAAATAAGGGCTATCTTTTGGTAGAGTTTTAACAGCTAGCTCAGCATATTTTGTAAATTGCTTTAAATCGCCTTCAATACAAGCCTTTTTTGTCAAGGCAAAATAATGCATTGCCGTATCAGCTTCACATTTATATGCAATGCTTAAATATTTCCAGACAAAAGCGTTATTTGGTTCTACATTCAAAATCTGCTCCAGGTAAAAAATCGCCTTTTTTGCATCACCGTGTAATAATAAAGTATGAGATAATGCAAGTTTCACTAAATAACTGTTTTTCTCAGATAAATACCTAGGCTCTGTGGACAAAAAATATGAAAAGAGAGAAAAAGATGGTAGTTTAGCCTAATAGGTAAAAAATGGAGAAACTACCATATGCAATATTACATCAAAGAGGAAAATTGGAAACAAATTTTAGAGTTCATAAAAAGCGTAAAAGGAATGCACAGCAAAGATGAAAAACGTTTAAGAATATTCATAGAGGCAGTGTGGTACATAGTGCGAAGTGGTTGCCAATGGAGACTTTTACCAAAAACTTATGGTAATTACAGGAGTATACATAAGCGATTTAAAAGATGGTGTGAAAGAGATGTCTGGAAAAAATTGCTTGAATATACTAAACAAGAGCCTGATTTAGAAGTTGCTATAATCGACGGTACGATCATCCGAGCCCATCCATGTTCATCTGGATATACAAAAAACTCCAAGGATCAAGAAGCTTTAGGGAGGAGCAAAGGTGGCTTTACAACTAAAATACATGCGCTTGTCGATGCACTTGGAAATCCACTTAAATTTACTCTGACTCCTGGTCAAAGAAATGAAATTACGCAGGCACAAGTGTTGACCGAAAGTATCTATAACTCTACTGTAGTAGCTGACAAGGGCTACGATAGCAATGCCTTTGTTACAAGTCTTGAAGACAAGGGATGTACAGTAGTTATTCCGCCAAAACGGAATCGAAAAGTGCAAAGGTATTACGATGAGCATATCTACAAAGAACGTCATTTGATTGAGTGTTTTTTTGGTAAAATTAAAAATTTTAGGCGCATTTTTTCCAGATTTGATAAAACTGCTGAGGTTTTTATGGGTTTTCTCAATTTTGTTGGAGCTCTTGTATGGCTTCTCTAAAATTTTGTCCACAGAGCCTAGAGATACCGCGAATGAATCGCGGTATGACGGTTCGTGGTGGCATGACGATAAGGTTCCAGTGTCAAGCGTTTGGCATGCAAATTTCCTTAAACGTTCGTAAACTTAAAACTTTACTTTAGGTCAAACTACTGTATAGTGGCTTTATAGCTTCAGTTTTACAATGAATGTACCTAGTATAGAAAATTGTGATCTTCACAATAAAACCGTCTTACTCAGAGTTGACTTCAATGTTCCTATAAAAGATGGAGAAATTCGTGACGTCACTCGTATTTTGAGAGCATTGCCTACTATTCAGTATTTAGTGAATGCAAGTGCAAAGATTATTATTATATCGCATTTCGGACGCCCAAAGGCCAGAGACAATAATCTGTCACTAAAAAATATAATTGACACTTTATCGCAGTTACTAAATAAAAAAGTGAAATTCATTGATGATTGCGTTGGTGAAAAAGTGCAAAAAGCAGTGAGTGCTATGGATGCAGGAGATATAATATTACTAGAGAATCTAAGATTTTATAAAGAGGAAGAGCAGAGTGACTCAAATTTTGCCAAACAACTAGCATCTCTAGCGGATATATATGTAAATGATGCATTTTCTTGCTCTCACAGAGCTCACGCTTCTATTTCACGCATTACAGAGTTTTTACCTTCCTACGCGGGATTTTGCTTACAAGATGAGCTAAAGTATCTTGAAAAAGCTGTATCGTTTAAAGCTAAACCTATTACTGCGATAGTTGGGGGAGCCAAAATGTCAACTAAGATAAAAATGCTTATAAAGCTAACAGAAAAGGTTGATTACCTAGTTCTAGGAGGTGCAATTGCTAATAATTTTTTGTTATTTAGCAAAGTAAATATAGGAAAATCTTTCTTTCAAAATGGTGTTGACGACCTTCTACATAATATTGTTGAAACAGCAAATAAAAACAATTGCAAAATAGTTGTGCCAGAAGACGTTCTGGTTGCAATAAACTCTGATTACAGCACTAGTATTTCAAGAAGAACTGAGTCCATTTTGGACGGTGATATAATTTTGGATATCGGACCACAAACTTTGAGTACAATAAGCAGTATAATAGCAAGCAGTAAGACTCTGCTGTGGAATGGACCTATTGGTGTTTTTGAACATTCAGCTTTTGCAAGTGGTACAATAGGGGTAATGAAAGTCGTAAGTGACTTAACGCACAAAGGAAAGTTAACCAGCATAATAGGGGGAGGTGATAGTCTATCTGCAATAAGCGCTGCAGGCCTTACCGATAAGGATTTTACATATGTTTCCACTGGTGGAGGAGCATTTTTAAATTGGTTAAGTGGCGATGAAATGCCGGGAGTTGCTGCTCTGCAAAATGCACTCAACATTAGATTAAAACTTTTTTAAATTGTTTCTTATAAGCTAGCTTTTTTGTGAACATGATTATGTCGAAGACAGTTAAACTAATTTTGTGTTTAATAATACCAATAATAGGATTTATTTTTTATATTAGGGATCATTATTTTCACACTGACTATGTAGAAGAAAATGTTGAGGTCAATTTTGAACCATTTTTCAGTTCACAACCAGGTTATATACCATTGCTTCCAGAATTAACTGACTTCGATAGAGGAGTGTTGAAAGTTTGTGGAGATTGGGGAGCACATCCAGAGAAAGAAGATTTCAAAATTTTACTTGATTGTCCGCAGCATCAAGAAGTAGTGAAAGGAATATATGATAAGCTTGATCATCAAGTGATTACGCCAGATGCGGATTTAGAGTTATTTAAAGATGAACTGGCTAACATTTGGTTTACAAATAGTGGAAGTGAAAAAGAAACTATAGGGTTTGGACATATTTTTTGTGGTGAGCCAAACGATAAATTAGGTGGTATGCATTTTGTAGGTAGATATGTTGAAGCTCAAGAAGATAAATGGGCAGGTGCAATTTGGAATCCTATGCGATAAATCAGATATTAAGCCACCAGTTTATACATTTGGAATGAAATATTTGGGTAAGGATGGGGAAGTGAAAGTTAAATGCCCAAATGGATACGCATATAACCTTCATGCCGATAATTTCTGCAACTAAGGCGTTTAAGGAGTTAGGAAAAGATGGAATGTGCCTATATAAAATGGAAGATGACAATTATCAATCAGTGTTTGTAAGAAAGAATGATGCTATACTTACGTTCTATCCTGACTTAACACCAAAATGCGATAACAAGAGTACTTATTGTAGCTGCAGTAAATCTTAATTTCAAAACCAATAAGGTGAACGAATGATAAAAATGTTATAGGGTGTAGCAAATCCAAATGAGTTAAAATTTTGATTAAAGGGTTTTGTGAGTAATAATGAAGAAGGGCATTATTCGTCTAATAAAAGCAATTCAATACTCTTGTGAAGGAATAAAATCAGCTTTTATATCAGAAATTGCGTTCAGACAGGAGTTGCTACTTTTTATAGTATGTGTCTCAATTTTGTTTGTTTTGGATGTAAGTAATCTAGGCTCTGTGGACAAAAAATATGAAAAGAGAGAAAAAGATGGTAGTTTAGCCTAATAGGTAAAAAATGGAGAAACTACCATATGCAATATTACATCAAAGAGGAAAATTGGAAACAAATTTTAGAGTTCATAAAAAGCGTAAA
This sequence comes from Wolbachia endosymbiont (group A) of Anoplius nigerrimus, assembly GCF_947251795.1. Lineage (GTDB taxonomy): Bacteria > Pseudomonadota > Alphaproteobacteria > Rickettsiales > Anaplasmataceae > Wolbachia. Next base: position 155,259 of record NZ_OX366385.1, on the reverse strand, counting down.
AGGAATGCACAGCAAAGATGAAAAACGTTTAAGAATATTCATAGAGGCAGTGTGGTACATAGTGCGAAGTGGTTGCCAATGGAGACTTTTACCAAAAACTTATGGTAATTACAGGAGTATACATAAGCGATTTAAAAGATGGTGTGAAAGAGATGTCTGGAAAAAATTGCTTGAATATACTAAACAAGAGCCTGATTTAGAAGTTGCTATAATCGACGGTACGATCATCCGAGCCCATCCATGTTCATCTGGATATACAAAAAACTCCAAGGATCAAGAAGCTTTAGGGAGGAGCAAAGGTGGCTTTACAACTAAAATACATGCGCTTGTCGATGCACTTGGAAATCCACTTAAATTTACTCTGACTCCTGGTCAAAGAAATGAAATTACGCAGGCACAAGTGTTGACCGAAAGTATCTATAACTCTACTGTAGTAGCTGACAAGGGCTACGATAGCAATGCCTTTGTTACAAGTCTTGAAGACAAGGGATGTACAGTAGTTATTCCGCCAAAACGGAATCGAAAAGTGCAAAGGTATTACGATGAGCATATCTACAAAGAACGTCATTTGATTGAGTGTTTTTTTGGTAAAATTAAAAATTTTAGGCGCATTTTTTCCAGATTTGATAAAACTGCTGAGGTTTTTATGGGTTTTCTCAATTTTGTTGGAGCTCTTGTATGGCTTCTCTAAAATTTTGTCCACAGAGCCTAGGTAGTGCAGCAGTTTTTCTTTCATTAATTAACTTCCTGATAACATGGATGATAATATTGACAGGTTAATACGAATGTTATTAAGATATGTTGTCAAACTCACCAATTAAAGTTTTTATATCTTGCGGTAAATCAGAGACAAATTCCATGTATCCCTTACTTTTGGGGTGATATAAGCCCAGTGTATAAGCATGTAGTGCTTGTCTATTGAAATTACGAATGAAACTAGAGTTTTTAGCATATTTTGTGCTTTTACTACTATTTTTTCCATAAACTTGATCACCAACTATGGAATGTCCTATGTGGCTCATGTGGACTCGAATTTGGTGTGTTCTGCCTGTCTCTAAAGTGCATTTAACGAGGCTTACTTGTCCTATAACTTTTTGCACTAAATAGTGAGTGATTGCTAATTTGCCTGTGATTTTTGTTACACACATCATTTCTTTATTACCGCGTTTGGGAGCAATGTTAGTTTTTATCGTGCCTTGCTGAGAAGATAATGTTCCCCAAACTACTGCTAAGTATTCCCGCTTTATTTTGCGATTCGATAACAATTCAGACAAAAAACTATGGGCTGCTTCATTTTTTGCAATTACCATTAGCCCACTAGTATCTTTATCGAGTCTATGAACAATTCCTGGTCTTACATTAAGGTGAGCGATAACTGCGTTCAAAAGCGTATCATTGTTTGTCCCAGCACCTGGGTGCACTGTTAATCCACCTTGTTTACTCAGAACTATAATGTCCTCATCTTCATAGACGATATCAAGTTTTATGTCATAATTAGGCTCAATTGATGTGGATATGTCAGGTTGAACGAGATGTACTATATACTCTTCACCTGGTTTTACTATGTGATCATTATTAATTATCGGTATGCCAAGTAATTTCACCTGCCCATTTTGTATCAATCTTTGAGCTTTACTGCGTGATATGTTGCATTTTTCAGCTATATAGGTGTCTAACCTTAATTTCTCTTTATCATTATTAACACTTAAGGTTATTATTGAGTGATCTATAGTGATTTACCCCGCGCCATTTCCCATGCTGCTTGAACATTTGGGTCTGTAAACATTGTTGCACTAGACTCAATTTGCAGATCACCTTGTTTTTTAATATGGCAAATTGTTTGAGAGCCATCTTTCCAGTAGATTGTAACTTTATTATCAAAATCTTGTAATGTTGCCTCAACCTTTTTTTCTTTATTATCTTTTTCTTCCAGCTTAATAGATTCTAATAAATAATATAGAAAGTCACTTGGTTTGCCGTTGATTTTTTCTTTCCATTCATCTGTTTTTTCTTGTTCAGATTTTTTTTGCTCTAACTTTTCCTTCTTTTGCTGCAGCTTATTTTGTTCTGCTTCCAGCTCTAACTTTCTAACTGTGTCACGTAGTTCTTTGACTTTATTTTCTAATACTAATAATTTATTAGTATTATTTCCATTGTTAGCTTCTAAATCAGGCGTACTTGGTTGAGCTTGCTTCTTTTTTATTTCTTCTAATTCATTCCTTACTACGTTTAATTGCTCCTTCAATTCCGTTTTTTCCTCTTCTGTATCCTCTTTTAACTTTTTTAGCATGCTAAGGAACTCGTTATTATTAGTACCAGAATACTTTCTTATAGAGCTCAAAATTCTACTGGGCTGGTCAGAAAGTTTTCTAAATCCTAAAAAATCAAAATAGTCTTTGAAAGGATCTTGAGTGTCTGTAACCATAACATTTTTCTAGTTTAAACTTATTTAGGTATACATTAACCAAACCTTAAAATCAAGTTTCTTAATTTTGCAACATGTGCCAAGGCCTATTGGAGCGCACTGTATTAATCTTTACGTAACGATTTGTTAACCAAACAGAATGTGTGCCATACGTTTCTAAATCGGCATATTTGATAGTTTTAGTATTACAAACTGAATAGTCGAATTCATTTAATTGAATTATTAAATCAACTTTATCACAATTTTCTGAAATATCTTCTTTTTTATAAGCAAGCAGTACTGATTTATTATTTCCTTTATTATATATACAGCCATACTTTAGTCTTTTATCTGGATTGCTATATTTTGTATGATTCAAAATTTGGTTCTGCCCATTTTGCTTTGCCCACGTTTTGATAACAAAATTTCTGCTTTTTCTAGTGAGAGAATATAGTAAGTTATCACTCTCCTTTGCAGCAACATTATCAGCATTTATTAGGATGTCGGGGGTTTTATATGCAGTGCTAAAGCAAATACCTAGTACAATAAAAAAAAATCCCAAAAAACGCCAATTTCTTTCCCACAAGCACAGCCACAATAACCCAAATGTTATTATAATAATTGATGATGCAGGAAAAGTACGAATGGGAATAACCAAATACTGAAGACTAGCGATTGCATTTGTTATATACAAGATACTGTCAATTGGGCGCTCTATAAATGGCGCTATAATCCATTCAATACCTAAAGGAATCAATAAGACATAAATTATTCCAAGTGGAATAATAATTAATGTAACTATTGGTATAGCAACTAAATTTGTGATAATGCCACTAATTGAAAAATAATTAAAATTGTATATCGTGTACGGAACAGTTGCTAAACTTGCTATTACTGAGCTGATCATTATCGACACAAAATATTTCATTATTTTTATTTTGAATAATTTATTAGCATTAATTTGATAACTGGCAACCAGTGCCAAAACAGCAGAAAATGACATCTGAAAGCCTGGCTTTAAAATTGCTTCAGGTTCTATGATAAGTATCACTGCAGCAGCAAACGCAATTGCTATTAACCCTCTATATTTTCTCTCTATCATTATTGCAACGAGTACTAAAATCACCATGATGTAGGCACGCTGAGCAGAAATTTGCATACCGGTAATCAACAAATAAAACGTGGTTGGCAAAATAGTAAGGAATGCAGATATTTTCTTGGTGTTATACTTAAGAGTCAAAGTTTCAGAGCATGTCTTCAAACTGAGTAGAAAGAAGTTAAGAAGTATGGTATAAGGTACATTTTAAGATGTACCCAAGCGATATAAGTGACAAAGAATGGAAGACAATAGAGCCATATTTTGAACCTAAAAAGACCGGCAGACCAAGAAAACATAGTATTAGAACAATTATTAATGCAATCCGCTATATGATGAGAACAGGATGTCAATGGAGACAACTGCCTAAAGATTTTCCACCATGGAAAACCGTATATAGTTGTAATTCGCGCTTGAAAAAAAGTGGAATATGGCAAGAAATTCATGATTTTCTAGTTAAAAAAGTAAGAGAGATGATTGGTAAAAATAAGACTCCATCAGTAGGTATAATTGATAGCCAGTCAGTGAAAACTACTCAAAAAGGGGATCCAGAGGATATGATGCTGGCAAAAAAATAAAGGGCAGAAAACGCCATATTATTGTAGATACTGTGGGTCTTGTAATTGCTGCTGAAGTACAGAGTGCAAGTATTCAAGATCGTGATAGTGCTCTAAATCTTTTTGCCCAAGCTAAATGCAAAGTTCCAACTTTACGTAAGTTTTTTGCTGATCAAGGGTACATAGGTAAATTACAAAACAGATGCTTATTGGAAACGGGATGTTTATTAACGATTGCCAAGAAAATAGTTGATACAGGATTTCAAGTTATTCCCAAACGTTGGATTGTTGAAAGAACTTTTGCCTGGCTTTCCAATTTTAGGCGCATGAGTAAAGATTACGAGCATTCTCCTCTCACCTCAAAAAACTATATCTTCTTTAATATGATCACTATTATGCTTCACAAATTAGCTCATTCTTCAGTTTGAAGACATGCTCTCAGATATTGCGAATAAATTACGAAACACTACAAAAAACAGACCAGCAACAAATGATAAATGCAAACCAGATATGGCAAACAAATGTGCTATACCTGAATCTCGTATTGCGTCCATAGTTTTTTGATCTATGCCGTCTTTTTTACCGATCAGTAATGCAGAGATTATGTCCGCGTGTGGTTTTTTGATATTTTGCTGCAGGTTTTCATAAATGTATTGACGGAAAGATTCTATATACTCTAGGCTCTGTGGACAAAATTTTAGAGAAGCCATACAAGAGCTCCAACAAAATTGAGAAAACCCATAAAAACCTCAGCAGTTTTATCAAATCTGGAAAAAATGCGCCTAAAATTTTTAATTTTACCAAAAAAACACTCAATCAAATGACGTTCTTTGTAGATATGCTCATCGTAATACCTTTGCACTTTTCGATTCCGTTTTGGCGGAATAACTACTGTACATCCCTTGTCTTCAAGACTTGTAACAAAGGCATTGCTATCGTAGCCCTTGTCAGCTACTACAGTAGAGTTATAGATACTTTCGGTCAACACTTGTGCCTGCGTAATTTCATTTCTTTGACCAGGAGTCAGAGTAAATTTAAGTGGATTTCCAAGTGCATCGACAAGCGCATGTATTTTAGTTGTAAAGCCACCTTTGCTCCTCCCTAAAGCTTCTTGATCCTTGGAGTTTTTTGTATATCCAGATGAACATGGATGGGCTCGGATGATCGTACCGTCGATTATAGCAACTTCTAAATCAGGCTCTTGTTTAGTATATTCAAGCAATTTTTTCCAGACATCTCTTTCACACCATCTTTTAAATCGCTTATGTATACTCCTGTAATTACCATAAGTTTTTGGTAAAAGTCTCCATTGGCAACCACTTCGCACTATGTACCACACTGCCTCTATGAATATTCTTAAACGTTTTTCATCTTTGCTGTGCATTCCTTTTACGCTTTTTATGAACTCTAAAATTTGTTTCCAATTTTCCTCTTTGATGTAATATTGCATATGGTAGTTTCTCCATTTTTTACCTATTAGGCTAAACTACCATCTTTTTCTCTCTTTTCATATTTTTTGTCCACAGAGCCTAGAAAAAAGAGGAAATATTTTTCGTTATATCAACGAAGCCATAGAAAATTGGTATGAAATTGGGCCAAAAATGCAGGGTGGCAACAATATTTACAGCAATAAAGTGGTGATTTTGATACATATAATAACCCATCTATTCAGAATAGGTTTGAGGCAAACAGTTGGATTTATAGCAGGATACCTTGAGCAAATTGGGAAAAATTTGCAAGTTATCAGCTATTCTCAGGCTTCAAGAAGGTTTAAGAAACTTAATATTAAGATAAATGATTGCAGAATTGATAAAGATAATATGGAAGATATCGAAATTGCTATAGATAGCACAAGCATCAGCATTTATAACAACACTCCTGGCCACAGCAAGGAAAATAGCGAAAATAGAAAGTATCGCAGCTATGAACAAGTAAAGAAACTACACGTAATGTTGAATATAAACAGCAAAAAAGCCATAGCTGCAAAATACAGCAGCGGAGTTTATTCAGATCACTATGGAGCTTGCGATTTGTTAGAAGAAGTTCATGCTGTAAAGGTATTATATGCGGATAGAGCATATGACAGGCATAAGCTTTACGAATTATGTAACAAGTTTGGTATAAAGACAAAAGTTCTTCCGAAAAACAACGCAACAGAGCACCAAAAATTGGATTACATGGATGATAGAAATGCTGCTGTTAGACTAATAAAGTCATATGATTGCATAAAAAAGTGGAAAGAAGAAGTAAATTATGGAAAGAGAGCTCACATTGAAGGGTTTTTCTCAAGATTAAAGCAAATATTTGGATTCAGCTTTAGGAATAAGTCCGAAGTAAATCGTGGAAAAGAACTACTCATTAAGTGCTATTTGCTTAATCAATTTACTGACATTGGTATGGCTAAATTCGAAATGGCTACATGAATTTATCGTAAATTACTACCGCATAAGGTGCGATGCAACAAAGCCATTCCAGTGTCAAGCACTGGAATGACATCATAGAAGGCTACTCGGATGACATCATAGAGGCCACTGGGATGACATCATAGGGGCTACTCGGATGACATCATAGAGGCACTGCCCTTTTTGATGGAAACCAGTGTCAGCTACTTGCATGACACCATCTGCCACCTGCAAATTGCAATGTTCGTACGATTGTGCGTCACGCGCTGGAATGACAAAGAAAAGTGAGTTGCTAGTTTTTCATATGGTTATGCAAGGAGTCTGATCTTTTTCTTTGTTAATATTATTCTAAATTTTCATCAAAATAAGTTGTTTTATCCTTTTTTTCCTTATACTCTTCTGCTGTATAAAGAGGTTGCTTTTTAGCTGTGATATTTGGCCATTTTTGTGAGTATTCTACATTTATATCGTAAAATAACTTGAAAGTTTTTTGTTCGCTGCTCAGCAACTCTTCATCTAGTTCTAAAATATCTTTTATGGAATCATCAGTTACAATTGCATCCACCGGACACTCAGGTATGCACACTCCGCAATCAATACATTCATCTGGGTTAATCACGAGCATGTTTTTACCTTCATAGAAGCAGTCAACGGGACATACTTCCACACAGTCCGTATATTTACATTTTATGCATTTATCTGTAACAAAATGCGTCATAAAACACTGTATATTTGTATTATCTTGGGTACACTAAATTGATAAGAAATTCAAGTCTTTTATGAAGATAAATAAATTGAACAACAAAGAATTAGAAGTATGGTTAAGCTTGGCTAGAACTATAGGACCAACAAAGTTTTTTAGTATACTAAGAACACATGGATCGCTAGATGAGGTGCTAAAATATCTCAATAGGGTGGCTAATAATAAGGTGTATGGCATTCAAGATGCACGAGAAGAAATCAATAATGCAAAAAGAATTGGAGCTAAAATTATACCCGCATGTGACCCAGATTACCCTGATCTTTTAAGAAATATCTCTAGTTGTCCTCCTGTAATAACTGCGCTTGGTGATATATCATTATTAAGCCGTGAGATAATTGCAATAATCGGTGGGCGTAACTCTTCAATAAATGGAAGAAATTTTGCCAATAAGTTGGCACTTGATTTAAGCGAAGCTGGTTTTATTATCGTTTCTGGACTTGCAAGAGGAATTGATACTGCAGCAAACAGTGTAATATACAAAGATCATCCCACTATTGCTGTTACAGCAAGCGGGATTGATGTGGTGTACCCAAAAGAGAATTTTGATCTATACAAAAAAATCACCGAGAATGGTGGATTAATAGTTACTGAGCTTCCATTTGCTACTAAACCAAAACCTCAATATTTCCCTCAAAGGAATCGAATTATATCTGGTCTATCGCTGGGTGTTGCAGTGATTGAAGCGTCGAAACATTCTGGCTCTCTAATAACAGCAGATTTTGCTTTAAATCAAGGGAGAGAGGTATTTGCAGTTTCTGGTTTCCCTTTAGATTCACGTTGTAGTGGTAGTAATTATTTAATTAAAAACGGTGCTAAGCTTATCGAGTCCGCTGATGACATAATAGAAAGTGTTAGGTTTAGTCTACCTCCGCAGCAAAAAAAACTATTTGATGTTGAGCACTATGCTGTTAACCAAAAACAAGAAAAATTACAACAGGCAAAATCTGTTATAGTTGATCATATTAACTCTGTACCTGTTGATATAGATGAACTTATATTAGCAAGCGGACTTTCTACCAACATAGCTCTAATGGCTCTTTTAGAACTAGAGTTGGAAAACAGAATAGAGCGTTCACCGGGGAATAAAATATCGTTAATTTTCTAGGCTCTGTGGACAAAATTTTAGAGAAGCCATACAAGAGCTCCAACAAAATTGAGAAAACCCATAAAAACCTCAGCAGTTTTATCAAATCTGGAAAAAATGCGCCTAAAATTTTTAATTTTACCAAAAAAACACTCAATCAAATGACGTTCTTTGTAGATATGCTCATCGTAATACCTTTGCACTTTTCGATTCCGTTTTGGCGGAATAACTACTGTACATCCCTTGTCTTCAAGACTTGTAACAAAGGCATTGCTATCGTAGCCCTTGTCAGCTACTACAGTAGAGTTATAGATACTTTCGGTCAACACTTGTGCCTGCGTAATTTCATTTCTTTGACCAGGAGTCAGAGTAAATTTAAGTGGATTTCCAAGTGCATCGACAAGCGCATGTATTTTAGTTGTAAAGCCACCTTTGCTCCTCCCTAAAGCTTCTTGATCCTTGGAGTTTTTTGTATATCCAGATGAACATGGATGGGCTCGGATGATCGTACCGTCGATTATAGCAACTTCTAAATCAGGCTCTTGTTTAGTATATTCAAGCAATTTTTTCCAGACATCTCTTTCACACCATCTTTTAAATCGCTTATGTATACTCCTGTAATTACCATAAGTTTTTGGTAAAAGTCTCCATTGGCAACCACTTCGCACTATGTACCACACTGCCTCTATGAATATTCTTAAACGTTTTTCATCTTTGCTGTGCATTCCTTTTACGCTTTTTATGAACTCTAAAATTTGTTTCCAATTTTCCTCTTTGATGTAATATTGCATATGGTAGTTTCTCCATTTTTTACCTATTAGGCTAAACTACCATCTTTTTCTCTCTTTTCATATTTTTTGTCCACAGAGCCTAGAGATACCGCGAATGAATCGCGGTATGACGTAGGGAAACCTTTCTTGGGTTAGCTATATATGCTTGACACTGGAATGATGCCATTTGTTATAGGATTCTTAGTTGCTGATTTTAGAATTGATAAGAGAAAACTTTTTTTCAACTTGTTGTATAATTTTATAAAAGTGATCGAAATCTAAGCTTGCACTGCCAATTAAAACTCCTGATAAATTTGAGATACTGAGCAAATTTTCTATATTTTCTGAACTGACTGAACCACCATATATAATGTGTTTTTTACCAGTACACAATTTTATTACCTCTATCACCTCAGTAATTGCATCATTATTTGGCACATGACCTGTGCCTATTGCCCATATTGGCTCATATGCTACGGTATATTCACCGTGTGTTGGCAAGCGGTTTTTACATTGATATTCTATTACTTCTTTTGTTTTTTCATTCTTATAATCTTCTGAATTTTCACCTACACAGATAATTGGGTGTAAGCCTGATTCTATTGCTATTTCCGACTTAAGTTTTATTTCACTATCTTCTTCATTGGCCCTTTCAGAGTGCCCAAGTATTACGTAAGTACACCCTAGTTCTTTTAACATTTCTGCACTAATTTCACCTGTGTAAGAACCGAACTTTTTATAATGGCAATTCTGTGCTCCTATATTAATATTATTGTTCAACTCTATACTGCTTGGAAATGATGTAAAAGGAGGGCAAATTACTAATTTAGAGGTAATTTCGTTGCTCTTGTCGTTAAGTTTGCCTATAAAGTCAACAAATGAAGAACGCATTCCATTCATTTTCCAATTTGCTACTATTAAAAAGGACATCAACTTTACTTATATAGGCAAGAGTGCCGGCTGTCGGACTTGAACTGACAACCTACTGATTACAAGTCAGTTGCTCTACCAATTGAGCTAAGCCGGCGTTAAACACATTAATAATATACAATTATCAATGAATTTTAGTCAACTGATTTTTAAAATACTGTACAATGAAAATAATATGAGAAAATTTTTACTGAAGCCAAAAAAGAGTCTAGGGCAAAATTTTATTTTATCGAGTGAGATAACAAAAAAAATCGTCGCTTTAGCTGGTAGTCTGGAAAATTTTAATGTCATTGAAATTGGTCCTGGATATGGTGCATTAACAAGAGAAATATTGGTGCATAATCCAAAGTCTCTACTTTCTATAGAAAAAGATAGAGATTTAGTAAAGCACCATGACCAACTGCTAAATGAGCATCAAGGAAAGTATAGAATTATAGAAGAGGATGCACTGCATGTTACAGAAGAAGAGCTGATAGAGCGCCCAGTTAAAGTTATTGCTAACTTGCCTTACAATATCTCAGTAGTGTTATTTTTAAAGTGGTTAAATAATATAAAATTTTTTACGAGTTTGACATTAATGTTTCAAAAAGAGGTAGCAGATCGCATTACGGCAAGACCCAATTCTAAAGATTATGGTTCCTTATCAGTGCTAAGCCAGTTACTATGTGATATAAAAAAGGAATTTGATATTGAACCTAAAGAGTTTTTTCCAAGGCCAAAAGTACATTCTTCAGTAATTACAGTAAATCCTTTGCCTACCCCAAAGTTTGCAGTAAATTTGGAAACCTTAACAAGATTAATACGTGCCGTTTTTGCTCAAAGAAGAAAGATGCTGAGAAATAGCTTGCAAAATATAACGAACCACACTGAAACTGTCCTTGAAAACGCTAAATTGAGTGGAAACGAACGTCCAGAAAACTTAACTATTGAGCAGTTTTGTTTGCTGGCAAATAATGTAGAATGCTTATTTTGCAAAAGCCCTATTGCAATTTAATTAATTGGCGTATAAGCTTTAAATAAAGCCTATGAAAAAAATGGAAGCTTGTTATTCGTTTGACGATATACTTCTTTTGCCAGCCTATTCTAATATATTGCCTTGCGATGCAGATACAAAAACTTATTTAACAAATAATATAGAACTAAATATCCCTCTCATATCCTCTGCAATGGATACTGTTACTGAATCGGGCTTTGCAATAGCTATTGCCCAACATGGAGGGATAGGTTGCATACATAAGAATTTATCAATAGATGAACAAGTTTTAGAAGTAAGAAGGGTGAAAAAATATGAAAGTTGGATCGTGTATAATCCAATCACGATTTCACCGAATAAAACAGTTGCGGAAGCAATTTCATTAATGAGAGAGCACAATTATTCTGGCATTCCTGTAGTCAATCAACTCAAGTTAGTTGGAATTTTAACTAACCGAGATGTGAGGTTTATTGAAGACCAGAACATGAATGTAAAAGTTTCCGAAGTGATGACAAAAGATAAGTTAGTGACAGTGCGGGAGCAGGGAGTGAATAGTGCCTCAGCAATGAAATTGTTGCATGAAAATAGAATAGAAAAGCTTTTGGTCGTAGATGAAAATTCTTGTTGTATAGGTTTAATTACGGTTAAAGACATTGAAAAATACAATAGATACCCAAATTCATGTAAAGACAGTAAAGGACGGCTCAGAGTTGCCGCTGCAATTGGCACTGGTAAAAAAGATGGTATAGAAAGATGTGAAGCTTTGATCGGAGAAGAAGTTGATGTAGTTGTTGTGGATACTGCTCACGGTCATTCCGAAAACGTTATCAATACCATTAGGGAAATAAAAAAGATGTATCCTAATACGCAATTAATTGGCGGAAACATTGCAACAAAGGAGGCTGCTGAAGCGTTGATTGATGCGGGTATTGATGCAGTGAAGGTCGGAATAGGACCAGGATCAATCTGTACAACCAGAATAGTTACAGGTGTTGGTGTGCCACAATTCTCTGCAATCAAGAATGTTGCAGAGGCGTGTAGAGCAAGAAACGTCAGACTAATTGCTGATGGTGGGGTAAAATACTCAGGAGATGTTGCAAAAGCTATTGCAGCTGGTGCTGACTCTGTGATGATTGGTTCGATTTTTGCTGGCACTGACGAAAGCCCAGGTGAGATTATCATGTATAAGGGCAGAGCATATAAAGGCTATCGAGGAATGGGATCTATTAGTGCAATGAAACGAGGTTCAGCTAGCCGTTATTTTCAAGATAAAGACTCAAAACTTAAATTAGTTCCACAAGGAGTAGAAGGAAGAGTTCCATTTAAAGGTCCAGCTTCAGGAGTAATCCATCAGTTGATTGGCGGATTGCAAGCTGCAATGGGGTATACTGGTAATAGGAATATAGAAGAGATGAAAAAAAATTGTAAATTTGTTACTATTACTGCATCAGGACTAAGAGAGAGTCATGCTCATGATGTAGTCATTACACAAGAAGCTCCAAATTACGCTTATCAAGCGTCCAATTTGTCAACCGATTCAGAGTAGTGACCGCTTATTATTTTGCACCCCAGTCTTTTTCAAATATTGCTAGCCCTTGGTCAGTAAGTGGGTGATTAATTAATTGTCTAAGTACTTTTGCTGGAACAGTAATTGAACCAGCGCCAATCCTTGCAGCTTCTATTACATGTGCTGGGCTTCTCACTGATGCAACAAGAACTTTAGTATCAAAACCGTAATTAGAATATATAGTACATATATCTTCTATTAGCGATAAACCATCATAGCTTATATCATCAAGGCGACCAACAAAGGGAGAAATAAAACAAGCACCGACCTTAGCGGCAAGCAGTGCTTGTCCAGGAGAAAAACATAATGTGATGTTAACAGGTATTTTATGCTCTGTCCACAACTTTTTACAAGAAATTAATCCTTCATATGTAAGGGGCAATTTTACCACAACATTATCAGCGATTTTCGCTAACTTAAGGCCTTCTTTAACCATCTCTTCACGGCTATCTGCAACAACTTCAACACTAACAGGTCCATTTATAATAGAGCATATTTCACGCACTAAATCCTCGTATTTATCTTTACGCCCGGACTTCGCTATTAAAGAAGGATTAGTTGTTATGCCGTCAATGAACTCCCTTAGTTCTTTAATTTCATTTAAATCAACGCTATCAAGAAAAATTTCCATATTAATCTCCTATTAAAAAACTATCTTTACAAAACATTGTCATCTTTGAAGGCAAAAGTACAAAAATGGTGTTATCCCAGTGTCCGCTACAGAACTGTACGAACGTTCAGTAAGGCAAGGTGTCATTCCAGTGCTTGACACTGGAATCCAGCCTATTTCATCATAGAAATTGTTTTCGACATATGTTCCTAGAATCCCCGGCCAATTGCATGATTTACAAATATTTTTACACCTAGATCCCAGTGTCACGCACTGGGATGACAAAGGTGAACACTGGGATGACAGGGAAGAGAATACTGGATGACAGAAAAAAAGCACTTGGATGACGCCATTTTTTGTACTTTTGCCTTCAAAGATGCAACGTTCGTATAGCAGTGAACTTGACCATAGGATCCAGTTGTCAAAATTTCTGGATCCCAGTGTCACGCACTGGGATGACAAAAAAAGAGCCCCCTGAGCAAAAATCTTATAGCCACTTGAATGATAATTGACTTTTTGCCTAAAATAACTAAGAAAGAAACTTCTCATCAAGATAACTTAAATATATACTAATTCTCTTATTTTTAAACGATTTCTCATCATGAATTGCACGATCAAAAACCTGAATTTGACTTGTTATAATGCTACAATTATTACTTGCAACTTCTAATATGCCACTATCAATTACAACCTTCTTTTCTGTTTGGTTACTCATTTTAACAGTAATCATACCAGGCAATAAATAAATTAAGTAAGGAGCATGGTGAGCTAAAATCATAAGCTCCCCTTCGAGCCCAGTTACTGAAAGAGAAACCACTCCACTGAATGAAATTTGATCATCAGGAGAGAAAAATTGCACTTTAAAAGTATTCATAATCTTTAACTTTTACTTAGCTTCAGCTTGTATTAATTCAGCCTTTTTTATTGCTTCATCTATATTCCCCACCATATAAAAAGCGGCCTCTGGTAAGTGATCATATTTGCCTTCAACAATCCCTTTAAAACTGGAAACAGTATCAGAAAGTGAAACAAATTTACCAGGCATGCCAGTAAATATTTCTGCAACGTGAAAAGGTTGAGAAAGAAATTTCTGAATCTTACGAGCCCTATCAACAATAATTTTATCTTCATCAGATAGCTCATCCATACCAAGTATTGCGATAATATCTTGCAGTGATTTATAAGTTTGCAATATACGTTTCACCTCAGAAGCTACCTTATAATGTTCTTCACCAATGATTTCAGCAGATAAAGACTGAGAAGTTGAATCAAGTGGATCAACAGCAGGGTATATTCCCATTTCAGCTATTTGCCTTGATAACACTGTGGTGGCATCAAGATGAGAGAATATAGTTGCTGGAGCTGGATCAGTTAAATCGTCTGCAGGAACATATATAGCTTGCACAGAAGTAATAGAACCAGAAGTTGTTGAAGCTATTCTTTCTTGCATTGCACCCATATCAGTTGCAAGGGTTGGCTGATAACCAACAGCTGACGGTATTCTTCCAAGTAAAGCAGAAATTTCAGAACCAGCTTGTGTAAAACGGAAGATATTATCCACAAAAAATAGAACATCTTGATTTTCCTTATCACGGAAATATTCTGCCATAGTAAGTGCTGTTAAAGCAACTCTAGCCCTTGCTCCAGGAGGCTCATTCATCTGACCATAAACCAAAACAGCTTGAGATTTTTCATGCTCATTTATATTTATTACATTTGAAGTGATCATCTCGTGATAAAGATCGTTACCTTCACGCGTTCTCTCCCCTACCCCGGCAAACACAGAAAATCCTTTATGAGCTTTTGCTATATTATTAATTAATTCCATTATCAGGACTGTTTTACCAACACCGGCTCCACCAAATAAGCCAATTTTTCCTCCTTTAAGATAAGGTGCAAGAAGATCTATAACTTTTATTCCCGTAACTAAAACTTCTTCCTGTATTCTCTGTTCAGTAAAACTTGGAGGTGCTCTGTGTATAGGCTCTAAGTTATATTTTCCCTTCAGTGGACCACACTCATCTATAAGCTCTCCAACAATATTAAAAATCCTTCCTAAAGTTGAACGCCCAATTGGCACCGATATTGGTGCACCTGTATCAACAAATTCATCCCCCCTTGACATACCATCTGTGCTATCCATAGCAATACAACGAACTATATTGTCACCTATATGCTGCGAAACTTCTAAAACCAGCTCCTTATCCTTATATTTTAGTTTGCTTTTTAAAGCATTAAATATTTTAGGCAATTCACCTTCAAATTTTATATCAACAACTGCTTGAGTTACCTTAATCGCTCTACCTATATTCATCTCTTTATTTTTATCACCTAACACTATAATTCCATAAAAGAACTTCTAAAGAAAATAAATTTTATATTATTAATAGAAATTTTGCAACATTAAAACGCTTACTAGTTACGCTTCATTACAAACAATGCAAATGCATTTAATAGCCAAGTAATAATAAACAATACTAAACTAAGCGCATAAGCAGCAAGAGTTTGTACACTATTGAAATCCTGATCTCCGGTAAGTAATGTAGCGATCTGCACGGTAATGGTAGTAACTGAATTAAGAGGGTTAAAAGTCAAATTTGCGTTGATTCCCACAGCCATTAGCACAATCATTGTTTCACCTATCACTCTTGAAATTGACAATAAAATTGCACTTAAAATTGTAGGCATTGCATAAGGTATTGTTATATGCCATATAGTTTCCGCTGGAGTTGCACCAAGTGCCATGAAGCCATAACGCAAGCTTTTTGGAACAGATCTTATGGCATCTTCGAGTAAAGAAATAATAAAAGGAAGAATCATTATCCCAATCGATAAACCGGCAACTAAGGCACTTTCTGAGTGTATACTTAAACCAAAAAAATTTGCTACCTGCTTTATAAAGAAAGACAAAAACACAACCGCGAAATATCCATATACAACCGTAGGAATAGCAGACAAAACTTGCAAAGTTGTATTAACAATATAACGCACTTTCTCACTCGCATATTCACTAATATATATTGCAGAAAATAAACCAAGCGGAACGACAACTAACATTGCTATAATAGTTATAAGTAATGTACCAACTAAAAGCGGCGCTATACCAAAATATCCTATCTTCTCTTCATTGATAGTGACTACATTGTGGCCCCATTTCAAGCAAAACAAGAATTCTGAAATAGCTACTTTATTAAAAAAACTAATGGATTGAATAAAAATAGACAGCATTATAAATAAAGTGATAAAAAATGATATGGCCAAAGCCACAAATAACGAAAGTTTTATTATCTTATTTCTTTTATTTTTAAAGATAAAAGCAAGCATGAAAAAAAGTAATGCTATAGAAATAAAAGTTACAAAACAATTATTATAGAGTACTAACAACCAAGTTAGCATCCATACACAACTAAGATATAGATAAGGTTTAACCTTATTTACTTCTTGAAACCTACTAAAACAAAATAAAAGGATTAGTAGGACAGGTATGACTATCACCGAATTCATTTTCCCATACATCAAATTTTATTCTACGAAAATGTCATACAAGTTCACCATCATTTGACAATAAAGTAAAACAATTTAAAATAAATAATTATATTAATATAAAAACAATGAAGAGAACATTTCAACCAAAAAATTTGATAAGAAAGCGCAGACATGGATTTCGTTCACGTATGGCAACAAGAGCTGGAAGAAAAATCCTTAATAAGCGCCGTTCATTAGGGTGTAACAAATTATGCGCATAGTAAGTATAAAAAAAAAGATTTTTCCTTTGCTTTCAAAAATAAGTTAGCACTTAGCAGTCTTTTTTATCGTGGGCTTTATATATCACTGTACGCTATAAAAGAAAGAGAACCTGAAAAGTACATTCATGCTATTAGAGTAGGTCTGGCTATCAGTAAAAAAGCCGGAAAAGCAGCAAAAAGAAATAAAATAAAAAGGCAATTACGAATACTTGCTAGAATTAGCATTTTAAATATAAGCAATATAGGGCACTACTACATAATACTAACTCATAGAAACATTATGCAAGCAAGTTATAAAAACTTACAAAAAGATCTAACTATTTGCTTAAAAAAGATAAAATAAAAAAAAATCTCAATTAAGGTATTTACAACTATATTTTTTATGATAACATAAGTAAAATTTTTAAAATAAATTAACGGGTGTGGGTGTTTAATGGTAGAGAGTAGAAAAGAACAAGATAAAAATCTCAATATAAATAATGTTAAAGAAGATTTTTATGAATATAAAGAATCTAGTTATCGTACACAATGGGAATTAGCATTTGAGCAAAGTCAATACTTAGAGCAGAATAAGAATAAGCCTAGACCACAATTATTAGATTTGAATATAGAAGCGACTTCTTGTAATAAAAGAATTATTAAAAGGCGATAAAAAGAAATTTTTATAAACTTGGCGGCGACCTACTCTCCCTTTTCAAGTACCATCAGCGCTAAAAAGTTTCACTTCCGAGTTCGAGATGAGATCGGGTGGTTCATTTTTGCTATAGCCACCAAGTCAATAAAAATTTCTAACTTAACAATTTTAACTTAATATTTAACACTGCATACACACATATAGAAAGCAAATAAATCAATCAGGCTATTAGTACTAGTTAGCTTCACATGTTACCATGCTTCCACACCTAGCCTATCAACGTGGTAGTCTTCCACGGCCTTAATTGGGAAATCTTTTTGAAGAGGGTTTCTTGCTTATATGCTTTCAGCAATTATCCCATCTATACATAGCCACCCAGCGATGCTATTGGCATAACAGCTGGTACACCAGAGGTATATCCATCTCGGTCCTCTCGTACTAGAGTCAGACCTTCTCAAATTTCCTTCACCCACGGCAGATAGAAACCGAACTGTCTCACGACGTTCTAAACCCAACTCACGTATCACTTTAATCGGCGAACAGCCGAACCCTTGGGACCTTCTTCAGCCCCAGGATGTAATGAGTCGACATCGAGGTGCCAAACGGTGTCGTCGCTATGAACGCTCGAACACCATCAGCCTGTTATCCCCGGCGTACCTTTTATCCGTTGAGCGATGACCCTTCCATACAGAATCACCGGATCACTATGACCGACTTCCGTCTCTGCTTGGCTTGTCAGCCTCGCAGTCAGGCAAGCTTATGCCATTATACTATCAAGCTGATTTCCGACCAGCTCTAGCTTACCTTCGCACGCCTCCGTTACTTTTTAGGAGGCGACCGCCCCAGTCAAACTACCCACCATACAATGTCCTAGTTCCAGATAATGAAACATAGTTAGATATCAAAAGTGTAAAGGGTGGTATCTCAAGGTTGACTCCATTATAGCTAGCGCCATAACTTCAAAGTCTCCCACCTATCCTGCACATCACACTTTTAATAGCAATGTAAAGCTATAGTAAAGGTGCACGGGGTCTCTTCGTCTAACCGCGGGTACCCCGCATCTGCACGGGGAATTCAATTTCGCTGAAGTGATGTTGGAGACAGTGGAGAAATCGTTACGCCATTCGTGCGGGTCGGAACTTACCCGACAAGGAATTTCGCTACCTTAGGACCGTCAGTGTTACGGCCGCCGTTTACTGGGGCTTCAATTTAGAGCTTGCACCCCTCCTATTAACCTTCCAGCACCGGGCAGGCGTCAGACCCTATACTTCCACTTACGTGTTTGCAGAGTCCTGTGTTTTTAGTAAACAGTCGCTACTCCCTATTTTGTGCCACCTACTCATAGTTGCCTAAAAGCAGGTTACCCTTCTTCCGAAGTTACAGGTATAATTTGCCGAGTTCCTTCAACATCATTCTTTCAACACCTTAGTATACTCTACTCATCCACCAGTGTCGGTTTGCGGTACGGCCTCATAAATATAAGTGCTATTTCCTGGAGCTTCTTTTAAGCATAGATCAATCCAATAAGATCTATACAAATACGAAACCCTTCACACTTAAGAGGTTTAGGAATATTAACCTAATTGCCATCGACTACTCCTTTACGGACTCGCCTTAGGAACCGACTAACCCTACGCAGATTAACTTAACGTAGGAACCCTTAGATTTTTGGTGAGAGTGTTTTTCACACTCTTTTACGCTACTTATGTCAGCATTCTCACTTCCGATATCTCCAGCAGTTTTCACAAACCACCTTCACAGACTTACGGAACGCTCCGCTACCGCGCCTATTGATCGAAATCAATAAGCACTCACATCTTCGGTATACAGCTTTAGCCCCGGTACATTTTCGGCGCAGAAAAACTTATTTAGACAAGTGAGCTGTTACGCTTTCTTTAAAGGATGGCTGCTTCCAAGCCAACCTCCTAGCTGTAATGGTTTTTCTACTTCCTTCCCCACTTAGCTGTAATTTTGGGACCTTAGATAGTGATCTGGGTTGTTTCCCTTTCCACCACGGACTTAGCACCCGTAGTGTGCCTGCTGTATAATTAATTGTTGGTATTCGGAGTTTAGTTAGATTTGGTAAGACGGTGAATCCCCCTAGTCTATCCAGTGCTCTACCCCCAACAACATACATACATACAACGCTCTACCTAAATAGATTTCGCGGAGAACCAGCTATTTCCAAGTTTGATTGGCCTTTCACCCCTAATCACAACTCATCCAATAATGTTGCAACATTAACTGGTTCGATCCTCCAGTGTGTTTTACCACACCTTCAATCTGGTCATGACTAGATCACTTGGTTTCGGGTCTAATCCATAAAACTAAAACGCCCTATTCAGACTTGCTTTCGCTACGCCTACACCTAACGGCTTAAGCTTGCTTCATAGATTAACTCGCTGACCCATTATGCAAAAGGTACGCTGTCACTCTAAATATCAATAAATTGATATAGAGCTCCAACTGTTTGTAAGCACTTGATTTCAGATTCTATTTCACTCCCCTCCCGGGGTTCTTTTCACCTTTCCCTCACGGTACTTGTTCACTATCGGTCGTTAAGTAGTATTTAGGCTTGGAGGATGGTCCCCCCATATTCAAACAGGATTTCACGTGCCCCGCTCTACTCAAGGATTTAAAAACTTTCTACTTATACAGGACTATCACCTTCTATGGTTACTATTTCCAGAGTATTCTAATTCTTATTCTTAAATCACTAGCCTTTTCCGCTTTCGCTCGTCACTACTAACAGAATCTCGGTTGATTTCTTTTCCTTTGGCTACTTAGATATTTCAGTTCACCAAGTTTGCTTTACATACTTAGTATGTAATAACTAGCTAAGCTAGTTGGGTTTCCCCATTCGGAAATCTGCGGATCAAAATTTGTTGACAATTCCCCACAGCTTATCGCAGCCTGCCACGTCCTTCATCGCCTCTTAACGCCAAGGCATCCATCAAGTGCTCTTAATAATTTATTTATCCGACTATATGCAGAATATGCAGAGTTAAATATTATTAAAATTGAATTGAGATTAAATTAATCTCTACCATAAAACTTGTCAAACATCTAAAAACTAAATTAATCTTTTATATATTATAACCTAACAAATAATATGTCAACGTCTTTTTGCACAAAACATTTACTTATATTATCAACAACAATATACTAGCAATTCTAAACAGTACAATCTGAGAAATATGCGGTAAACTTATGTATACAGTAAAAATTAATGAAAAAGATATTTTGTAAGATAAAATATGTTAAAATCAATTGCCTAAAAATGATAATGAACATTCGGAGTATTTCTAATGTATGAAAAGTAATCTCTCTTTTATAAAAAACGTTGCTTTAAATTGTATGTCTAAGCTCATTGGCGTATTAAATATTAAGAAAGTAAAACACTTCATTGTGAATAAATATAATACTCTTCATAAAGAAATGAAAGTGCTTCTTAAAAAATCTAAGAACCTGTTAAATACCAACATTGAAATCGGTTTATATCACTTTTATAAAGGTAGCATATCAGATGCAAAGTTACGATTTTGGTTAATTAGCATATTTTACCCCCATTTACCCATAGTCTGGTATAACATCGGAAGGTGTCATTTTGCGGTAGGGAATACTAACAAAGCTTATAATTATTTAACACAGACACTAAAATTAGATAGTGATCACGAGGAGGCATCTTACTATATAAAAAAAATGACAAACTCAGCGCCTATTACAGAATTGCCAAAAAACCTCATAAGACAATATTTTGATTACACAGGTGAATATTTTGTTGAGCATTGGTTGATTGCTAAACAGTATAGAGGGCATGAACTTGTACACATGATAATTACAAAAATCTTCAACAACTCTACTTCTGAGCTCAATATACTTGACCTTGGTTGTGGGACTGGAATATGTGGTCATTTCTTGAAAATAAATAGTACTGGAAGCCACATAACAGGAATTGACATTTCAAGTAAAATGCTAAATATCGCAAGAGGATGCTTTATAAAAGGTAAGCCTGTTTACAATGAATTAATACATATGGAAATAAAAGAGTTTCTTAAACAAGAGAAAAACCAGCAGTATGATGTAATTATCTTTGCTGAAGTGCTACATTATCTACATGACTTTCAAGAAGAATTGGCATTAGCAAAAAGATCTACGAGCAAAAAAGGGGTTATTATATGTTTAATAAGAAGAAAGGAAGGTGAAGGTATTGACTTTGTAAACAAAGGAGACTACTTTCGTCACTCAGAAAGTTATGTTCAACATGTTGCAAAAAAAATAAATATGCAGATAAGTTATATGAGTTACTGTAAAATATATGGCAGTCAGGTTGACGGTATCTTGTTTGCACTACATCATCAACAAGAAAATCCGAAAAACCTAACTTAAAAATCGCTCAAAGTGGCTTTTAAGTATTTATATATAATGAAAGAATAAAAGGAATTTTATGAATAACATTACTATTAATTACGCAAAGGATAGCAAATTAACCGATTTTGGAAAAGCAGTTCTATCAGACAGGTATTTAATAGAAAATGAAAGCTACCAAGACCTCTTTGCACGTATTGCTAATTACTATTCTGATAATAAAGAACATGCGCAGCGTCTTTATGACTACATGAGCAACTTGTGGTTCATGCCTTCAACACCAATACTCAGCAATGGTGGCACCAAGAGAGGGTTGCCTATCTCTTGCTTTCTTAATGAAACCGAAGACAGCTTGCAGGGAATAGTTGACTTATGGAATGAAAATGTTTGGCTTGCTGCACGTGGAGGAGGCATAGGTAGTTATTGGGGAAATTTACGTTCAATTGGTGAAAGTGTAAAAGGTAGTGGTAAAACATCAGGAATTGTACCATTTATTGTGGTGCAAAATGCTCTAACGCTCGCAATTAGTCAGGGATCCTTAAGGCGAGGAAGTTCAGCAGTCTATCTTCCTGTATCTCATCCGGAGATAGAAGAGTTTCTGGATTTGCGCAAGCCAACAGGCGGTGACCCAAATCGCAAAGCGTTAAATATACATCATGCTGTAATAGTAACAGATAAATTTATGCAGGCTGTTGAGAATGATCAAGAATGGAATTTAATAAGCCCTCACAACAATAAGGTTATTTCAATTGTAAAAGCGCGGGATATATGGATCAAAATATTAACAGCAAGAGTCGAAACTGGAGAACCTTACATTATTTTCCTTGATGCAACAAATAACAATAAGCCAGAATCTTACAAAAAGCTCAACTTAGACATCAAGATGTCAAATCTATGCAGTGAAATAACTTTAACTACAGGTTATGATCACCTGAATAAGTCACGCACTGCTGTGTGTTGTCTATCATCCATAAACCTTGAGTACTACGAAGAATGGAAAGACAATAAACTCTTCATAGAAGATATAATGCGCTTTCTTGATAATGTATTGGAAGATTTCATAAATAAAGCACCGAATGAAATGCAGCGAGCAAAATATTCTGCAGCCAGAGAACGTAGTATTGGTTTTGGCGTGATGGGCTTTCACTCATTTTTACAAAGCAAAATGGTTCCTTTTGAATCAGTAATAGCACAACAATGGAATAAAAAAATATTTAAGTATTTACGTGAGCAAGCAGATATAGTTTCTAAAAAATTGGCAGAAGAAAAGGGGGCATGTCTTGATGCCAAAGAAGTCGATCTAATGGAAAGGTTTACACACAAGCTCGCTATTGCTCCTACTGCCTCGATCTCCATTATTGCAGGTAATACCTCTCCTGGAATAGAACCATATGCAGCAAACGTATTCATACAAAAGACACTTACAGGCTCATTTGTAGTGCGAAATAAATTCTTGCAAAAACTATTAGCAGAAAAAAATCAAGACAATGATAAAATATGGTCTTCAATTTCAACAAACGAGGGTTCCGTTCAGCATTTAAATTTTCTTAGTGAGCATGAAAAACTGACATTTAAAACAGCGTACGAGCTTGACCAAAGATGGATTATAGAACATGCAAGCGATAGAACTTCGTATATTTGTCAGTCTCAATCAGTAAATCTGTTCTTACCTGCCAACGTACATAAACGTTACTTGCACAAAATACACATGCTTGCTTGGAAAAAAGGATTGAAGAGCTTATATTACTGCAGATCACAATCAATGCAGAGAGCCGATAAGGTCTCGCATGACATATTCAAAAAAAGTGAAATATTGCAACAAAAAACAGATATTGACTACGATGAATGTCTGTCATGCCAATAGTGACCTTACTCAGAAAAAGTGGAGAGAAAGTTAAGCAAATGGGTAAGGAAATATAATAGACTTCCTGCATAACAATATAACATTGGAAATAGAAACGAAAAAACTTACTTGACAAACCTCGCCAGCCCCCTTATCATAAAACTGAAGCTATTTTATTTAACTTCGCAATCTCTGCAGCAGATTAAAATGACAAGAAAACTTGTATTTGGCGTACTATTGTTTAATTCTTTGCACTATGTGCACCGTATGTCTTTATCAAATTTCTAGGTTTTTACCTGTACAAGCTGAAACGCGCTTATAAAGCGTTCAAGACATCACCCAACGTCAAATTTTAAAATAGAGAGTGTAATAACTAGCTACCACGGGTTTTCTTTGCCTTTTTTTCTGCCTAGTAAATTTCTTAAACATTTATAGCTAAGGTTAGTTGCATTTAAAAGCAGCTAAATTGCAGCGTTTAAGACTTAAAAAACGCCAATACTGAAAATAGACAATGACTAGGCTCTGTGGACAAAATTTTAGAGAAGCCATACAAGAGCTCCAACAAAATTGAGAAAACCCATAAAAACCTCAGCAGTTTTATCAAATCTGGAAAAAATGCGCCTAAAATTTTTAATTTTACCAAAAAAACACTCAATCAAATGACGTTCTTTGTAGATATGCTCATCGTAATACCTTTGCACTTTTCGATTCCGTTTTGGCGGAATAACTACTGTACATCCCTTGTCTTCAAGACTTGTAACAAAGGCATTGCTATCGTAGCCCTTGTCAGCTACTACAGTAGAGTTATAGATACTTTCGGTCAACACTTGTGCCTGCGTAATTTCATTTCTTTGACCAGGAGTCAGAGTAAATTTAAGTGGATTTCCAAGTGCATCGACAAGCGCATGTATTTTAGTTGTAAAGCCACCTTTGCTCCTCCCTAAAGCTTCTTGATCCTTGGAGTTTTTTGTATATCCAGATGAACATGGATGGGCTCGGATGATCGTACCGTCGATTATAGCAACTTCTAAATCAGGCTCTTGTTTAGTATATTCAAGCAATTTTTTCCAGACATCTCTTTCACACCATCTTTTAAATCGCTTATGTATACTCCTGTAATTACCATAAGTTTTTGGTAAAAGTCTCCATTGGCAACCACTTCGCACTATGTACCACACTGCCTCTATGAATATTCTTAAACGTTTTTCATCTTTGCTGTGCATTCCTTTTACGCTTTTTATGAACTCTAAAATTTGTTTCCAATTTTCCTCTTTGATGTAATATTGCATATGGTAGTTTCTCCATTTTTTACCTATTAGGCTAAACTACCATCTTTTTCTCTCTTTTCATATTTTTTGTCCACAGAGCCTAGGTCAAAGAAACAAATATTTTGGGTACTTATTGCAGCGAACGGAGCAACTGAAAATCAGTACTTGAAAGATATAATCAATAATGTGATCACATTAGAAGACTTATTTTAATTTAACATCGAAATTTTAGAAAAACTTACACAGCTTTTTTTGAGTAACAAATATAGGAGGGAAAAAATGACAAGTATAACAGAAGGAAATAATTTAGGTGACCTTTTAAAATATGAGGCATCAAATCTATATTCAAGAGACCAAATAACGGTAGCAAAGGGGCAGAACCTTAAACTTGGCACGGTTGTTGGTCGTGATAAAGATGATCTAATTAAAATTATAAACTTAGCAGCCACGGATGGTACGCAGACAGCTATAGGAGTGATAACAAGTGATGTAAACGCAACGGAAACCACCAAAGCAGTAATCATTACACGTATTGCGATGCTAGCTGATCATGCAGTGGTGTGGCCAGCAAATATAACCGAAGAGCAGAAAGCTGCAGCAATAAAGCAACTTGAAGCACGGGGCATCATCATCCGCAAAGGGGCTTAAAAGCCCGACGAGCTATTTAAAAACAGCATTAAAGGGGGAAAGAATGCAAAATCCATTTACAAATCCGGCATTTAGTATGACGGAATTAACGAAAGCAATAAACATATTGCCGATAAATTATGGTCGAACAGAAAATTTAAATTTATTTCCAAGTAGGTCAGTAAGATTTCGTCATATTACGATAGAAGAGCAAAACGGTGTTTTGAGCCTATTACCAACACAAACGCCAGGAGCACCAGCAACAGTAGGAAAACGAGGAAAACGGAAAATAAGAACTTTTACCATTCCACATATTCCGCATGATGATGTAGTGTTACCTGAGGAAGTGCAAGGAATAAGGGCATTTGGGTCAGAGAATGAGCTGAAAGCATTGGCAGATGTAATAACGGATCATTTACAGCTAATGAGAAACAAGCACGCGATAACGTTAGAACATTTGCGGATGGGGGCGTTGAAAGGGATTATTCTGGATGCAGATGGCAGTGAATTGTTAAATCTTTACAACGAATTTGAAATTACACCGAAAGTAGTAAATTTTGCACTTGGAACAGCAACCACCGATGTCAAGCGTAAGTGTCTGGAAGTATTGAGGCATGTTGAAGACAACTTAAGTGGTGAATATATGACCGGGATTCATGCCTTGGTAAGTCCAGAGTTTTTTGATGCACTAACTTCTCATACCAAGGTAAAAGAAGCATACGAGAGATGGCAAGAAGGAGCAGCGCTGAGGAACGATATGAGATCAGTTCTGTGGGATTACATTTGAGGAGTACAGAGGGCAAGCAACTGACCCTGAAGGAATTGTGAGAAGGTTTATAGAAAAAGACACGGGACACTGTTTTCCACTTGGTACAGCTAATACATTTACTACTTACTTTGCCCCAGCGGACTTTAACGAAACAGTGAATACCCTTGGACAGCCATTATATGCAAAACAAGAGCCAAGAAGATTTGATAGAGGGACTGACCTTCATACCCAATCCAACCCTTTGCCGATGTGCCACCGTCCAGGAACATTAATCAAAGTCGTTGCAGCATAACAATACTGGTAGAGCAATTACAAAGTGGTGAGGCGTGGAAATGCTCTACCAGTATGCCCCTTCTTAGCGTGTATGTAGAAATTAGTGTATAAAGGTAAAGTATGCAAGAAAAAATAAAAAGATTATTTGCAGATTGTTTTACACATTTAGGACAGCAAGCTTTGTATGAGTCAAAGGATAAGTCATACATGGTACAGATATTAAAGCAACAGCCAGATAAATTATATGGAATTGGTGAAGGACAATTTGTCGGGGAGATGTTGATTTTGGAGGTGAGTATATTCGATGTATTGCAGCCAGTAGTAGGAGATACCTTTATTATTGATAAGCGTAAGTACAAAGTACATTCACCACCACTCAGGGATAATTCAGGAATATTGTGGAAAATAAACGCAGTGAGAATGTAAAATAGTTTTTCGTGTTAAAATCAAAACTAACGATAGTGAAATTGTTTAATATATCGTATCTTTAATGTGTATATAAAGTGATCTTTCTAGAAAAGTTTTATGAAACTAGCCATTTTTTTTATTGCTTTCTTATTGAGCACAAGTTGTGTTATTGCAAAAGATGGGGTAGAGCCTAGCTTAGAAATAAAAAATAAATATAGGTGTCACCCGTGGAATAATCCAAGTAGAGAGTTTTCTCAAGGTTATATACAACCAATTCCTATACACGAAAGTTACGAGCTAATTATTGGTGGTGATGGGGTATTGTACAACACAGGGTGGTACTGGAAGGATGTAGATTTATCTGGTAGTCATAAAACAATTGGTAGAATGAGTGCTACTTGCAGTGAATATTGTAGAGAAATTTACTTAGCAATAGATAATGTGCTATATGCAATAAATAGAGATAATACACAATATGAAATAAATGAAGACGCAGTTATGTGGAAAAAGGAGTTAAAGTCTTTGGTGAAAGGAAACCCTACAATTTTTAATAATAGAATAGCAATTTTGACTGTAGATAACTATTTATACATGCTGAACATAGAGAATGGTAATACAAGCTGGTTCTATCATATGTCTAATGGTAGTAATCAAATAAATTACATATCTCCTGTGGTTATACACGATAAGCTAATAGTTCCATTTTCAAATGGAGAGTTAGTAGCTTTTGACAAAGATGGGAAAAAGTTGTGGTCTTATAAGTTACCTTCTACAAATATTTTAGACACTCAGCTTGCAGATATCACAACTACTCCAGTAGTAAAGAATAACACATTAATAGCTACAAACAATTCTACCATTGTTGCGATTGATATAGGATCAGGAGATCTTTTGTGGTTAAAGGCCGTGGAAGCAAAAAATATCAGTGGTGGTGGGGTTATGCCATGGCTGTACCCCGATGATATAAATGGTAACGAATTTTTTGTAGTAAACACAAAGAATGAAGTTATGAAAGTTGCAATACCTGATGGTCAGATAATTTGGAGTACTAACTTAGTGGTGAATGATGAACTAAATGATAAACTAAAAGATGCATATTATGCTAAACCGATGCTAGATGAGAAATTATTTATTGTGAGCAATAAGGGAATCATGTTCCTATTAGATGAGAAGTCAGGCATGATAGAAGAGATAGTCAGCATTCCAGAAGGTGTGTATCATACGCCTGTAACTGATCTTGCAGTTGGGGACTATTACTTTACAACTGAGAAAAAAGGTATTTATAGCTGCATTGATCCAAATATCAGCAGATGAAATATTGCAGGTAATAAGGAAGAGATGTGCCATAGGTAGCACCGCTCAGAGACAATTCAGGAGTATTGTGGAAAATTCAAGCGTCAAATGCGTATTAACATCGAAGTCACCATACAAAGTATAGATGCTGAAAGGAAAAAAGTGGAAAAAGCGACGGTGAGGGCATTAAACAAAACAGCGCTATGGGTAAGATCGCAAACTGTCAAACAAGTTAGCGAAGAAAAACAAATACCAAAAAAAGCGATGAGAAAAAAGTTAAGTGTGGATAAAGCAAACAGAAAGCGCTTATGGTCAGTAGTAAAGCTCAGTTCGCAGTGGATAGGAGTAGCAAAACTTGGGAGCATAAAACAGACAAAAATAGGAGCAAGGGCAGGAAGCCGTATGTATGAAGGAGCATTTATAGCAACAATGAAAAATGGTCATATAGGAATATTCAGAAGAAGGTACATACCAATAGATGAAATTAAAGTAAACACGCAAGCTCGGAAAACAATGAAAGAGTTAGCCGAAAATGAAGCAGAAAGAGTATTTGAGAAGTATTTCGACCATGAACTTAATTTTATTTTAAGAGCGTATGTTTTGGAGAGATCTACATCAGAAGATTTGTACAACGCTAAAAGAAGAAATACCAGCAATACAGACATGTGAAGTGTATAGAGCGGTACGTCGGGAAATAATAGCGCCAGCAGTGTTTGTAGAGCTTGTGAGTTTAGAGCCAGGAAAAGATCCGGGAACAGAGGAATTGGCGCTGAGAGGAAGATTTGAGGCAAGAGTGATAGTTGATGGAACAGTCGAGGATTCCTCGGTAGTTGTAAGGTCACTGGCAGCGGAAGTTGCAAGGGTTGTAAGTAAAAATACTTGGAACGTGAAAAATATTGCACCTGGAGAGTTTTTATCAGCGGAAGTAGACAATTTTAGACCAGAATTAGATGCATATTTAGTGTGGTTAGTAGAATGGGCTCATGAGATGCACGTAGGAAAGTCAGTGTGGTCAGAAGCTGGAATTAAGCCGCATATTATAGAGATAGGTGAAGTACATGTTAGACCATAATTTTGCGATTGCAGAGTTAAATAGAAGGCTAGCGAACATTATTCGTATAGGTCTGATCAAAGAAATAGACTATGAAAAAGCAAAAGTAAGGGTAAAGGTAGGAGAATTTTTAACAGATTGGTTACCATGGATAACTTATCGAGCTGAAAGCTGGTCACCACCGAATATTGATGAACAGGTAGTAGTGTTATCACCGTTCGGGGAATTATCATTAGGAGTAGTATTACCGGCAATATATCAGGAGAAATATCCCCCTCCGGAGAATAAAAAGGAAATAAATAGTGCAAAATTTCAAGATGGGACAAAGTTATCGTACGATAAAGATAAACATCATTTAGAGATAGATGTAATAGATAAAATAACGCTAAAAGTTGGGGAATCAAGTATAGAAATGACAAAAAAGGGAATAAAACTCAAAGCAAAAAGAATAGATCTAAACTAGTATATGGGTAAAGCAATCGTTTGTGTAGGAGATTATTGCAGTGGAATACCAGCACATGTTTGTATGAGTGGAAGCAGCGATGTTTTTGTAAACGGTAGATCTGTGTGTCGAAAAGGAGATATCTTAACTCTAGGGGAGAAACTAACTCAAGGATCAAACAGCGTATTTGTGAATGGTATTGGTGTAGCAAGGACTGGAGATATGGTTTCGTGTGGTTTTAAAGTGATAAGTGGAAGTAGTAATGTTTTTTCAGAATAAAAATAAACCATGTGCTATACTTACCAAAAGTAAAATTATGAACATGGATATAACTACTAGCCTATTAGGAGACGTTAGTAATTTAATAGATAGAGCAAAGAATCAGGGAATGTTCAAAAAAGTGTGTCAAACCGAAAAAAAAGTAATAAATTGATATAAAAAAATGGAGGTTTGACAATGAGTCAGAAAGTAGTAAACAGAACTACCGGTTTGGTAGATTATAAAGAATTAGAAACAAATATCCTGTCGTCTATACGAGATAGGCAGGCCGTTGACAGGAAGAGATGGTGCATTAACACCATTTATAAAAAGACTGCTGGAGGCAAGTTTGGAAGGTGAAATAGAAAATCACTTGTTGGCTGAAAGCGAAGAAAATAATCGAAGAAATGGGAGGAATGGAAAGACTTTACGTACCAGTGCAGGTTCATTTGAGCTATTAACACCAAGAGACAGAGATGGAAATTTTGAACCTCAAATAGTCAAAAAAAGGCAAACAAACCAGAGCTTGAAACGAAGATCTTGAGCACATTTGCCAGTGGTATGAGCTATAGAGATATAGCGTCACATGTTGAGGAAATTTATGATCACAAAATATCGGTGGCAGAGATATCAAGTATTACTGACAAATTGCTACCTATAATCAATGAATGGCGTAGTCGTCCACTGCAATCAGTATACCCGATAGTATTTATGGATGGGATGTTTTTTAAGGTCAAAGAGGATGGACATTGTGTAAGTAAATGTATGTACAATATATTGGGCATAGACCAAAATGGCAGAAAAGAAGTATTAGGTTTTTATTTGGCTGAAAGTGAAGGAGCTAACTTCTGGTTGGGAGTACTAAATGATCTAAAAGAGAGAGGAGTAGAAGATATTCTAATTGTATGTGTAGATGGGCTAAAAAGCTTTCCTGCAGCGATAAATAGTGCGTTTCCTAAAGCAGAAGTACAGCTATGTATAGTGCATCAGATAAGAAATTCTCTGAAATATGTATCCAGCAAAGATGTGAAAGTTTTCATGAATGATCTGAAAAAAATATATCGTGCTGCAAGCAGAGAAATTGCCGAGAATTATTTGCTTGAGTTGGAAGAAAAATGGGGAGAAAAGTACCCATTGGTTGTAAAATCGTGGCAGAATAATTGGGAAAATTTGTCCGGTTATTTCAAGTATTCTGGCCCAGTTAGGAAGCTAATTTATACTACCAATCCTATTGAGGGGCTACATAGGCAGATCAGAAAATTTACTAAAACTAAGGGCTCATTTACTAGTACAAATGCCTTGTATAAACAGGTGTATTGTGCTATAAAAAAGGTAGAGCAAAAATGGACTATGGCTTTGCCTAATTGGGCATTAACTATGTCTCAGTTCGACATTTTCTTTCCTAATAGATTGAAAATTGAGTTGAACTAAAAATGCGGTTTGACACAGTTTATTTAACACTCCCTCGAAAGATTATTACAAAGAGAAATCTTACACAGATCGACCCTTTTGTGAATCTGCGTTTCTGCTTTCTTCAACTTGTTTTGCAAAAGATGTTTCCTGTTTCTGAAGTGGCTTAGCAATTTCGCGCACAACGGCAGTAACTGCTGTTAAAAATGTTTTTAACAATGCACCTAAAGCTCCACCAACTGCTTCCCTGCCATATATATGAGCTTGCTTTTCGTTATCGTCAGCAGTTTCCCCTGCTCTCCTTCTTGGATCCATCCTATGAGCAATCACCGAAAACAACACTCCCCTGATTGAAGACTTCACTCGTTTTTTTGCTTCATCATCATGTGCTGTTTCATGTCCATGACTTAAGTGTTTAGCGTTCATTAGCTCCTTTTGTTGCTGGGCAAACATGCTACTTAATACTTCTTCTATTGCTTGCTTCCTTCTTTTCTCTCTAACCCTTTTCATAGATTCTGATTTATCGCGAGTATGCTTTGTGGTTTCAAATTCTGCATCAATATCTTCAGACGCAGCCTGACTATATAAAGTCTCTATGAGCCTGTCTATGCTTCGCTTTATTTGCATAGTCCTTTCGTAACTATCCGAATTATCAATTCCTTCGTCGATCTGATTTAGAATATCCTCAAAAGCTTTTAAATAGTCTTGAATATACTGTATTATGTATTGCTTATCTTCCTCTTTGTATTGTTCTTCTTGATTTTGCTGATTTTCATTTTCTAAACTTTTCTCTCTTTTATCATCATTATTTTCTTCAATATTATCATCGTCTTCCTCGAAAAGGTCTTCGTCGTTCATGATTTTTTTTAATTTAGTTAAAATTCTCACCAGTTACTATTGTATATGAAAAAATTAAATTAACATTAATGAAAAGCGTTTACAACTTCAGCACTCGCTAAAACTACAGTAAAACTGTCAAAAGCAGCGGGGTCATAATACCTCTCATACAGTTCAACTGAACACCGTAATCTGATCTTTTCCTTAGTGTTAAAATTAATTTCATAATCATTATTAGAGTTTAATATAGCAGAATTACGTAATAATTCATCAGCTAATACAGAGTCTAAAATTCCATTAATTTTTATCGTAATATGTCTGCTTCCAGCACAATCGAGCACTTTTCTCCAGCCAAAAGAAGAAATATCTTTCACCTCTTCTCTGTTATTACGCAAAGTAAACCTTAGAGCATGTCTTCAAACTGAAGAATGAGCTAATTTGTGAAGCATAATAGTGATCATATTAAAGAAGATATAGTTTTTTGAGGTGAGAGGAGAATGCTCGTAATCTTTACTCATGCGCCTAAAATTGGAAAGCCAGGCAAAAGTTCTTTCAACAATCCAACGTTTGGGAATAACTTGAAATCCTGTATCAACTATTTTCTTGGCAATCGTTAATAAACATCCCGTTTCCAATAAGCATCTGTTTTGTAATTTACCTATGTACCCTTGATCAGCAAAAAACTTACGTAAAGTTGGAACTTTGCATTTAGCTTGGGCAAAAAGATTTAGAGCACTATCACGATCTTGAATACTTGCACTCTGTACTTCAGCAGCAATTACAAGACCCACAGTATCTACAATAATATGGCGTTTTCTGCCCTTTATTTTTTTGCCAGCATCATATCCTCTGGATCCCCTTTTTGAGTAGTTTTCACTGACTGGCTATCAATTATACCTACTGATGGAGTCTTATTTTTACCAATCATCTCTCTTACTTTTTTAACTAGAAAATCATGAATTTCTTGCCATATTCCACTTTTTTTCAAGCGCGAATTACAACTATATACGGTTTTCCATGGTGGAAAATCTTTAGGCAGTTGTCTCCATTGACATCCTGTTCTCATCATATAGCGGATTGCATTAATAATTGTTCTAATACTATGTTTTCTTGGTCTGCCGGTCTTTTTAGGTTCAAAATATGGCTCTATTGTCTTCCATTCTTTGTCACTTATATCGCTTGGGTACATCTTAAAATGTACCTTATACCATACTTCTTAACTTCTTTCTACTCAGTTTGAAGACATGCTCTTAGGTTTCGTATATTATTTAACACAATAAAATTATTGTCATGACCTTTAATTTTTAGCTGTAATTTGCTCATTATCACCTCCTTTTATTAAAATATCAAAATTAATTGTTGAATGTAAAATTTCATCGTGCTGACTCATAGCACAATTACTTTCTAAAATGGCCTCATTACTCAAACCTTCAATGCTCTTAAGTATCAAGTTAATATGCCTTATAATGGCAAACGTACTGCCTATATGATGGGGTGCGACCCGAAAGTCGTGATTTTGTGGTGGTTAAATTCCATCTTCCCTAAACATCAGGGATAAAGTATGTCTCACATTTTAGAAAGTGGCAACTTCTGGGATGCAAGCATGAGACAAAAGCAGGTAATACCTAACCTTATGGTAAATCCCTGCGAACAGAGTTGGATAAGGTTACGAAAGGAACTTATGTTTGAATTGTCGTCAGCAGGAATATGCGAAATAAGGTTGATACGCATAGACCAAAATGGTAGAAGCGCAAAGAGGAATCAAGATCCTAGGCTCTGTGGACAAAAAATATGAAAAGAGAGAAAAAGATGGTAGTTTAGCCTAATAGGTAAAAAATGGAGAAACTACCATATGCAATATTACATCAAAGAGGAAAATTGGAAACAAATTTTAGGCTCTGTGGACAAAAAATATGAAAAGAGAGAAAAAGATGGTAGTTTAGCCTAATAGGTAAAAAATGGAGAAACTACCATATGCAATATTACATCAAAGAGGAAAATTGGAAACAAATTTTAGAGTTCATAAAAAGCGTAAAAGGAATGCACAGCAAAGATGAAAAACGTTTAAGAATATTCATAGAGGCAGTGTGGTACATAGTGCGAAGTGGTTGCCAATGGAGACTTTTACCAAAAACTTATGGTAATTACAGGAGTATACATAAGCGATTTAAAAGATGGTGTGAAAGAGATGTCTGGAAAAAATTGCTTGAATATACTAAACAAGAGCCTGATTTAGAAGTTGCTATAATCGACGGTACGATCATCCGAGCCCATCCATGTTCATCTGGATATACAAAAAACTCCAAGGATCAAGAAGCTTTAGGGAGGAGCAAAGGTGGCTTTACAACTAAAATACATGCGCTTGTCGATGCACTTGGAAATCCACTTAAATTTACTCTGACTCCTGGTCAAAGAAATGAAATTACGCAGGCACAAGTGTTGACCGAAAGTATCTATAACTCTACTGTAGTAGCTGACAAGGGCTACGATAGCAATGCCTTTGTTACAAGTCTTGAAGACAAGGGATGTACAGTAGTTATTCCGCCAAAACGGAATCGAAAAGTGCAAAGGTATTACGATGAGCATATCTACAAAGAACGTCATTTGATTGAGTGTTTTTTTGGTAAAATTAAAAATTTTAGGCGCATTTTTTCCAGATTTGATAAAACTGCTGAGGTTTTTATGGGTTTTCTCAATTTTGTTGGAGCTCTTGTATGGCTTCTCTAAAATTTTGTCCACAGAGCCTAAGGAACTTAATTAGATTTGGATGATAATTATCTATCAAAGACGTTAATAAATCTATAATAATTAAATCAATATAATAAAACATTTTCGTATGTACAACGATGCCAAGTAACAATAATGAGTAAAAGATACATAGATAACAAAAAAGAGAACAGGGTTGACTTCATACTAAGAAATTATGGAATGTCAATTGTTGTGATGGCAGTTATTATGCTCTTACCTCCAGTAGCAATATCGATACTCTACTTTTTTGATATATATAGTCAGCATATTAATATAGAGATTAATTTATTAGTTAGCATTCTAACAACTCTCTTTATGATATATAATGTAAAACGCTACAGATACCTACTTAACACTATAGAATTTCAAAATGCAATATTTGCAAATGCACTAAATCATAATACAGAATTTTGCCTTATTTTACATAAAGATGAAGGTATTATTTATGCTGATGCAAGGTTCTACGAAAGGTTTAAAGATCATATAGATGATGACATTACGTTAGGCAAGATTCTTGAAATAGGAGATGTTTCAGAAGCAGACAAAAAAGTACTCTATCATGCACTAAAAAATAACTCTTCTGTACAGGTATGCATTTCCTTAAACAAGAAGAATAGAGTATCTAACTTTCTTTTGCTCTTTGAGCCGATACCAGATAATCCCCAAATTGCTATAAATAGTAATAAGATTTTAAATTTATCATTAGTGCCAATAGCAAGGCCAGATGGGTATTTTGTGTTAAAAGCAACACAGATAAACAAGGAGCAGATATATGAAGAGTTAATAGAAAAACACAGTATAGGAACTTACATTGCAAATGCCAAAGGGGTGATTTTATCTGTAAATAAAAGATTTTTAGACATATTTGAACTGAAAAAACTGGAAAAAGGTAGCTCAATCAGTGATTTTATATCTCAATCTAAATATAACAATACAACAACCGATAATGAAATTTTGTTTTTTACTATAAGTGGTATTCCATTCAAGGCTTATATGAGCACTGCTATATTTTGTGATAAATACAACCATAGCTATATATATGGCTTTATAACACCAACCGAATCAAATATTGTTGATTATCAATTACACCCTTGTTTTGTAAATTCATCAATTGCTATTGCACAATGTGACATAAACGGCAACTTTGTAAAGAAAAATACGGCACTAATAAAGCTTGCAGGGTCAGATAATAATTCAATCTTTACATTGATATTGGATAGTTATCATGTGAAAATACGTGAATATTTTTCAAGTAATAGAATAAATAATGCGTACTTTGATGTGCAGCTCAACGGCGGTAATAACATAAAAATATATTTCAATAAGTTTCTTCATAATAAAATGATATTCATAATTTGTTATTTTATTGATAATACTGAACACAAAAACCTAGAGATAAAGCTTGAGCATTATCAAAAGATGCAAGCTATAGGGCAGTTAGCAGGTGGTATTGCGCATGATTTCAACAATATATTGACTGGGATAATAGGATTTTGCGATTTGCTTTTACTCCAGCATTCAGCTGGTGATCCATCTTTTGGAGATATAATACAGATACAGCAAAATGCAAAGCGTGGATCAAATTTAGTAAGACAATTGCTTGCTTTTTCAAGAAGACAGACCTTGCAGCCAAAAATTATTGATGTAAATAGAACTATAGCTAATCTTTATGAAATGATAAAAAGATTAATAGGTGAAAATATAAAATTTAACATTTATTATGGTAGAGACTTGGGTGCTGTTAGGGCTGATCAAGGGCAATTAGAGCAAGTTATACTTAACTTAGCAGTCAATGCTAGTGCTGCTATGGAAAAGGGCGGGGAATTAACTATACGAACCTTTAATCAAAAGATTGACTCATTAAATTCTACATCTCAGGATATGTTTTCTCCAGACAAGGAAACGATCGAACATGGAAATTATGTTGTGATTGAAGTAATTGATACTGGATGTGGAATGACAAGTGATACAATTGGAAAGGTATTTGACCCATTTTTTTCTACCAAAGATATTACCTCTGGTACAGGTCTTGGCCTCTCTACTGTATATGGCATTATTAAACAAACTGAAGGATACATCTATGTTGCTAGCAAAGTAAATCATGGAACTAAATTTAGCATATTTTTGCCCATGGTTTACATATCAGATGAAAATCTGAGAGAGGAAGATAGTGAAGAAATAGAAAGACCGGTAGTAAGTGAAATTAAAGGTAATGGTATAATTTTATTGATTGAAGATGAAGATTCAGTAAGGGAATTCATTGCTAAAGCACTAAAAAGGAAAGGATTTGATGTAATAGAAGCAAGCATAGGCAGCGAGGCGCTAGAAATAATCAGTAAAAAAAGTCAACACATAGATCTTATAATCACTGATGTAATCATGCCAGAGGTGAGCGGCCCAGAAATAGTTAAAGAAGCATTGATCCATAGGCCAAATATCAACGTTATTTTTATTTCTGGGTATGCGGAAGATGCTTTTTTAAAGAGTGATGACATCAATATAGAAGATTTTCACTTTTTGCCAAAACCATTCACTCTGAATGAATTAGGAAACAAGGTTCAAAGTGTGTTACACAAAGCAAAAAAGACAGTCTAATTTTAGTGTGGTTAACAACAAAAAAATTTTCTAATGCAAAAGTTTCTTGCATATATACAATAGAATTATTTTATACATAAGATAAAAGGCGTGAGCAAGATTATTGCAATAGTAAATCAAAAGGGTGGAGTTGGCAAAACCACAACTAGTATAAATTTATCGACAGCCTTTGCTGCTGTGGGAAAAAGCACTTTATTGGTAGATCTTGATCCTCAAGGAAATGCTAGCACCGGGCTCGGGATTTCTTATCGTAGTAGGGAAGAAAAAAATATATACAAAATACTACTAAGCAGCGAAAATAAATTGATAGAATCGGCAATTTTCAATATAAAGGAAATTCCAAATTTATCACTAATTTCGTCAGTAGTTGATTTATCAGCTGCAGAAATTGAATTATCGCAACTTGAGCGAGGAAAATTTGTGCTAAAAAGCGCATTAGAGAAGATACGCGATAATTATGAGTATATAATCATCGATTGCCCTCCATCACTTGGGCTTCTAACCATAAATGCTTTGACTGCTGCTAATTCTATTATTGTCCCTCTTCAGTGTGAATTTTTTGCTTTGGAGGGATTAAGCCATTTAGTTAAAACTGTAGAGCTGATAAAAAGAAATAACCTAAACCCTTTTTTGGCAATAGAAGGGATAGTGTTAACAATGTATGACAGGCGCAACAAACTCAGTGAACAGATTAAAAACGATATTTGCCAGTATTTAAATGATAAAGTATACAAAACTATCATCCCATTGTATGAGACTGTTATTCCACGTAACGTACGGTTATCAGAAGCGCCTTCTCATGGAAAACCCGCTATTGTGTATGATCTTAAGTGTCCTGGTGCACAAGCATATATAAGTTTGGCAAGGGAAATTTTAAAAAAGCACGCGAGCAGTTGTAAGGAGAAGAAACTAGTAAGCGAGGGCGTAGTATGAAGGATGATAGACGCCTCGGCAGAGGTCTTGCTGGTCTCATAGGCGATAATTATGATAATAAAGAAGATCGACAAGAGTATCTGCCTATTTCATTACTGCACCCAAGCAAATTTCAACCGAGGAAACATTTTGACGAGGAGTCATTAAGAGAACTTGCAAATTCGATAAAGAAAAGTGGCATTATACAGCCTATCGTGGTACGCAAAGATTCAAATGATGATGGTTATGAAATAATAGCTGGAGAACGTCGTTGGCGAGCAAGCAAGATTGCAAATCTTGATAGTGCACCGGTTATCATAAAAGATCTGAGCGACAAGGAATGCTTGGAAGTATCCATTATTGAAAACATACAAAGGCAAGATATTAATCCAATAGAGGAAGGTGAAGCTTACAGAAAACTGATAGATGAGTTTTTCTATACACATGAGGAATTAGCTTCAGCTATAGGCAAAAGCCGCAGCCACATAACTAATATGATTCGGATGTTGTCACTTTCCTGTAGGGTGAAAACAATGATCAACGAAAAAAAGCTATCTATGGGCCATGCAAGAGCGTTGATTAATGTTGAAAATGCGGAAAGTATTGCAGAAAAAATAGTTTCTCAGGGCTTAAGCGTTAGACAAACTGAAAAACTGATAAAGGACCTACATCAAAACAACAATCAAAAAGAGCAGAGATATACTAGAAATCAAGATATGACAGTAATAGAAGGCGCTATATCTTCTCAACTTGGTTTAAAGATCAAAATTAATGACAACAATTCTAAGGGTAAAGTTATGATACGGTATGATAATCCAAATGAATTGGATTTGATATTGAAAATTTTGAATAGGAAACTTGAGTGCTAGTAGAGCAAAAAGATAATATAAAATACAACTATTGATGTCACCCAAGTAGCATGGAGAGACAAAAATCACTTGACAAACTCCGCCATCCCTCTTATCATAAAACTGAAGCTATTTTATTTAACTTCGCAATCTCTGCAGCAGATTAAAATGACAAGAAAACTTGTATTTGGCGTACTATTGTTTAATTTTTTGCACTATGTGCACCTTATGTCTTCACAACATTTCTAGGTTTTTACCTACATAAGCTGAAACGCGCTTATAAAGCGTTCAAGACATCACCCAACGTCAAATTTTAAAATAGAGAGTGTAATAACTAGCTACCACGGGTTTTCTTTGCCTTTTTTTTCTGCCTAGTAAATTTCTTAAACATTTGTAGCTAAGGTTAGTTGCATTTAAAAGCAGCTAAATTGCAGTATTTAAGACTTAAAAAACGCCAATACTGAAAATAGACAATGACCAGGGCTTCTTTTGCCTTTTTTTTTATTTGGTGAATTTCTTAATATTTATGGCTAAACGACAACCGTCATCCCGCTGCTTGTTAGCGGCTGAGATACCGTGACGGTATGACGGTTCGCGGTGGCATCTCGTCATCCCGCTGCTTGTTAGCGGGATCTAGGCTCTGTGGACAAAAAATATGAAAAGAGAGAAAAAGATGGTAGTTTAGCCTAATAGGTAAAAAATGGAGAAACTACCATATGCAATATTACATCAAAGAGGAAAATTGGAAACAAATTTTAGAGTTCATAAAAAGCGTAAAAGGAATGCACAGCAAAGATGAAAAACGTTTAAGAATATTCATAGAGGCAGTGTGGTACATAGTGCGAAGTGGTTGCCAATGGAGACTTTTACCAAAAACTTATGGTAATTACAGGAGTATACATAAGCGATTTAAAAGATGGTGTGAAAGAGATGTCTGGAAAAAATTGCTTGAATATACTAAACAAGAGCCTGATTTAGAAGTTGCTATAATCGACGGTACGATCATCCGAGCCCATCCATGTTCATCTGGATATACAAAAAACTCCAAGGATCAAGAAGCTTTAGGGAGGAGCAAAGGTGGCTTTACAACTAAAATACATGCGCTTGTCGATGCACTTGGAAATCCACTTAAATTTACTCTGACTCCTGGTCAAAGAAATGAAATTACGCAGGCACAAGTGTTGACCGAAAGTATCTATAACTCTACTGTAGTAGCTGACAAGGGCTACGATAGCAATGCCTTTGTTACAAGTCTTGAAGACAAGGGATGTACAGTAGTTATTCCGCCAAAACGGAATCGAAAAGTGCAAAGGTATTACGATGAGCATATCTACAAAGAACGTCATTTGATTGAGTGTTTTTTTGGTAAAATTAAAAATTTTAGGCGCATTTTTTCCAGATTTGATAAAACTGCTGAGGTTTTTATGGGTTTTCTCAATTTTGTTGGAGCTCTTGTATGGCTTCTCTAAAATTTTGTCCACAGAGCCTAGAGATACCGCGGCGGTATGACGGTTAAGTAGGGTGTCATCCGAGTAGCTTGACACTGGGATGGCTTTGTTGCATCGCTACTTATGAAAGGCTAACTATAGTTAGAATTATAAGCAACCTATTGAAAATCTTGTTTTTTTGCAATCAATCTGATCAAATTTAAGAATAGTAATTTATTATTTATATTAATAAATTTAATTCTATTGAAAATAGCTAAAGCATTGAAATTCTTGAATTTTAGCCAGATTAGTGAGTGGTAGTGAAATTTCTTTTACTCAAATTTAGGTATTCACTGACCGTTCTTATTATAAATACCAGAATAATAAGCTACTGATATTCTCCATCTTTTTTATCTTTAATCCATCATAGCTAGCGATGCAACAAAGCCCACTGGGATCCAGAAAACTTCACTTTAAATAAGTGGCTGCATAATAAAGACTAGATCCCAGTGTCACGCACTGGGATGACAGGAGAAGAAGGCTACTTGGATGACAAAAAGGGGCTACTCGGATGACACCCTGACAACCGTCATCCCGCTACGTGTTAGCGGGATCTATGTTAAGAGATACCGCGGCGGTATGACGTAGGACTGCTGTCATTCCAGCGCTCCTTTCTCGTCATCCCAGTGCCCAGACACTGGGATCCAGAAAAATTGATTATGTACTATACAACATTTTCGATCAAAAGCTGGATTCCAGTGTCAAGCACTGGAATGACATCATAGGGGCTACCTGCATAAGTGTTGAAAGTAACACAAGAAAGACATAAAGAACTATTATTGCAAGAAAATGGAGGCAATAATGGATCAAATAGAAAGAGTACTAAATTTAATAAAAGATGAGGATTTAGAAAGGCTAGGAAAATTAAGTGAAGTAGATAAATGTAATACTAAATTGTTGGGCAAGATTATATTTAAAGGTCTAAGAGCATGTCTTCAAACTGAAGAATGAGCTAATTTGTGAAGCATAATAGTGATCATATTAAAGAAGATATAGTTTTTTGAGGTGAGAGGAGAATGCTCGTAATCTTTACTCATGCGCCTAAAATTGGAAAGCCAGGCAAAAGTTCTTTCAACAATCCAACGTTTGGGAATAACTTGAAATCCTGTATCAACTATTTTCTTGGCAATCGTTAATAAACATCCCGTTTCCAATAAGCATCTGTTTTGTAATTTACCTATGTACCCTTGATCAGCAAAAAACTTACGTAAAGTTGGAACTTTGCATTTAGCTTGGGCAAAAAGATTTAGAGCACTATCACGATCTTGAATACTTGCACTCTGTACTTCAGCAGCAATTACAAGACCCACAGTATCTACAATAATATGGCGTTTTCTGCCCTTTATTTTTTTGCCAGCATCATATCCTCTGGATCCCCTTTTTGAGTAGTTTTCACTGACTGGCTATCAATTATACCTACTGATGGAGTCTTATTTTTACCAATCATCTCTCTTACTTTTTTAACTAGAAAATCATGAATTTCTTGCCATATTCCACTTTTTTTCAAGCGCGAATTACAACTATATACGGTTTTCCATGGTGGAAAATCTTTAGGCAGTTGTCTCCATTGACATCCTGTTCTCATCATATAGCGGATTGCATTAATAATTGTTCTAATACTATGTTTTCTTGGTCTGCCGGTCTTTTTAGGTTCAAAATATGGCTCTATTGTCTTCCATTCTTTGTCACTTATATCGCTTGGGTACATCTTAAAATGTACCTTATACCATACTTCTTAACTTCTTTCTACTCAGTTTGAAGACATGCTCTAATGAAGTTAATATTAATGGGGCAAAAAACAAGCCTAAGAGCGCTAGAAATGGTAATAAACAGGTGTATAATGGATAAGAATAGCGATAAAAGTACAGTAACATACAGTGGTTTGTCAAAAAGGTTAAAAGTTATAAATCCAGAATATTTTAAGGGAGTATATATTGATTTGATGAGCAAGATTAAAAAGCTATTACCCCAAAAAACATCAAATAACTTACATAAGTTTGATTCGACGATCATAAATTTATCGGGATATCTCATAAAAGATGGGCTAAAAATAGGCGGTAAAAGTAACGACAGTCAAGTTAAAGTGAGTGTAGGATTAAAGGATCAATTGCCGACAAGTATAAGATTTTGTAAAGGACAAGAAGAAAGTAGTGAAGATATAGCATTAGTGAGAGCAATTAATGAAGCTAAAGTTGAAAAAGAGGATATTTTATTATTTGATAGAGGAATCAGAAAAGTTGGAACTTTTGCCGAATTTGATGAAAAGGAGTACAAATTTATCACAAGAGTTAAAGTAGGAAGAAAACATGATGTTATAAGCAGGAACAAAGTTATAAGAGCATGTCTTCAAACTGAAGAATGAGCTAATTTGTGAAGCATAATAGTGATCATATTAAAGAAGATATAGTTTTTTGAGGTGAGAGGAGAATGCTCGTAATCTTTACTCATGCGCCTAAAATTGGAAAGCCAGGCAAAAGTTCTTTCAACAATCCAACGTTTGGGAATAACTTGAAATCCTGTATCAACTATTTTCTTGGCAATCGTTAATAAACATCCCGTTTCCAATAAGCATCTGTTTTGTAATTTACCTATGTACCCTTGATCAGCAAAAAACTTACGTAAAGTTGGAACTTTGCATTTAACTTGGGCAAAAAGATTTAGAGCACTATCACGATCTTGAA
The DNA here is from genome assembly GCF_947251795.1 of Wolbachia endosymbiont (group A) of Anoplius nigerrimus. Classification (GTDB taxonomy): domain Bacteria; phylum Pseudomonadota; class Alphaproteobacteria; order Rickettsiales; family Anaplasmataceae; genus Wolbachia. Next base: position 111,605 of record NZ_OX366385.1, on the reverse strand, counting down.
TACTTGCACTCTGTACTTCAGCAGCAATTACAAGACCCACAGTATCTACAATAATATGGCGTTTTCTGCCCTTTATTTTTTTGCCAGCATCATATCCTCTGGATCCCCTTTTTGAGTAGTTTTCACTGACTGGCTATCAATTATACCTACTGATGGAGTCTTATTTTTACCAATCATCTCTCTTACTTTTTTAACTAGAAAATCATGAATTTCTTGCCATATTCCACTTTTTTTCAAGCGCGAATTACAACTATATACGGTTTTCCATGGTGAAAAATCTTTAGGCAGTTGTCTCCATTGACATCCTGTTCTCATCATATAGCGGATTGCATTAATAATTGTTCTAATACTATGTTTTCTTGGTCTGCCGGTCTTTTTAGGTTCAAAATATGGCTCTATTGTCTTCCATTCTTTGTCACTTATATCGCTTGGGTACATCTTAAAATGTACCTTATACCATACTTCTTAACTTCTTTCTACTCAGTTTGAAGACATGCTCTAAGAGAACAAAAATCGGATGGATCAGAGATTTTAGAAGATATAATAGTTAATCTTTATCGTGCACGAGGTAAAGTGGCAGAAAAGCATGATCTACGGCTAATAAAAATCAGAAATAAAATTGGAGATGAAATATGGTTTTTGACAAACTTGTTTGAAATGCCAGCTTATGAAGTAACAGAGCTATATAGGCGCAGATGGGATATAGAAGTGTTCTTTAAATTTATAAAGCAAAATCTTGGATATAAGCACTTTTTAAGCCATACTATGAATGGCATGAAGGTACATGATTATTATTACGGCTTTGTTATTTCTTGTTTATAAAATCAAAAATAATCTACATGGGTTCAAAATAGCATTACTGCAATTCACATTGGATCTAAATGACTCTTTTATACGTTCGATTGTTTTACTGTCGGGAGGTAATTTACATGCCGTTGATCATCTCATATCACGTTATTTTTGATACTTTCAACACTTATGGGGCACTGGGATGACAGCTAGCCTGACAACCGTCATCCCTGTAAAGGTCAAGTATTCCGCTATGTGTTAGCGCCGCGGCGCATAAGTGTTGAAAGTGCTATAAGTGGCATTATATAAGGTGGTTAATGGCATAAATTTCAATGATAATAAAATAAATCAAAAAAGCGCCTTTTTGCCTGTGGTTAGAAGGTTTAAGCGAATTTTTGACGTGGTTTATCTGCTTTCCCAACAACGAAGGTTGATATCAAGAGGAGATTTACATACCATTAATCACCTTGTGTGACTGCACTTTCAACACTTATGCGGTATGACGGTTAAGTATCCCAGTGCTTGACGCTGGGATCTGATGCAGTTATTCTAGGCTAAGGTAATCCGCATAGCAAATGGTGTCATGCAAGTAGCTGACACTGGAATCTAGAATTTTTTTTAACTAGATCTTATGGTCAAGCCATAGGATGACAGAGAAGGTAAGCCTTATTTAAGTTAGCTATATATACTCATCGTTTATGGCTGAAAGGAACACATTTTTAGAATAATGAAAACAATCAGCACTTTAATTCAAGAAGGATCGGAGTTATTATCGTCACATAAAGTTGAATCACCACATTTAGATTGTGAAATCATCATGCAGCACGTACTTGGAGTGGAAAGATCATTCATAATTATGAACCATGCTGATCAAGTGCCGATGGAGAAAGAACTTTTATTTTGGAAATTAACAAAAAAAAGAGCGGAAAGATATCCAATATCGCAAATAATAGGTAATCGTGAATTCTGGAGTAAAAATTTTATAGTTAACCAGCATGTTTTGGATCCAAGACCAGATAGTGAAACAATAATCCTAGCAGTGTTAAAATATTACCCAAATAAAAAGCAGAGACTAAAAATTGCAGATTTTGGTACAGGCACAGGTTGTTTATTGATATCCGTACTTAGTGAGTATGAATATGCCGTTGGTATCGGTTTTGAAAAAAGCTTGGAAGCATACAAAGTTGCCTATCAGAACATAAAGAAACATAATCTTCTCAGCAGAGCCAAAATATTTCCAAGCTCATGGACAGAGTGCAGAGGTTCATTCGATCTTATAATCAGTAATCCTCCATATATTAAAAGAAGCAAATTGAAAGACCTGCAAGCCGAAGTGCAAAAGGAACCAAAAATTGCCCTTGATGGTGGAATTGATGGTCTGAGCTGTTACTTGAGCATTTTTCCAATATTGAGAAAGTGCCTTAAAAAAAATGGGTTTGCGATATTGGAGATAGGCGAAGATCAAAATGATATTGACAAAATAATACCCTCATACAAATTAGCTTTTCAAGAATACGTATATGATTTGGCAGGAATGAAGAGATGCATTGTTATGCAAAAAACATAGCTAATGTTTTCTTCCTTCATCCCATATTATCCTATGTCATCCCAGCACCCTCTACCTCGTCATCCCAGTGCGTGACACTGGGATCTATATTTACTATGGGTCAAGCCATAGGATGACAGGAACGGTTTTATGCATTTTTTAAAGGGCAACATGTTTAAGCTTTGCTGGCAAAGTGGAAAGTAACACCAGCCTCTATGCCGTGTGTGTGAAACAGTCGATTACCTATACTTATATTTTCTTTGTGTAATTTCTGATCCGATGGTTTTTCACTTTCATTAAGTTTTAATGTCTCTTTTTCACCTGGGTTTTGTTGTTTTTGCATTTCTCCTAACACTTCTGCTTCAAATGTCAGGCCTTCACCAAGAACACCAAAACCTCTATACCCAATATGCATATTTACATCTTCATTTATGCGATAATCAAAGCCAGCTTTCAATTGACCTGCAAGTCTTATTGACGCTTTTTCAAACATCGTCACTCTTGTTGCACCAACTCCAACTCCAACGTAAGGAGAAAAAGAGAAACTGTCACTTTTCCAGTGATGATAAACGTTTGCCATCACAGATGCGTTTTCTACTTGGTCATGATTAACTACGGTTTTATACATATAAGTTTTTTCATCTTTACCACTACCAATCTTCTTTAGGTATGAAACAGTCATTTGATTGCTCATTAAACCAATATTATCTACTTTTACGGAAGAATACATCCCTTCCAATTCAGCTCTATAGCTGTTGTTACCCAATTTTCCTGTGTAACCAAATGCCACATTTGCAGCAAAAGGTGGATTATAATCTCCTTTATACTTACTTAGTAACTGACCTTTTGTACTCATAGCACTCATGTCATTTATAGATACACGGTTATCACCTTTAGCATCAGTATTTCCAATTTTCGCTTTCAGTTCACCCGTGCCGTTATAAAACTGACCGTAATACCCACTACCAAAGTAAAATCCTTCTGTTTCACTTGCAAAAGATTGTTGTGACAACAACAAAGCAAGTGCTGTAACTGCTAATGTTTTTTTACTAATCATTACTACTCCCCTAGTTAAAATAGCCAATCTAATACTAATTAATTAAAAATGGTTTAATATGAAAAACCTAATTATTTTGCACTTTTCTAAGCTAAAAAATAGGCGAAGTCAACCTTTATCTTCGGCTTTATCATCATTTTTCAATTTATCGTCAATATCCTCATCTTCAAATTCATCCTCCTCTTCTTCGTCATCAAACCCATCATCGCTCCTTTCCTCATCATCAAACCCGTCATCATCGTCTTCAAACTTATCATCGATATCTTCGCCTGCAAATTCATCTGATTCATCATACACTGCATCTTCTGTTTTAGTTTCAGCAGGATAATCAACTGAATTAGGTCCCTCAAGAGCATTATTCCCCTCGTTATTAACCTTATCTTTGCTCGCAACGGCAGAAAGAACTTTGTTTGGGTCATATGGTTCTTGTGTAGGCACACGAGTTTGCTTGAGCAGTCTTTTTGTGAAGGTGCTATCACTATAGTACAAAATTTTCTTTGATTTAATTGGGTAAGTTGACTCTATTAAAATTATCTGATCGTCACGTGGCAACATAATAACTTCTTGAGGCAATAGCAATGCCCTCTGTGTTTCAGAGATATGCAACGACCTTGAAGCAGGATTTAAATCTAAAAATTTAGGCTTATTCAACGATTCTTGTTGTACAGTTTTGTTTCCTATAAGTTGCGATATTAAATTAGCTGTTTCAATATTATTGGCTGCAAAAGTTATTCTGTAAGTCGAGTTTGACAAAAAGGAGTTCATTCCTGCTTCTTCGTATATTCCTTTGAGCTGCTCAGTATCTTGAACAATTAAGAATAACCTAACTCGATAACCACGAAAATATGCAATACCTGTTTGAAATTGCTCCATTTTTCCAAGTGTAGGAAACTCATCCATTAAAAACAATACGCCATAAGGCTCGTCATCCGATGGCAATTTCCTACATAAAAACTCAGTTGCCTGTTGGTAAAAAACCTGCATTAAAGGCCTGAGCCTAGTCAAGTTGTCAGGAGTTAAACCAACATAAACTGTAGTTTTCTCCTTTTTAAAATCTAAAATATTAAAATCACTTGACGCAGTTGCAGTATCAATCAATGGGTTTGCCCACAATTCAAGCGATGAGTTCATAGTTGATACAACACCCGATCTTTCTTTATCAGCTTTTTGTAAAAAAGCTGCAATATTCATATATGCTACAGGGTGTAGTATTTTACCCATTGTATCAAGAGCAACAGCAAGATTATAAACTACGTCATCACTACGCATCGTACGCACAACTTCACCAAAAGATTTAACTTTCTCTGGTGCAGCAAGTAAGTATAATACCACTCCAACAAATAAGCTTCTCGCTTCATTTTGCCAAAAGTCTTGTTCAGGCATGATTAGGTTAGCTATTTTTTGCACATCGTCAACCATCTGCCCAGGTTTTTTACTAATCCATTGTAATGGATTGTAACAGTGACTTATTCCATCTGGCTGCGCTGGATTCCATACGTATACTTCTTGTCCTTGTCGTTCTCGCCAACCACTTGTTATTTCATAGTTTTCTAATTTTATGTCGTGTACAATTACCGAGTCAGTCCAAAATAATAAATTAGGAATTACAAAGCCAACACCCTTACCAGAACCTGTAGGTGCAAATAACAATGCATGCTGAAACCCATCAGCAATAAAGTATCCTCTTTTATCTTTACCAAGCAATAACCCCTTTTTGCTTCTTAATCCTGCTTTTCGTATGTCTTTCTCTGATGCCCACTGCGAGTCTCCATGAAGTGATTCTTTCTTTTTAAATGGTCGCCACTCAATTATCCTTTCTCTTAAATTCCATAAGATAATCATTAAAACAACAATAGGCAGTGCAGAAGATATAATTAATGTGATTTTGAGCTCAAGGCTATATAACTCTGGGTGGTGCCAACAATATTGTATATGATCAAAAATTGTTGGCCAAAGAGCTTGAGGGAAAGGCGTCAAACTAGGATTAATTGCCTTAAAATCCACACCATCTGGACCATCAACCAGTAGAAAGAACAATATACCCGATAAAAAGAAGCAAAACTCTAGTACGCTAAAAACTACAACACCCCCTATCAAAATGTTGCGTAGGTGATTTCCATTACTCATAAACTACTTTTTCTTATCATGTATAAATTTAAGTATTTTCATTCGAAGATCTAGTAAATAATATTTCAGAAATGCTTCTTTTGCCCCCACCGGTTCTTTTTAGCTGAATAACAATATCAATCACATTTCTAATGTATGGTATAATTTGGTCTGGAGGAATGCCAAGATTTGCCTGCATAACCATCAATTTTATTTGCTCAAGGGCCATTGTTGGACTATCCGCATGAAGGGTTGATATTGATCCAGGGTGACCAGTATTTATCGCCCTAAGAAAACTAAAAGCTTCCGCTCCACGGAGCTCACCAACTATTATTCTGTCTGGCCTTAAACGTAAGCACGCTTCTATCAAATCTTGAGTGGTTACTTTTGCTCTGCCCTGCCCTCCTTTGGAGGCAATTAGATGGACTTTATTGGGATGATCGTTCAAAACGATTTCCCTTGCATCCTCAACAGTAATAATTCTTTCCTCAGCTGGAATAGCACGCAAAGTAGCATTAGTAAAAGTAGTCTTACCAGTGGAAGTTCCACCGCTAATTATAATATTTTTCTTACTTATTACAGCGTATTCTAAAAACTCTTTTATTTTTTTTTGCCTTAACAGTAAATCCAAATGACGGTCAACTGGATTATCAGTTGCTTCTGTAACAGTTTCAGAAAAAGCCCCCATTTTTTCGTAATCATCGAGTGCTAATTGCATGCTAGAAGGCTTACGAATCGACATGACTACTTTATCAGGTTCACATGCTGGTGGAAATACTATCTGTATACGATAACCATTTGGTAATGTTGCCGAAAGTAACGGCGCTTCTTCGCTAAGTTTTTGTTCTGTAGCTTGAGCAATCAGTCTGCCAAGAGATTTCAAATGGTTAAGATCGAATACTTCTAATTTTTCACACCTTATTTCACCGCGATTTTCAATCCATACTTCCTTTGGCTTATTTATTGATATTTCATTTACGCCTTCTTCTTGAAATATGCCTTGTAATGGCTCCAAATATGTATCAAGTGCAGCATAGTTCATTTCATTGATTTAATATTGCCTGTGGAGGAAATACTATATCTTGGTTAACAAATACTTTCAATGCAGTGCCTTGATCGACATAAATAGTTGGTTTTTTATCTGTATATCTGCCCACTATATCTCGCATGTCTTTAGAAAAATCCTCGATTGATTTCCCGATTGCTTCATCATAAACAGATTTGCTTCTTTTCTGAGTTTGCCTCAACAGTTGACGTACATCGTCTAAAGTTATACCGATATCGTCACTAGTAATTGCATCAACTCCACTAGCTCCAGAACTTTTTATCACACTTACTATTTCTTCCTTTATTATTCTCAGTAAATCCTGATCACTTTTAGCATTCCGAATTTTTTCAATAGCCCTAAGACCCAATTTCCATTTTTCGTCTCCTACCTTCCCAACTTCAGTTTTTATAGCATCCTCCAATCTCTCAACAATAGCCCCTTTGAGAGAAGAAATATCTATTTCAGTTGCAGTGATGGATCTCACCGCATCCATAGCAGTTAGCGTATCAATAAGATTAGAAGCCTTTTGACCTACAACAGCTGAACCAATTGAAACACCAGCAAGTGCCACTGAAGAGAATAACGCACTTACTATTTTGTTATCAACTACTCCAGCTATTCCTGCTCTGCCAAGTTCATCCGTACCAAGTGATGAGATAGCAATATCTATTCCATGTGGCAGAATCACTCTGTTCCAATTTATATTTACACGAGCTCTTGCGACATTCGAGTCAAATGAATAACTGCCTATCAATCTTGAGCCTTTAGGTATTAAAACTGTATCACCAGTTTCTGCATAAACATCTCTACTCACCATAGCACGCAGCATTCCTTGCAGATCAGAGTTTATTGCAGTTTCAAGAACGGCATCAATAATTTTACCTTGAGTAACCATTAAACCAAGCTTTCCTACTCTGGTAGCTTTGCTCGATTGTGCTGAAGTGTCAGATAAAATAGCATCAGCAGCCTTATTCTCTCCACCATCACTTGAAATTGTTAACATTTGTGCACTACGTCTGTCTCTAGGATAACCGCCACCCCCTATTGTAGGAAACGAGGTAGGTAAATTGCCCATAACATTACTAGAAGGAAAATTTTGCTTTGGCAAAATAGGTATATTTGACACAGGAGTTTCTTTTGGTTTCTCTTCTTCTTTTCTAATTTGTTTTATTTCTGGTATGATTGGTGGTATAGGAAGAGGAGGTAAGGGTGGTAAGGGATCAGTTATTATTCTTTCAGGAACCATTACATTATCTGGAACTTGTTCCAACTTTCCTTTCAATTCTTGAACGTTTTGCTTTGTTTCCTCTTTTTTAATAACTTCTGAACCCTCTTTATGAGAAGGACTAAAATAGAGATAATACACTCCACCAACCAGAAGCACTAAAATAATGACCATCAATGCCCTATGACCTTGATTAGAGCCAACTGTTACTACCTTGTTCTCTATTTCTGATTCATCTTCTGAATTGTTACGCCTTTCTTTATTCATATTGCATATACCACAGCTAAAGCGACCTATTTATAATTTCAACTTCACCATCTTCATAACGCATAAATAGCTTTTTATGTACTCCTTTTATTATAACATAATCATCAAATAACAGCCTTTTACAAGGTTTATCCTCCTCTTCTACAAAAATCTGAGGTATTTTATTATTATTTCTAAATTTTAAGTAGGTTAAATAACCATCATCAAATAGCTCAATCGGAACTATATCTGCATTACCACCTTCATCAATATATGTATAATTGTACTTCGTATCATTTTCTTGTATTATTTTTTCTGGCTTGTCTGTAGTATATTGCATTTGAGTAGGTAAAGAAACCTCATCTAAATCAACATCAAATTCACCTTCTTCTTGAGGATAATAAAAACGTACTACGTAAGATATATCCTTTTCAGCAGAATAATCGTGACCCACTTTCTTAGCATCAGTGTCTGGGTATTTATCGTAGTTTGGCCTTGAGATTAAATCAAAAATGTAATTTCTTTTTTTAGTTGTTGTAATAATCATGTTAGTGCGACTACTAACTTCAAATGGCATGATAAGCAATTTATTGTCATAAGGATTAATTTTCCAACTTGATGCATCACCAACAGCGATATTTTTAACTTTTTCTCCTTCCGCAAATTCAATGTAAGAATAGTAACCCTGACTAAAAACCACCGTAAATACTTCATTAGGGCTATACACAAAAGTCTTTATTCTACTATCTACAGAAATAGGCTCATTATAATTAATGGATGCGTTTAAATTGCCACTTACAAGTAAAGCTAAAACTAATAATATCCTATACATATTCATCATCTACTCTATATGAAATAACTTGAAATCCTAATGGGTTAATATATCTTTGCTGATCATCCATTTCAAGCGATGCATATCTATATGACATAATAACTATCTTATTTTTTCTTGTGGAACTTCCATCTTTCCGTATAAATTCCACAAAAAACCTCACCTGAAGAGCATCGTTACCCAATTTTTGAATTGAGCGAATTTTAAATTCACTTTTGGTATCTGAATATAAATTAAAAAGATCATCCATATTCTGCGATCCTATATAATTTCTAAATTCATTATACACATTAGGTGAGGAAAACAACCTCACCTTTGTATAATAGTTATAATTATAATGATATGGATCAAAAACCTCCCTTGCTTTTATATACTCTGAAATAAAATAATCGTTTAGCGCTTCATCTGCAGAATACTCTTTTACTGTGACAGGATCAACCAATTGCACTATTCCTGATTTCTTGTCAATTTCTATAACAAATGGCTCAATAGTGCTACTTGTGCTAATTTTAAATATGACTAATATGCTGATAGAGATCGTTGCTAATAATATTAATGCAAATAAAAGTAGAATATTTCTTTGAGCAATAACTGTGCTGTAGCGGTCTGAATTCCAATTTATATCCTTATCTAAGGATTCAGTATTTTTTTCTCGCTTAAAAAATCTTAGCATTTTAGTATTCCTAAAAATCTTAACTTATGTTAATAAACATAGCAAATTAACAAAGTAGTTACAACAAAAAAGCTAAAAAACTCTTAACTTATGGCCTAGCTTACCAAACTTTGTCTCCATATACGAATCGTTATATTTATTACGTTCCACAATAAGTGGTAGACACTTTGTAACTCCTATACCACTACTTTCCAATTCTGACAATTTCCTATTATTGTTTGTAAGTAATTGGATTTTGTTAATGTTCAATTTCTTAAGCATTTTAGCTGCAACAGCAAAACTCCTTTCATCATCTTCAAAACCTAATATTCTGTTTGCATCAACAGTATCAAGATTATGTCCTCTTTGCACACCGTACGCTCTTAACTTATTAGTTAAACCAATGCCTCTTCCATCTTGCATCAAATACAATATAATACCACTTCCAGAGTCAGCTATCATTTGAATTGCTTGATGTAACTGACTTCTGCAATCGCATGATAAGCTATCTAACAAGTCACCCGTATAGCACGAAGAATGAATTCTTACTAATGGTTCGCCATCTTTATCTGGATTGCCAATGATAATTGCATGATGTTCTCTTCCACCACTTTCGGTTCTATAAGATATGATATTTACTTCTTGAGTCTGTTTTAAAAATAATGATGTTTTGCACACTTCATATACATCCTGATTTTCTTGAAAATTATTTATGAATGACGTGTCCAGTGCAATAACGTCATTTTTCTCGCACCAATTTCGCATTTCATGATTATTCTCAAAAGTCATATCAGCCACTAACGCGTATGGCAATAATTCTGAGAACTTAAGCAAGGCAATAGCACATTCATCTATTGTCTTTGAGCATTGCAACTCTTTTATGCAATCTTCCTTTGAACAGTTTATTAAATGGAGCAGTTCATCAAAATTATTCACCAACAGACGTTTGCTGTTATGTTCTTTATTCTGAGATATGTATTTTACCTTACTTGAAGTTAAAGTAACATATACATTACTTGATATAAGCTTGTATTGATTAAATAAATCTCTTTCTAAAGCCTCAGCAGCAGCGAACAATAGGTAATTACTTTTATCATATATTACAATTGGCCGGCCGCGCCTGACTTCGCTGATAGCTCTTTCTACCTTATTGCTACTCTGATTTCCTATAAACATTTTTACCCATATTAAGCAGCTATGAAAAAACTGGTGCGGCCGAGAAGACTTGAACTTCCAAGGCCTTATGAGCCACAGCGACCTCAACGCTGCGTGTCTACCAATTCCACCACGGCCGCACTATATTCTAGTTTTTATATAATTATTTTAAATTATTTAATCATTTTAGAATTTTTCATCTAGAGTGTCAATCTGATACTAGAATAATTTGGAAATTGCTTGTATAATTTGATTATGAATTTTGTGATTATAAATTTTAATCATTTAAGACAACCTTACTACTAATTTTTAACTTAGGTTTTTATACAAATGAATGTAGCTAATATCTTTATTTTTTTAGCTCTCTCTCTTATAACTAGCTTTCATTTCGTCCATGCACAGATATTATACACATGGTCTCAAGTTATCCCAGAAAATAAATTAAGCATACGTGCAATTACAGACAATGACATGTGTCCCATTGTTTATGTCGATGGCGAGGAAATAGAAATGCTGAATCGCAGCTCAATTAACAATGGTGATCATAACGAAACAGTTTGTGAACTGACAGTACAAACAAGTGCCAAAAACATTAGTATTGAGGATCTACGAGTTCCTATATTACCAGAAAAGGTTAATAAAATCGCTTTTATTGGTGATACGGGTTGTAGAATAAATATGTTATTTCAGCAGGAATGTAATTCGGTAGATAGCTGGCCTTTAAAAAAAAATTTAGATTCAATCGCCCTTCATAAACCAGATTTAATTATCCATGTTGGTGATTATCATTATAGACAAACAAAATGTAGAAATACAAAAAAGTGTGGCGATATTTATGGATATAATAAAGAAGTTTGGTACGCTGATTGGTTTGAGCCTGCAAAGGATATTTCATTACAATCCCCTTTCCTTTTTGTTCGTGGAAACCATGAGAGTTGTGATAGAGCTTATGAAGGATGGTTCAGGTATCTAGATTCATACCCCTTTTCGTCTGAAAAATGTGGAAACTTCGTTTCTAGTTGGTCCTTAGATGCTGGACCGATGAAATTTTTTATCTTCGACTCTTCATCCGGTAAGGATATTTTTACAACCCAAAGCACAATTGATGCTTTTGAAAGGCAATTTGATAAATTGATACAAGATAAGCCCACGTGGTTTTTAACTCATAAACCGCTTTGGAGATCTCCAAAAAAAGAATTTTTGACATTAAAAAGCCATGGTAATCTTACACAAATTGAAGCTTTTGGAGATAAATTTCCAAGCAATGTCACTACCATAGTTTCTGGCCACATTCATATAGCCCAGATTTTATTAATGGATAATGTTCCAGACCAGATTATAGTTGGAAACGGTGGTGCATTATTACACGCTCAAGATCAAGAGCCTGTTTATCAAAATGTAGAATTTGACTATTCAAATGGTAGAAACTACTTAGCACACGGGGTTAGAAACTTTTTCGGTTTTGGCTTTGCAATACTAAACTTAGATGATTACAAATTTACCTTCTATAATCAACACAATAAGGAAATGTATTCTGCGAAGCTAACAGAAGATTTTAAACTTAAACGAATTAAAACTATAGTCGATTCATTTTAGGACTTGTTATTAGCTATTTTAAAAACGCTACTTAAACATTTTTTTTAATCGATTGATTTCATCAGCAAATTTTGAGTCGGTCTTTATAAAATTTTCTACTTGTTTTACTGCATGTATAACGGTAGCATGGTCTCTGCCACCAAAGTTTCTCCCAATATCTGGTAGGCTTTTTTGCGTAAATTTTTTGGCAAAATACATAGCTATTTGTCTTGGCCTTGCAAGACTGCGAAGTCTTCTATTGGATTGCATATCTGCAACCTTTATATTGAAAAATTCAGCTACTTTCTTTTGTATTTCTTCTATTGTGATTGACCTATGATTTGACCTAAGAAGATCGATTAGGGTTTCACTAGCTGATTCTACCGTCATACTTCTTCCAATTAATGAGGTATGGGTAACCTTATTTAATGCTCCTTCTAATTCTCTTATATTAGATTTTATATTCCTTGCTAAAAATTCTAGGACATCTTTCGGAACATACATATTCATCTGCTCCACTTTTGCCTGCAATATACCAAGCCTTAATTCAAAAGTTGTTTCATTAATATCTGCCACCAACCCCCAACCGAGTCGTGATCTTATTCTTTCTTCCACTCCATCAAGATCACTAGGAGACCTATCAGCTGATATAACCAATTGCTTATTTTGGTCTATCAATGCATTGAAAGTGTGAAAAAATTCTTCTTGTGTACTATCTTTACCACTGATAAATTGCACATCATCTACCATCAATACATCTACTGATCTAAATTGCTCTTTAAATAACATAATATCTTTGCTTCGCAGCGCTGTAATATATTGGTACATGAATTTCTCTGCTGATAAATATACCACTTTTCTTTTTTCTGATGGGGAATTGACTATGTGCCAAGCTATAGCATGCATTAGATGTGTTTTACCAAGTCCCACTCCACCATATAGAAACAAAGGATTGCTGCCTAATATTGGATCTATAGATTCTGCCACACGCTTTGCCGCTGTAAATGCTAATTCATTTGGCTTTCCCACTACAAAATTATCAAAGGTGAACCTTGGATCCAGCGGCGAACCAAGATTATGATTACTTTCCTCTCTGTTTTTTAGTATAACATTAAAATTTGAATTCCTTTCCTCAATTACTTGAATATCAATAGAACGTATACTTTTATCTTCGCTTTGCCATAATGATAATATTTTTTTCATGTAATGAACTGTAATCCACTCTTTTATAAACCTTGTTGACACAGATAAAAGAACTTCCCCATTTCTGCTACTGACAAATTTTAGCGAACTCAGCCAGCTGTTATATGTTGCTTCTCCATAAAGATTATAAAGACAATTTTGGATTTTTTCCCAAGTAACATTGTGATCCGTTACTGTAATAATCTGATCAAAAAACATAGTAGAAACCTTAGGGCTAGTTAAGTTCATATACCACACCAAGAAAAAAGCAATAATTAGAAAAATATAAGATAATCAATAGCTTGCTGCAAAATGAAAAGCTAATACTACTTAATACATACTAAAAATTATGGTGATTTTTTGATGGGTTGTAAAGGGTATAAAAACACTAAAATTGATCATTTTTATTTCAAAAAATGAAAAATTTGTAAATGTCGCTTGTATCGAGGATTAGAAGCATGCTATTAAAAATAGTAATACATTATGTATAAATAAGATGTTAAATTTACTGGCAAATAAGTAAAGTATTCATATAAATATAGCTAACCTAATATAGATTTACTGAAGCAAGTTTATGATTATATTAAATAATTTGAGTTGTCATGCTGTATTCGGTATTGAACTAGAGTTTTATATTGAGGGAATAGAAAAAGAATATTTATTTCTGAATAGCATCAAAAATAAAATAGCATCTCTTGAATTTTCTTGCGAGAAGGAAAATTCTACACATCAATATGAGATAAAGAGTGGTTGTTATACAAACTCCGACAATTTAATCAAGCATTTTGAGTTAGCAAAACAATTACTTACTGAAGTAGCACAAAAACTTGGCGGGAATGTTTCTTTTAAAGCAAAGCCTTATTTGGATAGAGCAGGCAGTGCATTAAATGTGCATGTTAATCTCGTGAATTCAAATAACGATAACTTATTTTATATCAATGAGCAAAAGTATAGTGATTATTTGATTCATAGTATTGGTGGATTATGCGCAATGATGAAAAAACATATGTTGTTTTTTGCTCCAAATGATGATTCATATTTAAGATTTCAGTATCCGGATGTTCATACTCCAACTACGATTAGTTGGGGGATAAATAACAGAACTGCTGCGATAAGAATTCCCTATTTTGGCAACGATTTCAAAAGATGCCGCCTGGAGCACCGCGTTCCCGGAGCAGATTGTGACCTTGAAAAAGTACTCACAGCAATAATTGAAGGTATAGTTTTTGGTATAGAGAACAAAATTGCTCCGCCAAATAGAGTGTATGGCATTGCATCTGATTTTCAATATGAGATGGAGAGTTTGATATAAACTCTAACCACGTTGGTTAACAATATCTTCCATAGTTAGCCGCTCTGGCATTCTCATTGAATCACTAGTGACAAAAGTTTTTGGAGCACTGGCAACTTTTGTGATTTCCTGGTAATATCCATTCATATGCATAGGAGGGGATCGCATTAAATCCATATAGTTCGTTGCGTATCTAGTCTGACTTGTATCATCAGCCCCAGCAAGTGAGTTACCGTCAAGGTCCATATGTTCAGGTAGTCCATTTTTCATTTTTTCTTCTGCTCTTTTCCTTATTATTTCTTCTTCTAACTCAGCTTCAGTTTTTTCTGATTCTTCTACGGTATCTTTTTCTTCACCTTCATCAACACTGCTATACCCTTCATCTTCTGAAACACCAGTAATTTCAGCAGGCTGTTCTTTTTTAGTTCTTATTTTATGAATCAGCAAAAGTAATAAGTAAGTAACTGCAGCAGCAGAAACGATAATGGCTATCTTTGCGGCAATGTGGATTGCTGTTAAAAATATTAAAGCTGATAAAGCTCCAGCTAACCCAGATGTAATAACTTTATTCTTGCCTTTTGTTACATTTAAAATTGCCACCATAATAACCTCTCAAATACTGTTCTAGAATTATTATACAGAAATTTTCTTATACTTGCAACTTTGCGAAAATTTTAATTGTTTGCGTAAAGTTTTAAAGCTATACAAGGATTAATTAATATGCAATGTATCTCGACTATAATATTGTACAAACGCACATATTTAGTTAACATTCAACATGCAGAGCTTACTCATAGAGCGAAACAGGGCGGTGGTATTATTACTTATAGTAATTTTTATCTTCGGTTCATACGTTTATGTAAAAATGCCAAGGGAAAGTAACCCTGATATACAGATTCCTATAATCAGCGTGTTTGTTGGACTTCCTGGGATTTCTGCTCAAGATAGTGAAAAGCTATTAGTGCTTCCTATAGAAAATGAACTAAGATCCATCGAAGGTGTAAGAGAATTGAGAGCTTTTGCAACTAATGATGGTGCTCACATGATACTCGAATTTGGAACAGAGTATGATAATAAAGAAGTGCTCGATAATGTCCGTTCAAAGCTTTCAAACATAAAATCAAAATTACCTGTTGAAGCGGAATCTCCGATAATCAATGAAACAAACTTGAGCTTATCTCCGATACTCAATGTCGGCTTAATTGGTAATTTGCCAGAAAGAGCCTTAACTGAAATAGCACGCAAGCTAAAGAAAAAGATAGAATCTCTGCCAAATGTTCTCAAAGTTGAAGTGGCGGGTATACGTAAAGAAACAGTAGAAGTTATAATTGAGCCCACAGTTCTAACAAAATATAACATTCAATCAAACGAAATATTCCAAGCTATATCAAGCAATAATAGACTAGTGGGAGCTGGGTCACTGGCCGGTAAATATTCGATTAAAATATCAGGGTTATTAAAAGACATAGAAGATATTATGAATATTCCTATTAGATCTCAAGGCGATGCAGTTTTAAGAATCAAAGATATAGCAAAAGTATACCCTAGGTTTGAGGATCACCAAGGGTTTGCTCGCATTAATGGATTACCTAGTGTCGTGCTAGAAATTTCAAAACGTAACGGAAAAAACATAATAGACACAGTAAATCAAGTAAAATACTTAATGGATAAGGCAAAAGATCAATTACCTGAAAATTTAAAAGTGGTGTACTTAAATGACCAGTCAAAAAACGTCCGCGATGTGCTTGATGACTTGGAAAACGGCATAATATTTGCTGTGTTGTTAATATTGATCATAATGATGCTTTCTATGGGAACAAGGATTGCTATTCTTGTGGCACTCTCGATACCCGGTTCCTTTCTCATCGGGATAATAGCTCTTTACTTTATGGGCATAACTTTAAATATCGTTGTGCTCTTCAGTTTAATTATGGCTGTTGGCATGCTGGTTGATGATGCAATTGTGATCAGCGAATATGCCGATAGAAAGATGATCTGCGGAATGGACAAAGTAGAAGCCTTTCACACTTCAGTTCGTGATATGTTTTATCCGGTTCTATCATCGACGTTAACTAAATTAGCAGTGTTTTTTCCTCTGTTATTCTGGCCTGATACTGTTGGTAAATTCATGCAGTACATACCAATTACAATAATTCTAACTTTGACTGGATCGCTCATTATGGCTTTGGTTTTTATACCAACACTTGGTGCAATATTTGGCAAGCCTTTGATAACTTCAAAAAAAGAAATAAAAAAAATGAGTGCCATAGAAAGTGGTGAGATAAAAAATGCTGGGCCTATAATAAGAGCTTACATACGCATGCTAGAGAAGGTTTTAGATCATCCTAAAAAATTCATATGTGCTACTGTATTCGTCCTATTTTCATTTAGTGTGCTGTACTTTACCTCTGGTCCTGGAGTGAAGTTTTTTCCGAAAGTGGATTCAGATAATATTTTAATCAGTGTTAAAGCAAAAGAAAGCTTATCAGCCAAAGAACGGGATCTGATACTCAAAGAAGTGGAAGAACGCATTTTGAGCGTTGAAAAAGAAATTCATGTTTCTTATGCTAGATCAGGAGCATTTCCAGACAACGTTATCGCCAGAATTCAACTAGAACTTATGGATTGGCGCTTCAGGCGCAAAGCTAAACACATATTAAACGATATAAGAAGCAGTGTGCAAGACATGAAAGGAATAATAATTAATGTTCAAGAGAAAAAGTTAGGACCGTCGGCTGACAAGCCAATACAAATTAACCTCAGCGGAAGTGCATCCAATCTGAATTTAGCAGCAGAGAAAATTCTAAAAATTATGGACCAACCTTCATCCGGGTTTATAAATATTCAAGATAGCAGATCAGCACCTGAAATAGAGTGGAATATGAGTGTTGATAAGAGTAAGGCTACAAGTTCTGGAGTAAGTGTTGCAACCATTGGCGATTTTATAAAGATGGTTACAAATGGAGTGTTGATTGGAAAATATAGACCAAATAACACGGATGAAGAAATCGATATTGTACTCCGTTTCCCCAGAAGGGACCGCAACATGAAGACTATAGATAATCTTTTTATCAATACAGTTAATGGCCCGTATCCTATGAGCAACATAGTAAAATATGCTCCCGAAAAAAAGGTAAACAAACTAAATAGGATTGATGGATTACGTACAGTGACAATTTCCGCTGATGTGGATATGGGCTATCTTGTTAATGAAAGAGTAAAGTTCATTCAGAATTCTATTGCCCAGGATTGGGACAAGGGAGTAAAAATTGATTTTAAAGGCGACAAAGAAGATCAACAAAAATCAGGAACATTTTTGTTAAAGGCTTTTATATTAGCAATTACACTAATGATATTGGTATTAGTGACACAGTTTAATAATGTATACCATACATTTATCGTAATGACAGCAGTGTTTTTATCCACAACATGTGTGTTTTTTGTTTTCTTTCTTATCCAACAAGTTTTCGTAGTTGTTATGTGTGGAGTGGGGATAATTGCTTTGGCAGGAATTATAGTGAATAATAACATACTATTGCTTGATGCCTTTCATCACCAAATTAAGGTACACAAAAATGACATCAAGCGATGTGTAATAAACGCTGCAATTTCTCGCGTTAGGCCAATATTGCTTACCGTTGCAACCACAGTTCTTGGTTTAATACCGATGATTACCAGGTTAAATATCAATTTTTTTACGCTACAAATCACATATGATGCTCCATCAAGCCAGTGGTGGGTTGACATTTCAACAACCATAGCAAGTGGAATATTGGCTGCAACGGTCTTAACTTTATTCTTTACTCCTGCGTTGCTTGTCATACAAAGACATGAAAAAACTTGACTTAAATTAGCAATCATTTAACATTTAAGATAGCGTTCTTTGCCCGTTGAAGCTATAATTATAACTAATTACATTGGATTTATTTATTATGATTGCTAATCGTAAAAGCAGTGTTAAGCAGAAAAGTAACAAGAATAACATAGTTGGAAGCCTTGATGTAATAAAAACAGCAGGAGAACTTTCACTTCAAAAAGGTTTAGA
Source organism: Wolbachia endosymbiont (group A) of Anoplius nigerrimus (assembly GCF_947251795.1). Classification (GTDB taxonomy): domain Bacteria; phylum Pseudomonadota; class Alphaproteobacteria; order Rickettsiales; family Anaplasmataceae; genus Wolbachia. The sequence goes on along the minus strand of NZ_OX366385.1, from coordinate 92,856 downwards.
TTTTAATGTTGTAATAAAGGCACTAGAAAGTGCTATAGAAGCAGTGGCTTATCAAAAATATGGTAGCAAAAGTAAAATTGTAGTTAATATAGATAGAAATACAGGCAAAGTTACTTCATACAGAAAACTAAAAGTTATTGATGACGAATCAGATGGAGAAAAGAATACTGAGTATGAATCAATTACGCTGACACAAGCTAAATTAATAAAAGGAGATGCAAAAGTTGGAGATACTGTTAGTGAATTGCTCTCTCTTAACACCGATCTTGCTTCAGCAAGGATTGCCCAGCAAAAGATTGCTCAAATAATTAAAGATGAAGAGTCAAAAAAGCAATATGAGGAATTTAAAGATAAGGTGGGAGAAATAAGGTATGGTATTGTTAAACAGGTAGAATATTCAGATCTTATTATAGACATAAATGGCACTAGGGCATATCTTCCATTGCGAAATTTGACCGGTGGTGAATCATTTCGTGAAGGCGATAAGGTTAAAACTTACATACAGACCGTTAAGCGCTCTGATGATGGACGTCAAATTATTCTTTCTAGGACTCATGAAGGCTTTTTAGAGGCATTATTAAATCAAGAAATACCAGAAATTGCTGACGGGTTAGTAACAATTAAAGGTATAGCTAGAGACGCCGGCTCAAGGTCTAAGGTTGCTGTTTTCTCTCCTGACAAGAACATTGATCCAGTAGGTGCTTGTGTTGGAGTTAAGGGAGATAGAATAAAAACTATTATACACGAATTAAATGGTGAAAAAATTGACGTTATAAATTACTCCTCAGATTTGGGTCAATTTGTTATTAAAGCCATTACTCCTGCAGAAGTATCGAAGGTTATTATTGATGAAAATGAAAATTGCATAGAGTTAATAGTTGCTGAAGATCAATTGAGTTTAGCTATAGGAAAAAAGGGCCAGAATGTAAGATTAGCTTCAGAGCTTGTTGGATGGAAAATTGAGATATTAAGCACTCAGCAGGAATCAGAAAGGCGAAGTAAAGAACTTAGTCAATGTTCAGCTTTATTTGCTGAAGCTTTAAACTTAGAAGAGATTATGGGTCAGCTATTGGTAACAGAAGGTTTTTCAAGCGTAGAAGATATATCCAACGCTTCAATTAAAGAGCTTGCTTCAATAGAGGGCTTTAATGAGGATATTGCAAACGAACTTCATAATAGAGCAAACAAGTATCTGAAAGCAGAAAATGATAGAAAAATAGAAGAGCTAAAAAGTTTGGGTATGGAAGATGATGTAATCAATTTAACTTTATCAATAGACAATAAAATTGCTCTTAGTAAACATGATATTAAGACTTTAGAGGACATAGCAGATTTATCAAGTTATGAGTTTTGCAGCATACTCTCTTCCTCAGCTGATAATAAGGTGAATTCAGAAAATCTAAAAGATACAGTAGACTCAATAATCATAGAAGCACGTAAAAAGCTTGGGTTAATATAATAAAATAATATGAATAATGAAGATATCAGTAATAAAAAATTAACGCTCCAAGGCTTAAGCAAGCTTAAATTAGACCTCAATTTAAACTCTTCAGCTAGTCCAAGTACTGGAGCTACAATAGTAAAAAAAAGAAGAAAAAAATCTCATGATGCAGAAGAACATAATTTATTTGACGAGAGTAAATTAGGTTCTTTAACAGAGAAAGAACAAATTTTCCGCATTAATGCTGTGCAGAATGCTGCTTTGCTGAAAGAAAGAAATCAGAGAGAAGAAAAAGAGAAAACAGCAAAAGAAGACAGCAATAAAGAGATTGACGAGAAAAATGAAGCGGACGCTTTATCTAAGGAAATAAATAAGCAGGTTTTAAGTAATACCCACTTAGTTGAACCAAAAGAAGATAGTATTGACTATGAGGACGACGATAAAAAGTCTTTTAAGGTCAACAAAGATATATATTCTAAGCATTCTAAACTGGTAATTGCACAGGCAATAGATGAAAAAACTGAACAACTCCCTGTATTTAAGCAAAGATTTGGTATAAGAGGTAGAAAGTCAAAGTTTACTAAGGGTAAAAATATATCAAGAGAAGTTATTGTACCAGACAAAATAACTATCAGGGAGTTATCTATTCGTATGGCAGAAGATAGCAAGAGTGTGCTAAAAATGTTCAAAGAAGAAGTTGGTGAGAGTTATAGAGTAGATGATCTGGTGGATCCAGATATAGCATCTAAAATAGTGGAAAAATTTAATCATAAGGCTAAACGAGTGAGCGATACCAACATAGAAAAGGATTTATTTTTTATAGAAGGAAGAGAAAGCCTGCCTAAAAAACCTAAACCACCAATCGTCACTTTTATGGGACACGTCGATCATGGTAAAACCTCATTGCTCGATGCATTTCGTGAATCTAATGTTGCAGAAAGAGAGTCAGGTGGCATAACTCAACACATAGGTGCTTATCAAATAACGACAAAAGATAAGCAAAAAATTACTTTTATTGATACACCAGGACATGAAGCGTTCACTGCAATGCGTGCATGTGGTGCCAATATTACTAATATAGTTGTAATAGTAGTTGCAGCTGACGATGGAATCATGAAACAAACAATTGAAGCAATAAATCATGCAAAAGCAGCAAATGTTTCTATTATAGTTGCTATTAATAAAATTGATAAATCTGAGCCTGGTGATGTAGAAAAAATAATTAATAGTTTGCCTCAATATGATCTCATCCCTGAAGAGTTCGGTGGTGATGTTATGATTGTGCCAGTATCAGCAAAAAAGAAAACTAATTTAGATAAACTAGAAGAGGCGATTTTGTTAATCGCTGAATTAATGAAGCTAGAAGCAATAGAAGATTGTCGAGCACTTGGATGGGTAATAGAATCCAAAATAGATAAAGCGAAAGGAATATCAGCTACATTGATAGTTGAGGAAGGAACGTTAAAGGTTGGTGATATATTGGTAGTTGGTACAACATACAGCAAAGTACGTAGTATGCTTGGTCAAAGAGAAAAAGCAGCACTACCCTCCGCTCCAATTGAAATTACTGGTCTAAATGGTGTACCAAATGCTGGAGATAAATTTGTTGTTGTAAATTCTGAAAAGCAGGCGCGTGAAATTGTTGAATACAGGCTAGAGTTAATCAAGAAAAAGAAAGAAGATTTGGGCGACAATAATTTAGATATATTCAGTCGTAATAACAGCGAAACAGAAGAACTATCTGTAGTTTTAAAGTGCGATGTAACTGGTTCTATTGAAGCAATATCAAGTTCAATTGATAAACTCGGTAAAGACCAAGTGAAATTAAATATCCTACACAAAGCAGTAGGAGGGATAACAGATTCAGATGTGCTGCTTGCAGAAGCATCAAGTGCAGTAATTTTAGCTTTTAATGTAAAAGTGGACTCAAAAATAAGGGACTTGGCAAAACAAAAAGGTATAGAAATACATACTTATAACATAATATACGAGCTCATTGACGACATGAGAATGTATTTAACTAAAATGTTAAAGCCTGTTACACGAGAGGTTCGTGTTGGTTCTGCATCTGTAAGGCAAATATTTAATGTATCTAAAGCTGGTAATATCATTGGATGTTATGTAAGTGATGGAGTCATAAAAAAAGATTCTTTAATTAAGGTAGTGCGCAATAGTAAATTGGTGCATGAAGGAAAGTTAAAAGCACTACGTAGATTTAAAGATGATGTTAAAGAAGTAGGTGTAAACTTTGAATGCGGAGTATCACTAGAGGGTAATGTCGATATTAAAGTTGGAGATATTTTAGAAGCTTATCAATTAGTGCAAGAAGAAAGGGTATTATAGTAGCTGGATATGAAAAAGGAAATTAGAAACCTAAAAATAGCATCGGTATTGCATAGAGCAATATCAAGAGTCCTAATGGAAGGTAAGGTGTTCAATAAAAATGTAACGGTATCTGACGTAAAATTAAGTAAAGATTTGAAAAAAGCAGATGTATATATTGTGTTATCTTCATTGAATATCCAAGTAGCTGACTACTCAGATTCAGAAAAAAGTACATGGATTTCAGCATCCCGCACTGGAGATCCTTCTGAGAATAATTGTGATATTAACACTGTTATTAATGAAATGAACCAATCTGCATGGTCAATACGTAAATCTATATTGTGTTATGTTGATTTGCGATTTATACCTGAGTTAGTTTTCAAGCCTGATTTAGCGTTCGATAATTTTGTTAATGTAAGCAAAATATTACATAATCACACTTAATTAATGTATTTCAACCATTACTTTTCATTAATGAGATTGCACAGTTTAACAGGTTTGTGGCTTGTGCTATTTCCCAGTTTGAGCGGTATTCTTTTAGCCTCAACTTCTCTATCGTATCAGGCTCTTTTTCTCCTTGTTTTGTTCACTATAGGTACATTTTTAATGAGACCTGCAGGGTGCATAATTAATGACATTTTCGATAGAGAAATAGATGCGCACGTTGAACGAACAAAATATAGGCCACTTGCAAGTGGTGCATTAAACATAAAGCAGGCTTTGGTTTTACTCTCACTGCTACTATCTATCGCTTTGGTAATTTTATTGTTAACTAATAAAACCACACTCATACTTGGAATAATCTCAATGTGTATGATAGCTACTTACCCTTTATTAAAGCGGTATGTTTGGTGGCCACAATTGTTCTTAGGGTTTACCTTCAATATGGGATCGCTCATGGGCTCAGCAGCAATAATAAACCAGATCAGTATAGAATCCTTGCTGTTTTATATAGGATGCGTCTTTTGGACACTTAGCTATGACACCATATACGCTCATCAAGATAAAAAAGATGATGAAAAACTCGGAATGAAATCTACCGCATTATATTTTGGTGATACAACAAAATCTTGGTTGAAAAGATTTTATTTAATATCTCTTATGGCGTGGTTATATGCTGGTATCTTATCATCATTAAATAACATCTTTTATATTGCTCTACTTGCTGTAGGGTTCATATTTCACCGCCAATACAAAAATTTCAATCCTGACGATCCCAGTCAATGCATGTCCATATTTAAAAATAACTCCTACGTAGGGTTGCTTCTCTTTTTTGGCATCCTTTTAGATAGAATTATCACCTAGGTCTCAAGAGTTTTGGCTCTAATGAAGTCAATAAACTCAAGTAGCCCGCAGAAACGAAAAAACTTACTTGACAAACTCCGCCAGCCCCCTTATCATGAAAGTGAAGCTATTTATTTATCTTCTCTGTACAGATTAAATGACAAAAAAACTCACGTATCTGGCGTCTTATTTTTAATTTTTTGCACTATGTGCACCTTATGTCTTTATAAAATTTCTACCTACATAAGCTGAAACGCGCTTATAAAGCGTTTAAAACATAAAAAAACGCCAACTTAAAAAATGGATAGTGAATAACTAGCTACCCTAGGGTTTCTTTTGCCTTTTTTTCTGTTTAGTAAATTTCTTAATGTTTATAATTTAGATTAGTTGCGGCTTAAAAGCAACTGAATTGCGGTTATTAAACGTTTAGAATAAAAAAACGCCATACTTGAAAGTATAATGTAAGTAATTAGCCAACCACGGGGCTTCTTTTGCCTTTTTTTTCGTTTGGTAAATTTCTTAAATATTTATGACTAAACAACAACCGTCATCCCGCAGCGGGATCTCTTGTTAGTGTATGAGATACCGCTGCGGTATGACGGTTAAGTAGGGTGTCATTCCAGTCTGGAATCTAGTCTTTATTATGCAGCCACTTATTTAAAGTTAAGTTTCCTGGATCCAAGTAGTCAGGGCACTGGGATGACACCTTGACAATCGTCATTCCGCTACTTGTTAGCGGGATCTAGAGATACTACGGCGGTATGACGGTCTGCGGCGATGTGAAGGTTCGCGGTGGGATGACGATAACTTCGTCATCCCACTGCTTGTTAGCGGGATCTAGAGATACCGCGGCGGTATGACGTAGGGAAACCTTTCTTGGGTTAGCTACAGCAGTTTGCAAACCATTCAGAAAAGGGAAGACAAAACTATAAAAAACCATAGGCGCCAGATGGTTTTTAGCTAAAGTCAAAATTTTCTACCATGACATGAGCCCACCACTAAGCAGCAGGAGACCTTGCAGGACCTCCAAAAAATGCTTTTACTCCTTCAAGATAAGTAGGTGGTTCTGCAGGAATTTCTATCTCGTCTATCTTATAAGATATTGCTGCATCTATGACTTCATCTGTTATTAATTCTCTTAGCCTTTGTTTTATTTGCCCTCTTCGAATATGTTCTCCATAGTCATTATGAAACTTCACATATAATTCTTTAAATACAAATTCTTTTATAGCACCTCTCATATAAGAAATTCCTTCCTTTACTTCATCATTTGCATTGCTCAAATCCACTCCAGAACCTAGCGAATATAAGTCGTCAAACTTTTCTTTTAAAATCTTTATTTTAAAGTAGCGCCTATCTACAGATTTCTCAAGAAATCTTTTAGTAGCATTACCGGCCAACTCTCCTATTATCTGAGGCTCTAATTGAGCTGCAAAATTATTTTCTGCTTCAAGGCCACTTAATGCATAAATGATACGATTAAGCATTCCAGGACCACACTGGCGATTACTTTCCTCAAAACGAACCTGCAATATGGATTTCAACAACTCTACATCTGCATTTTGCTTTCTTGCTGCAATTAAAACTAAATTTATAGCCTGAGTTAATGTCAATCCAGTTTTAGAATCTACCCACCTTACCCATCCTCCTTCTCTATAACCATCTAGTTTCAAATAAGGTGCTATCAGTTCTTTTTGCTGATTTGTTAACCCGCTTATATAACTTTTAAACTCTTCATCCAGCTCATTTGACGGAGTACCATGTTCTTCCTTTAATTTTTTGGCACACTCAATAACACTTTGCTCAAAACTTCTAGTATGAACATTCTGATTGCCAGTACCTACATCACTTACATTAAACAAAAAGCTAAGTTGCTTTACATTCAAACCCAAAGGTGAGAAGAGCTTTATCAATGGATACTTTATTAACTCAAGAAGTGCTACTGGAATCAGTAATATAGCATTTATAAGTATTAAACACCCCTGAAGAGGCATTGAAAATCCTTCATCTTTCCATCCTTGCAGTAAGCTATTAACGGCAAGTATCTTCAAAGTACAATACAGAAATGGCAACTGTATCCAATATATTAAATGTATAGAAAAAAGCAATATTTTATCTCTTACCCTTATTGTTGGATCATCATACACTTCAGAAAAGGCATCATAATCACCGTTTTCATTTTTGAAAGATCGATAGCTACTTGTAACCTTTTCTGTAAAAATAGAGCAAAGTATATATATACCCAAGAAAACAGCAAGCATGACCAAAGAGAGTATATTAAGAATTAATTCGATGGCTGGTTCACTTGAGACTTGAGGAAAAAAGAATTGAAGAAACATATTGGCTAAATATAAAAACAGAACCCATGCTGCGATACAAGCAACAAATAATAAAGCATACCCACAAACAACCAAAAATGTTTTTAACCTCGGATTCATAACCCCCTCTTAATAATCTGTTAATATAATCTATTTTAGAAATAAATTGAGAAAAATGCAAGTTTTTATGTTAAAAGATCGATTGAAATTTCTGAGTTTAGGGTATATTGTTAATCTATTTAGATAAGAATTATTGTGTCAAATAAAATAGGTTTTTGGGCTATTTTTGCCTTAGTGATTAGTAGTCAAATTGGCTCTGGAATTTTTATGCTTCCTATTAGCCTTGCTCCATATGGCGCTTATAGCCTTATAAGCTGGGTGATATCAGGGCTTGGTGCTATATCTCTTGCTTTGGTTTTTGCCTTACTCTGCGCAAAATTTCCAGAAACGGGTGGTCCTCACGTTTATGTAAAGCATGCTTTTGGCCCCACTGCAGCTTTTTTTGTTGGTTGGACATATTGGGTAAGTTCGTGGGTTAGCTCAACAGCTGTCACAGTTGCAAGTATTGGTTATTTAGCTCCACTTTTTCATAATGATATACAAAGTATACATTTGCTTTTAGAAATAACATTAATTTTAGTTATTATGCTAATAAACTTAAGAGGAGTAACTACTGCTGGCCGTGTTGAGCTTCTGCTAACCATTGTTAAAATTATTGCACTTCTTGCAATACCCGTAGCAGGGCTATTTTTCTTTGATAGAAACAATTTTATTGTAAGCGAGGAAATATCAACCCTCACGATGTCTCAAGTCCTTGCTCGCTCTACACTACTCACTCTATGGTGTTTTATTGGCCTTGAATCAGCAACAGCACCTGCAGGATCAGTCAATAATCCAGCCAAGACTATACCAAGAGCCATTGTGCTTGGAACAGTCTGTGTTGCTGTGATATATTTCATCAATAGTCTTTCAATTATGGGGTTAATAAATGGTAATGACCTAGCAAATTCAAAAGCACCATACGTTGACGCAGTCAAAATTATGCTTCCAGGTAATTGGCATTTTATTATTTCCATTCTTGCTTTTATCGTTTCCGTGAGTAATCTAAATGCTTGGTTTTTAGCTGATGGACAAGTGACTTTAGGCCTTGCAAAAGATAAATTAATGCCACAATTCTTTACTAAAAGAAACAAGTACGATGCTCCTTTTTGTGGAATAATACTCAGTACTCTGGGAGTGTTAGTTTTACTTATTCTAACATCAAGCAAAAATTTTGCTAAGCAAGTAACTTCAATTATTGATGTCTCTGTAGTTTCATTTTTATTTATCTACTTAGCATGTAGTCTTGCTTTCCTCAAGGTTATTATACAAGAGAAAAACTATTACGAATTTTTAATTGGGAGTGTGGCTGCATCTTTTTGCTGCTGGATAATATACGAGACTCCTATAAATACATTATTGACCTCAAGCTTGTTTATTTTAGGTAGTATACCTACATACTTATTTTGGTACCGCAGGTCCACACTCATTTAACTTTTGTATACACGAGTTAAGTTACTTATTCGTTGAAGTTTTCCAATTTAAGCCATATTATTAATCTATTCAGATAGAAATTAGAAACTATTGTGTCAAACAAAATAGGTTTTTGGGCTATTTTTGCCTTAGTGATTAGTAGTCAAATTGGCTCTGGAATTTTTATGCTTCCTATTAGCCTTGCTCCATATGGCGCTTATAGCCTTATAAGCTGGGTGATATCAGGGCTTGGTGCTATATCTCTTGCTTTGGTTTTTGCCTTACTCTGCGCAAAATTTCCAGAAACGGGTGGTCCTCACGTTTATGTAAAGCATGCTTTTGGTCCTGCTGCAGCTTTCTTTGTTGGTTGGACGTATTGGGTGATTTCATGGGTTAGCACAACAGCAGTAATCGTTGCAAGTATTGGCTATCTTACTTCGCTTTTTCATGGAGATACTCAAAATATACGCTTATTTTTAGAAATACTATTATTTACGATCATTACACTAATAAATTTAAGAGGTGTCACTGCTGCTGGATGTGTTGAGCTTTTATTGATGACTGTCAAAATTACCGCACTGCTTGCTATACCAGTAACAGCGTTGTTTTTCTTTGATAGGAATAATTTTATCATAAGTGAGGAAATATCAACCCTCACGATGTCTCAAGTCCTTGCTCGCTCTACACTACTCACTCTATGGTGTTTTATTGGCCTTGAATCAGCAACAGCACCTGCAGGATCAGTAAACGATCCAGCCAAGACTATACCAAGAGCCATAGTGCTTGGCACAATCTCTGTTGCAGTTATATATTTCATTAATAGCCTTTCAATCATGGGATTGATAAACGGCAATGATCTAGTTAATTCAAAAGCGCCGTATGTTGACGCAATAAAAATTATGTTTCCAGGTAATTGGCATTTGATCATTTCTATTGTTGCTTTTATTGTTTGTGTTGGCAGTTTAAATGCTTGGGTACTAGCTAGTGGACAAGTGGCCCTTGGCCTTGCAGAAGATAAACTGATGCCACAGTTCTTTGCTAAAAGAAATAAGCACGGTTCTCCTTTCTGGGGCATAACAATTAGCTCCGTTGGCACTTCAGTTCTACTAATTCTCACTTCAAGCAACAATTTTGCTAAACAGATCACATCAATTATCGACTTTTCTGTAGTTTCATTTTTGTTTGTCTACCTTGCATGCAGTCTTGCTTTTCTCAAGGTTATTATAAAGGAGAAAAACTATTACAAATTTTTAATTGGCAGTATAGCAACAACCTTTTGCTGCTGGGTAATATTTGAAACTTCTGTGAATACCTTGCTGATCGCAAGCTTATTCACCGCAAGTGGCATACCCATTTATTTATTTTGGTACTGCAGAGCTCCTGCACAATAAAATAGAGTTTAACGACTTTTCTTATTGTCCACTTGTTCAACATTACCCTTCTCAAGTTTACTATCTACTTCTTTTGCGTGTTCATCATCTACACTAGTCTCATCTTTTATCTTACTGGAGTGACCTGCTTGCGATTTTTCATATGCTTCCATGTTGTCATATATAGGGTTACTGATGATTTCTATTTTTTCAAGTGTGAAAATCCTTGCTAAAAATCTCCCTATTATTGGTATTGATCTTAAGAAATCTCTTAGCTTTGAAGATTCTTGTCTTTTATTTAGGAACTGTTGGTCTATTTTAAGGTTTTTTACACCATATTTTTTATCATCAAAATTTATTGCAGGCTTTCTTTTTTTCGAAAGAACATTTTGAGCCTTTAATCCATTGGTTCTTTCAGGCCCTTGAGGTGTAGACATTGCAGGTTTAACCTTAGTTTCATCGTATTCTTTACTCATCTCTCGTTTTATTATGTAATATTACTAATATTGCATAATAATAGCTAAATTACAATTAATTGCAAGGTAAAAATATTAAAACAATTGTAAATTTTGTCAGTAAAAATATAATAGAACTTTAAAGTTAGAGGTTCATCTATATGGGATACAAAATTGCTGTTATTGGAGCAACCGGAAGAGTAGGGCGCGAGGTATTAAGCACGCTTGCTGAGTTTCAAGATGAGGCAATAGATTCTGTAATTGCACTTGCATCGAAAAAATCAGAAGGGAAGAAGGTGAGTTTTGGTGACAAAGAGTTAACAGTTTTATGCCTTGAGGATTATGACTTCGTTGGAACTAATGTAGCCATTTTCTGTGCTGGATATCATGTTTCTGAAAAGTATGTACCAATTGCAACACAGGCTGGATGCATCGTGATAGATAACAGTTCCCATTTTAGAATGAAAGAAGGTGTGCCACTCATTATTCCGGAGATTAATAAAGAAAAAATTATGGAATATAAAAACCACAACATAATATCCAATCCAAACTGTACTACAATACAGATGCTGCTAGTACTACATCTATTACACCAGAAAGCGAAAATAAAGAGAATCGTTGCTTCAACTTATCAATCAACTTCTGGCGCAGGCAAAGCAGCAATGGATGAGCTCTATGACCAGACAAAAAAAATCTTCATGAATGAGACTAAAAAGCCTGAGATATTTCCTAAGCAAATAGCGTTTAATTGCATTCCCCATGTAGGAGAATTCATGGAGAATGGTTCTACAGAAGAGGAATGGAAAATGCAAGAGGAGACAAAAAAAATTTTAGAGGAAGATATAAAAGTTACTGCAACTTGTGTAAGAGTACCCGTCTTTATCGGTCACGCTATGGCAGTAAATGTAGAATTTGATCAACATATCACTGAAGAACAAGCTCGTGAAGTGCTAAGTGAAGCCGAAGATAGTGGAGTTCTAGTGTACAACAGGCGTGAAGACGGTGAATACATCACTCAAATTGATGTTGTACAGGAGAATGCTGTATATGTATCGCGTATTAGAAGAGACAATACTGTTGAACACGGATTAAATATGTGGATAGTGGCTGATAACCTGCGCAAAGGTGCAGCATTAAATATAGTGCAGATTCTTGAGATTCTAATAAGAGAGACTCAATAACTTAAATCTATATTGACATGTCCCATTTTACGCTTATCTCTAACCTCTTTTTTCCCATATATGGTTAAACTAGCTTTTTCGTTGCTCAAATACTTATGAGAATCATATATATCATTACCTATTATATTTTTCGTCATACAAGGAAAGCGTAATACTACTTCCTGCATAGGCAGCCCGCATATTACCCTAACTAGCTGTTCAAATTGACTAACGTTACATGCATCCAAGCTCCAGTGGCAAGAATTGTGAGGTCTGGGAGCTAGTTCATTAACTAACAATTCGTTATCTTTAGTAACAAAAAATTCAATAGCCAGAATTCCTATTACATCGAGCACATTTGCTATTTTCTTTGCAGCTCGTTGTACCTCTTGAGTTAATTTGCTATCTATTTTAGCTGGCACTGTTGAAGTATCAAGTATTCCATCAACGTGGTAATTTTCTGCTATAGGAAAAAAAGCTACTTTACCGTTTTTATCTCTTGCAATGACTATTGAAACCTCTTTCAGTAAATCAACACTTGCTTCAAGAATGTACTCTGTGTTCCAATCAAAAGAAGCAAATTGCTTCACTTCAGAATCATTCTCAAGCACATATTGCCCTTTTCCATCATAACCCATTTCTGTTGTTTTCAGCCTTGTTGGATAGCCAAAAGCTCTACTGCTTTTCAGTAGCTCATTATAATTTTGTATACTTTTGTATTCAGCAGTTTTTACACCCAAGTTTTTAATAAAATCCTTTTCTCTCAATCTGTTTTGCGCAATGTGTAATGCTTTTTTACCTGGGTAAAAATTTACATCGATATCAATTGCGCTACATGGAATATTTTCAGACTCAATAGTGACCAAATCCACACTCTGTGCAAAAGATTCAAGCGCTTTCTTATCAGAGAAATCTGCTATTGTGAAATCATCAGCAACAGAGCAAGCCGGATCGTCTTTAGCACTGGCAAAAACATGTATTTTTTGTCCAAGTTTTGTTGCAGCGATAGCAGTCATTTTACCTAATTGTCCACCACCTATTATTCCTATTACTTTTTTGCTCAACGCATCTGGTTCATTCATACTATAAATTGATATTTCCTAATTAAAGTATACTTGAAAAATCTGTGAAAAAAGTATATAATTAAAATACCATCTTTTTATCATGAATATTCTATAATGATTCTAGAATACACACTAACTACCAACTTTGTTGAAGTTACAGTTTTACCAATTTACATTGAAGAGCAATCCATTCCTTATGAAAATTGCTATGTATGGATGTATAACGTTAAGATAAAAAACAAAAGCCAATCAACTATTCAATTGTTAAGTCGTCATTGGCAAATAATAGATTATAAGGGAAAAGTAAATGAAATTGCCGGAGTTGGTGTTATCGGAGAACAACCTGTGATAAAATCTGGAGAGGTATTCAAATACACAAGTGGAACATACTTAAATGCACCGTCAGGAATAATGCAGGGTAAGTATGAATTTCTGAATGAAGAGAGCATAAAAATTTTTGAGGTTATGATACCACCCTTTTCTTTGGATAGTCCATACGTCAACACTAGACCCCATTAACTATCAAAATAGTTTATTTGTAACCAGACTGCATTCTGTGATTTTTAGCAAAACATGATCTTTCATTTGAGCTTTCTTCAATTTAAAGTAAATACAGAAACTAGGCTCTGTGGACAAAATTTTAGAGAAGCCATACAAGAGCTCCAACAAAATTGAGAAAACCCATAAAAACCTCAGCAGTTTTATCAAATCTGGAAAAAATGCGCCTAAAATTTTTAATTTTACCAAAAAAACACTCAATCAAATGACGTTCTTTGTAGATATGCTCATCGTAATACCTTTGCACTTTTCGATTCCGTTTTGGCGGAATAACTACTGTACATCCCTTGTCTTCAAGACTTGTAACAAAGGCATTGCTATCGTAGCCCTTGTCAGCTACTACAGTAGAGTTATAGATACTTTCGGTCAACACTTGTGCCTGCGTAATTTCATTTCTTTGACCAGGAGTCAGAGTAAATTTAAGTGGATTTCCAAGTGCATCGACAAGCGCATGTATTTTAGTTGTAAAGCCACCTTTGCTCCTCCCTAAAGCTTCTTGATCCTTGGAGTTTTTTGTATATCCAGATGAACATGGATGGGCTCGGATGATCGTACCGTCGATTATAGCAACTTCTAAATCAGGCTCTTGTTTAGTATATTCAAGCAATTTTTTCCAGACATCTCTTTCACACCATCTTTTAAATCGCTTATGTATACTCCTGTAATTACCATAAGTTTTTGGTAAAAGTCTCCATTGGCAACCACTTCGCACTATGTACCACACTGCCTCTATGAATATTCTTAAACGTTTTTCATCTTTGCTGTGCATTCCTTTTACGCTTTTTATGAACTCTAAAATTTGTTTCCAATTTTCCTCTTTGATGTAATATTGCATATGGTAGTTTCTCCATTTTTTACCTATTAGGCTAAACTACCATCTTTTTCTCTCTTTTCATATTTTTTGTCCACAGAGCCTAGTTATATTCAATTATATTCGAAAATATCCTATTAGCAAAGAATACTTGTGAGAGCATGTCTTCAAACTGAAGAATGAGCTAATTTGTGAAGCATAATAGTGATCATATTAAAGAAGATATAGTTTTTTGAGGTGAGAGGAGAATGCTCGTAATCTTTACTCATGCGCCTAAAATTGGAAAGCCAGGCAAAAGTTCTTTCAACAATCCAACGTTTGGGAATAACTTGAAATCCTGTATCAACTATTTTCTTGGCAATCGTTAATAAACATCCCGTTTCCAATAAGCATCTGTTTTGTAATTTACCTATGTACCCTTGATCAGCAAAAAACTTACGTAAAGTTGGAACTTTGCATTTAGCTTGGGCAAAAAGATTTAGAGCACTATCACGATCTTGAATACTTGCACTCTGTACTTCAGCAGCAATTACAAGACCCACAGTATCTACAATAATATGGCGTTTTCTGCCCTTTATTTTTTTGCCAGCATCATATCCTCTGGATCCCCTTTTTGAGTAGTTTTCACTGACTGGCTATCAATTATACCTACTGATGGAGTCTTATTTTTACCAATCATCTCTCTTAGAGCATGTCTTCAAACTGAAGAATGAGCTAATTTGTGAAGCATAATAGTGATCATATTAAAGAAGATATAGTTTTTTGAGGTGAGAGGAGAATGCTCGTAATCTTTACTCATGCGCCTAAAATTGGAAAGCCAGGCAAAAGTTCTTTCAACAATCCAACGTTTGGGAATAACTTGAAATCCTGTATCAACTATTTTCTTGGCAATCGTTAATAAACATCCCGTTTCCAATAAGCATCTGTTTTGTAATTTACCTATGTACCCTTGATCAGCAAAAAACTTACGTAAAGTTGGAACTTTGCATTTAGCTTGGGCAAAAAGATTTAGAGCACTATCACGATCTTGAATACTTGCACTCTGTACTTCAGCAGCAATTACAAGACCCACAGTATCTACAATAATATGGCGTTTTCTGCCCTTTATTTTTTTGCCAGCATCATATCCTCTGGATCCCCTTTTTGAGTAGTTTTCACTGACTGGCTATCAATTATACCTACTGATGGAGTCTTATTTTTACCAATCATCTCTCTTACTTTTTTAACTAGAAAATCATGAATTTCTTGCCATATTCCACTTTTTTTCAAGCGCGAATTACAACTATATACGGTTTTCCATGGTGGAAAATCTTTAGGCAGTTGTCTCCATTGACATCCTGTTCTCATCATATAGCGGATTGCATTAATAATTGTTCTAATACTATGTTTTCTTGGTCTGCCGGTCTTTTTAGGTTCAAAATATGGCTCTATTGTCTTCCATTCTTTGTCACTTATATCGCTTGGGTACATCTTAAAATGTACCTTATACCATACTTCTTAACTTCTTTCTACTCAGTTTGAAGACATGCTCTTACTTTTTTAACTAGAAAATCATGAATTTCTTGCCATATTCCACTTTTTTTCAAGCGCGAATTACAACTATATACGGTTTTCCATGGTGGAAAATCTTTAGGCAGTTGTCTCCATTGACATCCTGTTCTCATCATATAGCGGATTGCATTAATAATTGTTCTAATACTATGTTTTCTTGGTCTGCCGGTCTTTTTAGGTTCAAAATATGGCTCTATTGTCTTCCATTCTTTGTCACTTATATCGCTTGGGTACATCTTAAAATGTACCTTATACCATACTTCTTAACTTCTTTCTACTCAGTTTGAAGACATGCTCTTAGAACCTGTTCATAATCTTTTGAGGAACAAAGCAGTGAAAGCAAGAACTACCATTTGCAAACTGGTGTTGAGTTTACGCTCGCAATTTTTCCATAACCGTCTACATTTTTCCAACCAAGCAAAAGAACGCTCTACAACCCATCTTTTTGGCAATACAGCAAAGGTATGTAATTCACTGCGTTTTATTACCTCAACAGTTGCACCAATAGTTGCTTTTATTTGTGTTGCAAAATTCTCTCCCGTATAGCCTGCATCAACCAGTACATTTTTAACTCCCGAGAGGTTTTCTTTTGCATTTTCTACCATTCTCACAGCACTGCTACGGTCAGTTATCTCTGCTGTTGTTACATAAATTGCATGTGGCAAACCTTGCGTATCTACTGCAATATGGCGTTTTATTCCTGAAATCTTTTTGCCTGCATCGTAGCCTTTTTCTTCAGCAGTATCTGCATTTTTTACACTCTGTGCATCAATTATGCAGAAGCTGGTTTTTTCTTTCCGACCATTGTTTTGTCGGACTACGCCAACTATTTTTTTTTAACACCAGCTCCAGAACACTTTCTTTATTTGCATCTGGTTTTTCACTCCACTTCTTAAAATAGTCGTAACAATTGCGCCATTTTGGAAACTCTTTTGGTAGCATTCTCCACTGACAACCGCTTTTCAGAACGTATAACACTCCACAAAATACATCATACAAATCAAGTTTTCTTGGTTTTGTTTTTTTTCTACAGGACTCTAGGCTCTGTGGACAAAAAATATGAAAAGAGAGAAAAAGATGGTAGTTTAGCCTAATAGGTAAAAAATGGAGAAACTACCATATGCAATATTACATCAAAGAGGAAAATTGGAAACAAATTTTAGAGTTCATAAAAAGCGTAAAAGGAATGCACAGCAAAGATGAAAAACGTTTAAGAATATTCATAGAGGCAGTGTGGTACATAGTGCGAAGTGGTTGCCAATGGAGACTTTTACCAAAAACTTATGGTAATTACAGGAGTATACATAAGCGATTTAAAAGATGGTGTGAAAGAGATGTCTGGAAAAAATTGCTTGAATATACTAAACAAGAGCCTGATTTAGAAGTTGCTATAATCGACGGTACGATCATCCGAGCCCATCCATGTTCATCTGGATATACAAAAAACTCCAAGGATCAAGAAGCTTTAGGGAGGAGCAAAGGTGGCTTTACAACTAAAATACATGCGCTTGTCGATGCACTTGGAAATCCACTTAAATTTACTCTGACTCCTGGTCAAAGAAATGAAATTACGCAGGCACAAGTGTTGACCGAAAGTATCTATAACTCTACTGTAGTAGCTGACAAGGGCTACGATAGCAATGCCTTTGTTACAAGTCTTGAAGACAAGGGATGTACAGTAGTTATTCCGCCAAAACGGAATCGAAAAGTGCAAAGGTATTACGATGAGCATATCTACAAAGAACGTCATTTGATTGAGTGTTTTTTTGGTAAAATTAAAAATTTTAGGCGCATTTTTTCCAGATTTGATAAAACTGCTGAGGTTTTTATGGGTTTTCTCAATTTTGTTGGAGCTCTTGTATGGCTTCTCTAAAATTTTGTCCACAGAGCCTAGATCTGGTAATATAATCTCAAATCTTTCCCGACTTATATTACTTGGGTATAAACTCCTCATATATCCTAACTTATATACATTATCTCTTAGTTTATTCCTTTCTTGAGATCATGTACAGGTTCTAAGACAAAAGTTTCTCATACATTAAAAATCATTAATGGAATAAAACCAGGATTTGATTTTCTTGGATTTTCAATAAGACAATATCCAACAAAAGAAAGTAAGAAAGGTTACAAATTATTAATAAAACCAAGTCGTAATTCTATAAAGCAGCATATATTTGCTATTAAACATAAACTTAGAGAAATGCGTGGGGCGCCACAGGAAGTAGTAATAAGGAATCTCAATCCAATCATTAGAGGGTGGAGTCAATATTACTCTTCAGTAGTTTCATGTAAAATCTTTAGCTCATTGGATAATACTATACATAGAAAGCTCTGGAAGTGGGCAGTCTTTAGGCACCCAAACAAAGGGAAATGCTGGATAAAAAGAAAATACTTTAAAAAGTATAATAACGATAACTGGCGTTTTATGACAAGTAACAAGATACATCTTATTATACACAGCGATCATGTTATTAAACGACATATCAAAGTGCAAAAAACCAGATCTCCATATGATGGTGATTGGGTTTATTGGGGTAATCGTCTTAGAGAAATACCAGATAAGCCATCAAGAGTAATAAAACTATTGAAGTTACAACAAAGTAAATGCGGTAATTGTAGACTATGGTTTGAAAGTGATGATATAATAGAAATACATCATAAAGACCGGAATAGACGAAACAATATGATCAAAAATTTATCTTTGTTACATGGGCATTGTCACGATGAATTACACAGGAGGTGTGCATGACAAGCACCAAATTAGAGAGAAGCCGTATGAGGCGCAAAGTCTCACGTACGGTTTTGAAGTCGAGTGAAGAGGGGCGACCTTCTTCACTTAGACAACAATACGCAGAAGAAACAACAGAAGAGGACTTAAAAGAGATAGCAGAAAAAGCGCCAATAATAAAGCTAGCATATGATGAATTAGACAAGTTTCGTTGGAACGAAAAAGATTTAGTAGCCTATGAAGAAAGGATAATGGATCTACGCAAAGAAGAAGCTATTCTTGAATACAAACTTGATCTTGCTGAAGAGAAAGGTATAGAAAAAGGTATAGAGAAAGGAAAAATTGAAGTCGCAAAAGCAATGCTGGCTAATAATGTTGATGTCAACACTATTGTTAAGTTTACTGGCCTTTCTATTAGTGAGATTGAAGAATTAAGTGGAAATCTGTGAACGGTTACGTTTATTTTTTATCCTTATCATCAAGTGTAAATAAGGTTATTGTAGAGATTAAGCCTATTATAACTATTATTAACGAAAATGGGGCAGCTTCTCTATAGCGCTCATCGCTTACAAGTTCATATATTCTAGTTGATATAGTTTCAAAATTAAATGGTCTTATAATGAGTGTTGCTGTGAGCTCCTTGATAGTATCCATAAATACGAGCAAAAATCCCGATAATATACTTTTCTTGATGAGAGGGATATGAACATTCAAACATGTGGAAATAGGTCCATGACCCATGGTATATGCAGTCCACTCAATTTCATTTGGTGTTTTTTTGAGCCCTGATTCTACCGCCTTGAAAGATATAGCAAAAAAACGAAATAAATATGAGTAAACTAATGCGCCAATAGTTCCTACCAAGCTAATTTCCACAATATATTGAGTAATGAAAGAAGATATTCTGCTTAAAAATATTATTATACTAATTGCAATAATTGCATTTGGAACTGCATATCCAAGAGAAATTAGACGTGCTACATTGCTTATTACCTTATTTTTACGCGCCGTATATCCAATAATTATCGCAATGCTAATTGAGATTAATGCGGTAATAAATGATAAGCCAACACTATTTGCTATTATATTATAGAATCTTGCTTCATATATGAAAAACCCCTTCTCTATGCTCCAATATATGAGTGGAATCATTGGCAAAATAAAACCTATCAATATTGGTAATGCACACATAACATAAGTGCAAATTAACGGTATAGCACCACTTACACTCCGTTTATTGTGATAATCTGCATTAGTGTTGATTGAAGAGTAAGATATTCCTTTTTTTTGTAGTTTTTTTTCGATAGCTATTAGTGTTACAACGAAAATCAATTCTGCAACTGCTAAAACAGTAGTTGAATATTTGTCATGCAGTAAAAACCAGGTGCGATATATTCCTGTCGTGAAAGTATCAATAGCAAGAAACTGTGGTGTGCCGAAATCCGTAATTACCTCCATTAGTACCAAGGATAACCCTGCTATAATTGATGGGCGTATGGAGGGTATGATGACAAAAAATAGGCTCTTCAATGAGGAGAACCCAAGTGTTGATGCAATAGTGACTGAGTTACTAACATTCTTTAGACTTGAGCGGACTAACATATAAACGTATGGATATAGGCTAAATCCCATCACTAATATTCCACCACCTAGGGATTTTATTTCAGGAAACCAATAGTCACCTTTGCTCCAATCTAAAATGTCTCTTAATGAGCTTTGCACCGGACCTGAAAACTCTAGCGTGTTTACATAGACGAACGCTACTATATATCCAGGAATCGATATCGGAAAGAACAAAGCAATCTCAAAAATTTTACTTCCAGGAAATGAAAAAAATGTGGTGAGCCAAGCTGGAATTACTCCAAATATGAAAGATATTCCCCCCACTCCTATCATCAAAATTAACGTATTCAGTATATATTCAGGGAAAAGTGTACTAATTACCCATCCAGAATTTGCTGATTCTGTAAATAGAATCGATATTAACGATAGTATAGGACAGACGAATAATATACTTACTAAAAATAAGAATATATTTTTAAATACTCTCAAAAACATTAATTTGGATCTATATTTGATATTAAAATGTTATATGTAAAAACTGAAGATATCCAGTAATTAACAGCCGTACTATTGAATATCTTTATAATTTTGTATATCATGTTTTTAGTTGATAAGTGAATAATCATGAGCTTCGTCATTGCAACTTTCTATCATTTTGTAGAACTTTCTAATTATTATGACATGAAAGACGAAATAAAAATTGCATGCGACGATGTTAAATTAAAGGGTACTATACTCCTTGCAGAAGAGGGCATTAATGCAACAATATCTGGTGAAAGAAACGCGATTGATAAAATATTCGATTTTCTACGTTCTGATTATAGGCTAAGGGACCTTACATGGAAAGAGAGTGCAGCAGAATATCAACCATTTAGCAAGATGAAGGTAAAATTAAAAAGAGAGATTGTGAATCTTGGTGTAAGCAATCTTGATATTTCCCTTAAGGGTAAATATGTTGATCCAGAGCATTGGGATGATTTTACTTCTCAACCTGACGTTTTAATAATAGACACAAGAAATGAGTATGAAGTGAAATTAGGCAAGTTTAAAAATGCAATTAATCCACATACTCAGCGTTTTCGCGATTTTCCTGAGTGGGCAAAGTCTTTCTCTGAGAGTAAAGACCTGAAAGTAGCTATGTACTGCACTGGTGGGATTAGATGCGAGAAATCCACAGCGTACGTGAAAAATCTTGGATTTAACAATGTGTACCACCTGAAAGGCGGCATTCTTTCTTACCTTGAAAAAACTCATAATAAAAATAGTAATTGGAAAGGTGAGTGTTTTGTTTTTGATGATAGAATTACTGTTGATAACTCACTTACTCCAAGCAACACAATAAAATGCATATTCTGCTCAAATCAAGTTTCAACGGATGAGCTGAAATCAGTTCCACGTGGCCAGGTGGTTTGTTTCAACTGTAAACTTTAGTGTTGTAGCTATAATAAATAAGATTTCTCTACGTCATACCGCCGCAGTATCTCTAGATCCCGCTACGAACCGTCATACCGCGATTCATTCGCGGTATCTCTTAGAGCATGTCTTCAAACTGAGTAGAAAGAAGTTAAGAAGTATGGTATAAGGTACATTTTAAGATGTACCCAAGCGATATAAGTGACAAAGAATGGAAGACAATAGAGCCATATTTTGAACCTAAAAAGACCGGCAGACCAAGAAAACATAGTATTAGAACAATTATTAATGCAATCCGCTATATGATGAGAACAGGATGTCAATGGAGACAACTGCCTAAAGATTTTCCACCATGGAAAACCGTATATAGTTGTAATTCGCGCTTGAAAAAAAGTGGAATATGGCAAGAAATTCATGATTTTCTAGTTAAAAAAGTAAGAGAGATGATTGGTAAAAATAAGACTCCATCAGTAGGTATAATTGATAGCCAGTCAGTGAAAACTACTCAAAAAGGGGATCCAGAGGATATGATGCTGGCAAAAAAATAAAGGGCAGAAAACGCCATATTATTGTAGATACTGTGGGTCTTGTAATTGCTGCTGAAGTACAGAGTGCAAGTATTCAAGATCGTGATAGTGCTCTAAATCTTTTTGCCCAAGCTAAATGCAAAGTTCCAACTTTACGTAAGTTTTTTGCTGATCAAGGGTACATAGGTAAATTACAAAACAGATGCTTATTGGAAACGGGATGTTTATTAACGATTGCCAAGAAAATAGTTGATACAGGATTTCAAGTTATTCCCAAACGTTGGATTGTTGAAAGAACTTTTGCCTGGCTTTCCAATTTTAGGCGCATGAGTAAAGATTACGAGCATTCTCCTCTCACCTCAAAAAACTATATCTTCTTTAATATGATCACTATTATGCTTCACAAATTAGCTCATTCTTCAGTTTGAAGACATGCTCTTAGCATCTTACTATTACCCACAAATAAAAACATAGTATTATATTTACTCAAATAATTTAATTTTATTAACCTGAAAGCTGTAAATTGCACCATATAAACAGTTATAGCTCTTCTCATAATAATACGAATAAGGTAAGATATGGATTTATGGTAGTGGGGTTTGTATGCCAGCAGCGTATAGTTACGACTTAAGGAAAAAAGCAATGGAAGCATTGGATGAAGGAGAAAGTAGAGCAACTGTTGCCAAGAGATTTAAAATTGGAAAAACGACTTTATATGAGTGGCAGAAAAGGCGTGAGGAAACGGGAGATTTTCAGTCAAAAAAGCCTGGAAGCGTAGCATAAAATTATCGACTGGAATGTCTTCACCGAATTTGCAAAAAACCATGGTGGCAAAACTCAGTCAGAGATGGCTAAACTCTGGAGTCGACAAACGATTCACCGCGCACTTAAAAATATTGGATTTACAAGAAAAAAAGACCTACGGGTATAAAGAAAGAAATGAAGAAAAGCGAACTCAATTTGCAAAGGTTATAGCAACAAAACATCCTGAAAATCTTGTATATATTGACGAATCTGGTATAGACAATACAGAAGACTACCCATACGGATATTGCAGAAAAGGAGAGAGGTTTCATTCACTAAAATCAGGTAAGAAAACCCAGCGCGTCAGTATGATTGCAGCTCTAAATAAAAAGAAAATCATTGCTCCATTGACCTTTGAGGGATACTGCAACAAGGATGTTTTTGAGGCTTGGTTTGAGCAGTTTTTGACTCCAATTTTAAGGTCTGGCCAAACTGTAATTCTTGATAACGCTACTTTTCATAAATCTAAAAAAATCGATGATCTTGCTAAAGGAGTGGGTGCTGAAATTCTTTATCTTCCTCCATATTCTCCAGACTTTAACGAAATTGAGCATCAGTGGTTTGCTATAAAGAACAGAGCTAGGCTCTGTGGACAAAAAATATGAAAAGAGAGAAAAAGATGGTAGTTTAGCCTAATAGGTAAAAAATGGAGAAACTACCATATGCAATATTACATCAAAGAGGAAAATTGGAAACAAATTTTAGAGTTCATAAAAAGCGTAAAAGGAATGCACAGCAAAGATGAAAAACGTTTAAGAATATTCATAGAGGCAGTGTGGTACATAGTGCGAAGTGGTTGCCAATGGAGACTTTTACCAAAAACTTATGGTAATTACAGGAGTATACATAAGCGATTTAAAAGATGGTGTGAAAGAGATGTCTGGAAAAAATTGCTTGAATATACTAAACAAGAGCCTGATTTAGAAGTTGCTATAATCGACGGTACGATCATCCGAGCCCATCCATGTTCATCTGGATATACAAAAAACTCCAAGGATCAAGAAGCTTTAGGGAGGAGCAAAGGTGGCTTTACAACTAAAATACATGCGCTTGTCGATGCACTTGGAAATCCACTTAAATTTACTCTGACTCCTGGTCAAAGAAATGAAATTACGCAGGCACAAGTGTTGACCGAAAGTATCTATAACTCTACTGTAGTAGCTGACAAGGGCTACGATAGCAATGCCTTTGTTACAAGTCTTGAAGACAAGGGATGTACAGTAGTTATTCCGCCAAAACGGAATCGAAAAGTGCAAAGGTATTACGATGAGCATATCTACAAAGAACGTCATTTGATTGAGTGTTTTTTTTGGTAAAATTAAAAATTTTAGGCGCATTTTTTCCAGATTTGATAAAACTGCTGAGGTTTTTATGGGTTTTCTCAATTTTGTTGGAGCTCTTGTATGGCTTCTCTAAAATTTTGTCCACAGAGCCTAGAAAAAAGAGGAAATATTTTTCGTTATATCAACGAAGCCATAGAAAATTGGTATGAAATTGGGCCAAAAATGCAGGGTGGCAACAATATTTACAGCAATAAAGTGGTGATTTTGATACATATAATAACCCATCTATTCAGAATAGGTTTGAGGCAAACAGTTGGATTTATAGCAGGATACCTTGAGCAAATTGGGAAAAATTTGCAAGTTATCAGCTATTCTCAGGCTTCAAGAAGGTTTAAGAAACTTAATATTAAGATAAATGATTGCAGAATTGATAAAGATAATATGGAAGATATCGAAATTGCTATAGATAGCACAAGCATCAGCATTTATAACAACACTCCTGGCCACAGCAAGGAAAATAGCGAAAATAGAAAGTATCGCAGCTATGAACAAGTAAAGAAACTACACGTAATGTTGAATATAAACAGCAAAAAAGCCATAGCTGCAAAATACAGCAGCGGAGTTTATTCAGATCACTATGGAGCTTGCGATTTGTTAGAAGAAGTTCATGCTGTAAAGGTATTATATGCGGATAGAGCATATGACAGGCATAAGCTTTACGAATTATGTAACAAGTTTGGTATAAAGACAAAAGTTCTTCCGAAAAACAACGCAACAGAGCACCAAAAATTGGATTACATGGATGATAGAAATGCTGCTGTTAGACTAATAAAGTCATATGATTGCATAAAAAAGTGGAAAGAAGAAGTAAATTATGGAAAGAGAGCTCACATTGAAGGGTTTTTCTCAAGATTAAAGCAAATATTTGGATTCAGCTTTAGGAATAAGTCCGAAGTAAATCGTGGAAAAGAACTACTCATTAAGTGCTATTTGCTTAATCAATTTACTGACATTGGTATGGCTAAATTCGAAATGGCTACATGAATTTATCGTAAATTACTACCGCATAAGGTGCGATGCAACAAAGCCATCCCAGTGTCACGCACTGGGATGACACCATTTGTTGTAAACTCACTTTTACTCTATGGTTATACTACCTTGCTGCTATCCTGAACGGATCCCTTTGTGGTTGCTATTGTTTAATTCAGTGCTTTCAAGATATGTACTCACAGCATAACCCACCCTAGCTCCAAGCAATGCACCAATTACAGCGGATGCAATAAACACTGCAACAGAAACGCCAACAGGAATTAAAGCAGCAGCCCCTAAACAATATGCTGCAACTAGACCAATAACTAAACCAACTGCTGCTCCACAAATATAGTATTTGCTACTGCTTTTAAGTTTTTCTTGCGAGTTCGGCACCTCACCCTGCAATTTTACGTTTGCACCTTTACCGCTAATATTGCACTTAGTTAAATTAAGTGAAGTAAGATTTTTGAGCTTAGCTAGTTCTTTTACACCGTCATCGCTAATATTGCACTCATTTAACCTAAGTGAAGTAAGATTTTCGAGCTTAGCTAGTTCTTTTGCAACTCCAACACTAATATTGCACTCAGTTAAATCAAGTGAAGTAAGATTTTTGAGCTTAGCTAGTTCTTTTATATCTTCATCGCTAATGTTGTTCCAACTTAACTTAAGTGAATTAAGATTTGTGAGCTTGGTTAACTCTTTTGTAACTTCAACACTAATCCTGCACAAACTTAAATCAAGTGAAGTAAGATATGTAAGCTTGACTAATTCTTTTGCAACTTCAACACTAATCTTGCACAAACTTAAATCAAGTGAAGTAAGACTTGTGAGCTTGACTAATTCTTTTGCAACTTCAACACTAATGCACCAATTTAACTTAAGTAAAGTAAGGTTTGTAAGCTTGGCTAATTCTTTTGCAATTTCAACACTAACCTTGCACTCAGTTAAATCAAGTGAAGTAAGCTTTGTAAGCTTGGCTAATTCTTTTGCAACTTCAACACTAATGCACCAATTTAACTTAAGTGAAGTAAGATTTGTAAGTTTGGCTAATTCTTTTACAATTTCAACACTAATCTTGCACCCACTTAAATCAAGTGAAGTAAGATTTTTGAGCTCAGCTAATTCTTTTACAATTTCAACACTAATCTTGCACTTACCTAAATCAAGTGAAGTAAGATTTTTGAGCTCAGCTAATTCTTTTACAATTTCAACACTAATCTTGCACTTACCTAAATCAAGTGAAGTAAGATTTGTAAGTTTGGTTAATTCTTTTGCAACTTCAACACCGATCTTGCACCCACTTAAATCAAGTGAAGTAAGATTTATAAGCTTAGCTAATTCTTTTGCATCTTTAACACTAATCTTGTGCCCAGCTAAATTAAGTGAAGTAAGATTTGTGAACTTAGCTGATTCTCCTGCAGTTTCAACACTAATCTTGCACTTACTTAAATCAAGTGAAGTAAGATTTGGTAGCTTAGCTAATTCTCTTGCAACTTCAACACTAATCTTGCACTTACCTAAATGAAGTGAAGTAAGATTTTTGAGCTCAGCTAATTCTTTTACAATTTCAACACTAATCTTGCACCCACTTAAATCAAGTGAAGTAAGATTTTTGAGCTCAGCTAATTCTTTTACAATTGCAACACTAATCTTGCACTTAGTTAAATAAAGCTCTGTGATGTTTGGTCTTTCTCTTAAAAAGTCTACTAACTTACTTACATCTATGTAATTTAAATCATGTAAAACTAAAGTGTTGTCCTGTATGTCAAATGTCATTTATCCCACCACATTATTAGAACATATTTTAACTTTACCTAATATTTCAACAAAAGTCTACTTCTTACCCTTAATCAACTCTAAAGCCTTCTCCAGATCTATACTCTCAATATCTGCACTTTTGCCCAAAGCAACGTTTGTTTTACCGCATTTTATATAGAATCCGTACCTACCGTCGCAGATAAAAACTTCTTTTCCCTTTTCATTGACCCCGAGAGATTTTAACTCTTTGCGTGGACTGTTTGCAATAATTTGCACAGCTTCATTTAATTGTGTGTCTAAGACCTCTTTGGAGCTTTTCTTAAGAGAAAAGTATCTACCATCATAGAAAATATAGTACCCAAATCGCCCAAGGCCTATTTTTACTTCCTTTCCGGTTTCAGGGTGTTCTCCAATTACTTTTGGCAAGGAAAGTAACTGAGTAGCGGTGCTCAGATCAATATCATTAACATTTATATCTTTTGGTATAGAAACCGCCTTTTTCTTTTCTGACTCATTATTAAACTGCAGGTAAAGCCCAAAAGGACCCTTTTTGATCATCACTTCTTGGTTTGTTATATCATCTATACCTAAACTTTTTGGATATTCTGAATTGTCGTTACTGCCCGTAATTTCTTTTGTATGGTTGCATTCAGGATAGTTAGAACATCCAAGGAACACCCCGGCTTTTCCAAAGTTCAATTTCAATATGCCATCAGAGCAAGCAGGACATTTCGTATTCACCTCTTTTTTTCCTTCTTCTGAACAAAACCAATCGATTACCAAATCGTGAATGCCGCTGAAAACTTCATCATGCGTCATTTGCTTGACAGAGTTTACATGACCAAAAAATGGCACCCAAAAGTGGCCTAATTCTTTTTTCCAATCTGCATGTCCATTTGAAATTAAATCAAGCTTTTCTTCCATTTGTGCTGTGAAATCATACTCTACACAACGCTGAAAAAAGGTTTCTAAAAATATAGTAACGATTTTACCGCGGCTGCTTGGAATAAATCTTTTGCTATCCAATGAAACGTACTCACGATCTTGTAATACCGAAATAATTGTTGCATAAGTTGACGGGCGACCTATACCGATTTCTTCCATTTTTTTAACGATACTTGCTTCACTATAACGAGGTGGCGGTTGAGTGAAATGCTGTTTTGGCTCAACTGAAATCAGCTTACACGCTTCCCCTTCCTTCATGGCAGGTAGCAGGCCTTCATTTTCGGCTTCCATGTTATCTTGATAGACTTTATAAAAACCATCAAAGAATATACTTGATCCACTTGCTCGCAGAATCACTTTCTGATCAGTAGAACTAATTTCAACTACCACTTGATCAAGAATCGCCGATTCCATTTGACTTGCAATGGTTCTTTTCCAGATTAAATCGTACAATTTAAATTGCTCTGGCGTTAAGTAATCCTTAATACTACCCGGCGTTCTATTGATATCAGTTGGCCGGATCGCTTCATGTGCTTCTTGAGCATTTTTGACCTTTTTTACATATTTACGAGGAGACTGCGGTAAATATTTATCACCATATAATGACTTAATTGACCCTCTAATTGAGTTTATAGCCTCATCTGCAATATGAAACCCATCTGTACGCATGTAAGTTATCAACCCTACAGTTTCACCACCAATATCGATACCTTCATATAAATTTTGCGCTATGCGCATAACATTTTTCACGTTAAAATACAGCTTATTCACTGCATCTTGCTGAAGACTTGAAGTAATAAACGGAGGAAGCGGGTTTCTCTTAACTTGCTTGCGTTCTACTGTGCTTACAGCATACTGCCTTGACTCAATCTCCCTGACTAAGTTCTTTGCTTCTTCTTCATTCTTAATATCAAATTTTTCTAGCTTTTTATTGTCATAGTGGCTTAGCATAGCAAAAAAAGCCTCATCTTTGCTATTTTGCATTTCTGCCTTTATGCTCCAATACTCCTGTGTTATAAACTTACTAATTTCATCTTCCCGTTCGCATATAAGCTTTAATGCAACAGACTGCACTCGCCCTGCAGACTTGCTCCCCGACAATTTCGTCCATAACAGTGGTGACAAACTAAATCCAACTAGATAATCCAAAGCTCTGCGTGTTTGCTGTGCGCGTACTAAGTCCATATTAATTTCACGTGGATTCTTTATTGCTTCTTGAACTGCTCTCTTTGTTATCTCATTAAAGACTACTCTATAAATGTTGTTTTCATTACTGATTGCTTTCTTTTCTTTTAATGTCTCTATCACATGCCAAGCCATTGCTTCCCCTTCTCTGTCTGGGTCTGTTGCAAGATATATATCTGATGCTTTACTTGCTGCTTTTACTAGCTCTTTTATATACTTTTCTGCTTTTTCAATGGTTTCATACTTTATAGCAAAATCATTATCCGGATCGACAGAACCATTTTTTGCTGGAAGATCCCTCACATGGCCAAAAGATGCAGCTACTTTGAACTCTTTACTCAAATATTTACCTATCGTCTTTGCTTTCGCAGGTGATTCAACTATTAATAATGCCATATTGTTAATTATTTTAGTACTTAAAGATAATATGTTGAGAAATATACGATGAAAAGTAAAAAAATATTTTAATAGGTCTTGTGAATTTTACAAAGTAGGTTGTTCATGGTTTCCAAAAAACTCTTGGGCATTGCTATTTTTAAGTGACTTTGAAGGCTCATTACAATAGTATATGATCGCAGCAGCAACCAGACAACAAGCTCCAACTGCTATTCCCACTGCTATAGCTAACCCAAGAAAGGTTTACCTGAAGGATAGAATAGGTTATAATGGCATATTAAAGAGATGAAAAATGCCAAGTCCATACAGTGAAGATCTCAGAGAACGAGTTCTCAAAGCAGTTGATGAAAAACAATGACGATAAAAAGAATTAGTGAAATATTTAAACTGAATATAAAAACAATATATTTATGGAGGAAAAGGAAAAAAGAAACAGGAAACATAAAGCCATCTTCAGGCTATCAAGAAGGTGACTGAGCCTCACCGGTGGCAGAATCTGGGCCACGAGGTCTTCTTCCTACACTCCATGTAAGAGCAGAAAGTGCCTCAAAAGAACTGCCACCTACCCACTCTGAGAAGTTATTATCTTCTCTTGCTTTCAACCAAGCAATACTTATTCATATCATCTGGGTAAGGTCAGTTTGTAAAACTTAATTTGTACGCTTCCTAGTAATTCTGATATAGTTACTTTAGTTAAAGTCTATAAAAGTTTATAAATGGCAACCTTAAGTGTAAGAGAAGCTTTATGCACAGCGATCAGAGAAGAAATGCAAAACGACCCTGACGTGTTGATCATCGGTGAAGAAGTTGCAGAGTATGATGGTGCCTATAAAGTAACAAAAGGATTACTGAAAGAGTTTGGAGAAAATAGAGTGGTTGATACGCCTATTACCGAACATGGATTTGCTGGCCTTGCTGTTGGAGCAGCATTTGCTGGGTTAAAGCCAATTGTCGAATTTATGACTTTTAATTTTTCTATGCAGGCTATCGACCAAATCGTGAATTCTGCAGCAAAAACAAATTATATGTCAGGTGGACAACTTGGATGCCCCATAGTATTTCGTGGGCCAAATGGTGCTGCAGCAAGAGTTGCCGCACAACACTCTCAATGCTTTGCATCTTGGTATTCGCATATACCGGGGTTAAAAGTGATAGCACCTTACTTTGCCTCCGATTGCAGAGGTCTGCTTAAAGCTGCAATTCGTGACCTGAGTCCGGTAATATTTCTAGAAAACGAAATAGCTTATGGACATGAACATGAAGTTTCTGACTCTGAGCTGTCAAATAAAGATTATCTACTTGAGATAGGCAAGGCTGCTGTTATACGGGAAGGAAAGGATGTAACTATCACTGCTTTCTCACTGAAATTAATGGATGCTTTAAACGCAGCAGATTTACTTTCAGGTGAAGGTATAGAAGCTGAAGTTATTGACCTCAGAACCTTAAGACCACTTGACACTCAAACTGTTATTAACTCTATTCAGAAGACTAATAGGTTAGTTAGTGTAGAAGAAGGATGGCCATTTGCAGGAATAGGAGCAGAGCTGTCAGCCGTTGTCATGGAACAAGGATTTGACTACCTTGATGCTCCAGTTATACGCGTAACTGGCAAGGATATCCCCTTACCTTATGCTACAAATCTAGAAAAAAAAGCATTACCACAAGTGGAAGATATAGTTGAAGCCGTGCATCAGGTCTGCTTTAGAAAAAAATAATTTTTAACTTCTAATACAATATATAAAAGCAATTTACTGGCAAAGTGTTATCGGAATTTATTTCTGTTTGTCCACTCCACATTGGTCCATCAAAGAAGTATTTCCACCTATACCACCCATTACTTTTGTCACAATAGTTTTAGCACCGAAAAATACAGCACAAAATATACCGAGTGCAAAAAGAGCTGGCCATGGCATTCTACCAAATATTGCAAGCAAAGCTGCACCTATTATTACTACGGTCATAAGCGGTCCGCCTATTCCCCAAACATAGCCAATAATATTACATATTACTTGAGCAGTTGTATCAGCATTAGTGTCAGCGGCAGCACTCCCAACATGAGCAAAAGAAATAAATAATACTATAAGAAAAATATTGAAAATTCTCTTGATTGTAGGGTTCATCCCTATACCTTAAATTTAGATATTGCAATTATACCTAAAATACTATAATTTTTAGTAAAACTAGCATAAAGATTGAATAACAGACGGTGCCACAAAAGTAGTTGACACACAACTGCACGAACATTGTAATATGGCACGATATCACATAGTAAACAATGTCATCCCAGTGCGTGACACTGGGATGGCTTTGTTGCATCGCTAGCTATGATGGATTAAAGATAAAAAAGATGGAGAATATCAGTAGCTTAT
This sequence comes from Wolbachia endosymbiont (group A) of Anoplius nigerrimus, assembly GCF_947251795.1. Classification (GTDB taxonomy): domain Bacteria; phylum Pseudomonadota; class Alphaproteobacteria; order Rickettsiales; family Anaplasmataceae; genus Wolbachia. The sequence continues at coordinate 61,004 of NZ_OX366385.1, read as the reverse complement.
TATTCTGGTATTTATAATAAGAACGGTCAGTGAATACCTAAATTTGAGTAAAAGAAATTTCACTACCACTCACTAATCTGGCTAAAATTCAAGAATTTCAATGCTTTAGCTATTTTTAATAGAATTAAATTTATTAATATAAATAATAAATTACTATTCTTAAATTTGATCAGATTGATTGCAAAAAAACAAGATTTTCAATAGGTTGCTTATAATTCTAACTATAGTTAGCCTTTCATAAGTAGCGATGCAACAAAGCCATCCCAGTGTCAAGCTACTCGGATGACACCCTACTTAACCGTCATACCGCCGCGGTATCTCTAGGCTCTGTGGACAAAATTTTAGAGCATGTCTTCAAACTGAGTAGAAAGAAGTTAAGAAGTATGGTATAAGGTACATTTTAAGATGTACCCAAGCGATATAAGTGACAAAGAATGGAAGACAATAGAGCCATATTTTGAACCTAAAAAGACCGGCAGACCAAGAAAACATAGTATTAGAACAATTATTAATGCAATCCGCTATATGATGAGAACAGGATGTCAATGGAGACAACTGCCTAAAGATTTTCCACCATGGAAAACCGTATATAGTTGTAATTCGCGCTTGAAAAAAAGTGGAATATGGCAAGAAATTCATGATTTTCTAGTTAAAAAAGTAAGAGAGATGATTGGTAAAAATAAGACTCCATCAGTAGGTATAATTGATAGCCAGTCAGTGAAAACTACTCAAAAAGGGGATCCAGAGGATATGATGCTGGCAAAAAAATAAAGGGCAGAAAACGCCATATTATTGTAGATACTGTGGGTCTTGTAATTGCTGCTGAAGTACAGAGTGCAAGTATTCAAGATCGTGATAGTGCTCTAAATCTTTTTGCCCAAGCTAAATGCAAAGTTCCAACTTTACGTAAGTTTTTTGCTGATCAAGGGTACATAGGTAAATTACAAAACAGATGCTTATTGGAAACGGGATGTTTATTAACGATTGCCAAGAAAATAGTTGATACAGGATTTCAAGTTATTCCCAAACGTTGGATTGTTGAAAGAACTTTTGCCTGGCTTTCCAATTTTAGGCGCATGAGTAAAGATTACGAGCATTCTCCTCTCACCTCAAAAAACTATATCTTCTTTAATATGATCACTATTATGCTTCACAAATTAGCTCATTCTTCAGTTTGAAGACATGCTCTTAGAGAAGCCATACAAGAGCTCCAACAAAATTGAGAAAACCCATAAAAACCTCAGCAGTTTTATCAAATCTGGAAAAAATGCGCCTAAAATTTTTAATTTTACCAAAAAAACACTCAATCAAATGACGTTCTTTGTAGATATGCTCATCGTAATACCTTTGCACTTTTCGATTCCGTTTTGGCGGAATAACTACTGTACATCCCTTGTCTTCAAGACTTGTAACAAAGGCATTGCTATCGTAGCCCTTGTCAGCTACTACAGTAGAGTTATAGATACTTTCGGTCAACACTTGTGCCTGCGTAATTTCATTTCTTTGACCAGGAGTCAGAGTAAATTTAAGTGGATTTCCAAGTGCATCGACAAGCGCATGTATTTTAGTTGTAAAGCCACCTTTGCTCCTCCCTAAAGCTTCTTGATCCTTGGAGTTTTTTGTATATCCAGATGAACATGGATGGGCTCGGATGATCGTACCGTCGATTATAGCAACTTCTAAATCAGGCTCTTGTTTAGTATATTCAAGCAATTTTTTCCAGACATCTCTTTCACACCATCTTTTAAATCGCTTATGTATACTCCTGTAATTACCATAAGTTTTTGGTAAAAGTCTCCATTGGCAACCACTTCGCACTATGTACCACACTGCCTCTATGAATATTCTTAAACGTTTTTCATCTTTGCTGTGCATTCCTTTTACGCTTTTTATGAACTCTAAAATTTGTTTCCAATTTTCCTCTTTGATGTAATATTGCATATGGTAGTTTCTCCATTTTTTACCTATTAGGCTAAACTACCATCTTTTTCTCTCTTTTCATATTTTTTGTCCACAGAGCCTAGATCCCGCTAACAAGCAGCGGGATGACGAGATGCCACCGCGAACCGTCATACCGTCACGGTATCTCAGCCGCTAACAAGCAGCGGGATGACGGTTGTCGTTTAGCCATAAATATTAAGAAATTCACCAAATAAAAAAAAGGCAAAAGAAGCCCTGGTCATTGTCTATTTTCAGTATTGGCGTTTTTTAAGTCTTAAATACTGCAATTTAGCTGCTTTTAAATGCAACTAACCTTAGCTACAAATGTTTAAGAAATTTACTAGGCAGAAAAAAAAGGCAAAGAAAACCCGTGGTAGCTAGTTATTACACTCTCTATTTTAAAATTTGACGTTGGGTGATGTCTTGAACGCTTTATAAGCGCGTTTCAGCTTATGTAGGTAAAAACCTAGAAATGTTGTGAAGACATAAGGTGCACATAGTGCAAAAAATTAAACAATAGTACGCCAAATACAAGTTTTCTTGTCATTTTAATCTGCTGCAGAGATTGCGAAGTTAAATAAAATAGCTTCAGTTTCATGATAAGGGGGCTGGCGAGGTTTGTCAAGTAAGTTTTTCGCTTCTGCGGGCTACTTGAATAACGGCTACAATGTTTGTACAGCTATGTATATAGTGCTGGAACCCAAAAAAAGAACCAAGTAGCCTCGGCTACTTGGATGACAAAAGGTAATACAAGAAGTCTATTGGCTCTCGTGTACCTTAATGAAATTTAACAAGTTTATCTATAGTTTTAGTGATGATTCTTGGAGTATCCGGAGAAACTGCTGAGCTCAGCCTATTTAACCGCTCTATAGCGAACTCGCTATTCTCATTTGTTATGAAATCACATAAAATATTTTCTATATCCTTAGTAATGCTTTCATGCTTTCTCAGAGGATGATTATGCGGATACCTACTGATGGTTTTGATACTGGAATACTCAACAAAAGCTTGATCTTTAAAAGCAAGTTGTCTCAATTTCTCTTTGAATTTTCCTTCTTCCTCTTTTGCTAAAAGGCGAGACTTTATCAGTGATTTTATAATCAAATTTATAGCTTGATGTATTTCAGAATGCACTATAACTTTAATGGTATTTTCTTCTACTATACAATCATAAATATTTTTTTCGCTCTGTAACGACTCTATTAATGTCTTGCTACTTTGTGAATTCAATTCCAAATTCTCTTCACTCATAGGAGTTATTATGAAGATGTTCTTACTCACTCTGATGTTAAATTGTGGAGAGCCTTCAGAAAAGGAAAATGCTACATCCTTAAATTCAAGTGCGTGATTGTATGCAGCAAAAAGGGTGTGTGCTATAACACTGCTGGGCACCTTCATTCCATGTTTACTCAGGTGGTTCAATACATTTTCAACCTCATGATATGTAAAGTCTGTATCTTTTAGCAATTCAACAACTTCTATATTGTTGTGCTGTTTATACTCTATTCTCACTTCTTCTGTAAAAAGTGTTTTAGCTGCTATATGTTTATCAAGCACTGTGAAAATCTTGATGAAATTCTCTAAATCTTGTTTGTCAACTAATTCGATACTAATTAAGTTTCTGCTAATAATTGAAATATTTTTTGTCATTTTTTCCCACTAAAAAAACTCACTAAATGAATTGTATTTTCAATTCATTAAGAATTGTTTAAAGTGAGCATACTAGTTTTCATTTACGTATTACACGACAAAACAAGATAAAAAGTTACATAAAATCATCGTGTAGTACAACGCCTTCTTCATATTCATCATTGTTACTTGTGTAGGTTGTGACATCAATGTAACTGTCATTATTATTTAGCATATCATCCAACTTTCCTTCTTTTTCAAGATCCATCAATTTGTCGCTTTCTGCGATATGGTGAATATAATTTCCATTATCATCAGTAATAAAGATCTGTGGAACTGTTCTAACGTTATACTTTGATTTTATGTCGTTAAATAGATCTGAGTTTTTGAGCACATCGATTTCTTCATATTTCACACCTTTTCTATCTAGTAAATCCTTTGCCCTTATGCAGTATGGACAGCCCTTCTTTACATATATCACAACATTTTTCACAATTTATCTCCGTAGCTTACTAAAATATAGTTATTATATATAAGAAACATGTAAAAACATCAAATTGTATGAAAATTATTTATAATTGTGAGCAAGGGATAGAAAATAATATAGCACTAACCTTCGGAAATTTCGATGGCATTCATTTAGGACATGAATTTGCAATTTCCACTCTAAAGAAGGTAGCACAAGAAAGAGGATTACCCTCTGCAGTTTTAACTTTTGAGCCTCACCCATCAACTGTTTTATTTGGTAGAAACAATTTTAGGTTAATAGACCAAGAACAAAAAAAGGAACTAATCAGCAGCTATGGTATAGATTACTTGTATATTATTAATTTTAGTAGAGGTTTTTCTGAGGTTAGCTGCGATAACTTTATCAGTGAGATTTTAATAGATAAATATGGTGCTAAACACATAATTGTCGGAGAAAATTGCACTTTTGGTCATAAACGATTGGGTGATATATTAACTCTAGAGAAATATTCTGAAACATATGGATACTCTTTGACTAAATTAGAGCCATTAATAATTGATGGCAAAATTTGCTCTTCTTCTTCAATAAGGGAGTATGTACAAAGGGGCGAAATAGAAATTGCTAATAAATTACTTGGTAGACCTTATCAAGTTTCTGGTGTTGTGACAAAAGGTGCGTGTAGAGGTAGAGAAATAGGATTTCCAACCATAAATATTCCTATAGAAGATTGCATGATAAAACCAAAATTTGGTACATATTATGCTAAAGTGATGTTTTCTTATAATAACCCAAATTGGTTATATGGAGTAGTCAATATTGGTATGAGACCTACATTTAAGGATCTGAAAAAGCCCATAATAGAAATGCACATATTCAATTTTGATGAAGACGTATATAATCATAAAGTCAATATACAACTTTTAAAATTCATAAGGTCAGAAAAAAAATTCCATAGTATTGAGGAGTTAACAAAACAGATAAATTATGATATACTTAAAGTTTATAGGTTAAGGGCAAATTTATGAAAAAGTTATGCTTAATTGTTATACTAATTATAGTATTGATTGACCAAACGAGCAAATTGTACATAAACTCATTGATTGATGAGGGAGAATCAATTGAGATCGCTAGCTTTATAAAGCTAGTTGAAGTTTGGAATTCAGGTATTAGTTTTGGAATGTGTAGCGCTTTACCGCATGGCGGTTTCTTTTTTTCAGCATTTTCAATACTAATAATTGGTATACTTGCATACTTGATATACAAGTCTGATGATCAGTCAACTTACCTTGGGTTTTCTCTGATGATTGGTGGAGCAATCGGAAACGTAGTTGATAGGATTTATTGGGGAGCTGTATATGATTTCATATATTTTCATATTGATGATTGGTATTGGCCAGCTTTTAATTTAGCGGATTTATCTATAGTTTGTGGAATGTTTACATTGTTATATAAGTGGTATATATACGATATGTTTATTTCTAAACAAAATGAGGAATAAAATAATTGTTTTTATATTAGGTCGAAATAATGCTTCATAAGTTTTTTAGTTTTCTTATACTACCTGCACTTTTTTTTACTTATCCCATTTCTTTGAAGGCTTTGAGCATAGAGCACGACATAAAACATGCTAAACTCAGTAACGGACTAGATATCTATGTTGTTCCTAATCATCGGGTTCCAGCCGTTTTACATGCAGTAATATACAAAGTTGGGGGAATGGATGATCCAATTGGCAAAGCAGGATTGGCTCACTACTTTGAACATTTAATGTTTGAAACTACAGGGAAGTTCACAGATATAGAAGCCACTATGAGTAGCATTGGGGCCCAGTTTAATGCGTTTACTACTAAGGAATATACCTGTTACTACGAATTAGTCCTTAAAAATGACTTACCACTGGCAATGGAAGTTGAAGCAGATAGAATGGGCAGCTTTAATGTTACTCAAGACAAAATAGATAGAGAAAAAAACATTGTACTGGAAGAAAGAAAAATGAGATTTGATAATCATCCTAACAACTTGTTATGGGAAGAAATGAATAGTGCATTTTACCGTACTGGCTATGGCAGGTCTGTTATCGGCTGGGAGAGCGATATCAAAACTTACAATCAGGATAACATAACGAGGTTTCATGATAACTATTATCACTCCGGCAATGCAATATTACTGATTGTGGGTGATGTGGAACTTGATGAAGTAGTGAAATTAGCAGAAGAAAAATATGGCGAAATTAAAGCTAAGCCTGTAATAAGACATTACCCAAATCAGGATCCAGTACATAATGCAGGTTTATCAGTGATTTTAGAGAGCACTGAAGTAAAAGAACCAGTTTTATATTTTCGTTATCGTGTTCCCTTATTTGAGCACATAAATGAAGCTTCTGCTACTCATTTAGCGGTTGACATTTTAGGTGGCGGCAAGTCCAGCAAGTTATACAAAGATTTAGTTCTAGACAAAGACGTAGCGGTGTCTGTATTTGCTGAGTATGACAGCTTAACTTTTAGTGATAGCTACATTGATATTCAGGTCATTCCAAAAAGTGGCGTTAATTTAGATATTGTTGAAAGAGAGTTAGATAATGCTATTAATAACTTCATGTCTAAAGGAATAACGGATGAGGAGTTGCAAAGCTCAAAATATAGGTATAAGGCAGCACAATTTGATAATCTATCTAGCTTAGACAATATAGCATTTTTCTATGGCTCACACTTAGCGCTTGGTATTCCACTTGATGAAATAGATATTACGTACAGCAAAGTAAATGATGTTAATCTAGAGGATGTAAACAACAAAATTCGTACTATCTTTTCTTTCAATAAGTTAATTGGTCGTTTATTACCAAAAGGAGATAACAATGAAAATAAGTAAAATTATATTTCAATTTTTTTTCTGCCTAAGCTTTAATTTACAAGCAAGTGGTAACTTAAATATAGAAGAGGTTACTACTCGTAAAGGATTTAAGTTTTTATTTGTTGAAAACTGTGATTTACCAAAAGTTTCACTAAATATATCGTTTAAAGATGCAGGTTATGTGTATGAGAGTGCAGAAAAACAGGGACTTACCTGGTTTACTTCTCTTATAGTTCAAGAAGGGGCAGGAAAAAATGATGCCAAAGATTTTGCAAAAAGGCTAGAAGATAAAGGAATTAGTCTACGTTTTAGTGCTGGTTTAGAAACGTTTGGAGTTTCGTTGGACACTCTGTCTGAGAATTTAGAAGAAGGTGTTTCACTACTTAGCGACGCTATAACGCGTCCTAAAGTTGACTCTGAAGGGTTGAATAGAGTTTTCGAGAAAGCCAAAGTTAATTTCAATAATCTTGAAAAAAGTCCTTATTTTGTTGCTGGAGAAGAACTAGAGACATTGTTATTTAAAAAGCATCCTTACTCAAAAAGTGTGTACGGTACTCTTGACACTATAATAAACATTACTAGAGATGATGTTTTAACATACATAAAGCGTAATTTTGCTAAAGATAACATAGTTATCAGCGTTGTTGGTTGTGCAAAAAAAGAAGAAATTATTACGTTGTTAGATAAATATTTATCTAAATTGCCATCAAAAAGATCAAAAATTAGAAAAATACCTGTAAAAAATGATTTTGGCCCTGCAGAAAGTAAGAACATTTTTATGGATATACCACAGAGTGTAATACTTTTTGCTCAAAAAGGTATAGCTTATGAAGATCCTAATTATTATAACGCCAGTGTCTTGATTAATGCACTTGGTGGCATGGGATTGAATTCAATATTAATGAAAGAACTGAGGCAAAACTTGGGTATTACTTATGGTGTTTATGCAAGTATTATTCCCAATAAACATGGGAACGTTATAGCTGGAAGTATTAATACTGATAGTTCTACTGCCAGTCAATCAATATCAGCAATAAAAGATACGCTGAATAAGGTTCGAAAAGAAGGAATTGATGAGCAGTTATTTCGGGATACAAAAATTAGTATGGTAAATTCCTATGTTTTCTCTATGTTTAACAATAACAGCATAGTTGCAAAACTAAATGATATTCAGACAAACAACCGCGATATTAACCATATGAATGATTTTGTAAGCTATATTAATGATGTTAAATTGGAAGAAGTAAACGAGTTAGCAAGTTCTTTACTGGATCCTGAAAATTTATTTTTTGTTGAAGTTGGAAAAAACGCTCAAGGTCAATAATTATTACAGTCATATATCTTCGCTATTGACCTTACTGCTTCTATATAACACTTATGCTCCTCAGCTAGAATGCGTTCTGAGAGGCTTTGAATATCATCATTTGGTAACACTGGCACAGCAACTTGAGCAATTATGGCTCCAGCATCAATTTCAGGAGTGACATAATGTACAGTACAACCTGTAATTTTTACACCTGCTTTTAGAGCTTGCTCTTGAGCGTTTAGGCCCTTAAAGGATGGAAGTAAAGAGGGATGAATATTTATAACCTTGTTATGCCATTTACTCAGAAAATCAGCTTTGAGAATTCTTATAAACCCTGCAAGGCAAATTAAATCAACCTTATGTTGAACAAGTATTTTGTGAATTTTATCAGCATCAAGTGGTTTATCTTTAACAACAAACGCTGGGATTCCTGCTTGCTCTGCTATTTTCAGACCAGCAGCTTCGCTATTATTTGTGATAGCGCACACAACTTCTGCAGGAAAATTACGATTTTGACATGCCTCTATCAAGGCCTGCATATTTGATCCCCTGCCTGAAATTAGTATCCCAAGTTTCACCTTTTTCATTTTGTGCAATTGATTTGGTGTAATAATTAATGTTAACAAAATAACTCAAAAAGTAAATCTATAGCTAAAGTGACTTAGGTTTACCAACGATTTGAAAAACAACAAATTCGTCATTCCGCTACTCGTTAGTGGAATCTATGCTGAGATACCGCGGCGGTATGACGTGGGGAAACCTTTCTTGGGTTAGCTATATTTCAGAGTGCTCCTGTTATGAGCTGATGTCCAACTGTCATTTTACAGCTTAGCTTGCTTAGGTAATGCAGAAATAAGAGGTGCCCAATATAAACCAGCCTAAATCAACTTTAATGTTTGGATATCGTACTATTTTACATAACATGCCATTATGAATATATATTTTTATGATTGCGTTATCATTTATTTAACAAAGTATTAGTATAATCTATCTACTGGATTAAATGGAGAAAGTTGAATGAGTAAATTACCGAACAATGCAAAAATAGGTAAATCTCAGGTTACTCAGTGGGAGGTAATAAAAAATTGTGAATATGCTGATAATTGCTTGTCAAAAATAGTAACTTTATATGTTATTAGAATAACTCAGCTATCAGATTTTTATACAAATGACGAACCTGAAATTAACACTGTTTTAGCAAGAATAAGCGTGACAAGTGAAAATGTATTTTTAAACAAGGCTACTACTATTGAAGTTATGGAAGGTATTTTTCCGTATAAATTCAACAGCAAGAAGAGAAATAACATACTAAGGTTAGAAGATTTATATAATTATTTATGTTCTATTGTTAACAATAGCCTTCCAAAAGAGATGCTTGAAAGTCTTGTAAGGGAATATAAGGATGCTGTTAACTTATTTAAAGCAATTACTTAACTGAACGTAGTATTTTTAAGATTTTATTTTCTATTTCAGAAATGCCGCTTTCAAGATCTTTATCTATCAGATACATGGTAGAGAAATATGTTTTCTGCTTACTTTCAACATTGATAGTTAAAGTTCCAGGAGTGATTGTAACCGAATTGGCAAATAACGCAATGCTTTCATCATTATGCCCTTTGCATTTTCTTAGGATAATGATTGGCTCAAGCTTAGATTTGAGTCGTAGCACCTTTTTTGTTACATAAACACTTGATAAAATGATTTGGTACATTAACCATGGTATGTAACTTACTAACTTATAAAACGACAGTCTACTCGTACCATTTAAAATCTGGCTAAGAGCCCTTTCAGCGTTTATCAACCTTCTAAAGATAAATAATGTGAATATAGAGGAAAACACTCCACAAAAAATAAAAAATGGCTCAAAATAACCAGACAATATAGTCCATAGAGAAAATAAAATTACAAATGATAGAGAAAAAAACTTGATTTTTTGCCTAAGGTTCATGGTTTGCAGTATAACTTAAATGATTTTTTAAGGAAAGATATATTATGAATTAAGTTAAAAACTCTGTAATATATTGAAGCTTAAAGATATCTTTAGATATGGAAGTTATTGCAGAAAATAGGAAAGCAAGGTTTGAATATTTCATCTTAGAAGAATTTGAAGCGGGTATGGTCTTATTAAGCAGTGAAGTTAAATCGCTAAGAGAAAGAAAAGTAAATATTTCCGACGCCTACGTTATCGAAAAGAATAGCGAAATATGGCTGCACAATATGCATATTGCAGAATATAAAGCTGCAAACCGAAAAAATCATAAACCAAAAAGGGAACGCAAACTGCTTTTACATAAAAAAGAGATGAACAAACTAATTGGTCAAATCAAAACCGCTGGGATAACTGTTGTGCCGCTTTCGATCTATTTTAATGATAAAGGATTGGCAAAAACTAAAATTGCCGTTGTAAAAGGAAAAAAACTCTACGATAAGAGAGCAACTATAAAACAGAGAGAGTGGGATCGTGAAAAAAGTAGATTGTCTAAGAATAATTTATAGCAAAATATGTCTTTAAATCCAGTAATTTTCAGCATCGGTCCTGTTTCTATATATTGGTATTCCTTAGCCTACGTTTTGGGTATAGTGTTTGCATATTGGTATTTACATAAGCTAGATGACCAAAAAATATTTACTAAGAATTTTTACGATTCGTTATTAACAGCCACTATTGTAGGCATTATCCTTGGAGGTAGACTTGGCTACGTATTGATATATGATCCAGTTCTTTATATAAGCAACCCTATCGAGATATTGAAGACCTGGGAAGGAGGAATGTCATTTCATGGTGGTGCTATAGGAGTTTTGTTTGCAGTGATCATTTCGTGTAAAAGACATAACATTCCTATATTTTATGCACTGGACCTAGTTTCTTGCGGAGTTCCCATAGGTTTATTTTTAGGTCGCATAGGCAATTTTATAAACGGAGAGTTATTTGGCAGAATTACAACTATGCCATGGGGTATGGTATTTCCAGAAAGTGGTGATAATTTGCTGCGTCATCCAAGCCAGCTTTATGAGGCACTTTTTGAAGGACTGCTACTTTTTGCAGTTGCAAATTCACTGTTTTTCTTGACTAGAATAAGACTGTATCACGGTGCGTTAACTGGTATTGCAGTTATGTGGTATGGAATAGCACGTTTTTTCATTGAGTTTTTTCGCGAACCAGACTATCAAATTGGCTATTTGTGGCTTGATTTAACTATGGGGCAGTTGCTTTCTATACCTATGGTTTTGCTGGGAATGCTTGTATATCTAGGCGCATTAAATTTAAAATTTAATACGAAATCTGTTACATAGAGGAAAGGTGAGTTTAATAGAAAAATGTAGCCAGAAACCCTACATCATGTACAATTGTACGAATTTTCTGCGTTGCAGTAGAATGAATGTGAGATCCGGTGGGCTTTGTTGCATAGCAACCGAAAAAATCTGGCAGTTACTGACAAAATTCATTATAAAATAGCCATTCAACTGTTGAAGAAAAAATATGCCACAAAAAATGAGAGTCAGTAACCAAAACGAATATAACAAATTTCTAGAAAAAAGAGGAAATATTTTTCGTTATATCAACGAAGCCATAGAAAATTGGTATGAAATTGGGCCAAAAATGCAGGGTGGCAACAATATTTACAGCAATAAAGTGGTGATTTTGATACATATAATAACCCATCTATTCAGAATAGGTTTGAGGCAAACAGTTGGATTTATAGCAGGATACCTTGAGCAAATTGGGAAAAATTTGCAAGTTATCAGCTATTCTCAGGCTTCAAGAAGGTTTAAGAAACTTAATATTAAGATAAATGATTGCAGAATTGATAAAGATAATATGGAAGATATCGAAATTGCTATAGATAGCACAAGCATCAGCATTTATAACAACACTCCTGGCCACAGCAAGGAAAATAGCGAAAATAGAAAGTATCGCAGCTATGAACAAGTAAAGAAACTACACGTAATGTTGAATATAAACAGCAAAAAAGCCATAGCTGCAAAATACAGCAGCGGAGTTTATTCAGATCACTATGGAGCTTGCGATTTGTTAGAAGAAGTTCATGCTGTAAAGGTATTATATGCGGATAGAGCATATGACAGGCATAAGCTTTACGAATTATGTAACAAGTTTGGTATAAAGACAAAAGTTCTTCCGAAAAACAACGCAACAGAGCACCAAAAATTGGATTACATGGATGATAGAAATGCTGCTGTTAGACTAATAAAGTCATATGATTGCATAAAAAAGTGGAAAGAAGAAGTAAATTATGGAAAGAGAGCTCACATTGAAGGGTTTTTCTCAAGATTAAAGCAAATATTTGGATTCAGCTTTAGGAATAAGTCCGAAGTAAATCGTGGAAAAGAACTACTCATTAAGTGCTATTTGCTTAATCAATTTACTGACATTGGTATGGCTAAATTCGAAATGGCTACATGAATTTATCGTAAATTACTACCGCATAAGGTGCGATGCAACAAAGCCGATCCGGTGTCATTCCAGCGTGTGACGCTAGGCCATAAAACTTGCTTGACAAACCTCGCCAGCCCCCTTATCATGAAACTGAAGCTATTTTATTTAACTTCGCAATCTCTGCAGCAGATTAAAATGACAAGAAAACTTGTATTTGGCGTACTATTGTTTAATTCTTTGCACTATGTGCACCGTATGTCTTTATCAAATTTCTAGGTTTTTACCTATACAAGCTGAAACGCGCTTATAAAGCGTTCAAGACATCACCCAACGTCAAATTTTAAAATAGAGAGTGTAATAACTAGGCTCTGTGGACAAAAAATATGAAAAGAGAGAAAAAGATGGTAGTTTAGCCTAATAGGTAAAAAATGGAGAAACTACCATATGCAATATTACATCAAAGAGGAAAATTGGAAACAAATTTTAGAGTTCATAAAAAGCGTAAAAGGAATGCACAGCAAAGATGAAAAACGTTTAAGAATATTCATAGAGGCAGTGTGGTACATAGTGCGAAGTGGTTGCCAATGGAGACTTTTACCAAAAACTTATGGTAATTACAGGAGTATACATAAGCGATTTAAAAGATGGTGTGAAAGAGATGTCTGGAAAAAATTGCTTGAATATACTAAACAAGAGCCTGATTTAGAAGTTGCTATAATCGACGGTACGATCATCCGAGCCCATCCATGTTCATCTGGATATACAAAAAACTCCAAGGATCAAGAAGCTTTAGGGAGGAGCAAAGGTGGCTTTACAACTAAAATACATGCGCTTGTCGATGCACTTGGAAATCCACTTAAATTTACTCTGACTCCTGGTCAAAGAAATGAAATTACGCAGGCACAAGTGTTGACCGAAAGTATCTATAACTCTACTGTAGTAGCTGACAAGGGCTACGATAGCAATGCCTTTGTTACAAGTCTTGAAGACAAGGGATGTACAGTAGTTATTCCGCCAAAACGGAATCGAAAAGTGCAAAGGTATTACGATGAGCATATCTACAAAGAACGTCATTTGATTGAGTGTTTTTTTGGTAAAATTAAAAATTTTAGGCGCATTTTTTCCAGATTTGATAAAACTGCTGAGGTTTTTATGGGTTTTCTCAATTTTGTTGGAGCTCTTGTATGGCTTCTCTAAAATTTTGTCCACAGAGCCTACGTCATACCGCCGCGGCGCTAACAAGAGATCCCGCTAACACGTAGCGGGATGACGGTTGTCGTTTAGCTATAAATATTAAGGAATTTACCAAATGAAAAAAAGGCAAAAGAAGCCCCGTGGTTATTATCCGCTTTAAAATATTGGCGTTTTTTATGTTTTAAACGCTTGACAAGCGAGATTAAGCTGCTTTTAATTGCAACTAATCTACGCTGCAAATGTTTAAGAAATTTACTAAGCAGAAAAAAAGACAAAGGATCCCCGAGTTAGCTAGTCTTTTACTATCTCTGTCGAGTATTGGCATTTTTTGATGTCTTGTAACGCTTTGTAAGCGCGTTCAGCTTATTTAGATAAAAATCTAGATGTAGATGAAGTTTTGTAAAGACATACAGTATCTATATACTGCAAAAAATTGAACATAAGACGCCGATACATTAAGTAATCCTTACCTTTTAATCTGCAGATTGGCGAAAGCAAATACAATAGCTTCACTTCCATGATAAGTGCGCTGGCGGAGTTTGTCAAGTAGTTTTGCATTGTGAAAACAATTATCACAAAAATCCTATATCACCGGTCATGAATACGTTATTTGCCCATTCGATTAATAACTTACCTCCTGGTAAATCTACTGAAGTCTGTTGGACAGTCAGATATCCACGTAGTGTGGATGCAACAAGTGCTGCACAGGCTGCACTACCGCATGATGCAGTAATGCCTGTACCTCTTTCCCAAACTCTTAAAGCTATTTCTCCAGACTTTTCAACTTGTGCAATACTAATATTAATTTTCTGAGGAAATAGTACGTGATTTTCTAGCTTTGGTCCTAAATTTCGCAATGGTATTTCACTTATGTTATCAACAAAAAAAACTATATGAGGGTTACCAATATTTACTGCAACAGGATCTTTTAGCATTTCAAGCTCTATAGGTAAGTGAAGAGTGTCACACTCAGTAGACAAGGGAATTTCATGCCATTTTAGCAAAGGTTTACCCATGTTAACCTTTATGGATTTATCACCAACTTTAAAACACTCTAAAATGCGTTTGTTTACCAGCTCAATAGTGATATACTCAGTACCTTTTTCTGACATTATCAAATATCCAACACAGCGTGCTGCGTTTCCGCACATTTCAGCTCGACTACCATCAGCATTATAGATATGTATAAAGCAGTTTGCAGCATTAGACATTGTTATAATTATCACTTGATCACAACTGCTTTGATCAGCAATTTGTCTATAGTTCCAGTCTAAATTGTTTGTTGAACGTGAGTCTATGATAACAAAATTATTGCCAGTACCGTGCATCTTGATAAAATTTTTAGGACCTTGGCCACTCATCATAAAAAAATATTTCTTCTATTGGTCTTCTTTTTTTCTTACTTGTTTCAGCGCCCTCTTCTTCGTAACCAACCGCTATCACTGACATTACATTAAAATCATCGGATATGTTGAATCTTTCTACTATTTTATCTCTATCAAATCCACCCATTTGATGAGCCATTAAGTTCACAGATGCAGCCTGTAGCATAAGTGCATAATTTGCTGCACCAGTATCATGACTAGCCCAAAGATTTTCTCCTTTACCTCGTTTACGGAAGTTTTTAGCACTTAAAGATATGATTAACACTTGTGCATCTTTTGCCCATTTTTGATTAGATTCATCAAGGCAATTTAGCAGCTTTTCCCATGCGCTTTGATTGTTCTGTTTGTTGCATATCACATATCTCCAAGGTTCATCACCAAAACATGAGGGAGTCAGCCTTACAGCTTCCATTAAAATATCCACGTCTTCCTGAGATATCGCTCTTGTAGTATCGTATGAACGTCCGCTGTGTCTTGCTTTCATCAACGATAATAGATCTTGTTTACTCATCATTTTTAATTTAATAGTGCATAAATAATTCATTGTAGCACAATATGAGCAAAATTTAAATTGCAAAACCTCTTATACACATATATTACATTTAATAAGTTATTTTTATTGGGAAGTATGTTTATAACACAGTCTAGCAGTAGATTAACACTGGCTGAGATATTGTCTTGCGTTTTACTTTTATTCTTGATGGCTCAAATAAGCATACCATTGCAGCCTGTGCCTATCACATTGCAAACTTTGGGAGTAATGCTTATTGGGCTTAAATTTAACCGCAGAACAGCATTCTATTCTGTGCTTACATATCTATCACTTGGTGCAGCAGGATTTCCTGTTTTTGCGAATTTTTCTGGTGGTTATCACATTTTTCTCGGACCAACAGGTGGATATTTAATTGGCTGTTTAGCTGCTGTTGTGGTAATGAGCAAAGTAAATGAATTACTGAACTCTAAGTATAAATCATTTGTGTGTAATTCTTTAAGTTGTCTGGCTGGTATAGTTATAATCTTTATTTGTGGTGTTAGTTGGCTTGCTGTTTACTTGGGTCTGGGACAAGCAATAATGGTGGGTGTTTTACCATTTATCCTTCCTGGTTTGGTAAAAATTTTTCTACTTGTAGCAGCTTTGCAATATTTGAAAAAATGATAAAATTCCGCCCCCATCATTTCATGTGCACCCTCGCGTTTCGGGGATATGGGTATTCTCAGGGTTTTGTAGAAAATTATAAAAAGATAGCAAGCAAAGTAATTAGTACTCAAATCGAAGTAGTCGGCAATCTTGATAGTATTTGTAGTGCTTGCCCAAACCAGACTAAACAAGGTGAATGCACCACACAAGCTAAAGTTTTAGAGCTAGATAGAAGGCATATGGAAATTTTAGGAATAAAAATTGGCGAGACTTTGACCTGGAGTGAAGCGGTAGAAAAGATTAGAGAGAAAATGTCTTTAAAGAAATTTGATTACGCATGTGAGGGGTGCAACTGGCAGTCATATGGAATATGTAAAAATGCCCTTTTAAATCTACAAAGGTAGTTGACAAAATGTTAAGATAAATCGAAGCATTTTTGTGGAAATAGACTTCTTGCCCAAGCCACAACTGTCATTCAGTAGAAACGAAAAAACTTCCTTGACAAACTCCGCCAGCCCCCTTATCATGAAACTGAAGCTATTTTATTTAACTTCGCAATCTCTGCAGCAGATTAAAATGACAAGAAAACTTGTATTTGGCGTACTATTGTTTAATTCTTTGCACTATGTGCACCGTATGTCTTTATCAAATTTCTAGGTTTTTACCTATACAAGCTGAAACGCGCTTATAAAGCGTTCAAGACATCACCCAACGTCAAATTTTAAAATAGAGAGTGTAATAACTAGCTACCACGGGTTTTCTTTGCCTTTTTTTCTGCCTAGTAAATTTTTTAATGTTTATAGCTAAAAGTTAGTTGCAGTTTAAATGCAGCTGAGTCGTGGTTACTAAGTGTAAAAAACATAAAAAAACGCCAATACTGAAAATAGACAATGACTAGGGTTTCTTTTGCCTTTTTTTCGTTTGGTAAGTTTCTTAATATTCATGGCTAAAGATTGCACGAATGTTGCAATTACAAAAGCGTTTCTACTAGGCTCTGTGGACAAAATTTTAGAGAAGCCATACAAGAGCTCCAACAAAATTGAGAAAACCCATAAAAACCTCAGCAGTTTTATCAAATCTGGAAAAAATGCGCCTAAAATTTTTAATTTTACCAAAAAAACACTCAATCAAATGACGTTCTTTGTAGATATGCTCATCGTAATACCTTTGCACTTTTCGATTCCGTTTTGGCGGAATAACTACTGTACATCCCTTGTCTTCAAGACTTGTAACAAAGGCATTGCTATCGTAGCCCTTGTCAGCTACTACAGTAGAGTTATAGATACTTTCGGTCAACACTTGTGCCTGCGTAATTTCATTTCTTTGACCAGGAGTCAGAGTAAATTTAAGTGGATTTCCAAGTGCATCGACAAGCGCATGTATTTTAGTTGTAAAGCCACCTTTGCTCCTCCCTAAAGCTTCTTGATCCTTGGAGTTTTTTGTATATCCAGATGAACATGGATGGGCTCGGATGATCGTACCGTCGATTATAGCAACTTCTAAATCAGGCTCTTGTTTAGTATATTCAAGCAATTTTTTCCAGACATCTCTTTCACACCATCTTTTAAATCGCTTATGTATACTCCTGTAATTACCATAAGTTTTTGGTAAAAGTCTCCATTGGCAACCACTTCGCACTATGTACCACACTGCCTCTATGAATATTCTTAAACGTTTTTCATCTTTGCTGTGCATTCCTTTTACGCTTTTTATGAACTCTAAAATTTGTTTCCAATTTTCCTCTTTGATGTAATATTGCATATGGTAGTTTCTCCATTTTTTACCTATTAGGCTAAACTACCATCTTTTTCTCTCTTTTCATATTTTTTGTCCACAGAGCCTAGGAGGGTGTCATCCCAGTGCGTGACACTGGGATCTAATTTTTTATGCAAAATTACTATATTTATATATTTGCAAATAGATACAATTTGAAGTAATTTATACTATGAAGTTACGAAATGAGATCCCAGTGTCAAGCACTGGGATGACATCATAGGGGCGCTGGCCATAAGTGTTGAAAGTGCTATAAGTGGCATTATATAAGGTGGTTAATGGCATAAATTTCAATGATAATAAAATAAATCAAAAAAGCGCCTTTTTGCCTGTGGTTAGAAGGTTTAAGCGAATTTTTGACGTGGTTTATCTGCTTTCCCAACAACGAAGGTTGATATCAAGAGGAGATTTACATACCATTAATCACCTTGTGTGACTGCACTTTCAACACTTATGGGGCGCTGGCCATAAGTGTTGAAAGTATCAAAAATAACGTGATATGAGATGATCAACGGCATGTAAATTACCTCCCGACAGTAAAACAATCGAACGTATAAAAGAGTCATTTAGATCCAATGTGAATTGCAGTAATGCTATTTTGAACCCATGTAGATTATTTTTGATTTTATAAACAAGAAATAACAAAGCCGTAATAATAATCATGTACCTTCATGCCATTCATAGTATGGCTTAAAAAGTGCTTATATCCAAGATTTTGCTTTATAAATTTAAAGAACACTTCTATATCCCATCTGCGCCTATATAGCTCTGTTACTTCATAAGCTGGCATTTCAAACAAGTTTGTCAAAAACCATATTTCATCTCCAATTTTATTTCTGATTTTTATTAGCCGTAGATCATGCTTTTCTGCCACTTTACCTCGTGCACGATAAAGATTAACTATTATATCTTCTAAAATCTCTGATCCATCCGATTTTTGTTCTCTTATAACTTTGTTCCTGCTTATAACATCATGTTTTCTTCCTACTTTAACTCTTGTGATAAATTTGTACTCCTTTTCATCAAATTCGGCAAAAGTTCCAACTTTTCTGATTCCTCTATCAAATAATAAAATATCCTCTTTTTCAACTTTAGCTTCATTAATTGCTCTCACTAATGCTATATCTTCACTACTTTCTTCTTGTCCTTTACAAAATCTTATACTTGTCGGCAATTGATCCTTTAATCCTACACTCACTTTAACTTGACTGTCGTTACTTTTACCGCCTATTTTTAGCCCATCTTTTATGAGATATCCCGATAAATTTATGATCGTCGAATCAAACTTATGTAAGTTATTTGATGTTTTTTGGGGTAATAGCTTTTTAATCTTGCTCATCAAATCAATATATACTCCCTTAAAATATTCTGGATTTATAACTTTTAACCTTTTTGACAAACCACTGTATGTTACTGTACTTTTATCGCTATTCTTATCCATTATACACCTGTTTATTACCATTTCTAGCGCTCTTAGGCTTGTTTTTTGCCCCATTAATATTAACTTCATTAGACCTTTAAATATAATCTTGCCCAACAATTTAGTATTACATTTATCTACTTCACTTAATTTTCCTAGGCTCTGTGGACAAAAAATATGAAAAGAGAGAAAAAGATGGTAGTTTAGCCTAATAGGTAAAAAATGGAGAAACTACCATATGCAATATTACATCAAAGAGGAAAATTGGAAACAAATTTTAGAGTTCATAAAAAGCGTAAAAGGAATGCACAGCAAAGATGAAAAACGTTTAAGAATATTCATAGAGGCAGTGTGGTACATAGTGCGAAGTGGTTGCCAATGGAGACTTTTACCAAAAACTTATGGTAATTACAGGAGTATACATAAGCGATTTAAAAGATGGTGTGAAAGAGATGTCTGGAAAAAATTGCTTGAATATACTAAACAAGAGCCTGATTTAGAAGTTGCTATAATCGACGGTACGATCATCCGAGCCCATCCATGTTCATCTGGATATACAAAAAACTCCAAGGATCAAGAAGCTTTAGGGAGGAGCAAAGGTGGCTTTACAACTAAAATACATGCGCTTGTCGATGCACTTGGAAATCCACTTAAATTTACTCTGACTCCTGGTCAAAGAAATGAAATTACGCAGGCACAAGTGTTGACCGAAAGTATCTATAACTCTACTGTAGTAGCTGACAAGGGCTACGATAGCAATGCCTTTGTTACAAGTCTTGAAGACAAGGGATGTACAGTAGTTATTCCGCCAAAACGGAATCGAAAAGTGCAAAGGTATTACGATGAGCATATCTACAAAGAACGTCATTTGATTGAGTGTTTTTTTGGTAAAATTAAAAATTTTAGGCGCATTTTTTCCAGATTTGATAAAACTGCTGAGGTTTTTATGGGTTTTCTCAATTTTGTTGGAGCTCTTGTATGGCTTCTCTAAAATTTTGTCCACAGAGCCTAGAGATACCGCGGCGGTATGACGGTGTAGATAGTATCCCGCTACGTGTTAGCGGGATCTATGTTAAGGTATGACGGTTAAGTAAGGGATCTATGTTAAGAGATACCGCGGCGGTATGACGGTTAAGTAGGGTGTCATCCGAGTAGCTGACACTGGGATCTAGAAAAAAAGAAGCTGGATCCCAGTGGGCTTTGTTGCATAGCAACCGAAAAAATCTGGTGGCTACTGACAAAATTCATTATAAATAACCATTTAACTGTTGAAGAAAAAATATGCCACAGAAAATGAAAGTCAGTAACCAAAACGAATATAACAAATTCCTTGAAAAAAGGGGAAATATTTTTCGTTACATCGATGAAGCTATCGAAAATTGGTATGAAAATAGTCCAAAAATGCAGGGCGGCAACTATATTTACAGTGATAAAGTCGTAATTTTGGTGCATATAATTGTCAATCTTTTTAGAATTGGTTTAAGACAAACGGTGGGGTTTATAAAAGGATATCTGCAACAAATAGGAAAAAATTTGCAGCTATTCACAAGCATCGAGAAGGTTTAAAAAACTTAATATTAAGATAAATGATTGCAGGGTTGATAAAAGCAACATGGAAAATATTGAAATTATCATAGATAGCACAAGTATCAGCATTTACAGTAACACTCCTGAAGGAAAACAGTGCAGATAGAAAGTACCGAAGCTACGAGCAAGTAAGAAAGTTACATGTTATGTTAAGTGTGAATAGTAAAAAAGCTATAGCTGCAAGATACAGTAATGGCGTCTACTCTGACCACTATGGAGCTTGCGATTTGCTTGAAGAAGTTAATTTTCAGCACAAAATAAAAGCATTATATGCAGATAGGGCATACGATAGGCACAAACTTTATAAATTGTGTAAGAAATACGATATAAAGACAAAAGTTCTACCAAAAAAGGATGCAGCAGAACATTCAAAAATAGATTATATGTCTGACAGAAATGCTGCTATTAGGTTAATAAAATTATATGGACAAGATGGTGTAAAAGAGTGGAAAAAGGAAGCAATTTATGGAAAGAGATCTTACATAGAAGGATTTTTCTCAAGGTTGAAGCAAGTATTTGGATTTAGCTTTAGGAATAAATCTGAAGTAAATCGTGAAAAAGAATTACTAATTAAGTGCTATTTGCTCAACAAATTCACTGATATTGGTATGGCTAAATTTGAAATCATTACATAAATTTGTCGTAAACCATCACTGCTTAAGGTGCTATGCAACAAAGCCCACTGGGATCCAGAAGACTTAATTTCAACCAAATAATAAAGGCTAGATCCCAGTGTCACGCACTGGGATGACAGGGGAGGTTGCACCATAAGGTGAACCAGTGTCAGCTACTCGGATGATACCTTTTTTCTACTTAGTTTGGGTTATGCAAGAAGTCTATTGCATTCCTGAGCAATTTGATTCATTATTCTTTTTGTAAAAAATTTTCTTGACTTTCTCTCTACTTTTTCTGGGTAAGGTCACAATTTACTTGCTTATTCTTGGCTTTACAGGAAGTCTAATAGATGCTACATAGAAATCCGGATGAGTTTCTAAAGTCTATTCCAAAAGATAAGCGCATAATGTGCCTTGACATGGGAGAAAAGCAAATAGGCATAGCATTTAGCGATAAAACACAGCTTATAGCCACAGCTCATAGTGTATATTATAGGAAAAATATGAGCAAAGATTTAGGTTATCTGCATAGAATATTCAAAGAAAATGAAGCTGGATCAATGGTAATAGGACTACCATTAAAAATGGACGAGCAAGAAACTAAATGGTGTAAAACCATAATCCAATTCGCAAATAAAATAATAAAAAAATATAAAGTAAATATATACTTACAAGACGAAAGCTTCTCAACATCTATCGCAACTCATACACTAAAAATTACTGGCATATCAATCACAAAATCGAAAAAAATAGATGATAAAATCTCCGCATGTATTATTTTGCAACGAACGTTAGACAAGATAAATACAATCAAATAGTTTTTCCAGATCTGGAAATCTTCAAACTGAATCCCATATAAAAGTTACTCAACAAAACAAGAACCTTTCGTATAAGCATGACAAATTGCTACAGCAAGAGCGTCAGCAGCATGGTGGCATTTTATACTCAAATTTTTAACTATTTGCTTCACCATAAATATAATCTGATCCTTATCAGCATGGCCATTTCCGGTAATGCTTTTTTTTACATAGTTTGCATCATATTCATTCATAGTTAGCTTTGTTATTTTTAACGCTAAAATTACAACCCCTCTTGCATATCCTAAAGTTAGTGAAGATTTAGGATTTTTATTAACAAAAATTTTCTCCACCGCAGCTTCATTCGGAGAATATAGGGAAATTACTTTCTTTAATTGTTCAAAAATCACATATAGGCGTTCATCTGTATTGAGCTTATTGTCAGTTGATATGGTACCGCCGCCCAAAAATTCAATATTATTTTTTTCGTTTAGGTCAATAATGGCCCACCCCGTCTTGCTTATCCCTGGATCTAGACCTATTATTTTAACCACTTAATAAACGCTTAACCAATAGACAAACAAAAATAAAAACATCCAGACTACATCTACAAAGTGCCAATACCAGGAGGCAAACTCAAAGCACAAATGTTCCTGAGGTGTAAACTGGCCTTTCCGCGCTCTAAATAAACACACTGATAAAAATATTATTCCTATTATAACGTGTGCGCAGTGAAAACCGGTAATCATATAAAAATTGGATGTATAAATAAGCTTTTCTCCTGTTTCTTGTAGAGAAAAACTCGCTTCATGATACTCTATTGCTTGCACTATTATAAAAAAAACCCCAAGCAATATAGTTATGGACAGCATTTTAATCATGCTCTTTTTATCATTTTCAAGTAAAGAGTGATTTGCCCAAGTAATTGTTGTACCAGAAAGCAATAATATTAATGTATTCATGAATGGTAGTGACCACGGATCAGGTGGCAAAATTTCCTCAGGGGGCCATTCAACTTTTTTTGCAGGAGAAAACGCCTCAAATAAAAAAACTGGATCAAGCCAGGCTTTAAAGAATGAACAAAAGAACACTATAAAAAATACGACCTCCGAGAGAATAAATAAGTACATTGCAAATTTGAGTCCATGTTTTACAATGGTAGTATGACATTTATCATAAATGGCCTCCCTTATTACATCCCTCCACCAATAGAACAGCACCCCTGATACTGCGGAGATTCCCAGAACTAAACAAAACATTCCGAAAATTTGTTTATGAAGCGCACCAACTAATCCAAGTGCAAGAATAAGAATTGCTGCTGATATAGCAATTGGCCAAGGACTTGGGTCCACTAAATGAAAATCATGTTCTTTACTTTTCATAGCATTTTAAAAAATACTTATTAAGGATACAAATTAGTTTAAAATTGTCAATATTCCTTAAAATCTTGATTGAATTGTGAAAAATTATATGCACCATTCAAAAAATCTAACATGAATTGGGCGCTTATTCTAAATAACTTAAGCATCCTGCTCTTTTCATTTTCTCTTGCCCTGCTGCAATATTCATCAACAATATTTTCCAAAATAATGCATCCAGATTCTATAAAACTACCGCTATAAAAATCAAACCAATCCTTATATCTATTATTTTTCTTGAATCTATTTTTCATACTATCAACGATAGTCTTGTATATAAACATATAAGAATACAAAACTGTTATGGCTTCATAAGTGTTGCTATATGAGGTAGACAAAAGAAAATTAGTAAAATTTAAGCACTCAAGAGATTTCTCTCCACGACTTATAGCATATATAGCAAAGTAGTGGTTATGCAAAATTCTCTCAATAGCAATTGCCCCTCGAGCCACCCTAATAAGTGAAACAACATTGTTACAGCCTTCTACCCTGGATGCAGTAATTAAGACGGTACGAATATAATCACTCAAGAGTAATGTACCTTGTTGAATATAGAATCTGAAACTTTCTATACTTAGAGTGTTATTCTCCAATTCAACATTAAAAGGATGCTCAATTATATCCTTTAAAAGATTTGATCCATAACAACTCTTAATTATACCACTGAACACTACAATACTGCCAACGTAAACAACTTGTGCTAATGCGTTTTTATTGAGGTATATTAGAGCAATATGCCTCATCCAAAAACATTATCTCTAGCTCCAGTCCTTTTCTACAAAGCTCATATATCTTTTCCTTTTCACAGTCACTAGCTTTTGTGTATAGCTTACTTGTAATATCACTAACCTCTTCAACCACCGCGTCCACTCCTTTGCCATTACAGATATCAATCCACTTTTTGTATTTGTTATTTTTAATCCCCTTAGTTGTGATCTCATTTGCCATATGGCATATAACAATTTGGTCTACATTAAAGAAAGAATAAGACAACACTAAGGTCTCAGTAACAGAATTGTGATACGCAGTACTCATGAAAAGGTCAACACAAGCAGAACAAGCTCTTGACTTTTTATGATTATCAGATAGATCACAATCCTCGAAATATTTTTTATATTGTTCTCGAAAATCAAATGCTCCTTTTGCTATATCAATTAACCTACTTATTGTTTCAACATCATTAACTTTAGCTGCAACAACTAAATGAGCACGAGCGCAATCTACAGAACCTAGAAAATCCTGCTGAAGGTAAAATTTAAATCTTTTATAATCTAAAGTACCATTCATCAATTCAACATAAAAAGGATGTTCTTTCATCCTATCAATAAGATCGGAAAACTCTTTTACAATTACGTTGTACAGTTCTCCTTCTATTTCGTTATACACTTTATGAGCCTCACAATAAAAACTGAATATAATAATTATCACCAATATAGTATAATTATTATGAAAAAGCGTGTTATACTTTAACAATAAGCTAGTATATAAATATGGGGCTGTAAATCAAAAATTTCAGTAACCTAAAGAAATTTTACTATTACCTTCTATATTGAATTCTCTACAAAGATCAGCAGACAAGCTCATGCTTTCCCAAGAAAATCCACCGTCATTTTCTGACTCTTTACCAAAATGTCCATAACAGGCTGTACGTTTATATATAGGACGGTCAAGCGATAAATGCTTGATTATGCCTTTTGTTGATAAATCTATATTATTCTCGATAAACTTTTTAATCTTTTTTTCATCTATCGTATTTGTACTAAATGTGTCAATATAGAATGAAGTAGGTTGTGATATACCAATTGCATAAGAAAGCTGCACAAGACAACGTTCAGCTAAACCTGCAAAGACAATATTTTTAGCAAGGTATCTTGCCATATAAGCTGCAGATCTATCAACTTTGGTTGCATCTTTTCCGGAAAATGCCCCTCCACCGTGTGGAATATAACCTCCATAAGTATCAACCATAATTTTTCGTCCGGTTAATCCACAATCACTAACCGGTCCACCAATAACAAATCTACCAGTTGGATTGACTAAGAGATTTTCCTCAGGACACATCCATCCTTCAGGTAAAGATGAAACTATGTAAGGGTAAATTATTTCTTTTACTTTTGATTGATCCAAATCCTCAGGATGCTGTATTGAGACAATAATACTTTCAGCACGTACCGGGAGGTTATTCTCATATGCCAAAGTGATTTGTGATTTTGCATCCGGACCAAGCTTTGCTTCTTTAACTGCGCTCATGATATTTTTCAGAATCGAGTGTGCATAAAAAATGGGTGCTGGCATAAGGTTTTCTGTCTCTGTTGTTGCATAGCCATACATTATGCCCTGATCTCCAGCACCTTGATCCACCCCTATTGCAATGTCATTTGATTGCTCATGCAGCAATATATTTACCTTCACTTTTCTCCAGTGGAAACCATCATGCTCATAACCAATATCTTTTATTGTATTCCGTACAATACTTTCAATCCTGCTATTTTTGATGTTAGGTCCGAATACTTCCCCAGCTATAATAATGTTATCTTTGGTGACTAAAGTCTCTATTGCAGCTCGCGCAAAAGGATCAGTGAAAAGGTATTTATCAAGTATTGCATCTGAAATTTGATCTGCTACTTTATCTGGATGACCAGCCGCAACTGATTCACTGGTTACTAAATTTTTATACAAACTCATGTTTTTGCTTATACAATATCAAAACCGCTATAGAAAACACAGTTAGTAACTACTAAATGGTGGGTCTGGGAAGAGTTGAACCTCCGACCTCACGCTTATCAGGCGTGCGCTCTAACCACCTGAGCTACAGACCCATGATTTATTCAAGCTGAAGCTTTCATATTATCTGTAGGCACGATATCAATAAAAGTCTTTTTATTTGCTGACCTTCTAAAACTGACCCAGCCTTCTACTTTGGCAAAAATCGTATGATCTTTACCTATACCAACATTCTTCCCAGGATGGAATTTTGTGCCTCTTTGGCGCACAATTATGTTACCAGGAATAACCTTCCCATTCTTCTTTATTCCTAACCTACGACCCGCTGAATCTCTACCATTACAGGAACTACCACCTGATTTTTTAGTTGCCATATCTTACCTCTTACTTTTGAAGACTAATTTCATTTATACGAAGAACAGTTATATACTGCCTATGACCAGTTTTCCTACGGTAATTTTTTCTTCTTTTCTTCTTAAAGATTATAATTTTTTCTCCTCTACACTGCTCCAATACTTCAGCTTTAACAGTAGCATTAGATGAATAAGATAAGCCATTATTTGAAACACAAATCACCTTATTGATTTCCACCTCTTTTTTTTCCTCAGCTTCTAACTTCTCTACTTTTATTATACTGCCTTCTTTTACTAAATATTGCTTCCCACCAGTCTCAATTACTGCAAACATGATAAATATAAATTATTATTATTAACTTTAATCGTAAACGATGTTATACATACTGTCAATATAAATAAAAAGCACGACTTAACGTTCTTTTTGAGCTACTTAAATACTTCTATCTGTTTTCATCTCTTATCTACCTTTTCTCAGACAGTAGACTTCTTGCATAACCTAAGCAGAAAAAAGGCAAATAGTTATTATAGCTCTAAGTTTACCGACGATAAGAACCGTCATGCAAGTAGCCCCTTCTCCTGTCATCCGAGTAGCTTGACACTGGGACCCAGGAAAGTTTGCTTGTGAGTAAGCAAACTAGCATAGAAAATGGTTACAACGTTTTCGATGAGATTATATGGAAAATTGGATTCCAGTGTCAAGCACTGGAATGACATCATAGGGGCTCGGGTGACAAAAAAAGGAGCACTGGAATGACACCTTCCTGCCCAGTTCATGTTGCTATAAATATTAAGAAATTTACCAAATAAAAAAAAAGGCAAAAGAAGCCCCATGGTGGTTGGCTATTTACCATGTACTAAAATATCGGCGTTTTTTTATTCTAAAACGCTTGATTAAGAGCGATTTAGCTGCTTTTAACTTGCAACTAACCTACACCGCAAGTGTTTAAGAAATTTACCAAGCAGGAAAAAAGGCAAAGAAACCCTAGGGTAGCTAGTATTCAAATTCTCCCTTGTCAATTTGACGTTTTTTGCTGTCTTAAACGCTTTGTAAGCGCGTTTCGGCTTATATAGGTAAAAACCTAAAAATTTTTAAAGACATGCGATGCACGTAGTGCGAAAAATTAAACATGAGACGCCAAATACCCTAAGTTTTTTGTCATTAACCTGCACAGATTGCGAAGATAAATAAATAGCTTCACTTTCATGATAAGGGCGCTGGCAGAGTTTGTCAAGCAGCTTTTTCACTTCTGCGGGCTATTTGAACAACGGCTACAATGTTTGTACAATTGTGCGTCATGCGCTGGAATCCGTTTTAGCCCTTATCTATATCTCAGTTCCACCAACGGTTATTGCATCGACTTTGAGTGTTGGTTGACCAACTCCAACGGGCACATTTTGTCCATCTTTTGAGCATGTGCCAACACCGGGGTCCAACTTTAAGTCGTTGCCAACCATGGATACTTTTTTTAGCACTGTTGGCCCATCACCAATTAGTGTTGCTCCTTTGACTGGCTGTGTAATTTTACCATTTTCTATTAAGTAAGCTTCTGAAGATGAAAAAACAAATTTCCCTGACGTTATATCAACTTGCCCACCACCGAAATTTACTGCATACAGACCTTTCTTTACGCTAGATATTATTTCTTCCGGCGTATGTTTCCCTGGTAACATATAGGTGTTTGTCATGCGCGGCATAGTAACTTCTTTATAACTTTCTCTTCTACCATTACCGGTTGGATTCACACCCATGAGTTTAGCATTCATATGGTCCTGCATGTAGCCTTTGAGAATTCCATCCTCTATCAATATATTATAACTGGGTGGAGTGCCTTCATCGTCTACGCTGATAGAGCCGCGCAAATTGGGCAGAGTTCCGTCATCAACTACTGTGATGTCACTAGCTGCTACTTGTTTACCCATAGAATTTGAAAATGCTGATACTCCTTTACGATTAAAATCGCCTTCGAGTCCGTGACCCACGGCTTCGTGTAACAATATTCCTGGCCAGCCTGGACCTAAAACGACTGTCATTTCTCCGGCTGGAGTTGGAATTGCTTCAAGATTTACCAGTGCTTGTTCTAACGCTTGGTTTGCAACTTCTTTCCACTTTTTCTCAGAAATAAACTTACTATAAGAGTCCCTTCCACCATGCCCTGCAGAACCTCTTTCGGTACGGCCATCTTTTTCTACAATGACTAGCACATTAAAACGTACCAGAGGCCTGATATCGCTTAATCTGTGATCACCCTTTATTATTTGTATAACTTGCCATTCTCCACTTAGAGTTATTTTTACTTGCTTCACGCAGTTATTTTTGGACCTTACATACTCATTAACCTCATTGAGTAGTTTAATCTTTGAATTCAGATCCATTTCATTTGTAGGGTTAATCCTCGAATACAGGCTTTTTGTCTCTTCGTTTAAATTTATTGAATTTGTCTTGTTTAAAGACACTGAGCTTTTTACCATAGAAGCAGCATTACTAATTTCTTTTTCGCTAATCTCAGAAGAACAAACGAAAGATGTACTATCCTCACAAAAAGACCTTAAACCAAATCCCCTTCTAGTATTGAAATCCACGTGTTTTAATATATTGTCATCAAAAACTAGGGACTCCAACTGGCAAAATTCTAGAAACAGCTCACCACCATCGCTATTGCTCAAAGCGTTATTGACTATTTTATATACGTTATTAATATCAACATTGTTTTGAGCGAAAAATATTTGATCTAGATTTGGCATTACCTTTGAACTAAAAATTGTTTAAGTATATTATTTAACTTTAACATAGTAAACTATAAAAAGCCCGGGTGGCGGAATTGGTAGACGCGCTAGCTTCAGGTGCTGGTAACTTTTTAAGTTGTGGAAGTTCAAGTCTTCTCTCGGGCACTCTTAGCTTCCATATTGCTTGTTGAATTAATTAATGCTATAATATAACATATTAGGTAATATTTATGCTATGTATGGTGAAAAAGATAAGTTAGCCTACAGAAAGAAGGTACGAACTTACTCGAAACGCTTAGTTACTACACTATCTACTATCTCTTTCATTGGATACATAGCGGCATTGGTCTTGAGTATTCCTGTCTTAAGTCTGTATTTTAGTATTGCCGGCACTATATTAAGTGTACTTTCGTTTGCTTTAAATATATGGTCATTAAAGGATCATTTTCTACAGAAGCAACTTGGTGTAGCAGGACAAAAAAAACTAACAAAGATCTGTCTTGATATTACATCTAACGTTTCGTTTTTAATAGGAGGAATTGCATCTATATTGCCTCTCGAATCTCCTATCATTCCTTTTGTTTCTACTGACTTTTTTATTCTAGGCTGTGCCTTTATGGCAACTAATATCGTTCGGACTATGATTAGTGAACCACAGGCAAAAGACGTCCTTGAGAATCTCTCTTCAAATACTGCAAGAGTATAAGCTTAAGTATTAACAAATTAATTTATATTGACTTATATATAAGTATTAGCTATAATATTAATAGTTTAATAATAAAAGAGGTTAGTGTATGGATTTTTTAAACAGTCACCCAGATTTTTTTGAGGATAATGCTTATTATGTAATATCTGAATATAATACGGATAATCCAGATCTTACAGATCTTAGTACATATGTAGTAGAACGTGATGCATATGAGAATTTGGTATTCAAAAACTTATATACATATATACGTTCCGATGGAAATATACATAAAGATATAATGCTTAATCCAAAATCTTTAAAAATAGAAGAGATGATAGCAGATAACAGAATCTACGGGTGTTATACAAATAACTATAAGATAGATAATGGAACTTTATCTTTAGATGAGAGAGAATTAGTATTCAATATAACTCCAGATGAATGGAATGGTTCAAAAGAGTTCAACGTAATTAGCATCAAAAAAGTGAAAATGTAAGCTAGAAATTTTGAGCTTATTGGTAAATAGGGGTACTAAGAGCATGTCTTCAAACTGAGTAGAAAGAAGTTAAGAAGTATGGTATAAGGTACATTTTAAGATGTACCCAAGCGATATAAGTGACAAAGAATGGAAGACAATAGAGCCATATTTTGAACCTAAAAAGACCGGCAGACCAAGAAAACATAGTATTAGAACAATTATTAATGCAATCCGCTATATGATGAGAACAGGATGTCAATGGAGACAACTGCCTAAAGATTTTCCACCATGGAAAACCGTATATAGTTGTAATTCGCGCTTGAAAAAAAGTGGAATATGGCAAGAAATTCATGATTTTCTAGTTAAAAAAGTAAGAGAGATGATTGGTAAAAATAAGACTCCATCAGTAGGTATAATTGATAGCCAGTCAGTGAAAACTACTCAAAAAGGGGATCCAGAGGATATGATGCTGGCAAAAAAATAAAGGGCAGAAAACGCCATATTATTGTAGATACTGTGGGTCTTGTAATTGCTGCTGAAGTACAGAGTGCAAGTATTCAAGATCGTGATAGTGCTCTAAATCTTTTTGCCCAAGCTAAATGCAAAGTTCCAACTTTACGTAAGTTTTTTGCTGATCAAGGGTACATAGGTAAATTACAAAACAGATGCTTATTGGAAACGGGATGTTTATTAACGATTGCCAAGAAAATAGTTGATACAGGATTTCAAGTTATTCCCAAACGTTGGATTGTTGAAAGAACTTTTGCCTGGCTTTCCAATTTTAGGCGCATGAGTAAAGATTACGAGCATTCTCCTCTCACCTCAAAAAACTATATCTTCTTTAATATGATCACTATTATGCTTCACAAATTAGCTCATTCTTCAGTTTGAAGACATGCTCTAAGACAAACGGTGGGGTTTATAAAAGGATATCTGCAACAAATAGGAAGAGATTTGCAGCTATTCACAAGCATCAAAAGAAACTTAATATTAAGATCAATGATTGCAGAAAATAATATGGAAGACATCGAAATTGCTATAGATAGTACAGGTATCAGCATTTACAACAATACCCCTGAAGGAAAATAGCGCTGACAGAGTGGCTATGAACAGACAAGAAAATTGCATGTAATGTTGAATATAAACTGCAAAAAAGCCATAGCTGTAAAATACAGTAACGGTCTGATCACTATGGAGCTTGCGATTTGCTTAAAGAAGTTCATGTCATAAAAGCACTATATGCAGATAGGGCATATGATAGGCACAAGTTTTATAAATTGTGTAACGAATATGATATAAAGGCAAAAATTCCACCAATAAACAATGCGGCAGAACATCCAGAAATAGATTATATGTCTGACAGAAATGCTGCTATTAGGTTAATAAAATTATACGGTGAAGATGGCGTGAAAGAATGGAAAAAAGAAGTAAATTATGGGAAAAGATCTTATATTGAAGGGTTTTTCTCAAGATTAAAGCAAATATTTGGATTCAGCTTTAGGAATAAATCCGAAGTAAATCGCGAAAAAGAATTGCTGATTAAGTGCTATTTGCTTAATCAATTTACTGAAATTGGTATGGCTAAATTTGAAATGGCTACATGATATTTATCGTAAATTACTACCAGTATAAGGTGCGATGCAACAAAGCCATCCCAGTGTCAGCTACTCGGATGACACCCTTCCGGTGGGAATTGCTCTAAAACTACAATGTTTGTATAGTTGTGCGCTTGGCGCTGAAATTCAGCAGATCTTACTCATTTTAGTTATAGCAGTTCGTTCTATAAGGTGTAATCTTTTCTTAACTTCTATAGCGTTTCAAGATATAGTTTTTATAATAAAGTGTTCGAATATACATGAAAACCATTTTAGCTGTTGAAACAAGCTGCGACGAAACTGCAGTAGCGATTGTAAATAGTGACAAGCAAGTCCTTGCTCACGAAATTCTCTCCCAAGCAGAACACAAAAAGCGCGGTGGGGTGATCCCTGAAATAGCTTCACGTGCTCATATGAAGCATTTAAGTGGTCTAATAAAAAGCGCCGTGGAAAAATCTAACCTTAACTTTTGTGACCTCAATGCAATTGCAGCAACATCAGGACCAGGACTCATAGGTGGATTAATAGTTGGTACAATGATGGCTAAAGCAATTGCGCATGTAGCACAAAAACCGTTCATTGCAGTGAATCACTTAGAAGCGCATGCATTGGTTATTAGGTTACTGCATGAGGTAAAATTTCCATTTTTAGTCCTACTAATATCAGGTGGTCACTGTCAATTTTTAATTGCACAGGATGTAGGTAAATACATTAAACTTGGAGAAACGCTTGATGATTCACTAGGAGAAGCATTTGATAAAGTTGCTAAGATGCTGGGTTTAAGCTATCCCGGAGGGCCATTAATTGAAAAGTTAGCTAAAAGAGGCAATGGTGCAAGATTTAAACTGCCAAGGGCGATGATAAAACGTTCTGGATGTAACTTTTCGTTTTCTGGAATCAAGACGGCAGTAAAAAACTTGGTGCAAGAACTTAAAATGAGCGAGCAAGATGTGTGTGATGTATGTGCTTCGTTTCAAGAGTGTATTAGTGACATACTGCTGGACAGGGTTAGTAATGCGATTATTATGGCCGAATCTTTAAATATCAAAATCAATGACTTTGTGATTACCGGCGGAGTTGCAGCAAATAATTTCTTGAGAGAAAAATTAAAACAACACATAAACTTAAACATATTTTTTCCCCCCAACAACCTATGTACAGACAATGCAATAATGGTTGGATGGGCAGGAATTGAAAGGTTACAGAAGAACTATATAGATCCACTTAATTTTGCACCAAGGCCAAAGTGGGAGTTGGAAAGTTATTAAAAACTCTCAATTTTGAATTAGGTAATGAAGGAAATATTAACTATACTTCTTTGTTTATATTTCCTATTCACATATATTAATATTTTACTCACTTAAAGCAGGCTAACTGCCGTTATTAATATTTTTGTAATAAAAATTGTATATGGTGCATGTAATCAAATTAAGAGGAAGATTGTGGAAATTACGCCATCAATAAAAAAAGAATTGAAGCAAAGTACTCTATATATTTGCCTAGAAAAATGCAAAAGTGCATTTTGGTTTATCTTTTGGTTTAGTGCGGGAATCAATTTATTAATGTTATTCCTACCACTTTATACCTCTCAAGTGCTTGATCGGGTGATATCAAGCGAAAGTGTGTCAACACTAACTATGCTGACAATTATCACTTTATCTGCATTTGCATGTTCTGCAATGCTTGAAACTTGTCGATATTTAGCCATGGCAAAAATAGGTGATTGGATCGATAAAACTGCAACACCAGATCTGATAGTAAGGTCAATCAGGCTAACGTCAGTGCAGAGCTCAACTTCAAGTGGTGAAGCAATACGAGATCTCGGGGTAATAAAAAATTTCATTACAGGAAATGGTATATTCTCACTGTTTGATACTCCATGGTCGTTAATTTACCTCGTTGTGATTTTCATGATACACACCTCCACGGGGTTTATAGCTATTGCTGGAATCATTATATTAGTCTCTATGGCAATATGGAATGAACTTGCCACTAAACGAATATTACAAGAAACCAACGAAGAAACTATACGGAATATCAATGCTATAGATGTTGCAACAAGAAATGCAGAAGTAGTTGAAGCTATGGGCATGTCAGAATTCATAGTCTCTGATTGGTGTAAACGAAATGATCAGAACCGAGCAATGCAAATTAAAGCACAAAATCGCTCTAATGTAATTACTGGAATCACTAAGTTTTTGCGCTCAACTCTGCAAATATCAGTAATTGGAACAGGTGCATTACTTGCAATTACAGCTCATAAAACTGCTGGTAGCATCATCGCTGCTTCAATTTTAATGGGTAGAGTATTAGCACCATTTGACGCTGCGGTTCATACTTGGAAGTTTTTAAATCAGGCTAGAATGTCATATGGAAGGCTACAAAGACTTATATTAACATCGCCAAAAAGAGAGCAAACGATGGCTCTACCAGAACCTGAAGGAAAATTGGAATTTGATAGAGTATTTTTTACTCCTTATGGAAGCAATAAGCCGACAGTAAAAGGAATATCATTTATAATAGAACCAGGGGACGTAGTAGGTGTGATTGGTGCAAGTGCTTCTGGTAAATCCACTATCGCAAAATTAACTGTTGGTGTATGGAAGCCAATATCTGGTGTAGTCAGACTAGATGGCGCTGATGTATACACTTGGAATCGAGAAAATTTTGGTAATTATGTTGGCTACTTACCTCAAGATATTGAGTTATTTAACACTAGTGTCAAAGCTAATATTGCTCGCATGAGACCAGACCCAAATCCTGAAGAAATAATCAAAGCAGCAAAAATTGCAGGAATACATGAACTAATACTAAGCTTACCAAATGGATATGATACAACAATAGGAGGGCCTGGAGGAGTAACGCTCTCTGGCGGCCAAAAACAGCTTCTTGGACTTGCCAGAGCTTTTTATGGTCACACAAAACTTTTAGTACTTGATGAACCAAACGCTAACTTAGATAGCAATGGAGAAGCATGCTTAATTAATGCAATTGGTATTGCAAGAAAGCAAAATACTACTACTGTTATCATCACTCACAAGCTACCGTTATTGTCCGTAGTTGATAAGGTGATCCTCATGTCAGATGGTGTTATTTACGCTATGGGTCCAAAAGATGAGATTTTGAGCAAATTAGTTGCTCCATCATCAAGTACCACAGAAGATGAGCGTTCTTCAGCAAATGGTTAGTTTACTTACACTAAATTCTGTATTTGAAATAACAACTGTTCCAGTATTACTAGGCTCTGTGGACAAAATTTTAGAGAAGCCATACAAGAGCTCCAACAAAATTGAGAAAACCCATAAAAACCTCAGCAGTTTTATCAAATCTGGAAAAAATGCGCCTAAAATTTTTAATTTTACCAAAAAAACACTCAATCAAATGACGTTCTTTGTAGATATGCTCATCGTAATACCTTTGCACTTTTCGATTCCGTTTTGGCGGAATAACTACTGTACATCCCTTGTCTTCAAGACTTGTAACAAAGGCATTGCTATCGTAGCCCTTGTCAGCTACTACAGTAGAGTTATAGATACTTTCGGTCAACACTTGTGCCTGCGTAATTTCATTTCTTTGACCAGGAGTCAGAGTAAATTTAAGTGGATTTCCAAGTGCATCGACAAGCGCATGTATTTTAGTTGTAAAGCCACCTTTGCTCCTCCCTAAAGCTTCTTGATCCTTGGAGTTTTTTGTATATCCAGATGAACATGGATGGGCTCGGATGATCGTACCGTCGATTATAGCAACTTCTAAATCAGGCTCTTGTTTAGTATATTCAAGCAATTTTTTCCAGACATCTCTTTCACACCATCTTTTAAATCGCTTATGTATACTCCTGTAATTACCATAAGTTTTTGGTAAAAGTCTCCATTGGCAACCACTTCGCACTATGTACCACACTGCCTCTATGAATATTCTTAAACGTTTTTCATCTTTGCTGTGCATTCCTTTTACGCTTTTTATGAACTCTAAAATTTGTTTCCAATTTTCCTCTTTGATGTAATATTGCATATGGTAGTTTCTCCATTTTTTACCTATTAGGCTAAACTACCATCTTTTTCTCTCTTTTCATATTTTTTGTCCACAGAGCCTAGAAATGTTTACCATTAGAAATGATATTACAAGAATAGTAAATAGACTAATAACTCCTATTAATTAAAGTTAATCGGCAGATAGTGTATATTTCTAATTAATTTAATCTATTACCTAAATAGCTTAATATTAGTAGTAATTTTGTGAAAAATTATAATATAAATAATGTTGCTACGAAGATTTATAACAATATTTCCCTCTAACGTTTAATGAATTTCAATAAATTGCCTTTTTAATTCTAGATAAGTATATGCTTTGTTAATATGTTTAGTTCAAAATCCAAAAGTAAGTTTATGCTTTCTATTGGAGAAGAAGGCATAATGTTACTATATTTTAAAAATAATACTTTAAATAAAAGGTATTTTGTTAAGGGCAAAAACGATAAAGCAGTTTCCGATTTAATTTCATGTCTTTCGTCAGATAAAAAAGCACCTTTATACCTGGTGCTTAATCATGCAGACCAAAATTACTCGCTACAGTTTATTACAAGGGCAAACAAGATTAGTGCCTATCTATCAGCAAAAACAAAGATGGAGCATTTTTCTCGTAATAATGACATAAGTTCAGTTTTTTTGATTGAGAAGCCAAACAAATTCAATCAAAACTGGTGCTATCTTCTTGTTTCATCAAAAGCAAAGCATTTAGTAGAATATTGGTTGAATGTGTTTATTGAGATAGGCTCCAACTTTAAGGGAATATTAATGTTTCCTATAGAAATAAGTAATATAACAAAAAAGATTCTACATAAAGATCCTAATAATTGGAAAATTATAGTTGCTGCAACTAAAACGGGAGGCTATAGACAAGTGGTTCTTAAAGAGAATAAAATGATATTTACGCGTTTAGTACCATTTACTAATGATAATTTACCAGGAATTATTGCTGGTGGAATATATCAGGAAGTGCAAGATACTATTCGATCCTTAACTAAGTTTGGGTTTGAAAAAAATAACCCTATCGACCTTTGCATCATAGTGTCAGAAGATATTAAAGCTAGTTTATCAGTCATAAATTTTTCAGAGAATAGTGTGAACATATTAACTCCATATGAGTTAGGCAAACTATTAGGAGCAGAACTAGCTATAAGTGAAAAAGATAACTTTTGCGATACCATAATTTTGTTTCACAGCTTTAAGAATAAATTAGCAGCTATTTTTAATACAAAGG
Organism: Wolbachia endosymbiont (group A) of Anoplius nigerrimus; assembly: GCF_947251795.1. Classification (GTDB taxonomy): domain Bacteria; phylum Pseudomonadota; class Alphaproteobacteria; order Rickettsiales; family Anaplasmataceae; genus Wolbachia. The sequence goes on along the minus strand of NZ_OX366385.1, from coordinate 23,263 downwards.
AAACTAAAGAATTTTATCTATTCAATTACCTTTATTTAAACTCTCCTCAAATTTTTCTATACTTTGCTTTGGTTTTAGTTGTAATTAACGCCCTTTGTTTGCTAAATTTGTATTCAAACTTCAGTGTCGCTGATAATTTATCCGCAAAGCAGAGCACCTTAAATAACCAGTTAACAAAACTTAGCCAAAGCTATAATGTAAAAAAAATAGATGAAATTTATGATTTTATTAATATCAATAATATTTTATCAAAAATAGAATACTCTCCTCTTACACAAGTTAAGTACGTAGAAAAGTTAAAAGTACCAGGTATAGAGCTTCGATCATTTGAATGGAATTATAATGAGGCAAAAAGTTATATTACCACAACTTTAAGGTTTAATTTTCGATCCGGTAAAAATATTTCCTATCAATACGAGAAACTACGAAAAAATTTAAACGATAATTTTCGTACCTATGACATTAATATTTCTAACTTACCTGCTGCTAAAGGGCAAAATCTATCTATTGATGTTGAAATAGGAGAGGCAATGTAGATTAATGACTATCTCTCAATTAAAAAGAAAAGCTACAATTCAGTTTATATCGTATTTGTTATTATCTGTTGGATTAATAGGGTTATTAACATATGTTGTTATCTATAACGAAAAGGTTTATAATAAAAACCAAATTGCGATTGATAAAATACGTTCTATTAATTTACAGATTACTGGAATTCAAAAAAAGGAAGTTGTTCTAAATAAAAACCTAGATTTATGGAAAAAAATTTCTTCTTCAAATTTACACAGTAGCAGATACATTGCAAATTTAAATTTCGAGCTTAGCAAGTTATATAAAAAGTACTATATATTAGAACCTGAAATATCAATTTCTATACCTGAAGAAGTTGAGCTCCACAACAAAAGTGAACGCACAAAAGTAATAAAAAGTGAAGTGGTCCTAAATTTAAGTTCAATCAGCGATAAGCATATTTTTTTATTTCTACAGTCTATTCCAAATCTGCCCGGTTATGTTATGATCAAATCTCTTATTTTAAACAAGCAGAGAAATATTGATGCTGCAACTATGAATCAAATTTTGAATGGTAATATGATAGAGATAGTGAGAGTTAATATAGTCTTTTATTGGTATACTATATTAAGTAGATAAGGTGATGAACATAAAGCTGTTTTTTATTTTTACGCTGCTCATTTTCAATGTTAATGCATATTGCAGTTGTGAAGATATCATAGAAAGCATAGAAATTTGTAAGGAGTATTCTTGCCGACAATATATTGGCAATGAAGATTTTATTGAGCATAAAATATTAGGATTAAATAGTGGAAATTTATGCGTATATATAGAAAAACAAGGTGATGATGAAATGGTTTGTCATCATTCTCAGTATGGAATGATGATAGAAAAAAGATATTTTGAAAGTATTCTTAAAGTTGGCAATCAAGAAATCGATGATTTTATTGATATAGCAAATTTGCGTGCAAAAGAGTGTTTCTTTCTTAACAATCAAAAACTAAGCTATACAGATCGGGATGATATAATAAGAGAAGCAGTGGAAAGTGACTTTGACGTTTTGTCACAATATAGTAACGTAAAAAGCATTTTTTTTGATGAAGAGCCAGTTAATAGAATGGTCAATGAAATGGAACAGTTTAACTTACGGTCTTCCAGAGCTATAAAAGAGGAGGTATCAGATAATTTCAACTGTAAGGTAGTGAGTTTAGACTCAATTTTATATCTTTCTCCCGATACATGGAAAATATGGGTAAATGGAAAGCTGTTTATAAATACTAAGGACTTAAAGGTGCACTCAGTCACTGAAAATTGTGTGACTTTTGTATGGGCCGTAGATCAAAAAGCAATAAAAAAGCATGCGAATGATTCTCAAAATGTATATCTTGGACAGGGGAGTGTTATGTTTACGCTTTATCCAAAACAAAAATTTGACTTGGATAGCTTATCTATTAAATAATTTAGTACATAGCCAAAGTGACTTAGGTTTACCGACAACCGTCATCCCGCTGCTCGTTAGCGGGATCTCAACATAGGTACCGCGGGTGGGTAGCTATATATGCGCTTGTAGCTCAGTTGGATAGAGCGTTGCCCTCCGGAGGCAAAGGCCGTGGGTTCGAATCCCTCCAAGCGCACTTTTAATTAAATTTGACAATAGTGCTTTCGCATAAGATAATAAAGGGATTTATTTAGAGCATAATTATGTCTGGTGGTACCATAAACAAAGTCATATTAGTTGGTAATTTAGGAAAAGATCCTGAAATCAGGACTACACAAAATGGAAAAGAGATGGCAAGTTTTTCAATAGCCACGTCTGAAAGTTGGACTGACAAACTTTCCGGTATGCGCTCTGAAAAGACAGAATGGCATAATATTGTAATTTTTAGTGAAGGATTAGTAAAAATCGTTAAAGATTTTGCACGTAAAGGCAGTAAAGTTTATGTTGAAGGTTCTTTGAGAACTAGAAAATGGACTGACCAAAACGGTAGTGAAAGATACACAACAGAGGTAGTTCTATATAATTTTAATAGCGCCCTTACTCTCTTGGATTCGCGACCAAATTCCGATTACAAGCCAAGTGAATACAAGCAAAATGAAACAGAACAAAAAAATAAGCACGAAAGTTTTGACAACGATATAAAAGATGAACTAATCGACGATGAAATACCATTTTAACAATTTAAATTGAAATTTACATTTTTATGGACTGCTTGTGTTACTCCTTTTAATTGCAATGGGAATGACATAGATTACCGCAGTTTGCAGCGTTTACTTACAATGCAAGTTAAAGCTGAAAATGGTGTAGTGTTGCTAGGTAGCACCGGTGAAAGCCTATCGCTTACTGATTCTGAAAAGCGTACATTAGTTGAATTCGTATGTGAGCTAAAATTAAACACGAAAATTATAATTGGCGTACCAGGGGTGAATCTATATCAGACTCTTGAATGGCTTGATTTTTGCAAGGATATGCCTATTCACGGCTATCTAATGACAACTCCCATTTATGCAAAGCCCGGAATTATGGGGCAGACTTTATGGTTTGAAAAGCTGCTTGAGAAAGCACATGTGCCAGCTATGTTTTACAATATTCCATCGAGAGCAGGAGTCTGTCTTCACATCGAAACTGTACGCAACTTATCCAGCCACGAAAAATTTTGGGCTATCAAAGATTCAAGTGGCACCGTTGATACTTTAGCTCAGTATAAGAAAGTTGCTCCAAATATTGAGGTCTTTTGCGGAGATGATAATATGATATCTGATATGGCCGCTTATGGTGCGGCTGGTCTGGTTTCTGTTGCTGCCAATGTTTGGCCACGCGTAGCACATGAATATGTTAAGCAGTGCCTCAATGGCAGGAGCCCTCAGGCAGATAGTTGGCAACAAGCTTGCAAAGCACTATTTATTGCCAGCAACCCAATACCCACTAAAGCACTTTTGCATGATATTGGGCTCATAGAACACAAAACTGTCCGCCTACCACTCAGCACAGAAGACTTGCCATCTGTTGAAGCATTAAGGCAAGTAAATGCTTGGATGGAGAGGATTGACTAATGGCTAGGGCTAGGCTCTGTGGACAAAATTTTAGAGAAGCCATACAAGAGCTCCAACAAAATTGAGAAAACCCATAAAAACCTCAGCAGTTTTATCAAATCTGGAAAAAATGCGCCTAAAATTTTTAATTTTACCAAAAAAACACTCAATCAAATGACGTTCTTTGTAGATATGCTCATCGTAATACCTTTGCACTTTTCGATTCCGTTTTGGCGGAATAACTACTGTACATCCCTTGTCTTCAAGACTTGTAACAAAGGCATTGCTATCGTAGCCCTTGTCAGCTACTACAGTAGAGTTATAGATACTTTCGGTCAACACTTGTGCCTGCGTAATTTCATTTCTTTGACCAGGAGTCAGAGTAAATTTAAGTGGATTTCCAAGTGCATCGACAAGCGCATGTATTTTAGTTGTAAAGCCACCTTTGCTCCTCCCTAAAGCTTCTTGATCCTTGGAGTTTTTTGTATATCCAGATGAACATGGATGGGCTCGGATGATCGTACCGTCGATTATAGCAACTTCTAAATCAGGCTCTTGTTTAGTATATTCAAGCAATTTTTTCCAGACATCTCTTTCACACCATCTTTTAAATCGCTTATGTATACTCCTGTAATTACCATAAGTTTTTGGTAAAAGTCTCCATTGGCAACCACTTCGCACTATGTACCACACTGCCTCTATGAATATTCTTAAACGTTTTTCATCTTTGCTGTGCATTCCTTTTACGCTTTTTATGAACTCTAAAATTTGTTTCCAATTTTCCTCTTTGATGTAATATTGCATATGGTAGTTTCTCCATTTTTTACCTATTAGGCTAAACTACCATCTTTTTCTCTCTTTTCATATTTTTTGTCCACAGAGCCTAGGATGACCTTACCCAGAAAAAATGGAGAGAAAGGAGTTTTTTTGTGGTAATCCAATTAACAGCTTGCTCATTATAGTCTTGCAACTTTGATTTAATATACAGTCCAAGTGTCATTTGAACACTCCCGAACTTATCACTTTATGCCACTGGTCTTCATCTAAAATTTCTACACTTAATTCCACTGCCTTTTTATATTTGGATCCTGGTTTTTCTCCTGCAATTAGGTAGTCAGTTTTAGCAGAAAGATGTGAGCTGACCTTTGCTCCTAGAGTTTTGGCTCTTACTTTCGCCTCTCCTCTACTCATAGCAAGTAGCTTACCAGTAAACACTATAATTTTATTATTTAAAACAGAGTCACTAGAGTTGGAGCTCACAGGAAGAATTTGAAGACAAGCAGTAAGATCATTTAACATTTTGATGTTATGTTCCTTAGAAAAAAATGATTCCAAAGATTCAGCCACTTTTTTTCCTATGCCGTCTATACCCACTAGCTCAGTATTATCTGATGACAGTTCAATCATCGAATTATACCAATTATCATAAGAAACATAATAATCTGCAAGCAATTCTGCTGCAACTTGGCCAATAAATCTAATACCTAAAGAAAATATAAACCTATCTAGAGTTATTACCCTTCTGCTTTGTATAGCATTTAATAAATGAGCTATTGATTTCTTGCCCCAACCAGACTGTTCTTCCAGATTAAATTCATCCAATTTTTCTTCTAAAGTGAAAATATCATGGATTTGTTTTATCAGACCAAGGTCGTAAAAAAACTCTATCTGCTTATCACCAAGGCCAACAATGTCAAATGCATCTTTCGATACAAAATGCTTTAGTTTTTCTATTATTTGAGCTTTACAGACAAATTCCTCAGGACATCTTACTGCCGCCTCTCCCTCAACCTGACGTACTTTACTACCACATTCAGGGCATACTTCAGGAAACACAAATTCAGGTGTATTTGGAAGACGAGAATCTCTGCTTACTTCAACGATCTGGGGAATTACATCCCCTGCCCTTTTGATTGTTACAATATCTCCCTCTCTTATGTCTTTACGTTTTATCTCATCTTGGTTATGCAGACTTGCTCTACTAACTAGCACCCCACCAATATTGACTGGCACTAAATCTGCAACTGGAGTTAAAACCCCTGTTCTGCCCACCTGTATAAATATCTTATTTAACTTTGTTTTTGCATAAACCGCAGAAAACTTGTATGCAAGTGCTGAGCGCGGTGCTTTGTGAGTATTCCCTAGACGATTTTGTAGTACCAAATCATTTACTTTATAGACTATTCCATCAATATCATAATCCAAGTTATAGCGACAGTTATAGACTTCGTTATAGAACTTCAGCATTCCATCCAAACTACTCGTTAAGGACTGATGCTCATTTACGCAAAAACCAAGTGCCTCAAGCTTATTTAGTATTTCACTTTGACTTTTCTCTGCTCCACCAATCAAAGAATAAGCAAAATATCTAAGTGGTCTACTTGCTGTAATGTTTGCATCCAATTGCTTTAGAGAACCAGCAGCTGCATTTCGAGGATTGGCAAATTCATCGTTTTCATTTAACTTTAAAAAGTCGCTGTTACTGATGTATATTTCACCTCTTACTTCTAGTCTTCCTTGCACACCTTGCAAAAACTTAGGAAAGCCTTTTATTGTTGCAACATTGTGAGTGACATCTTCTCCTACAAAACCGTCGCCTCGAGTTGCAGCTTTAACAAATCTTCCATCCTCATAAATTGCAGAAAACGACAACCCATCAATTTTTGGCTCACATAATATCTCTATTTTGTCCTCAATTAAAAACCTCTTTATTTTAGACAAAAATTTCTCTACATCTTGTTCGTCATAAGCATTCTCAAGAGAAAGCATAGGTTCTTGATGTTCCACCTTAGAAAACCTCTCATCAGGTGAAGCACCAACACTATCTTGTGTTGCATAAGCTTCTGGAAGTTGTGCCTCTATTTCAGCTAACTTTTTCTTCAGTTCATCATATTCAGCATCACTTATTTCTGGCTTATTTTTTTGGTGATACAAAACATTATGATAATTTATTTGATCTTGCAGTTTTTCTCTCATCTTTTCTAAGTTAGTCATGATATCAATATAATGCTGCATTAGCATTTGTCGTCAAGTTGTGAATTTTCTTGAATTTATCATATGGTCTTAATCCATCAAATATCAAAGGTACCACAATGCTATAGCCATACTTATTCTTTTCTTGCTCAATTGTATTAGCAGATCTCGCTTGCTCTAGCCATATATTTATATAAAATTAAAATAAATTAGAGTAAACAATATTGCTATTTAAATGTTAACAAGATTCGCTCCAAGCCCAACTGGCTACCTCCACGTAGGAAACGTACGAACTGCCTTGGTTTGTTGGATGTACACACGTAATCAAAACGGAAAGTTTTTACTCCGTTTTGATGATACTGACCTTCAGCGTTCAGATGTCAAATATATAAATAATATCATAGAAGACCTAAAATGGATTGGTATCGATTGGGATGCAAGTTTTAAGCAATCAGAGCGCTTTGAGCGCTATAACGAGGTGTTCTTGCAGTTAATAAAAGAAGGGCATATTTATGCATGCTATGAAACAAGAGAAGAGTTAGAAATTAAACGAAAGTTGCAGTTAAAACAAGAACTTCCTCCTGTTTATGATAGAAGTGCATTGCTTCTAACTGAGCAAGAGAAAATCCATTATGAGCAAGAAGGACGAAAGCCACATTTTAGATTTAAGTTGGATAGAAATGAAGTTATTAAATGGAATGATGAAATTAAAGGTGAAATAAATATTGCAACCAGTAGCATCAGTGACCCTGTGGTAAAAAGAGAAGATGGGATTTACACATACATGCTACCTTCTGTTATTGATGACGTTGACTTTAATGTAACCCATGTTGTACGTGGGGAAGATCATGTAACTAATACCGCAGTGCAAATCCAAATGATTAAAGCATTAAAAGCGAAAATTCCTATATTTGCTCACCTTTCTCTACTACATTTTGATGATAGCAAGATATCGAAACGGAAAAGCGGGCTGGATATCAAGTCCATAAGAGAAGATGAGACTGAACCAATGGCGCTAGTTAGTTATTTAGTGAAGCTCGGAACATCCAATCCAATTGAAGCTTGCGCCTGTATGCAATCTTTGATTGACTCATTTGACATTAAAAAATTTAGCTCAGCATCTGTACAATTCAGCTTGAGTGAAGCATACAAGCTAAATAGCAAAGTGCTGCAACAAATGCCATTTGAAATGGTACAAGACCGTTTAAATCAAATTGGAGTGGACTCCTCAGAGTTTTGGTATTTTATAAGGAACAATATAGAAAAGTTTTCTGAGGTGGCCAAGTGGTGGAAAATATGCAAATCTGATATAGAGCCTGTGATTTTTGATAAGGAGCTTATAAAAATTGCGTTCAATGCATTGCCTCAAGGCGACTGTAACGAAAACACATTATCAGAGTGGGTAAAAGCTATTCGACAGACAGTGGATATAAAGGCAAAAGACTTATTTATGCAGTTGCGTTCAGCTTTAACAGGAACAGAAACAGGCCCAGAACTTGCTAAATTATTAATTTTTATCGGCAAAGAAAATATCATTGCAAGGTTAAAAGAAAAGTGAAAATCAAAAAATTATATAGTAACCAGACTGCATTCTGTGAAAAACACGATCTTTCATTTGAGCTTTCTTCAATTTAAAGTAAATACAGAAACTAGCTATCTTCAAAAATATAGTTGAATAATTGTTAATAGTAGTGTATAATTATTAATATTTTCCAAGCATTATGGCTCTTTCAAAATTTCTCGATCCTCGCAATGATTTGTGTTTCAAAAAAATCTTTGGAACGGAAAAAAATAAGAATATCCTGATCCACTTTTTGAATGATATTTTAGGGTTTACTGAGATAAATGCAATACAAGAAGTTGAGTTTCTTAGCACTATTATGGATCCCGAAGTTGCCTCTGATAAACAAAGTATTGTTGATGTTCTCTGCAAGGATTCTCACGGAAATAGATATATAGCAGAAATGCAGCTCGCTAGAGACAAGGGCTTCGAAAAACGCGCTCAATTATATGCCGCTAAAGCCTACTCAAGACAATTAGATAAATCTGGCAACTACATTGATTTAAAGAAAGTCTTCTTTATTGCTATTTCCAATTGTAACTTACTTCCTGAAGAAGTTGGTTATATCTCTACTCATAATATACGTGATATAAAAACCAACGGCCATTACTTAAAAGATTTTCAATTTGTCTTTATTGAGTTACCTAAATTTACAAAAAGCAAAGTAGAACAGCTAGAAAGCATAGTAGATCGTTGGTTATTTTTCTTTAGTGCGACCCTGAAAGTCGTGGTTTTGTGGTGGTTAAATTCCACTTTCCCTAGACATCGGGGATAATGTATATCTCACCTTTTAAAGGGTGGCAACCTTTGGGATGCAAGCATGAGATAAAAGCAGGTAACACTAAACCTCATGGTGAATCCCTGCAAACAGAGTTAGATATGATTACGAGAGGAACCTATGTTTGAATTGTCGTCAAAGCATAGTATGCGAAAAGAGGTTGAACTACGCATAGACCAAAATGGTACGAAGCAAAAGGGGAACTAAAGATTGAAGACTTTAGTTATTGATGTTCCCAGCTTCCGGCAAATAGTAGGAATCTAAGTTTAACGTGAAACGAAGCCATGGAACGGAGTAACCACATAAAAGCTCTTATATTCATAAAAATATAAGTAGGTAGCCAACCACAAGCTGCTATGTGGAAGGATTGTTTAAGAAGCTAATGCCCAAAGTAATATCTGGGATACGCAGACGTAAACACTTTAATTTGGAAGGTAAAGTGGTGAATAGTAGTGAATATGTTATGGACCAGCAAAAAGCTAGGTATGAATGGAATGGAATTCCTTGGCGAAAGCTGAAGAAATCTTCATTTAAGCTACAAAAACGAATTTACCAAGCTTCTAAATGTAATGATATCAGAAAGATGCATAATCTTCAGAGATTATTACTCAAATCAACAAGTGCAAAAACACTCGCTGTTAGGAAAGTAACACAGGACAATAGGGGGAAGAAGACTGCAGGTATTGATGGAAAGGCTAATCTTAATCAAAAAGAAAGATTACAACTATCATATTCTTTAGATATAAAAGAAAAAGCAAAGCCATCAAGACGCGTCTGGATCCCAAAACCTGGTAAGCCATCGGAGCATCGCCCGCTTGGTATACCTACTATATCGTGTCGAGCAAAACAAACACTTGTAAAAATGGCTTTAGAACCAGAATGGGAGGCAAAACTTGAGCCAAACACTTATGGTTTTAGACCTGGTAGATCATGTCATGATGCAATTGAAGCCATATTTGATGTGCTAAAACAGAAAACAGCATATGTATTAGATGCTGATATTTCTGGATGTTTTGACAATATTAACCATAATAAACTGCTTGAAAAGCTCAATACCACACCAACGTTAAAGAAAATCATAAGAGGATGGTTAAGGGCAGGCGTTATGGAAGATGGAAAGTTTCAATCCACAAAACGTGGTACAATTCAAGGAGGGACGATCTCACCGTTGCTAGCTTGTGTTGCATTACACGGATTAGAGCAACATATCAAAAAAGCATTAACAAACGAACTCTTTCAATGCATGAAAAGAAAATATGGTAGGATATCGCATAAAAATGCGCAAAAGTCTATTAGTGTAATTTTCTACTGTGATGATTTTGTCGTCATACATGAAAGTGAAGAAATTATTCTTAGGGCAAAAGTTCTAGTTGAAGAATGGTTAAAAACCATTGGATTAGAATTAAAGCCTTCTAAGAGCATGTCTTCAAACTGAGTAGAAAGAAGTTAAGAAGTATGGTATAAGGTACATTTTAAGATGTACCCAAGCGATATAAGTGACAAAGAATGGAAGACAATAGAGCCATATTTTGAACCTAAAAAGACCGGCAGACCAAGAAAACATAGTATTAGAACAATTATTAATGCAATCCGCTATATGATGAGAACAGGATGTCAATGGAGACAACTGCCTAAAGATTTTCCACCATGGAAAACCGTATATAGTTGTAATTCGCGCTTGAAAAAAAGTGGAATATGGCAAGAAATTCATGATTTTCTAGTTAAAAAAGTAAGAGAGATGATTGGTAAAAATAAGACTCCATCAGTAGGTATAATTGATAGCCAGTCAGTGAAAACTACTCAAAAAGGGGATCCAGAGGATATGATGCTGGCAAAAAAATAAAGGGCAGAAAACGCCATATTATTGTAGATACTGTGGGTCTTGTAATTGCTGCTGAAGTACAGAGTGCAAGTATTCAAGATCGTGATAGTGCTCTAAATCTTTTTGCCCAAGCTAAATGCAAAGTTCCAACTTTACGTAAGTTTTTTGCTGATCAAGGGTACATAGGTAAATTACAAAACAGATGCTTATTGGAAACGGGATGTTTATTAACGATTGCCAAGAAAATAGTTGATACAGGATTTCAAGTTATTCCCAAACGTTGGATTGTTGAAAGAACTTTTGCCTGGCTTTCCAATTTTAGGCGCATGAGTAAAGATTACGAGCATTCTCCTCTCACCTCAAAAAACTATATCTTCTTTAATATGATCACTATTATGCTTCACAAATTAGCTCATTCTTCAGTTTGAAGACATGCTCTAAGACAAAAGTTTCTCATACATTAAAAATCATTAATGGAATAAAACCAGGATTTGATTTTCTTGGATTTTCAATAAGACAATATCCAACAAAAGAAAGTAAGAAAGGTTACAAATTATTAATAAAACCAAGTCGTAATTCTATAAAGCAGCATATATTTGCTATTAAACATAAACTTAGAGAAATGCGTGGGGCGCCACAGGAAGTAGTAATAAGGAATCTCAATCCAATCATTAGAGGGTGGAGTCAATATTACTCTTCAGTAGTTTCATGTAAAATCTTTAGCTCATTGGATAATACTATACATAGAAAGCTCTGGAAGTGGGCAGTCTTTAGGCACCCAAACAAAGGGAAATGCTGGATAAAAAGAAAATACTTTAAAAAGTATAATAACGATAACTGGCGTTTTATGACAAGTAACAAGATACATCTTATTATACACAGCGATCATGTTATTAAACGACATATCAAAGTGCAAAAAACCAGATCTCCATATGATGGTGATTGGGTTTATTGGGGTAATCGTCTTAGAGAAATACCAGATAAGCCATCAAGAGTAATAAAACTATTGAAGTTACAACAAAGTAAATGCGGTAATTGTAGACTATGGTTTGAAAGTGATGATATAATAGAAATACATCATAAAGACCGGAATAGACGAAACAATATGATCAAAAATTTATCTTTGTTACATGGGCATTGTCACGATGAATTACACAGGAGGTGTGCATGACAAGCACCAAATTAGAGAGAAGCCGTATGAGGCGCAAAGTCTCACGTACGGTTTTGAAGTCGAGTGAAGAGGGGCGACCTTCTTCACTTAGACAACAACATGCAGAAGAGACCACTGAAAAAGATCTAAAAAAGATTGCGAAAGAAGCACCAATAATAAAGCGAGCATATGATGAATTAGACAAGTTTCACTGGAGTGAAAAAGATCTAACGGCATATGAAGAAAGAATAATGGATCTGTACAAAGAGGAAGCTATTCTTGAATACAAACTTGAAGAAGGTATGAAGAAAGGTATGGAGAAAGGTAGAGAAGAAGGTAGAAAAGAAGGAAAAATTGAAATCGCAAAAGCAATGCTGGCTAATAGTGTTGACATCAACATTATTGTTGAGTGCACTGGTCTTTCCATTAGTGAGATTAAAGAATTAAGCGAAAATCTGTGAACGGTTACGTTTCCTTTATGCGGCATGCGATATTGTAAGAGTGTGCCGTTACCAAGACTCGAACTTGGGACCTCGTCATTACCAATGACGTACTCTACCACCTGAGCTACAACGGCAAGTTTATATATTATGATAATGAATAACACAAAAAAGAATAAGGAAAAAGAAGAAGAGAGAAAAAGATTGGCAAAAGCTTTAAAGCAAAATATTGTAAAAAGAAAAAAACAGCAACAGAGTAGACAAGATGCCAGAACTACCGGAAGTGGAAGTAATCTCTAACTTCTTGCTTGATAAAATTAAAAACAAGCAAATTAGTAATGTTATAGTTAATAATTGGAATTTACGTGCCCCAATAACAAAAAATATTGATGATATGCTAAAGGGCAAAGTCATACGCAACATCAAGCGTAGAGGTAAGTATACGATCTGGAATACAGATGGTAGTATGGCTGTAATCATACATCTTGGCATGAGCGGAAAGCTTATATATGCTGACCACGATCAAGTGCGGAATAAGCACGATCACGTGGTATTTTTATTTTCCGATAATACTTCAATAATCTTTAATGATCCAAGAAGATTTGGATTAGTTATTATTTTAAGCAAAGAACAAGAAATAAATTTTTTTGATGATTTCGGAATAGAGCCCCTCACGGATGAATTCAGTGGAGACTATTTACAGGAGTTGCTGAAAAACAAAAAAGTGAATATCAAATCAGCATTAATGGATAACAAATTGATAGTTGGCGTAGGGAATATATATGCTTCTGAAAGTTTGTTTAGAGCTCGCATATCACCACTCAGGCCAGCACAAGATTTGACTTATAAGGAGTGCGAAAAACTTGCTGCTGAAATAAAAAATACTCTGAGTGATGCAATTGCTGCAGGTGGTTCAACACTGAAAGATTATGCACAGCCATCTGGATCTGCTGGATACTTTCAAAATAACTTTTACGTATATGGTAAAGTTCAAAAACCTTGCAAGATCTGCAATAATATCATAACACTTATACGACAAAATGGCCGTAGCACTTATTTTTGCAACGCGTGCCAGAATTAAGATTTTATTTTTAGATATGACATTCTCACCTGAAAAAGATCCGTTTGATTTGTTTTCAAAGTGGTATAAAGCAGTTTCATCAACTGCAATGACGCTAGCAACTTGTAGCAAAGACTGTATTCCATCTGCAAGAATAGTATTACTAAAGGAATATAGTAAAGAAGGTTTTGTGTTTTTCACTAACGTAAACAGTAAAAAAGGGAAAGAATTGACTGAGAACCCCAAAGCTGCATTAGTGTTTCATTGGATAGAATTTGCTAGGCAGGTAAGAATTGAAGGAGAGGTTAAACTTCTAAACGATGAAAGAACTGACAAATACTTCTCTTCTCGAGCGCTGGGTAGTCAAATTAGCGCATGGTGCTCAAAACAATCGAGCGTTCTGAAAAATTGGCAAGATTTTGAGCAAGCTATTGAATTGAAGAATAGAGAATTTTATGATCAAAAGGTCCCTTGTCCTAACTTTTGGGTGGGATTTTGTGTAATCCCAAAAGTAATTGAATTTTGGCAAGAAGGTGAATATAGGAGACACACTAGGTTTAGATATACTCTTATCGAAGAAAGCAATTGGAAAGTGGAACAATTATATCCCTAACGTTATTGCAGTTGCTTCTTGATTTACCATTGAGAATTTAGGCTCAAATCACAGTGCCCGTAAAGCTGCGACCCTAGGCTCTGTGGACAAAAAATATGAAAAGAGAGAAAAAGATGGTAGTTTAGCCTAATAGGTAAAAAATGGAGAAACTACCATATGCAATATTACATCAAAGAGGAAAATTGGAAACAAATTTTAGAGTTCATAAAAAGCGTAAAAGGAATGCACAGCAAAGATGAAAAACGTTTAAGAATATTCATAGAGGCAGTGTGGTACATAGTGCGAAGTGGTTGCCAATGGAGACTTTTACCAAAAACTTATGGTAATTACAGGAGTATACATAAGCGATTTAAAAGATGGTGTGAAAGAGATGTCTGGAAAAAATTGCTTGAATATACTAAACAAGAGCCTGATTTAGAAGTTGCTATAATCGACGGTACGATCATCCGAGCCCATCCATGTTCATCTGGATATACAAAAAACTCCAAGGATCAAGAAGCTTTAGGGAGGAGCAAAGGTGGCTTTACAACTAAAATACATGCGCTTGTCGATGCACTTGGAAATCCACTTAAATTTACTCTGACTCCTGGTCAAAGAAATGAAATTACGCAGGCACAAGTGTTGACCGAAAGTATCTATAACTCTACTGTAGTAGCTGACAAGGGCTACGATAGCAATGCCTTTGTTACAAGTCTTGAAGACAAGGGATGTACAGTAGTTATTCCGCCAAAACGGAATCGAAAAGTGCAAAGGTATTACGATGAGCATATCTACAAAGAACGTCATTTGATTGAGTGTTTTTTTGGTAAAATTAAAAATTTTAGGCGCATTTTTTCCAGATTTGATAAAACTGCTGAGGTTTTTATGGGTTTTCTCAATTTTGTTGGAGCTCTTGTATGGCTTCTCTAAAATTTTGTCCACAGAGCCTAAGAGCATGTCTTCAAACTGAGTAGAAAGAAGTTAAGAAGTATGGTATAAGGTACATTTTAAGATGTACCCAAGCGATATAAGTGACAAAGAATGGAAGACAATAGAGCCATATTTTGAACCTAAAAAGACCGGCAGACCAAGAAAACATAGTATTAGAACAATTATTAATGCAATCCGCTATATGATGAGAACAGGATGTCAATGGAGACAACTGCCTAAAGATTTTCCACCATGGAAAACCGTATATAGTTGTAATTCGCGCTTGAAAAAAAGTGGAATATGGCAAGAAATTCATGATTTTCTAGTTAAAAAAGTAAGAGAGATGATTGGTAAAAATAAGACTCCATCAGTAGGTATAATTGATAGCCAGTCAGTGAAAACTACTCAAAAAGGGGATCCAGAGGATATGATGCTGGCAAAAAAATAAAGGGCAGAAAACGCCATATTATTGTAGATACTGTGGGTCTTGTAATTGCTGCTGAAGTACAGAGTGCAAGTATTCAAGATCGTGATAGTGCTCTAAATCTTTTTGCCCAAGCTAAATGCAAAGTTCCAACTTTACGTAAGTTTTTTGCTGATCAAGGGTACATAGGTAAATTACAAAACAGATGCTTATTGGAAACGGGATGTTTATTAACGATTGCCAAGAAAATAGTTGATACAGGATTTCAAGTTATTCCCAAACGTTGGATTGTTGAAAGAACTTTTGCCTGGCTTTCCAATTTTAGGCGCATGAGTAAAGATTACGAGCATTCTCCTCTCACCTCAAAAAACTATATCTTCTTTAATATGATCACTATTATGCTTCACAAATTAGCTCATTCTTCAGTTTGAAGACATGCTCTTAAACACTGCAATTTAGCTGCTTTTAAATGCAACTAACCTTAGCTATAAATGTTTAAGAAATTTACTAGGCAGAAAAAAAAGGCAAAGAAACCCTAGGGTGGCTAGTATTCAAATTCTCCCTTGTTCTATTTGACGTCTTTTGATGTCTTGAACGCTTTATAAGCGCGTTTCTGCTTGTATAGGTAGAAACCTAAAAGTTTTATAAAGACATGAGGTGCACATAGTGCAAAAAATTAAGCATGATTTACGCCAAATACAAAGTTCCCTTTGTCGTTTTAATCTGCAGATTGCGAAGATAAATAAATAGCTTCAGTTTTATGATAAGGGGGCTGGCGGAGTTTGTCAAGTAAGTTTTTTTGTTTCTACCAGCTACTTGGATGACACCACATAAATTAATAAATAGGAAAATTACTACAAATCTTTTCAACTTTAGTTTTTACTGCTTTTTCGACACTTGAGCTATTTCCGCTGATTAATCCCTGAACCACTTCATTTACTAGGCTGGCTATCTCTTTAAAATTTTCTGCCTCATGTCCGCGTGTTGTCTCAGCAGCGGTGCCAAAACGTAGCCCTGAAGTGATGGTTGGCTTTTCTGTGTCAAATGGCACAGAGTTTTTATTGCAGGTAATGCCAGCCCTCTCAAGGCTATCTACAACGTCTTTTCCGGTTAATTTCTGTGATCTTAAGTCAACTAGCACTATATGAGAGTCAGTGCCACCGGTTATAATGTCGAGTCCATGCTTTTGCAATTCTTGAGCTAGTACTTTCGCATTTTCCACGATTTTCTTGCTATAAGTTTTAAACTCTGGCGCTAATGCTTCTTTAAATGCAACAGCTTTTGCAGCTATCACATGCATAAGTGGCCCGCCCTGCAATCCTGGAAAAACTGCAGATTGAATTTTTTTGTGTAATGCTTCATCATTGGTCATCACTATTCCACCACGAGGACCACGCAAAGTTTTGTGAGTTGTGGAAGTCATAACATGTGCGTATTCAGCAGGAGACGGATATTCACCTGCTGCAATAAGTCCCGCATAGTGAGCAATGTCCGCAAGCAAATAAGCACCAACTTTATCTGCAATTTCGCGAAAACGTTTGAAGTCCATTTTCCTTGGATAAGCAGAAGCGCCAGCTATGATCAATTTTGGCTTATGTTTGAGTGCCAGCCTTTCTATCTCATCCATATCCAGCAAGTAAGTGTCTTTATTCACTGTATATTGAATTGACTTAAACCATTTACCAGAAAGGCTTGGTGCCGCACCATGAGTTAGATGGCCACCACAACTCAGCGATAATCCAAGTATCGTATCTCCCGGAGTAAGCAGTGAAGCAAATACTGCTTGATTTGCCTGAGAACCAGAGTGAGGTTGAACATTTGCAAACTTAACACCAAACAGCTTACAAAGTCTTTCTATAGCTAGACTTTCAACTTTGTCCACATGCTCACAACCGCAGTAATATCTTTTTCCTGGATAACCTTCTGCATATTTATTAGTCAGAAAAGAGCCTTGTGCTTCCATTACTGCTTTACTTGCAAAATTCTCTGATGCAATTAATTGCAATTGTGACTTTTGACGTTGTAACTCTTTTTCTATAAACTGATAAACCTCGTTATCAAAAGACTTTAAATTATTTTTAGAGCCACAGACTTTTTTTAAAGCACTTATCATAGATCAAACCCCGCTTTAATTTGCTTTAATTCAATGATATTAAGATGTATATTTACCACAAGCAATTTTAAGACTGCTTGTCCTGCTTTTTTAACCATAAGAGCCCAAAGACAGCTATTAGCAAACATACAGGAATAATAGATGTTGCTTTTATCAGCAATTCAGCGCTATACACAGGATTTCCTTGTATTACTGTTCTATCCCAACACAAATCTACTATTTTTGCGATCCCAGTGTGAAAAAAATAGCCAAAAACCATGACTATCATGTTTGACACAGCTGTAGCCAGGCCTACTAAGTTATTATTCACATAACTTATCGCTTTGTAAATGGTAACTATCTGATATCCAGATGCAAAGCCGATAATAAAAAGCGTAGGTAATACAACATACAAGCCACCAATCTGAGTAAAAAGTAATAGAAAACCGGCGATCATTGCAAATGAGCATGAAATTATTACTTCATAATGCTTATTTTTATACTTTTCCAATAAATAAGCCAAAGAGAATGATCCTGTTAACATTCCTATCAATATTACGGAAGAGAGAGAAGACGCCAAGTTTTCATTCATTTCATATACTTCAAAAAAGAATGCTTTCGCCCAACCATCGGCAAAACCTTGCATTGGACCGACCATGAGTCCACCAAAAAAGCTAATTAGAATAATATGCTTGTTGAGAAGTATGTTTTTTAAGTCTCTAATGCTAACTTTTTCCTGTCGAGCATTGCTTTCAGGCGTTACTAAGAACAGCAACAGAGCAAGTAAACATCCGAATGCTGAGAAGGTATAGATAACATAATTCCAGCCAAATTTATTGAGTAAGAAGTCTAACGGTAATCCGCCACATATCCCCCCAAAAGTTCCTATAATTATGGATAAACTAGCCATTCTTGCTGATTTTTCTTGCGCAAAATACATGCTTGCAACTTTAAAGATTCCAATTGCTGAAGCGGATGACCCAATTCCCACAATTATTCTTCCAATTATTGAATAACTCCACTCATCAAAGCATATAAGTGGCAATGTTCCGGTAAATGTCAAAACGATACAAGCAGGCAAAACAAACTTGGGTCCAAATCTATCAAGGAAAAGACCTATAGGTATATGAGCTATCGTATAGCCTACATAGTATAACCCGCCAAACTGGCCAACATCTGCAATACTTATGTTAAATTTTGTTATTAATTCAGGCGCAATTATGTTTGGGATTACGCGTAATATATATTGGTACGCATAAAACAGTGACGCCAACAACCAGATTAAAAAATTCCTCTGTAACATGAATCTCAGCTAAAATTTAGGATTATAGATACTTTAGTTATAAAAAACAATACTATATTCATCCTCTAAATCTGGTTAGCTTTTTTACAGTTTATAACTTTAAGTAGCCAAAAGCCTATCATTCCTATTAGTAAACATATAGGTATTATTAACATAGATTTAACCATTACATCGGCTCCATAAAGCGGTTTTTCATCAACGATCTTACCATCCCAATAAAAATTCATTATATTTGCAATAATGGTATGAAAAAAATAGCCAAAACTCATAACTATAGCATTACTTAAAGATCCTGCACTTGCTACCGCATCATCCTTTACAAGATTTACAACTTTAGCAGTCAAAACAATTTGGTACGCAGAAGCAAAACCAACTATGAATAGTAATATGGATGCCAAAAGTGAATTAATGTTACATATAAAAAGTAATAAAAACACAATTATCATAGCCATAGCACAAGAAATTATTATCTCATAGTGTTTGGTTGGTTTTTTTTCTAGTAAGTAAGAAAGTGATAAATATCCAAAACCAAAGCCTATCAGTATCCATTTTGAAATATTGTATGCAACCTGTCTATCTATAGCATACATCTCATGCAAGAATGTTGCAGACCATACATCTGTAAATCCTTCCAATGGTCCAACCATAAAGCCACCAAATAAACTTATTAATAGAACATTTTTATTGAATATAACTTCACTTAAACTTTTAATATTTAATCTTTCTTCTGAAGTATCAATTTTGGGTATAAACATAAAGGAAACAAGAGCAAGCAACAATCCCAGTGTTATAAATGTAACAAACACATAGTCCCACCCAAACTTATTAAATAAGATATGCAACGGTTTAGTGGCAAATACACCACCTGAGATGCCAATAATAGCTGATATACTAAACATCATGGCAAATTTTTCTCTACGGTAATAAATACTTATTATTTTAAAGAGTCCAAGTACTGAAGCAGAGGATCCAATACCAGTAATTATTCTTCCAATAATAGAATAACTCCAATTGTTAGAACTGACCAAAGGTAAAGCACCTAAAGATGTTAATGCAATACAAATCGGTACAACAACTTTAGAACCAAATCTATCTAAAAGAATACCTACAGGAATATGTGCTAACACATAACCTACATAATACAGTCCACAAAATTGTCCTATTTCTGTTGTTCCTATATTAAACCTTACTACCAATTCAGGAATTATAATATTTGGGATTACGCGTAATATATATTGGTATGCATAAAACAGTGACGCCAACAACCAGATTAAAAAATTCCTCTGCAATACTTTACCCCAAAGCTAGTATTATAGATACTCTGTTTATAGAAAACAACATTTTTATGAATACTTATTTTAATTTACCGGAATTTTATACAGTTGAACTCATAGCTAACATAAGTAGTTTATGCATTAACTAAATTTTCCAGGTTCAAGTTTGGATGATGGAAAAAGTTCACTTTTTCTATTTTTAAAAGAGACCTTTTATTTTACTTATAATTTTTTCCACCATATCTACAACTGGCTCATGAATAAGGTATATGAAAAAAATTACACCACAAATTATAAGCATATTTATGATTTTACCTTTATTCATCTTTATCTTGAGCTTCACTTTTTTTACAAGATCCATTTTATTTATGTTTTTATTTCATGCTGACAATTATATCTTAAATACCATAATTTTCAGTAAAATTTGACTTCAGAAGTACCCTATTAACTCAACATTAACC
Organism: Wolbachia endosymbiont (group A) of Anoplius nigerrimus; assembly: GCF_947251795.1. Taxonomy (GTDB): domain Bacteria; phylum Pseudomonadota; class Alphaproteobacteria; order Rickettsiales; family Anaplasmataceae; genus Wolbachia. The sequence goes on along the minus strand of NZ_OX366385.1, from coordinate 2,863 downwards.
TTTCTACATGTAAAATAGTTAACATAACATTGAGGTAGGTTGATGAACATAAGCATAATAGATAATACATTGCAAAATTACATAACAAAATACATTGAACAAACATTCGCTACACATGTGTCAGGCAATAGATATGACAAATTGTATAGGGAACTTCTAAGTGGCATAGAAGAGATAATAAAACTCACTATAAACGAAGCAAAACATTATGACAAAAGTTTGGAAAATCTATATAACGATTCAAGATTTAATAAGAAATTTATTCAAGCTGTTGCTAAACATCAGGTGTCGGAATTTTTAAATACTCACCCGAAAAGAAAAGAAATTGTTGCAGAATTTTACAATGAACATCACATTAACGAAAGTGATTTAAAGACTCTGGAGAAAGGGAAAGATTTAGTAAATAAAATAAATAACATTAACTTACTGCAACGAAATGAAAAAAATGAGGAATTCAATATTAGAAAGACACTTGCTCACTCAATAAAAACGCCTTCCATAGAAAAATACAAGTTAGAACATTCAAGATAACCTTAGTGAATATTTTTGACGAGGTGAAATGGGTAATTTATGGATAGTCTATTTCATTTTAACTCCTGGCACGCTTTAGTAATACTATCACATCCAATTTCTAATTGTTCCTGAGAGGTTGCATAAGAAATTCTGATAAAATTTTCTAGACCAAACGCAATTCCTGGAACCACAGCAACTAAATGATCCTCTAGCAGGTATTCAGTGAAATCAAGATCATTATTTATTACTTTACCACTTTTTGTACTCTTACTGAGCAATCCTTCACACGAGACAAATAAATAAAATGCGCCTTGCGGAATGGATGCTGATAATCCCGGAGCAGAATTTAGCTTTTTCACCATAAAATCTCTACGACTCTTAAAAATCCTTGTTCTTTCTTTCAAAAAACTATGGTCACCGTTTAATGCTGCTGCTGCTGCTGCTTGTGCTATCGAATTTGGGTTAGAAGTGCTCTGAGACTGCAGCGTAGAGATAGCTTTTACTACATCACTTCTACCTGCAATATACCCTATTCTCCAGCCTGTCATTGCATAGGCTTTTGACACTCCATTGACCACAAAAACTCTGTCGTAAAGCTTCGGTTCAACCTGAGCAATAGTAAAAGATTTTTCGTCATATATTATATGCTCATAAATATCATCTGTAACGACATTCACATGTGGATATTCAAGCAATATTTGTGCTATGTCTTTCAATTCATTATACGTGTACACAATCCCTGCAGGGTTATTCGGTGAGTTAATAACTAACCATTTAGTTTTTTTAGTCATCCTGCTTTTCAATAATTCTGCTGTCAGTTTAAAATTTTGTTTGCATTCCACTACAACTGGTAAGCCCCCAAAAAGATTTACCATATCAACATATGAAACCCAATAAGGAGCTGGAATAATAACTTCATCTCCAGAGTTAATTGTTGCCATAAACAAATTGAATAACATCTGCTTAGCACCAGTACCAACACAGATTTGGTTAAACGTGTACTCGAGGTTATTATCCCTTCTTAACTTATTAATTATTGCCTCTTTTAGCTCACGCGTTCCATCAACAGCAGTATATTTAGTTTTACCTTCACTTATTGCTTGAATAGCCGCTTTTTTTATATGATCTGGAGTATCAAAATCAGGTTCTCCTGCAGCTAAAACACAGATCTTTTTTCCTTCATTTTTCAACTTATTTGCCTTATCAGTTACAGCAATCGTAGGTGATGGTTTTATTAGGGACATTCTTTTTGCAAGGTCTGACATATCTTACTGAAGCTAAATTCAAATGATAAACCCTGTACGGCAAGAAAGCTAGGAATTTTATGTATTGTATTAGTAGCTTCTTACCAAATTCACCAACGCAGTAATATTTTCAACTGGAGTATCAGGGAGTACTCCATGTCCGAGATTAAATATGAAGGGTGAATCTCTAAAGCAATCTATTATACGTTTTGCTTCTTTTATTGCTTCCGTTTTATTATAGGCTAAAAGATTAGGATCAAGATTTCCTTGTAGAGGGATTTCTAGATTCGCTTTCGCCCATTCTATTGGAACATTATAATCTATACTTACTGCAGATACACCTGTTTGTTCGCAGTAATCCTTATAAAGATTTCCAGCAGACCTTGGAAATCCTATTATTGGAAAATCAGAAAATCTATCCTTTATTGCCAAAGTAATTCTCTTTGTTGGTTCGATAACATATTCTTTAAACAATGGTTCCGATAATGCACCAGCATTACTGTCAAATAGCTGAATAACATCTGCTCCAAATTCTATCTGTTTAATTAGATAAATAATCGTTGCTTCCGTTATTCGTTCAATTATTTCCTTCAAATACGAAGGGTAAAAATTTAATACTTTGGAAAAAGTTTTGCTGCTTCCACCTTCTATGATATATGAAGCCACTGTCCATGGGCCACCAGCAAATCCTATAAGAGGCTTTTTTTTTGATAGCTGACTTCTGACTTTCTTTATAGCGTTTAGAATTGGTAAAATTTTAGCTTCAATGTCTTGTGGACTTTTCAATTCTTTAGGATTCTTTATAGGTTTTATTCTCGGGCCCACATTGCGCAGGAAATTCACGTCACAACCCAAAACATCAGCTATTATTAAAATGTCTGAAAAAATTACCGCCGCATCCACGTCAAATCTCGTCACCGGCTGTAACGTCAATTCTGTCACTAAATCTGTGTTGTAGCATATCTCCATAAAATTATTCATATTTTCCACTGCTTTACGGTACTCAGGAAGAGACCTACCAGCCTGACGCATTAGCCAAATAGGCACTCTTTTACCTGGCTCATTTCGTTTGATAACTTCTACTATTGTTGTTTTGCTACTTTCCA